>JAFZSA010000036.1 GCA_017619585.1 Bacteroidaceae bacterium
ATCAAAATTGAGGGCCGCCACAAGAAACATCGTAATAAAGTTATAACGTAATAACGATATAACGAGAAGTGGCCAAGGAAGTCGATATAACGAGAAGCGGCCAAGGAAGTCGTTATAACGAGAAGCGGCCAAAAAAGAATAATTAATGGGAAGAGGTACAGTACTTCTTCCCATTAATTATGTATATGCCCTTTTTAAATGAAGAATTAAGAGTGAAGGAATCCTCTTGCCCCGTGAATTTTGAATTTTGAATTTTTGAATTTGAATTCACTCTGCGACCACAGAGATCATATATCTCCCCTCCATAGAGGGAGGGGTTGTGGGAGGGTCTGTTGAGGCTGTTTTTAATGCCTGTTATTTCCTCTTCTGTAAGGATGGGATGAATGGTGATACGGTCGAAGTTAGGTGCCCACATATCCTCAAAGGACTGGATGGTTATGGTGTTGGCAGAGCCTTTCTTCAGTGTAATGGGTATCATCTTCCATGCCATTCCGTCCGGATCCCAACTGCCGGTGCAATCGCCATTATCCCTGAAGGTAATGGTATCACCTACCTGCTCACCGTTGACAAGTAGTTTTGCCTTGCGGGTATCACATGTCATAAAGTAGATGGTTAGCAGATATTGTCCGTCGCGGTCGGCTTTGACGCGGTTGAACTGTATCTTTCCGCCATCGCCTACGTAATCCACATATCCGCCGCCTGAGGCATGTAGGGTGGAGTATGTCTTACGGTTAGTCTGTCCTGTCAGCGTGTTAACGCTGGATTCTGCCTCGTATGTAACACGGTCAACGGGTACGTCCAAATTATCCAGAGGGGAAATCTGAACAAGGAAGCCGCCCTCGCTGATTTCCTTGATGCTGAGGCTGGTACCTTTCTTAACCTGTTTTTTCTCGAAGGCGAGGTCTGACCTGCAGGTGCCGTCGCGATAGATATATGCGGTGTACTGACGGTTGTCCTCCAGGAAGTCGAGCTTCATTCTGCATGTTCTCTCATTAACGCTGATGCCAGATATCCACCAGTCTTCTCCCTTCCTACGGGCTATAGTAGCGTATGAGGATGGATTTCCTTCTATGAGTCTGCTCTCGTCCCACGCTGTGGGCAGACGCTTCATGATATCTCTTCCCAGGAAATACTTCAGATTCTCAGGGCATTCTGCTATATGTACGATACCGCTTTCGAAGAGTGTTAGTAGTGCCATCTTGTGTCCCATGCTACGGTGTGTAAGGATACTGCCGCGCCAGGTGGCAAAGTCGCCAGGGGTGTAGTCCATAGCTCCTACCACGTTACGGGTGAAGAGCACACTCAGGTGCTGAAATGTAGTGTTTTTCTTGGAGTTCCAGAAGTTCTGCTCGCCTCCGTAGATGCCTTCCTGTGTCATGATGTGAGGATAGGTGCGACGCAATCCTGATGGACGTGTGCAGCCATGCAGATTTACCAGCATCTTGTATTTGGCAGCGGTCTTGTACAGGTTCTCTATACGTGTCATGGTTTCCTTGGAATCATCTTCCCAGAAATCTACTTTGACACCCTTGATGCCCCAGCTCTTCCATTTCTTGAGTGTGGCATCCATATTCTCGTTAGAGAAATCCTTGCTGCTGTTCAGGTTGGCATTTTGCCAGAGCAGGCATTCAACGCCTTGCTCGTTGGCGTGTTGTACAAATCCGGGGAACCATGAGGAACTCCATCCGGCATCTATCAGATGATAGGGCCACCCCATCTCTGCAGCCAGATCGGCATGTGCCATTTCTCCTTCCTTAAGTCCTCCGTATGCTTTCCTTATCTCGCTTTTGTCACCGTCGGAACCTCCCCAGTACCAGGATGCCACGCCAGGCTTTATCCAGCTGAGGTCAGTCATGGTGGTTGGCGGACAGAGGTTCTCTGCCATGGTAGTCTCGAAGATTGTCTTGATGTCACCGCATACTACCATACGCCACGGGGTGAATGCTGGCAGGGTGCAGTAGATGCTATGCTCTTTCTCCTCAGCATAGTCCTTGGTCTGTCCGGTCCAACTATAGGAAAAGGTTCCCTTCTCCTCCTCGGCTTTTGTCAGTGAGGTGCAGAAAATACCGCGATTGTCTGCTTCGGAGATAAGCAGATATTCTTTGCCGTTGTAGGCAAGGGTGGGGGAGTTGAAGCGTCCGTCGGCAGTGCTCGCCAATGTCTCCCATTTGGTGTACTGAGTGTACAGCCCTTCGTAGGGATAGTTGGGATCATTGCCTCCCTTGTTGCCTATAAACTGGCATGCTGTAACGCTTGAGATGTTGTTGATACGGATAAGGCTGGCCTCGTCTGTAAGTGTTGCTGAGGTGTGCCCGCCGTATCTGGGAATACTGTAGCGAAAGGCAAAGCCGTCATCGTATAGACGGAACAGAACGGTCTGCCTCCATGTTTTTCTTGAAGTTGTAATAGATAAAGTGTGGCAATTGTCTCTATATTGGTTGCGTTTGCCTACGGGTAGTGTGTAGGCGTCATCTACAACCGATGAGTCGACTTCCACCAGCTCCAGTTCTTCTGTCAGGTCGATGGCGGAAAGCTTTAGTCCTAATGCCGACTCATTGATGATGGCTCTATTGTCCTTACTTACCGAGTAGCTTAGTTTACCGTCCACCAGTTGAACGGTGGCCTTCAGATGTCCGTCTGGCGAAGTCATGCTGTAGTCCTCTGCCCGGAGGACAAGGGACAACAGCATGAGAGTGCCTGCCAATAGAGCCTTATACATATTTATATTTTATTTGAACAGCTCGTCGAGGAACTCGTAGAAAGCAGGATCCTCGCCAACTACGGTCTTCACGATTTTGCCTTCAGGGTCGATAATGATCTTGGTGGGGTAGCCAGAGATGGCATACTTTTCCTCAATCTTAGCCTCTCTGGGGTTGAATACGTGTTTCCACTTCAACTCATGCTTTTCTACGGCTGCCTTCCACTTCTCTTCTGTATCGCCGCAGTCAACACCAAGGACTTCCAGACGGTCGCTGTACTTCTCGTAGTACTTCTTCAGTTCGGGGAATCCCTTGATGCACCATACGCACCATGAGCCCCAGAAATCCAGAATCAGGTACTTGCCACGCAAAGAGGAGAGGGTGAGGTCGTTACCATTGATATCCTTAAGAGTAAAGTCGGGAGCCAATTTACCGTCAGCTACTTTCTTGCTTGCCTCCTCACGAATCTTGTCACGTTCGATTTTGGCTTTTACAACGTCAATGAAGTAAGAGAACTTACCCTCAGCTACTACGCTGCTCATAGTCTCCAGTGCCTTCTCAGCCTCTTCAAAGCCCATAAGAACGGTTACACCGGCACCGCTGTTGGGGTGTGTAGTGATAAATTCCATCATCTTTTGGCTCAACTGCTTCTGCAGGTCGTTGTAGATGGGGTCAATAACCTTCCTAAGTGAGTCGGCATTGGCACCTTTCTCAACCTGGCTGTGGTAAGACAGTCCAATTTCGGACATTTTATCGTTAATAGGATCGATAGTGTTCTTCAGCTCCTGGTAATCCTTGTAGAACTGTGAGCCATTCCAGATATGCTTCTCTGTTGTTCCGGTAACGGTAGCATTCTCTCCAGGAACCAGGTATATGCTCAGTTGCTTATCGCCTTCATTGGTTTTAACCTTACACATGGCCAAGCGTGTCTTGCTGTCGTTGTTCTGGATAGTGAACTTACCTTTCTTTACCTTCAGTGTATCTGTTTTCTCTATGCCGGAGAAGTCGGGCTTTACAATCTGTACAAAAGCAGTATCACCTGTTACATCCTTCAGTTCTGCCTTGATTACACACTGTGCATAAGCGCTTCCGCCCATCAGAAGGGAAAGAAGCATGAAAAATAGTTTTCTCATTTTGTCGTTATTTCGTTATTTCGATATATCGTTATTCTGATGTTTTGTTTGGCCGCCTTCGTTATTACGTTATTACGTTATTACGATGTTTTGGGGGCGGCCCATTTTTACAATGCTTCTTTATGAACGGGGTCGCAGGTCAGTCCAATGCCCAGTTTCTTGAAGATCTTCTGGTCTACCTCACTCAGCATGACGGTAGAATGTGCCTGACAACCTCTGAGCAAAGGCAGCATGGCCAGTGCGCGACGGCAGTTGGCATCGTTCTGACTAAGTACAGAGAGGGCTACCAGCACCTCGTCGGTATGCAGACGTGGGTTATGACCGCCCAGATATTCTGTCTTTGTCTTCTGGATAGGCTCAATCAGTTCCTGTGAGATAAGCTTTACGCTGTGGTCGATGCCTGCCAAGTGCTTGGTGGCATTCAGCAATAGTGAAGCGCAGGTTCCCAGAAGGGGAGAACTGCTGGCAGTAATGATGTTGCCGTCTTCCAGTTCTATGGCGCTACAGGGAACGCCGGTCTCTTTCAGGCGTTTCTTAGCAGCTACCGTACACTTGCGGTAGTCGGTATCAATCTTAGCCTGCTTGAAGAGAAGTTTCAGCTTGGTAACCTCGTTCTCGTTACATGCACCTGTTGCTAACTTGCCAAGGGCTGTATAGTAACGGCGTACAATTTCCTGAAGTGAGGCTTCCTGACAAATCTTGTCGTCCGAAATACAGAAACCCACCATATTGACACCCATGTCAGTGGGGCTCTTGTAAGGACATTTGCCGTAGATACCCTCGAAGATGGCATTCAGCACGGGGAAGATCTCCACGTCGCGGTTATAGTTGATAGCCACCTTCTCATAGGCTTCCATGTGGAAGGGGTCAATCATGTTCACGTCGTTGAGGTCGGCCGTAGCTGCCTCGTAAGCAATGTTTATGGGGTGCTTCAGTGGCAGGTTCCAAACGGGGAAAGTTTCAAACTTGGCATATCCTGCCTCCACACCGCGCTTGTGCTCGTTGTAAAGCTGGGAAAGGCAGACTGCCATCTTGCCACTACCGGGACCGGGGGCTGTTACAATAACCAGGGGCTGAGTTGTCTCTACGTAGTCGTCTTTACCGAATCCCTCGTCACTGTCTATAAGGTCCACGTTGTGAGGGTAGCCCTCGATGGTGTAGTGGTAGTAAGCTTTGATGCCCATACTTTCCAGACGGTGACGGTACTGGTCGGCAGAACTCTGACCGTTGTAGTGTGTGATAACCACGTTATCTACACGGAAACCGCGGTTCTGGAACTCGTTGCGTAGGCGCAGCACATCCTCATCATAGGTGATACCCAGATCCTGTCGTATCTTGTTCTTCTCTATATCTATGGCGCTGATAACGATTACTATTTCAGCAGAGTCTGCTAACTGTTGCAACATACGCAACTTTGAGTCGGGCTGGAAGCCTGGCAGTACTCGGCTGGCGTGGTGATCGTCGAAGAGTTTGCCGCCCAGTTCCAGGTAAAGCTTGCCCTTGAACTGTGCTATGCGCTCCTTGATATGTTCGCTTTGTATGCGAATGTATTTCTCGTTGTCAAATCCGTACTTCATCTTATTACCTTAAATGTTATCCTAAATTAATTATTTATCTTACGACCCTTGTAAATTCGGCCTTTGCATTCTTCTCGTTTCGCAACTCTATGTAAACAGTCATCTGTGTTGACATACCCTCGTCAGAATTGCGAGTGGTGAAACGATATTCCGTTCCCTGTTTGGTGAATCTTTTTGATACAGAAGTGGGTGTGCCCAGAGGGAATTGATAGCCATCGCATGCCTCGTGAAAGACCTTCTTGTCAGCTTCGGACAGCTCATCCTGAACATCGAAGTCGGGCAGTGGCTCAACCTCACCTTGCAGGTATCCGTTGCGTACCAGGAAGTCGTTAAGTTCTTCCTGCAGATGACTCAGGCGTGCATTACGTATGCCAAAGCCGTCCATGATGACAGATCTGGGCAGACGGGCTTTCAGGTTTTCTGTACTGCTTTCCAGTCCACCGCTTCCGAAGGTGCAGAACGGAACAATCATCTTGCCCTCGAAGTTGGCATTATCCAGCAATGCGGCAATGGGAGGTGCATAGGTACCGAACCAGATGGGGTAGCCCAGGAAGATGATATCATATTTCTGAACATCAGCCTTAATAGGCTTGATGGCAGGAGTCTCTCCTTTCTCATTTTCTTTCTTGCAACGTTCGATGGTAGCCTCGAAGTCTCCTGAGTATGGGTTCTCGCAGATTATCTCCTCGATATCTGCATTCATGCTTGATTTTATCTGGTTTGCAACAGATGCTGTAGCCCCTGTTTGTGAGTAGTATAAAACCAATACAGTGTTCTGTGGAGTATCATCCTTTGCAACATCTTTTTTCTTACTTCCACATGCAATCATAACCAAACATGCAAACAATAAAATGTATAACTTCTTCATACAATGAATATAAGGTTTTGAATTCATAATACAAAATTACATATTTTTCGTCTAATACATATTTTATAAATGTATTTTTTTTCATTTTTTAGATAAATTTCCCACATTGTGGATTCTTTTTCTTGCGTGTTTGCGTTTTTGTTGTAATTTTGTCTTCTGTATCGTTTAATACAGATTGTAAAACATGGGTAAAGGAGTGACATCAATTGATCTTGAGAAGACAGCCATTATAGCAGGGGAGCGCAATATCTCATTTGCCAGAGCCTTGCAGTACATCGACGTTTTTGCTGAGCAGATGCCTTCGGGTAACGACAAGCGGATAGTTGTATTCAGCGAAAACAGTGAGGGGTGGGTTTATGCATTTTTCAGCATCTGGCAGAAGGGCGCTGTGGCTGTTCCCGTGGATGCCAGCAGTACGGTTTCTGATTTCTCCTATATCCTGCGCGACTGTACGCCGCATGGAATCTGGACCTCACGGCATAACGTTCCTGTTGTAGAGCAGGCGTTGGCTCAGACGGGTCTGGATATTCCATACTATGTCATAGAAGAGAAGATGAAGTGCGAGCCGGAGCCTACCCGTGAGTTGCCTAGCAGTTTGCCATGGGCTGAACTGGATGTTCCATACAATCAGAAGGTAGCCCTTATCATCTATACCTCTGGTACTACGGGCAGTCCTAAGGGTGTTATGCTCAGCTACCAGAACCTGATGGCCAACATCAAGGGCGTTTCCCAGGATGTTAGAATCTACACCAGCAAGAGTCGTGTGATGATTCTTCTGCCTCTTCACCATGTATTGCCATTGATGGGCAGTCTTATTGCTCCGTTCTGGAAGGGTGGCGGCGTAGCCATTTGTCCCAGCCTGACGGCTCCCGACCTCATGGATACACTCTGTCGTGGCAAGGTGGCTATCGTTATTGGCGTGCCCCGTCTGTGGCAGATGCTCTATGGCGGTATCAAGAAGAAGATCGATTCCAATATCATCACTGCATTCCTGTTCAATATGTGTGCTTTCTTCCGTAGCCGTACGCTCTCGCGCCTTGTCTTCGGTAGTATCCGTCGTAAGATGGGTGGCAATATCAAGTACTTTGTCAGTGGCGGTGCTGCCCTCAGTAAGGATATAGGAGAGGGTCTGAAGACCTTAGGACTGGATGTGCTGGAAGGCTATGGCATGACGGAGACTGCGCCTATCATCTGCTTTACCCGTCCAACGGATATCCGACCGGGCTGCGTGGGACTTCCCCTGCCCGGTATTGAATGCAAACTGGTGAATGGCGAGTTGTGTGCCAAGGGTCCCAATGTGATGCTTGGCTATTACAACCGACCCGAGGAGACAGCTCAGGTGATAGATAAGGATGGCTTTATCCATACGGGTGACTTGGCGACTATCGACAAGAAAGGACGTGTTACCATTACCGGACGTACCAAGGAGATTATTGTGCTCTCCAACGGCAAGAATATAGAGCCCAGTGAGATAGAATATAAACTGGAACAGTACGACCAGTATGTAAAAGAGGTGGCTGTTATGCAGGACGGAGATCTGCTGCGTGCTATCGTCGTACCGCAAACTATATGGGCTTCCATGCTGAATGATACGCAGGTTGAGGTAGCGTTGAAGCATGAGGTGATAGAACCTTACAACCGTACGGTGGCCAATTACAAGAAGGTGATGGCGCTGACGGTATATAGGGGAGAGCTGCCCAGAACGAAGTTGGATAAACTGCAGCGCTTTAAGCTGCAGGCACTGTTGGAAGCCTGTCGTACCGCTCAGCCTATCCGTCCCGAAGAACCTGAACCTGATACGGAGGAATACCGTATTATCAAGCAATATATAGAACAGGAGAAGAAAGTGCCTGTCAAACCTTCTTCACATATCGAGACGGACCTGGCTATGGACTCTTTGGATAAGGTCGGTCTGCAGGGTTTCATAGAGCACACCTTTGGTATGAAGATTCTTGTGGAGGAGATGGCTGCCTTCCCCAATATCAAGGTAATGGCAGAGCATGTTGCATCCTGCAAGACAAAGGTTGAGGTAGAGGAAGTGGATTGGCACAGTCTGCTGAACGAGTCGGTTACAGACTTGCGTATTCCTCAGGCTTCCTGCTTCTTCTCCTTTGCCAACAAATGCTTTAAGTTGTTCTTCAGGGTTTATAACTCCTTGGGTATCCACGGACGTATTCAGATACCTGCCAAGGGACCGTATATTCTGGCTCCCAATCATCAGAGTTTCGTGGATGGTCCCGTTGTGCTGAGCGGTCTTACCTGTCGTCAGATAAAGACCTGTTACTTCTTTGCAACGGAGCAGCATGTCAGGGGTAAGTTCCGTCGTGCTTTGGCTGATAAGAACAATACCATCATTATGGAACAGGCTCATCTGAAGGAGAGTATCCAGAAGTTGGCAGAGGTGCTGAAGAACGGCAAGAACATTGTCATCTTCCCCGAGGGCAGTCGTACGCACGATGGTGACTTGGGTGATTTCAAACTCTCCTTTGCTATCCTAAGCAAGGAATTGAACGTTCCTATTGTACCTGTCTGTATAAGAGGTGCTTATGATGCTTTGCCAAGGCATAGGAAGTTCTTGTATCCCCGTCATATCGAGGTTCATTATCTGCCCCCCATAATGCCCACATCAGATATTACCTATCAGCAGCTGGCGGATAAGGTAAAGCAGGCAATTGCCGCTGTTTTATAAACGGGATTTCTTTATCTGGATATGTTGGGAATGTATATTCCCTCTGCAGAATACCTTTTGCCTCCAAGCTCAATAAACAGGTGTCCGTCTCGGATGAACTTCATGGGCTTGACACAATAGGATGCAGTATTTTCGGGGGCAATGCCAATGATACCGTCCTCAAGTTCCGGATTGGAAACAATTGGCATACGCATCCATGTCGCTGCTTTATCAATATTACTTCCTGAGAGAACTTCATGAACAAAAGATGTTTTTCCTCTAACGATATCAAAATTATGAAGCTGGTAACAGCAATATAGGTTGTTCGTAGTCGGGATGCCGCCAATACTGCTCCAGGGTACAGCTAACTCTACGCTATATCCTTCATCCTGGGATATTACCGAGGCTCTGACAGGCATTTCATCTGCAATCCACCTGGTGCTGATTCCATGTTGTGTAAGTACATTACCGTTTACATCAACCAAAATACGATACTGTTTTGATTTTGTTGTGCCACGTGGTACAATGGTAGAGAAAAAGACTTCTACACCGTCAGATTCCGTAATATCTTCTGATGGTGTGATATATTTGTCATCTACCTGTATCTGGAAGTATACACTGTCGGTATCCCATAGTGATTTGACCCTTGCCTCTGCCTGTGATTCTGCACCCATGAACAGGTAATCGGAGACCGCATTCCACTTGCGGTTAGAATCTGTCTGGTAACATGAGATAGGATGAAGAATCTTACCTTCGCTTGTCCAGATACCCACTTTGCTTATTTCACCTTCCACCGTGCAAACGGCAAGTAGGGTAGAATCGTTATACTGCATTATGCTGTTCCAGATAGCACAGGCATTTGGGTCGTTTGTGAAGGGGAACGGGAAGGAGCGCGCAATAAAGTTCTTGGCACTGCTGTTTCCAACATACACAACCATACGCCCATGGTTGTCGGAGTTGACAGGGTCTCGCTCTTCGCCCGATGCAGCTGAATAAACAGTCTCGCCACTATGCAATTGGATGAGATATGGTTGACCGCAGTAAACACTTGAAGGCAGATAGTCCGCAGAGTTCTGGAAGATACTCCAACGATGAGTAGTACTGTTACCGTCAACTAATCCGCTTGCCCAGTTATCATCGGCATCGGTATGTACAATCATAGGCTTGAATGTTCCCATAAACCCAGGGTCTTCAATGGCTACGGCAATACCTTTCCCATTCTTTAGATATACAGGTACAGGCATTCCGTCTCGCGAACCGCTACGATAAGCCACAATCTCTGTTCCCGGCTGCCAGGATCTTCCTCCGTTGAAAGAACGACGCATTGAGATGTTCTGATTGCCGCCTCCTGCACTGGCCTCATTAGCAAAATATATCTGCAGCTCGCCAGAGGGCAATTGTACCATAGCCGGTTCCCAAACGCCTAACCCACCTGTCTCGGTAGCTGTATAGATAACCTGCTCATCTTTCCATGTCTGTCCACCATCCGTAGAATAGGCTGCCATGATTTTGCTCGGGCCTTTAGAGTTATTGAAGTTTGTGCGATAGAGCCATGCATACATCAACCTGCCGTCTGCCAGCTCTATGATTTCCGCATTCTTGTTGGTGAAATAACTGTTATTGCTTTTTGTGATTTTAGCTGAAGTCCAGTTCGCATACGGCTCTCGCTGGAAGCGTATGTAGTTCGTACCGCCGATATTGCTGCCTCCTGTGCTATACACCATCACATATTCACCGTTGGAACGGCGGATCACACGTCCGTAACTGCCAGGCCCTATATATTTCTGTCTGCGATATTGCCATGCAATTCGTATACCGTCGGCATACGTTTGATTGTCTTTCAGTTCCTCTGTTGGCTGAATCATGTCGCCATCGCTGTTTCCGCTTGGCGTGCTGGTAAATGGCATTTGCAGCTTTGTCCCATATAACTGGTAGGCCAATTCCATTAGCAACAACGTATTAGCAGGAATAGTCAGCGTATATTGTCCTTCAGGAAGTGGCTTGTTAAGGGTAATACGTAACGATGTCATGTTCCATCGACCGTCATAATAATTGGTGGCCTCTTTTCCTTTGGCAACAACCTTACCGTCCATATCGGTGACTGTGATTCTTTGAACAAGTCCATGTTCTATTGACACGTCTTCCGAACCGGTAAAGGAAACACAGAGATGGGACCTGTCAGCCTGTCGGTATTCTACACCCGCGATTACTGCATCTGCCTGCTGTGCCGGTATTTCCAGTCCCTCAGCTCCATAATAGTAAAGATGGAAGTTATCGAACAATATCCACGATTCTCCTGTTCCCTTCTCTACTCGTACCCCGAATGTCAACTGACCGTTCGTAACGGATGCCTTCGCCTCGTTTGTCATTCCGTGTCCGTTAAAGATATGGTTTGAATATTGCGTAGTGCCATCAGGCATCCACTTCCCGTTGCCCAGGCTCATCGTGTTCAGGTTATCGATTTTCTGGTCGGTAGCCAAGCTGTATATGTTCTGCATGGGAACTTTGTCGGAACCGGCAAAGACATATCCTGCCGTAGACTCAGAGCCGTCCAGATAAGCATCATAATGAGCAGAACTGACATCTGAGTTTGCAGTCGGTGAATAGAATGCCTGGGCACAGACACCGTAATAGCCATTGGGCAAGTCGTTCAGCTGCTGAAAGACTTCTGTTCCGCGAATCTTCCACATCTCCCATATACGGTTGCAATGATAGAGGTCGTCACCCTTTACATTGTTACTTCCCCAGGCACCTTGCCACAAATTGCGTCTTTCGTCGGAAACGGGGAATGTTCCTCCGTAAACAGCCCACGAAAGATCCACTGGGGAGTCCATG
Organism: Bacteroidaceae bacterium; assembly: GCA_017619585.1. The sequence goes on from JAFZSA010000036.1 coordinate 11,781, forward strand.
CTTGCATTTCTGCAGTCCACAAGAAACCTTTCTTCACGACTGACGAATTGCCAGGTATTCTTGCTGGAAGCATTATTTATTAACAATCCTGTAGCATCTGCTCCCAATGTATATGATCCACTTGTGATAGTAAAAATGTTGAATGAGCCTTCAACAGGTGTAATAACCCATTTTGTAAGACCCGAGGTAGTATCCATATACAGGTTCGAGGCGTTCAAGGAATGATTATGCCCCAACTTGGGGTTTATCTGATAGCCGCCTGTAATGGCAGATACGTAGAAGTCGGATCCTCTGGTTCCCAGTTCAGCACGGGATGTATATCGTGTGGTATTCGTATAGTTGTCTCCAATCCACGTCCCGGTCTCAATATTATATATATAATAATCACCGTCTGTTAAGTCCTCCAATGCTGTTCCCGTATATGGAGAAACCTGAGACCGGCCCATGTTAATCCAACATAGGCATAAAGCAAATAGCATTATTTTTTTTATGGTTAATTGAATATTAAATTGGTTCATATTATGTTAAATTAATTGTTTGCCAACCTAAATTGGGTATGATCTGGTACAATATTTGCACTTTGTCGGAACAAAGTTATACAAATCTTCACATTGTGTCCTTTGCAATCTGTTAAACTGTATTAAATGTGACAAATTTTGCGAAAACGCCACAAATTCTTTGCGCAATTTTGCTAAACTATCACCTCATTCCGCCCTCTGAAACGGAATCTCATGAGATTCCGAAACAAATTAAAAACACCCATCACCCACTAAGCTTTGATAATCAACATGTTAATCAGCAAAGGTGATGGGTGACGGGTGTTTTTAATCTTAATGTCTCGTCAGAATGCGTTAAACTATGTTAAGACACGAGATAATTCGTAAATATGTTGTGATTTTACGTACTAAAAAGAAAAGCGTATATGAATGGAAGTCTTAACGCATAAAGAAACAGCTAATTTTTGATCCAGGATTTAAAACAGTGACTCCTGCGAGTTGACTTCCTCCAGCGTGAAGGCTGAGGAGCCGTCAAAGCAGTGAGTACAGATTTGATCTTTGGGAAGACCGATTGACTCTATCAGGGTCTCCAGCTTGCTGAACTTCAGAGAATCCAAGTTCAGGCGCTTGGCAATCTCTGCCACCATTCTCTTGTATTCAGGACTGTCTGTACGTGTGTAAGCTTCCAGGTTCTTGTTCTCATCGCCCTCAAAGTCCTTGATGATTCGGCGTGTGATAAGCTCCAGGTCGCTCTTGCTGGCGCTGAAGTTGATGAACTTACAGCCGTATACCAATGGGGGGCATGCTATACGCATGTGAACCTCCTTGGCTCCCAGTTCGTGCAGCACCTTGGTATTATCGTGCAGCTGAGTACCGCGTACAATACTGTCATCGCAGAAGAGTACGCGCTTGTCGCGCAGTTTGTCGGCATTGGGGATGATCTTCATCTTAGCTACCAGGTTACGCATCTCCTGATTGCTGGGGGTGAAGCTACGGGGCCAAGTGGGAGTGTACTTGTTGATGGCTCTCATATAGGGGCACTTATGACCCTCGGCATAACCAACGGCCATGCCGATACCACTATCGGGGATACCGCAGGCACAATCTACCTCAGTCTTGTCTTCCTCACCCATGCGGCGTCCGCACTCATTACGTACCCACTCTACGTTCTTGCCTTCGTAGCAGCTGGTGGGGAATCCGTAATATACCCACAGGAAAGAGCAAATCTGCATGCGCTTGTTGGGCTTGCGAAGCTGTTCCATCTTGTCGGCGGTGATGCGTACAATCTCGCCCGGACCTACAAAATAGGATATCTCATAATCCAGATTGGGGAAGGCAGTGCTCTCGCTTGTTACAGCCATGGCACCTTCCTTCTTACCTACAACTATTGGGGTACGGCCCCATGAGTCGCGGGCTGCAATAATACCGTTCTCCGTCAGCAGGAGCATAGAGCAAGAACCCTTGATATTGTTGAAGACATTCTCAATGCCGTTCACAAAGTCCTTACCTTTTATTATTAATAAGGCTACCAACTCGGTGGGGTTGATCTTGCCGGATGAGAATTCGCTGAAGTGCTGTCCTTCCGAGAGCAGTTTCTGACAGAGTTCTTCCAAGTTGTTGATCTTAGCTACTGTAACAAGGGCAAAGCGTCCCAAGTGGCTGTTCATCAGCATTGGCTGAGCGTCAGTGTCGCTGATTACGCCTATTCCGGCATTGCCTTTGAACTTGTCCAGTTCATCTTCAAAGCGAGTCCTGAAATAGGTACTTTCCAGATTATGGATACTGCGGAAAAACTCACCTTCTTCACTTACTGTAACCATACCGCCGCGCTTGGTACCCATGTGCGACTGATAGTCTGTTCCGTAAAAAAGGTCTGCCTTACAAGGCTGCATTGATACTGTCCCGAAAAAACCTCCCATATGTGCTTAAATCTTTTTATCTTAAAAACAGGGCGCAAAGTTAATTCTTTTTCGTCAAATTGACGAAGGCTAAACCGGATTTTTTTCTCTTCTTGTACTCTTTTTTTATGAGACCGCTTTATTACCATTGATCATTGACCATTGACCATTGACCATTAATTCAACTAAGCGACTAAGCAACTAAGCTATAATGCTAAGACCTAGAACACCACTTTCCGCCCATTCACGATGTAGATTCCTTTTTTCAAGGAGTTGACAAGTTGACAAGTTGACGAGTTGACAAGTTTCCGACCGCTCAGGTCATACACTGCGGAAGCAAATTCTTCATTCTTCACTCTTAATTCTTCATTTATTTTGGTCTCATCATCATTGCTGAATGTGCCGTCCTGCCACTGATATACGGGTAGATGCCTTGAGTCCGGAATGGGGTAGGGGTCTGCTGCCAGGGTTTGGTACCATGCCATCTCATTCTCTTTGCGCGAACCGTTCAGCAGGTAGCATAGCGTGCCGTCCTTCAGGTCTAATTCTTCTGCCTTCCTTACTCCTGCGGGTACATTGGCATTCCATATAGAATAGTAATGGCAATTATCCTGGAGCAGCATACCGCTGTTCCTGCAGATGATATCACTGCCGTTTGTTCCTACGCCGAAGTTGCCCACAACCAGCGTGTTGGTTATCATGATGGGTGCCGAGGCCCAGCCACAGACGCCACCGCAGCAGTCGGTGTTCCCGCCCTGAATGGAGCCGCCGAACAGGCAGTCTGTGATATCTGCTATCTCATTGCTTTCACTATTAATGCCTATGATGCCACCGTGCGTACCATCACCATTTACTGAACTGATAATGTCAACGTAGCTCTGGCATCTCAGCAACTGACCGCCCGACAGGTTGGCGGCAATTCCGCCGGCGAATTTGGCGCTTGTCTGAACAGTACCGTTTACCGTAAGATCCTGGATGGTTCTGCGTACGTTATAGAATAGTCCGGCATAATCGGAACTTCGTTGCATATTTATGGTAATGGTATGTCCTGCGCCGTCAAAGGTGCCGTTATACGCCGCTCCCTGTCCAATCATGCTGTTGTAAGCTGTATAATCAATATCGTCTCCTAAGACGGCACATGCAGTGTTGTCCTCTGTTGAAATATACTTCGAGAACCATTCCAGTTGTTTTGCTGTTGACAGTACAAAGAACCCTCTTGCATCGCAGGGCATTGTGCTGCTGTCACATAATCCGCAAACAATGCAGATGCCGTCCTGTATAACATGATCGTCACGTTGGTTGAAGTCTTTGTTATTGCTATAACCCAACCCCGGTTCATAGGGGATGCCATCGCAATGGACGCGTGAAACAGCATATACCTGTCCTCTGTCGGAATCCAATGATGGCATACTGTCAATACCTAAATGCTGATACCATACCGGTTGTTTCCTGTTAAGGTTCATCAGATAACATGCTTCGCCCAAGTACATCTGGTCTTGTGTGAAGTAGGTAAGATTGCCGTTTCCGTTGGCAGCGCCCCATGTGTCATATGTATAGTTGTTGATGGATGTTACATTTCCTGTGTTTCTGGCCAGCATATCACTTCCGCTGGTAGAAACTGATATGTTGCTGCTTACCAGACAGTTCTTGATGGTTGTGGCCCCATCTGTCCAGCCAGCCACACCACCGCAGCAGTTGGTGCTGCTGCCGCTCATGCTGCCTCGTATATGGCAGTCAGAGATATACGTGTTGTTTCTGCTGACACCTACAATGCCTCCGTGTGTGCCGTCACCGTTAACGGTACTGATAATCTTTACGTCGGCGGTGCACCGTTCTATGCGTGCATCCTCAGAACTTCCGCAAATGCCTGCAGCAAACTTAGCACTGGTATTGATGGTTCCCTTCACGGTTAAGTCCTTTACAGTTCCTTCCAGATAGCGGAAAAGCGCGGTGTAATTGTCCGAGGTGTTCATCCTAACTGTTATACTATGCTGATTTCCGTCAAAGGTGCCTCGGTAATGAGCATCCTTTCCTATCATCACATTCTCATAGGACGTGAAGTCTATATCATCCGTCAGCGTTGCGTTGATGGCAGTCTTTCCGCTGTTCACCATATCGGCAAAATTCTTCAGCTCCTCGGCTGTGGCTATGTCGTAATGCTCAGCCTCTTCTTCCTGGTTCTTTGTCCGCTGGTCCAGGAAGGGTATGCGCTCACGTATGTATTCACGCAGATACTCCACCTCCCCGTCATAGTTACCTGCCACACGCGGGTTCAGATGCTTTGGGGTGCTCAGGATGGGCCATCGGATGAAGTTCAGCCGCTGACTCTCCTGCAACTCATTAGCCGTTGAGTCTATGTAAGCGATGAGGCTCTCCTCTGTGATGCCCCATTCCCGTCGTGCTGTCTCCCACATGGTACGCAGCGAGTCGCAGAAAGCCTCATCGGTGAAGATACGTTTTAGCAGGGTGCGTGAGTTACCTGCTCCACCACGTGCCAGCGACAGGTAGTCGCCATAATTCCTGTTGGGGTAGTAACGGCTGTCGTTGTCGAAGGCAAGGTCAAAGTCCCACACCGTCTCCACTCTCAGTTTGTCCGCTCCGCGGTCCTTGCTGATATAGCAGCTGTGGAAGGCGTCTGGGTTGCCTGTCAGTTCCTCTACCAGCCAGTAACACTGCAGGCTTTTCTCGTCAAGCATCGACCGGTATCCCAGTTCCGGGTCCTTGAAGTTCTTGCTCATGATGCGAGCCTCCATCTGGTTATAGAAATTCTCTATGTACTGGTGTTGCTCTGTTGTGATGCTGTTTTCGTCAGGCGATTTTATGGTTATGGGTGATCCGAACCGGCTCTGGAACCATGATGTCTCCTGATAGGCATAACCGTCCAGTTCCAGCAGGTAGCCGCCTGTCAGCGCCTCGCCTTCTATGTCGTCGGGTGTCATCTCCGTTATGTTTACACGGTCCTTGTCGATGGTTATCTGGTCGGTCAGCTGGTAACAGCCCTTGTATTCTCCGTTTACAATCACGTCAACGGGTTTGCTCCAGGGCGTATATGGCATCTTCATTCTGCGTGCCACCTCAAAGCTGACCAGGTTGCGCATCAGCGATTTGTCTCCGTAGTTATTGATGAGTGTCCATTTCTTGGCTTTGGCAGGCGACTTCATGTCGCTGTCCTTGAACATGTGCTTCTTGCTGTCCAGCTTTATGCGGTAAGGTTTCTTGGGGAAAGTCATGCTGGCATTACCGCGCAGCCGACTGGTTCCTGTCTCGTTCTGTACTTTAGTTCCGTTATCATAAATAATTGTGAACGAGCTTATTAAATCATGTTCCTTGTCGTAAGGGTCTATGTTATCTTGTGTATTGATAAGTACTGTCGGCAGGTTAGATAACTGATATAAATGGCTGTCGTCACCCTCTGATTCATAGCCGTAGAATTCCAGCTCGGCTATGTTGCATCTGGCCTCGTTAGGACCCACATATCGCACATAGCGGAATCCTTTGCTGACGTTTACGTCGGCGTAGTCTATCTTTCCGATTGTACCCTCCTGACTGATGATATAGAGAGGGTAGGCCGTCATGAAGTCAGGATCGTTAGAACCTTCAAAGAGCCCCAGCACCACACGTTGTGGTCCTACGTTTCCGTTTCTGGGACTCCATCCCACGCGTGCTATTACATGCGGCGTGCCTAAATCCAGTCCTGCCCATGTCTTGCTTCTATCCCAACTGGCAAAGAAGGTGTTCAGGTTTCCGTCAAAAGCATCTGCAATGGTATTGACGGTTGTACTGGCCTGACTGGAATTGTTGTAATCTACAGACAGTTCCGTGCCGATAGGTGTCCCCGTAAGTTTATGTGGTGCAGTATTCTCTGCCCACCCGCTAAGGGTTAGAAACGGAAATATCAGGATAATATAGTCTTTTATTTTAGGCATCGGTGAAAGGCTCTATTCTTATCCGTCATATTAAGAGGGTTGGTTTTCGGGGGCTGTTGCTGCCGGTTCCTCGGGCGATGGAGTGGGGGCTGGTGTTTGTGCCGACTTCACAGCACAGGCATTGATGGCACTCAGTACCATCTTGCGTACCTGCATGGGATGTTCTATGCAGTGAACCTGATGACTGGTTCCGCCGCTGCCTACCAGCTCCACGCAGCCTGTTCCTATGATGCGTTGCCAGAAGGTCTGGTAGTAGTTCACTGTCTCTATGCGTTGCAGGGGAATCTCCGTCATCTTAATATTGAAGATACCGTCTTTCTGTACAAAGCGGCTAGATGTTACTGCAAATTCAGACCTTGTGCGTACAATACGGCCGATGAGGCCTATTATCAGTCCTAATGCGGCAACTGCCAGAGCAATGTAGATATATACATTCTCTTGTTTGTAGTAGTAACAGGCACCTGCAGCGGCTAAGCCGCCAATCACTATTATCCAACTGCAGAGGATATACCTCCAGACGCTGCTCCAATGCAGTCTGCCGTTATACTTAATCTCTTCGCCTACCTCCAGGCTTTTCTTTATAAAATCTCCCATAATCTATAGAATTGTACGTACATTATTTAATCTAACTTGCAAAGATAAATGCTTTTGGTGAAATACGCAAACACCAGAATCATATTCATAAGTAAATTATTCAACTTTATGAAGTAGTTAAGTAGGCAGTAGTTAAGTAGTTAAGCCGTTACTTTGCTCAACTGTAATCTCAATGACAAAGTATTAGCTTAACTACTATCCGAAGGATGAGCGAAGCGATAACTACTTAAATTCTTAACTACAAAGAAGTTGAGAAACATGCGAAACTTCAGTAAATTATTATTCTGTATTGCTCCATAATAGGGTACCGTCTGTTGCCTGTCCTTCAGCCTCCACGTTGAGATGCGTAGTGCGTGAGTTGTTGTAGAAAACTACACGCGCCTTTCCTTCTTTATTCAAAAGCAGACTTGGGGACCAATATAGAGTACGCCTATAATCTTTTACATTCTCTGGCATGTATTTATAATTCGGATGGTAGAATTGGATATACGGGGCAAAACCTGACATATAAAAGGTGCGTGATGCAGGTTTTACACGTTTAACGCCATCGGCGTATGGATATTCAACAATTGTTAAAGGCGTACTTTGAGATTGATTAGTATCTCGCAGATTGGCATCGGTGTATATGACATAATTCTCTATACTGCCTTCACCCTCATATTCCCTTAATTCATTGTTAGAAAATACTGTTGACATTGGATATGATTTCAGATATTTAGGGAGATAGATTGAATCTGGTGAGACACTCTTTATTTTATCTAATTTACGACGAAAACGATTGATTCCTCTACGAATTGTAATGGCATTATTAAAATCTCCTGTTGATAATGTTGCCAGAGCTTTTAACGAATCGAAATTCTCACTTATTGAAAATCCGACATCATCAAGATTATATAAGAATTCTTCGGCACTTATCATTAGGGAAGGGCTTTGATCCATAAAATCTTTTTGCGACAACTGTACCTGTTTAATAGTTTTTCCAGGTATGTGCTGCTGGTAGTAGCTGTACGGATGCACAAATCGAGGATAGGGTTTATCAAGCCGCACTATTGGTTTGGACATTTCATTATTAGAACCATCCATTGGCTGCTTTTGCGTCATTCTATTTGCAGGTAAGAGATAGCTTTGTTTATTTCGGAAATCTTTTATATTTCTGTCCTTTATTCCTGCAATTTGATAATCCGACTCAATATTCATAACATCCATGGTAATAAGATGACCTCTATTGCGGTCATTAATTGGATCAGGTAATGTGACAGAGAAACTTCCGTCTTCTCTAAGATTTCTAAATATATGAGTACTTGTAGGATATAAAAAATATGGATTCATTGTTTCGGTATGCAACATATTTCTGAAATCATCGGTTTCTTCTCTCTTGTTCTCTCCTCGTGGCAAATTATATACATTTCCTAAAAGTGTGATTGATTTCTCCCTTGGTTGTACTGGTTTCCATGTATTTTTCGAAGCCATATCCGACCAAGAGAAGCGTCTCCATCCTTGTACCATAAGCAAAAGGTCTAAAGCATCTTTGTGCTCAGCATCATTCTTCTGAAAATACCATGTAGGGTTAGGTACAAATCCGCGTATCTCTGACGCCAGTAACATTTCCGCCAGAATGTTTGCATTATCATAGGTATTATCCATTCTGTCCTGGTCCCTCACAGCCATAGAAACAAATTGAGGATATGAAAGTCTGGTACTGTCTATCATAGGACAACTGATAAGCAACTCCACCTTTTCGAACGGTTGGTACTCGTTGCGTAAACCTCCTATCTTTAGGGTAGGCTTTTCCATCCAGTTCTTCCAAACAAAGAATAAACGGTCACTCATGACATGACCATGACTGTCAAATACAGTTGCTTGATTTACGCCAGGCAATAAAGAAGATGTAGGAATGATAAATTCTTCTGTCTGCTTGCTAATCTGTCTGAAATAACACACTTTACCTTCGTTCATTATACTCAGGCCAAGATTCTGGGGAGGAATGTTATCAGTTAATCTGACTATTATATTCCATGAATCATTCTTTTCTTCTGTATGCAAGCTTACGCCACTATTTTCCACTTCAGGGAACTTAACTACACTTTTTGTCCCGTCTTTTGCTACAAAGGATATAGATTGATGCATGCCGATAACCGGTATAATCACAAAACGCCCTCTACCTCTATCAGATGTGGGAATAGCATCGTCACCGACATATAATGTGCCTTCAGCCCATTCACCATCATCCCATGTTGCTTCATATGCTACATGTGTTTCTATTCCATCCACCAGATGTCCTCCCTCCGGATATAGTTGTACATTCAACTCACGTTTCCTGTTATTCCTTCTTTGTTCTTCCGTCACAGAACGTAATGTCATGACTTTGGGCGTGGCATCATTTTCCGATGTTGGGTCATAAACGGGGAACACCCGGCTATATAGTTTTTCATAATCTCTGAAGAAAGCATGTTCCTTGTCTTTGTCTATAAAAAAGTTTGCAATAGAATCAGAATGATTTCGTTCATATTCGCCCCAATTCAATTGCCAACGAGTATAAGCTCTTATCTCATAAAAACCGCCACAAAGTCCAGGGGAACCTAACGAGAAATAGCCAGTTCCAAACCCTTCAAACAAATCAATATGTTTACGTTCCACCAGAAAACCTTCGTTGTTAATCAGCTCAACGTATAGTACACGACTCTGCAGTGAAGGTTTCTTCATATCCGTATCCCGCGTATAGGCAGAGAACCATATGGTATCACCCAGACAATAGCAAGTATTGTCCATGTGTATAAACACCTTTTCCTGAGCATAGCGCTTACTATATAACCACAGCCGCTTCCATAACATTCGTAAAGCATTATTGTCTGTTTGTACTGTATCTACATCAACCGCATCATAATCTTTAGGTGTGCTTATTTGCCCGAAAGTAGCCTTTTCTTCTTCCCTCGTACGTTTGACTATGTCATATTTATCCCATGGTTTTGCATTAAAATCAACATTATTTATGTCTGCGACAGTATTTCCATTGTTTCTCCTAATATAATCTATCTCTTTCTTGTTTTCGTCAACAGCAAGTAACAAAACATGATAAGAAGATCTCTCATTATTACCATGTATGATAAGATGGGACACCGAAGCAACATCCTGTTTATAGTCATATTCCAATTGAAATTTGATAGTCGTATTAGATGACTCTCCCCAAGTTACACCCAATGTATGATTATTGGCTGCTCCATCAAAACGTAGCAAGCGGTAATTCGACGAATCCACATAGGCTGTACCTGTGATGTTATGTCTGTATTTCAACTCAATTGGCAAATCCTTTTTTAAAGTAAAATCAATTTTATAAAGAGTGCTACCGTCCTCACCATGCATTTGTTGAATTTGCATGTCGTAATAACTATGCAAGCTTGACATATCTGAAAGCGGTTTAATAGATGAATTCCAGAAATAGCTTTCATAGGTCATAGGAGCTACTCCAAAAAGGTCGCCTATGTTGGAATATAGCATGTTTAGAGTACCTCCGTGCCCCTCTGTATCACTCCCTTGCAAACCACGTGTGATCAAAACAGAGCGAAGGTTAACGGCAGAATGTGCTATCAAAAAAGCCTCCGTTATGTGTGATTTTCCATCCATTTCCGTCAATGTTCGACAGAAATATCTACCTGCCAGTTTTTTCCTGTTCTCGTAATCTTTATTAAGATTCTTGATTGTTTGTTTTAGAATATTGTCTATCAAGCGTTTCTTATTTAAAACATGTATAGACACTTCATTCAAGGAATTGACATAAGGCTTCATCCTGATGATTTGTGGTAATGCACTGGCAGAAATGGTTTGCTTGTTATATCCAACGCAGCTGAAAACAAGTGTATCTTCTTTGTCAGATGTCAACTTAAAATCGCCGTCGGAATTGCTCAGTGTCCCTTTCCCTTCGCCTGCATATATGCTAACATAAGGCAATGCCTCACCTGTATTGGCATCTACAACACGCCCCTGAAGAGTCAGTTCCTGTGCCCAAGCGGACACAGATGCCATTATAACAGAGAGTAATAGTATTATCTTATGCATGTTTTCAAGGTTTGCAAAGGCAAAGATAAATGCTTTTGGTGAAATACTCTAATCCCTAATCTCTTTTTATTCCCCCTAAAGGGCGACTGGGGTCTTTAGAGTAGCCACTGAATGTGGCTACGACCCCACAAAGGGGAGCGAATCCCCATTCGCGACGGAGGCCCCGAAGGGTTAGGGGGTCTACATCTGCTTATAATCCTTTGCCAGACCGCCCTCGGCAGTTTCTTTGTAGAGAGAGGGTAGGTCGTGACCGGTTTGCTTCATCACCTCAACCACCTTGTCGAATGACACACGGTGGATACCGTCAGAGAAGGTGCTGTAGATATTGGCATCCAAAGCACGGGCAGCAGCGTATGCATTACGCTCAATGCAGGGAATCTGTACCATACCGCAGACGGGGTCGCAGGTCATACCTAAGTGATGCTCCAGTCCCATCTCGGCAGCATACTCTATCTGGGCCGGTGAACCGCCGAACAGCTGACTGGCAGCAGCGGCAGCCATGGCACAGGCAACACCCACCTCACCCTGGCATCCAACCTCGGCGCCTGAGATGCTGGCATGTTCCTTTACCACGTTACCGAAGAGTCCTGCAGTGGCCAGAGCACGCAGGATGCGTGCTTCGCTGAAGTCGCGGCTCTTCCACATGTGGTAGAGCACGCCGGGCAGCACACCGCATGATCCGCAGGTGGGGGCTGTAACAATCTTACCGCCGGCAGCATTCTCCTCGCTAACAGCCAAGGCGTAAGAGAAGACCAGTCCGCGTGTTCGCAGATTATCCTTGTATCCGGTAGCCTTCACATAGTAGGCGGCAGCCTTACGACGCAGATTCAGAGGACCGGGCAACACACCCTCGGCATCCAGTCCGCGTTCCACGGCAGCCTTCATGGTCTGCCAAACATCATGCAGGTAATCCCAGATCTCGGGACCTTCAGATTCTGCAACGTATTCCCAATATCCCTTGCCGGAACGCTCGCAGTATTTCAGAATGTCCGTCATCTTGTCCAGTTCATAGATGTCGGGCGATGCCAGTCTGTTCTGGCTCTCCTCGGCAAGCTCGCCGCCGCCAATGCTGAACACCTGCCATTTATCTATCTTCTTGCCGTCCTGTGAATAGGCACGGAACTCCATGCCATTGGGATGGAAAGGAAGAAAAGTCTTGGGTTTCCACAGTATCTTGATACCCGGAATGGCATCTTCTATGGCAGCGTCTGTCATGTGTCCCTTGCCGGTGGCGGCGAGGGATCCATATAGTGTTACCTCCATGCGGGCGGCATCCGAGTGACGTGCCAGGAATATCTCGGCTGCTTTTCTGGGTCCCATAGTGTGACTGGAGGATGGCCCCAGTCCAATCTTGTATATTTCCTTAATTGTTTTCATATTCCTTCAATTCATAATTCATAATTATTCCTCACACAAATCTCACGGATCTCGTTTAATTCATAGTTCATAGTTCATAATGCATAGTTTTGTGTCATTATAAACAAAAACCTTTAAAACCCCTTTTTGCAAGCTTTGGCACTTTGTGCCTTTGTTCTGCTATTGCAAGAATCTGGTCGTAAGCCAGCTTCCGCCATCTTCCTGCCAATACCATAACATATCTTTCAGATATCAAAGCTTTCAAAAAGAAAAACCAAGAAAACCATTTAAACGACAACGATAACG
>JAFZSA010000037.1 GCA_017619585.1 Bacteroidaceae bacterium
GTCACCTTATACACCCTTGTAGATGTTCTCCCCATAGAGGGGGAGCGGAGAGGGGGTCCGAATTCAGGTGGTTATAGTGGCGGGGTTCCACCTCTTCCCATTCCGAACAGAGAAGTTAAGCCCGCCCGCGCCGATGGTACTGCACACCCGTGGGAGAGTAGGTAGCCGCCGTTTTTAAAGAAGAAACCCTTTGGTCCGAAAGACCGGAGGGTTTTTTGCGTTTATAGGCGGCCTGCTCTCCCACGGGTCCGTGGGCGAAGAGGGTCTTCAGAGGAAAGACTGGATGTCTTTCCGTACCCGATGAGGGGAGCCATACCTCCTATGGCGACGGAGGGGTGTAGGTAGCCGCCGTTTTTTAAAGAAGAAACCCTTTGGTCCGAAAGACCAGAGGGTTTTCTGTTTTCCGGTGATTCCGGAAATTCCGGACAATCCGGGAAGTCCGGATAAGAATTTAGAGCTGTAGGTAGCCGCCGTTTTTTAATTCAGCCCTCGCAGAGATTTCTGCGGGGGCTGATTGTTTTTCCGGTGATTCCGTATAATCTAATACTGCAATTTTTGGGGGCTAGCAGTTTTTATGTTGTTGTCTATGTTTTATTGCATAGTTTTTTGCGCTATTCTTCCTGTTTTGACGTTTCTTATTTCGTTTTTTTGTATTTACTTGGGTGTTTTTTCTTTGTTTTTAGTGAAGAATACAAAAAGGTTACTATATTTGTGCGGTAATTTTAAATCAACACGCGAGAAACATACATTTTTTTACTATCATGAAACAAAGATTACTCTATGGTTTTCTTTTGCTGTTTGTCTGTTTGGCCGGCAGTATGAGAACGTGGGCACTGGAGCAAGATGCTAATGGTGTCTATCAGATTGGATCAGCTCAAGATCTTATTGATTTTGCAGCTCTAGTGAATCAAGGTGGTGGCAATATGTCTGCCAATGCTGTATTAACAAATGACATTGACATGACTGATCAACCTTGGGATAATGCCATAGGCAACTGGGCATCTGGTGTTGAAGGTTATAAAGGACATTTTGATGGTCAGAACCACACTATCAGCGGGCTTGAATACACTACTAACAAGAACTATCATGGTCTTTTCGGTGTACTTTTGGATGGTGCTCTTGTTGAGAATTTTTCTGTCTATGGTACTATAACTAATGTTAGTTATGATGCTATTGCGGTCATCGCTTATTCAAAGAATGATGTTTCGCCTGTTACTATTCGCAATATTCACAGTTACTTAAACCTTACCACTTCAGGTAGTGATAAGAAGGTAGGTGGAGTCTTGGGAAATGGCAACAATGGTACGACATACGTTGACCGTTGTATTTTCTCAGGTTCAATTAAAACGACAAATAAGACAAACTGTGGTGGTATTGTTGCTTATATTCAGAATAACTCCTCTGTTTATGTTAACATTACCAACTGTATATTCGATGGTAAACTTGAAAGCGAGAATAGCAGCACTTACTGTGGCGGTATCCTTGGATACATTGGAGCAAGTAGTAACAGATATACCGTCAAGAATTGTCTGTCTTTAGGAACTATTTCAGCCCCAATAGCTGGTTCCATTTTTGGCTATGTAAGGAATGAAGGTGGTGGCTTTGGCAATAATTACTATCTTGGAAGCGTGACAAGCGGTAAGACAGAAGGAACTGGGGCTAACAATGTTGCAACACCGGTAACTGCTGAACAGTTGAAAAGTGGGGAGATTTGCTATAAGTTAAACGGTGATAATCTGGAAGATATAGCATTCTATCAGAATATTGATGAGGATGAAGTTCCCGTTTTAGATTCTACCCATAAACGTGTTTATGCCGTTGGTGAAAGATTGTGTGACGGCTCCTTCTCTGGTGATGTGGTATATACTAACGATAGCAATGGTGAGGGAACTATTCCAGATCATGATTTCGATGAAGGTTATTGTAGTGTATGCGGAGCTATGGATATGGACTACCTGAAACCTGTTGACGGATGGTACGAGATTGGTACTGCCCGTCAGTTGCGCTGGTTTGCAGATTTCGTAAACGTTGGAAATTTCGACATCAATGCTAAATTGGTTGACGACTTGAATCTCTCTTACGAAGAGGAAATCGCTGTCATCGGAAACAGTCCTTCAAATGCTTACAAGGGAATCTTCGATGGCCAAGGACATGAAATCAATAGTTTTTTCCTGACTGTCAGCAGTTTTACAGCTGGTTATGGCTATGGCATGTTTGGTAATACCAATGGTGCTACCATCAAGGACTTCAGTATTGACGGAGAGTTAACGTTTGAGAATGGAGGCGCAGCACCTTCTTCCGATGTGGGTTGTGGACTGATTGGTTGGCCTGACGGTGGAACTTTGATTCAGAATATCAAGAATAATGTTGATATCTTTGCAAATATCTCCACACATGTGGGTGGTATGGTGGGATCACTTCGAAATGCCACTATAGACCGTTGTGAATACTTAGGACGTATTAATGGTTTGAGTAGTAAGAATGGTGTCGCCGGTATAGCAGGTTATACCAATACTGGTACCATTACCAACTGTATTTTCTCTGGAATTGTTGAAGGTGACGGCACTGGTTACTTTGCTGGTATTCTTGGTTATGTGAACAATGCCAAAGCCAAAGTAAAGGGTTGTCTGTCTGTCGGTAGAGTAGACAATGAGGTTTCTTCTTATACTGCCGCTGTACTGGGCCGTGTCCGTAATATTGGTACAGACTATGCAGACAACTTCTACACAGGTGAGATTAAAGGTATTGGTGGTGGGGAGGCATCAGAGTATGATTATGTTGTTGCCAATACTACATCTGTTACCTATGAACAGGTAGCCAGCGGTGAAGTCGCATGGGGCTTGAACGGAGGAACTTATGTGATACCTGCTTTCTATCAGACATTAGGTCAGGATGAGGTTCCAGTATGGGATTCTACTCACGATTTGGTTTATCCTACAGTGGACGGTTATTCAAGTATGCAGATAGACGATTCTATGGATAATTTCCTGGATGATTTTGCAGAGTTACAGCAGGCAAAGGCTGAAGAGACCGTTGCATGCCAGCAACTAATAGACAACTATTTGGCAGCTATAGTTCCCCTTGCAGACGTTAACACTTACGAGGAGTTTGTTGAGGCTTATGCCGAAGTTAAGCCTCTGTTGGATTCTATTCATGTTTCTGAAGGCTACTATAAGGCATATGCCGATGTATGTTCTGGCGTAGCAGATTATATGGATAAGAATGATGTAGGTGGTAAGGAGTTCGTCTTGCTGAATAACTATCTGACTACAGATGAAGAGCCCAGTGAGGAGTTCCCCAACGGTACGTACCTATATATATTAAGAACTCACTTGCTTACTAATGAGCAGATTGAGGCAGAGGCAAAGGATGTTGATGCACGTCTGCAGGCTGCCATTGCCAACAACTATATCGAGAATACCGATATCACTAGTATGCTGACTAATCCTACTTTTGCCGATGGCACAACAGGTTGGGAGGCAAATGTTAAGCCAACTGTTGTGACTGTAGGTTCTAATACTGCTGCTGAGGTAACAAAGACTTTCTCCATTACCCAGACAATTACAGGCTTAAAGAACGGAATCTATCTGTTTGGTGCCAATGCTGCACAGCGTGCCGGCAGTGATATTGCCAGTCAGTACTATGCTGCACGTCTTACAGCTAATGACAATATGAATTACATCCAGGTTCCCGGTGAAGATTATGCTGAGGAAAAAGCCGCTACTGATGATAAGGAATATACGGTAAATACGGATGTTCTTGGTTATGTTCCCGCTACAGCTAATGGCTTCACTTATGCAATGGCAGCTGGCAGATATCAGAACTATACTGCCGTTCGTGTTAATGACGGTCGACTGACAGTAGGCTTTGTAAATCCAGGTACAGGCATTGGGTCAGACCAAGTGCTAATGGGCGGCTTGCGTCTTGTTTACTTAGGCAAGGGCGATACTCCATGTGAGGGTTTGGATGTTGTTTTGGAGAGTTACCGTAAGAGAGCTCAGGTTATTATCGATTTCGTTTCCAGCGATGGCGCAGATTATGCCCAGTATCCCAATATCTCTACGGATCTGAAGGTTGCGTTGCAGGAGTGTTCGGATGGAATAGCCCAGGCAAGTACAGGAGATGAGAAAATGGCATTGGTAGACAGATTCTCTTCTTTGATGAAAGAAGTTTACGATTGCCGTAAGGCTTACATCGAGATGGTAAGGCTGTCTGATGAAATGTACGATATGGCTGATAATCTGTATTGTTCCCACGCTATAACAGATCAGATGCAAGATGATATGTGTGATTTGGCCGATGCTGCACAGGATGCATTCCTAAAGGGCACATATAGTACAGAAGAGGCTAAGAATGCTGCTAAGGCTATGCGTGAGTATGGTAATTTGACTCCCCCAACAGATGAGGACGGTACTTATCTTCTGGGAACTCCCCTTCAGCTGGCTGTGTTTGCTGTTAAGGTAACAGCAGGTGAGGTAAAGGCAAATGCCAAGCTTGTTGCTGACATCGACCTGAAGGATCTGGAGTGGCAGGCAATAGGTGCACACGGAACTTATGGTAAGATTGATACAGCAACTCCTTATGAGGGAACCTTCGACGGTCAAGGTCACAATATAACTAACTTTACCATCTCTGATTCTGGCGAAAGCTATAATGGTCTGTTTGCATGTGTAAGTGGCACCATTAAAAACTTCAGTATCTCTGGTACACTTTCTACTACAGAGGCTGACTTTGTTGGTGTAGTAGGACAGGTTACAGGTGGTGTTATAGAGAATGTACACAGTGCCGTAAACATTATATCAGGTTCTGGAAGTAAACATATTGGAGGTATTGCCGGTGCTGCCACCAATTCTGCAAAGGTTATTGGTTGTAGCTATAGTGGAACGTTGGACATCGGGTTTAACGGTGATAGCTTCGCAGGTATTGTTGGTTATGCTGGAGATATGATGATGAAGGATTGTCTGTTTGATGGTGTTATTGAAGGTAGTGAAGGTAACGAGGCTTCTTATGTAGGCGGTCTGGTAGGTTATGCCAACACAACAGGTGTGGGATTGCTCTATAACCTGTCCGCAGGTAAGGTGTTGCTTGTAAATGCTTCTGCCATCTCCGGTACTTTCCGTGCAAAAGCTCCGTCTCTTTATACTGGTAACTTTTGGTTAGAGGGCTCTGCTTCTCATGACTTTGGGACCAATGAAGGCGTGACAATGTCTACTATCGCAGCCAACACCTTCGAGGTTACTGCCGAGAAGATGGCAAGTGGAGAAGTATGCTACGCTCTGAACAATAACGACGAAACATACTTCTACCAGACATTAGGACAGGATGCTTACCCGGTTCTGGATGGTACGCATGCAGTTGTCTATCCTGTAGGTGCGTTTACTTGTGACGGTCGTCCCAAGGGAGAACTTGGCTATTCTAACGATGCTAATGGCTATAAGCGAGACGAGCACGACTTTGTGGATGGTGCATGTACCGTTTGTCATCAGACTCCCGATGGATACCTAGGTATCAAGACTGCAGAGGAACTGAGGGCATTTGCCGAAAGAGTAAATGCAGGAGAGTACAATCTGAATGTTAAATTGGTGAAGGATATTGACCTTTCTGAGACTATCACGGAGGCTAATCCTTGGACTGCAGCAGGAACATGGGCTTCTGAGGGTATTGGCTACAAGGGCCATTTCGATGGTCAGGGACATACTATCCGTGGCTTCAACGCGACTTCCAACCGCAACTACTTTGGTATCTTTGGCGTACTTTCAGTTGGTGCAATTGTTGAGAACTTTACCATCTACGGAAATGTTGTCCTCAACCACAAGACTGGTGGCGTAATAGGCTATTCACGTGATGCCAGTCCTATTATACGTAACATCCACAGCCATTTGAACATCACCAGCATGGCTAATGGTAACAGACCTGGTGGTATCATCGGAACTATAAGTAATGGTACAACAACAATTGAGAACTGTACTTATTCAGGCACCATCAATTGTGGAGGTAGAACTGGTAACTATGGTGGTATTGTCGGTTATGTCAACAGTAGTACGGAGACCATACTCTTTGTTACCAATTGTCTTTTCGATGGCGAAATCCAGAATGGAACCGCTACCGAAGGTCAGTGCGGTGGTATCATTGGTTACAACAATGCTGGTAAGGCTACTGTCAAGAACTGTCTGTCTGTTGGTACTCTTACTTCACTTGATGGCAATGTAGGTCAGATCTTTGGAAGACTTGCTGGTAACAATTCTGTTGTTGAGAACAACTATTATCTTGGCGAGTTTGCTTATGGCACTACAAGTGCAGGCAAGGCAGGTGGTTCTGCGCCAGTTGCAGTTACTGCTGCCCAGCTGGCAAGCGGTGAGGTTTGCTACGACCTGAATGCAGATAATCAGGAAGAGAACTCCGTGTGGTTCCAGACAATAGGTACGGATGCTTATCCTGTTCTGGACAAGACACACAAGATTGTCATCTATGATGCTCTTAATGGTTACCACAACCTAACCAAGGACGAGGAGGACGGCATTATAAATGAAGAATTAAGAGTGAAGAATGAAGAATCGGCTAATGTTATCTACAACTTGGCAGGTCAGCGTATAAGTCGTCTGCAGAAGGGTATTAACATTATTGGCGGCAAGAAGGTTCTTTTCTAGAGACTCTAGGATTTAGACTTTAGATGATAAGAAGGAGAGCGGGGCACTTGATGCTGCGCTCTCTTTTTCATTATGCTCCGCAAATTTTACAGGCAAAACTTGCGTGCGCACATACTTATTCGTAATTTTGCAGACAAAGAGACTATGATGATGAGAACCTATAGAAATCTGACTGCCCTTGTTGCGTTCCTATGCTGCTTCAGCGTATGGGCAGATGTACCATTGGAATACTACAAGAGTGTGAATGGTAAGAAGAAAGCCGAGTTGAAGACAGCCTTCCGCAATGTGATTTCAAATCACAAAATGATAGGATATAGCAATCTGTGGAGCTCTTATGAGAAAGTAGATTATTTGGATAAAACAAATGCACAGGGTCATCATCAAGTAATGGATTATTACAGTGACCAGATATATTATTTCACGGGAAATGGAACAGCCGTGAATGGTATGAATAAAGAACATGTGGCTCCCCAAAGTTGGTGGGGTGGTGGAACAGGCATAGCTGTTGGCAATGACCTTATCCAGGTGATTCCGTCAGATGCGGAGGCCAATAGTGCGAAGGGTAATTTACCTTTGGGCGTTGTGAGAGGTTCTGTGAAATATTCTAATCCAAGAATGAAGACAGGCGGGGACGTCAATGGGGAAAAAGTGTTCGAGCCTTGTGACGAATATAAAGGGGATTTTGCGCGAATCTATTTTTACGTAGCAACTTGTTATTCTAACGTAAATTGGCAAGAACGGAGTGATGTGAATGTCTCGTTTAGGAAAGAAGATTATCCTACACTGAAAGCCGATATTTTGCCGATGTTGTTGCAATGGGCCAAGAACGACCCTGTATGTGAATGGGAGATTACCCGTAATGAGAGGGCTTATGGAGAGCAGGGTAATCGTAATCCCTTTATAGATTTCCCTAATCTGGCAGAATATATCTGGGGCGACAGCGTTGATTATGCCTTTGATTTGTACAATACATCTACGGGTATTCCTTCTAATGAAGATAAGCCCTTCTTTGCTGTTTCACCTACTAGTGTAAGTTTTACAACCGTTTCAGGTGAGCCTAGCACTCCTATGTTGGTAACGGTAAAGATGGATAAGACAAAGGATAAGACCTTCACTGCTCAGGTGGACGGTCTGTTTGAGCTTTCTGATGACCCGGATGCTGATGACGAAGACTGGTCTAAGAGCATGATGCTGTTGGGCTCCCTGAAGGGCTCTTCTTTCTATGTCCGCTTCAGTGCTCAGGACAAAGGCAACTATAAGGGTTTCCTTACGCTCAGTACCAAGGGCGTTGAGGATATCGTGGTTGCCTTATCGGCTGTTGTAGGTGACTTGGATCCCTTCTTTGAAGACTTTGAAAAAGGAACAAAGAGTAGCTATGCTGTTGCTACCGTTGAGTGTTCTTCTGCTACGTGGCAACTTAGTGATGCGCTTCTTGCCAAGGATTCCAATACCAACGGAACTGTTTCAGTCAGACTGAAAAGCTCTGGCGTTGTAGAGATGCAGACCGACAAAGAGGGCGGTTGTGACTCCTTGTGGTTCAATGTTGGCAACTATGGCAGCGATACGGGCGCTACTCTTCAGGTCAGCTATTCCTTGGATGCAGGACAGACATGGCGTACGGTTGCCGATTTGCAGTCGTTTGACGGATGGCAGCGTTATGGGTTTGCTATTCAGCAGCCAGGCAGAATACGTCTGAGATTCAAGGGCGGTGGTACTTCCTCCAAGCGTCTGAATATCGATAATATACAGATGAGTCATTTCGATGAGGAAACGGGCTTTGCTCAAATTCATAATTCAGAATTCATAATTCAGAATGACGTAAACTCTTTGTTTGATCTAAGTGGTCGTAGGGTAACTGCTCCGTATAAGCCTGGCATTTACATCAGGAATGGTAAAAAGATTTTTGTTAGATAACTTTTTGTATGCGATATTTTATAACATTGTCGTATGATGGTACTCTCTATCACGGTTGGCAGATTCAGCCCAACGGTGTTAGTGTACAGGAGACATTGCAGCAGGCGCTATCCACTCTGTTGCGCCAACAGACAGAGATAGTGGGGGCTGGCAGAACAGATGCTGGCGTGCATGCTAAGATGATGGTGGCTCACTTTGAGTCCGAGCAGGAACTCGACTGTCCACAACTTGCCTATCGTTTGAACAAGATATTGCCGCGGGATATAGCCGTGCAGAAGGTAGAACGGGTGGCTGATGATATGCATGCCCGCTTCTCGGCTACCAGCCGTACCTATCATTACTTTGTTCATACGCAGAAGGATCCATTCTGTAGGCATTACAGTTGGATGTTGCACGGAAAGATTGATTTTCAGGCCATGAATGATGCAGCACAGCTATTGCTGCAATATCAGGATTTCACCAGTTTTTCTAAGGTAAATACGGATACCAAAACCAATCTCTGCACTATTACAGAGGCACATTGGGATGAGGTTGCCCCTGGGCAATGGAGATTTACCATTATAGCTAACCGATTCCTGCGTAATATGGTTCGTGCCATCGTCGGTACGCTTATGGAGGTGGGAAGAGGTCGTATGACGAAAGAACAGTTCTGTCAGGTGATAGAGCAGAAGAATCGTTGCTCAGCTGGTGAGAGTGTTCCAGGGAATGCACTTTTTCTTGTAAATATTGAGTATTAGGGGACCCTCTCCCCGCTCCCCCTCTATGGGGAGGGCTTTATTATATAGAAAATATAACAATGTGGATAATATATGCTTTTCTTTCGGCTGCTCTGTTGGGATGTTATGATGTATGCAAGAAGCAGTCACTCAGAGGTAATGCCGTAATACCTGTTTTGTTTCTGAATACGCTGTTCTGCTCCCTTATATTCCTGCCATTGGCATTGAGTGCTCCTTTTGGCGGATGGGAGGTACAACGTTATATTGTACTGAAAGCTTGCATCGTGCTTAGCAGCTGGATTCTGGGATACATTGGCATGAAGTACCTTCCCCTTACCTTGGTAGGTCCTATCAATGCTACTCGTCCTGTAATGGTGCTGTTAGGTGCCCTTTTATTGTTTGGGGAACGACTGAATCTATACCAGTGGATAGGTGTTGGATTGGCTATTCTCAGTTTCTTCCTGTTGAGCAGGAGCGGAAAGAAAGAGGGTATCGACTTTCGTCACAACCGATGGATATTCTGCATCATAGGTGCGGCTATTCTGGGTGCCCTTAGCGGATTGTATGATAAGTACCTCTTGGCTTCTCCGCAGGACGGTGGCGTAGGGCTGAACAAACTCACGGTTCAGAGTTTTTACAACTTCTACCAGTGTCTGATGATGGGAGTGGTGCTGCTGACGCTTTGGTACCCCCGCAGGCAGAAGAGTACACCTTTCCATTGGTCGTGGGGCATTCCCTTGATTAGTATCTTTCTGAGTATAGCCGACTATGTGTATTTCTGTTCATTGCATGAGTCCGGAGCTTTGGTAAGCGTAGTTAGTATGGTGCGCCGCGGAAGTGTTATTGTCAGCTTTATGATTGGTGCTTTCCTCTTTCACGAGAAGAACCTCAAGAGTAAAGCCATTGACCTTTTCCTTGTCCTCTTAGGAATGGTGTTCCTTTATCTTGGAACCCGATAAACGTTCTCCCTCCCTGACGGGAGGGTTGGGGTGGGTCTCCTATAATTTCACCGCTATAGAACTTAGGGAGTGTTCTATGGTTCTTTTCTGTGTTTCTGTCAGCTCTGTAATCTGCAAATCCCAAATCAGGGTGGTGTCGTCAGGGCTCAGGCTGGCCTTTATGAGTGGTAACTGGCGCAAGAGACCGCAGACTTCTCCGTCGGCGTCAGGCTGAAAGAAATCGTCAGCTTTGGGGCGCTCCAGTGTACGTTTGACGGGTTGCCATTGGGTGTTGTAGAAATAGACCTGGCTGTCTGCTCCTGGACCGTAATAGGTTTTGACCAGACAGATCAGTGTGTCATTCACCAGTTTCATCTCTGCTGAGCTTTTTTCGGAGATCTTAATTCGGAGGAAATTATCCGTAAGGGTTGTTAACTCGGAATAAGTGTCGAACTTGTTCTTCACCCTTGCCCTCATTTTGTTCTCTATGAAGTCTATGCAATCCAACTTGTTGTTCTTTGTCAACAATGGGAATATACTGTCAGGTGCCTGAGCAAATACATCACGCATCTTCACTTCCTGTGCCGAAAGCGTCACAGAAAAAACTATTGCAAATAGAATAGAAATGTTCCTCACCATGATTACCGATTCGCTAAAACGCAAAACTATGAATTATGAATTAAGAATTATGAATTCTCAGTACTACCAACTCCACTCCGTCAGCACTTTCTTAGCCTCTACCTCAGTTTCCACATCATCTGGCAGGTTGGGGAAGAAGTCTATGCCCGTGCGGGCCTCCAACTCATCTATGCTGATAGTGTAGTTCTTTATGTTAGTGTCCTGATTGTCTCTATGCTCTGCCCAGAAGGCAATGGCATGATATTGGTTGTTCTTGTCCTTAAGCAAAATAGCCATCCAGAAATAACGTGGAACGCGGATAGTGACGCTACGGCCGTGGTTCAAAGCACTTATCTCTGATGAGTTGAGGAAAGGACTTGGTACGCTTGCCGTTGAGATTGTAGTTCCTCCCTTGGCAATGTACAGTGCATTACGCTTACTCTTGTTAAAGCCCAGGTTATGAACCCAGTTCTCCATATTCAACCAGATTCCCGAGTTGAATCCGTTATTCTGGGGCTGCATGTTTGATAAATAAAAGGTTTGCCCGTTGGCATTCTGAGACATCAGACGGTCATTGGAGTTAACGATATGCCCTCTGTCTAACCCATTGTTATAATGATCGGATGCGTGCGTGCGATACATATAAGGTATGATGGAATCTTCTTGGAAGGGGTCGCCGTCCCAGTATGCACCTTTCCAGATAGAACCCTTCCAGTTGTTTCGATTCCAAATGGATACCGCATTGGCATCTGTAATGCTGTAGGCTGCCCAGCGTTGTGTACGATTAACCTTATCCCATTCCTCGGTGTAGGTGACACCGTATTTAGTGGTGCTGTGCACAATAAACATAGTGTTGTCCGCTACTTTGGGGACTTCCATGCGTTGCTGGTATGCCTTGGCTTCCTGTCCTATCAGGGAGACTGGCTTGTCTGTTGCTGAACCGGATGGGGTGCTGCCTGCGTCATCCTTGCTACATGCGGAAATGCATATAGCCGTGCAGAGCAATAGAGGGTAGAAATAGTGCTTCTTCATTGTGGACAGATGATTTTCTGAGGTGTTGTGGAAAGAAAAAGAGGTGCAGATAATCTTTTCATCTACACCTCTCTTCCTGTTATTTCTTTTTGTTCTGAGGCTTGCTCCAGATTACTTCTTGGTGCGAGCGTAGCGGCTCATGAACTTATCAACACGACCGGCTGTGTCAACCAGCTTGCTCTTACCAGTATAGAAGGGGTGAGAGGTGTTACTGATTTCCAACTTGATTACGGGGTAAGTTTCGCCCTCGAATTCAATTGTGTCATTGCTCTTAGCTGTAGAGCGGCTCAGGAACATATCGCCGTTGCTCATGTCCTTGAACACTACGGGGCGATAGTTTTCGGGATGGATTCCTTCTTTCATATTCGTTTTGTTTTGTGCTCCCGAATTTCCGTATACGGAAGGTGATAAGGAGCTGTTATTAATAATTTTGCGTGCAAAGGTATGTCTTTTTTCCTTTACCACCAAGTTTTCCTTGAATTATTTTCCCTATAAGTCAAGACTTTAGACCTTTGAATAAAGAAAAAGGGTAGCCATTTAGGCCACCCTTCTTATGATTGAATAAAATTATTGCTTAGAATGTGTAACCGATGGTAGCGAAGTGAATCTTGCCCTTGCCAGCTGTTTCATACTGGAAAGCATAACCAACAGATACTTTCTCCTTGAACTGCAGACCAACGCCAGCAACCATGCCATAAGCACTTTGCTTACCAGCCTTCACATAAGTGTAACCACCTGCATAGTTTGCATAGCCACGCCAATTGTCGCCCCAGAAAGTAGGAGTGAAACCGCGAAGACCTGTCTTAACGCCAATCTGCCAGTTGTCACCTGCACCCTTGAATGTGTCAGTAAAGTCAATGGTTACTACATCCCAAGCCAGGTTGAAGCCGTCAGACTCGGTGATAGCTTTCTGATAACCAGCAGCGATAGCCCATGCGCCTGTGCTACCAGGAGTAGCAACACCACCCTTAATTTCAGCGGTGAACTTGCCATTAAAGAACTGAGCGTTTGCACCCATTGCAAAAGTCATTGCTACTGCGGCGAGAAGTAATTTAACTGCTTTCATGATGTAAATTGTTTTAGTTAATAAATAAGGTAAAAAACACTTGTTTAGTTTGTTATTGTTGCAAATATAAGTGATTATACAATATCTTCCAAACAAAATTTAACTTTTTTGCAAAATTTTTCCAAAAAAATATAATTTTCATTGTCTTTCTTTAATTTTTATTCAAAAAATAAGCCCAGAGGCTTAAGTCTCTGGGCTTGATTTGTTAAATGTATGGATTCTTTACTTAATGCCGAAGAAGAGGACGCGTTTGTCTGATGTTACGGTAACGGTGCAGTCGGTGCTGACCTCAAACTCGTATTTGTCTGCCTCTGTAACGGTAATGGTGTAGGGCGAATTGCCTGTAGCACCGGCATTCTCCTTAATGGTGACAGTCTTAATGGTTTCTTCACCATTCTTCAGTGTTACGTCGGCTGTTCCGGCTCCAACCCATGTTACGGCATAGAAGCTATGCTTGCCAGCAGGAACGGTTAGGGTAAAGTCGCCAGGATTCTTAGAGGTGCCAATCTTCAGTACCTTGCAGTTAGCAACCTCATTGATGGTGCCAACGCCGGTATCATAGAAGTTTGTTCCTGAAGTGTAGGTAAGGGCTATGCCATATTCAGATGTGTCGCCCTGTTCATTGCCGCCACCACCTTCGCCGGCTTCCAGGATCACCACAGTGGCATTCTTGATTTCAGGTGTAACGGTACCATCCTTGACATACTTTATCAGCTGTCCTGTAATCTTAACTTTAGATCCCTTCACAAATGCTGTCACGCCTTCTGGCAGGTTAGCCCAGTAAGCTTCGAATACTTTTCCGCCATCTTTCTCGTCGGCCATCCAGAAGGACTGCTGGTTGCGGCTGACATTGCCAATAACTTCTGTTATGTATCCTGTGATGGTATAGGTTTCTGTAGAGGTTCCGCCGTCGGCCAATGCATTTGTCAGTTCTACTGCCTGGGCACAGGTAACAGCAGTGCCTTCTTCTGTGCCTCCACCGCCACCTTCGCCGGCTTCCAGGATTACCACAGTGGCATTCTTGATTTCAGGTGTAACGGTACCGTCCTTGGCAACATACTTTATCAGTTGTCCGGTAATCTTAACCTTAGATCCCTTTACAAATGCGGTGACGCCTTCTGGCAGGTTTGCCCAGTAAGCCTCAAATACCTTTCCGCCTTCTTTGTCGTCTGCCATCCAGAAAGTCTGCTGGTTCTTGCTGACGCTACCTACAACCTCTGTGATATAACCGGTAATGGTATAGGTTTCTGTTGAGGTTGCTCCGTCAGCCAGTGCATTGGCCAGTTCAACGGCCTGAGCGCAGGTGACAGGCGTTCCTTCAGTCTGTTCACCACTACCACCTTCGCTATTGATAGAATAGACATAGGCGGCACCCTTGCCGACGGTCTCGGGTGTGGTGCCCTTGTAGTTAACTACCTTACCATATACCACAACCTCGTCGCCAACCTTAATGTCGGTAACGGCTGTAAACTTCTTCTTGCCTGGGCCATAAACTTGGAAGGCGGTAAAGGTAGTACTCTTGTTACCTTCGTCAATCATGGTGAAGGTCATATTGCCATACTTTGTGATGGTCTCTTCTGTTGTTGTGTTGGATGCTACCTTACCCTTGATGTAGACGGCCTGTTCAGACTCTGTGTCGGCCTGCAGGGTATTGATGAAGGCCACCACGCCGGCCACGTTATATGGATCTTCTAATGTGCCGGTTCCGGCGGGCTGGATTTCCTTGTCAGGTACTTTCTCTTCTGTACCAGGAATCTGATACGGTGCGGGAACGTCCTCGCAGCAGGTGAAAGCAAATACGCCTAATGTGGCGAACAGGATGCTCTTAAAAGTCTTTTTCATAATGTATATTTGTTTTGTTTTTGTTTATTAGTTATCGACCCCCTCTATATCTCCCCGAGGGGAGACTTGTGGTTATTCTCCCTCCCTCGGGAGGGAAGGGGAGGGGTTATTCATTTATATCACTCATGGTACGCATGCCCAGCTGCCATCCGTCGTTGTAACGACTTAGCACGCCGTAGATGGTGTACACGTGGTCTTTCTCTATGGGGTAGCTGGCAAAGTCGGCGTACGTGCTGGTGCGCAGGTCCAGTGTGCCGCCGCCCTGAACATTGATAGTATTGGTAACGCCATTACCCGTATCGGCATCCTCTGGTGCTGCTAACACCCAGCGCTCTGTGCTCTTGGGGGTGATGGTTCCCTTTACGCGAACGATGCATCCTGCCCATTGGTCTTTACTTAGGTTCTTGACGTTGGCAAAGTCCAAGGTGTCTATACGTGAAGCATCTGGTGCGCCCAGGAACTTGATGCGGTTCCAGAAGTCCTGCTGGGTCATACGTCCTATACGTTCTACGCCCTTGGCATTCTTGCTGGGGTATCCCAACTGTCCGTTTTTGCCGTATCCGCCTATATACAATCCTTTCAGGCTAAATATAACCTCCTGTCCGGGTTGGATGTAGTTGTAAAGTGCATCTTGGTTAACGCCAATGATGATGAAACCAGGATTCTGGCTGGTTCCGTCCTGCAGTACTATCTGCTGTGTCAGGTTTCCACCGTCATCGGTACAGATAACGGTGCCGCGCAGCATGCTGTCGTTTTTGATTTCTGCGAAGCTGTTTCCGCTGATGGCGCTGCTGAAGTCGTTCTTCAGTTCCTGTACGGAGATGACGTTATGCTCCTGCAGACTCTTGTTCCAGATGGTGTAGCCTGTATAGATATCGTCCTCCCAACCGGAATTCTGGCAGGCAGAAGCAGCAAAGCCCAATGCCAGGGTGAGCAATATATAACTCTTTTTCATATCTTTCTGTGTTTATATATAATAATGTATGGGGGATTAGAAACGGTAGTTGACGTTCAGCATGAAGTTGAAGCCCTGTGCGTAGAACTTCTTGGGGTTGTTGCGGAAGTCATAGATTCGCTCGTTGCCCTGTGTTCCGTTCTTGTTGGTGCTGTAGTTGCTGCGGCTCTGCTCGTAACCACCGGTGCAGATGCCTGTGTTGTTCAGAATGTTGGTAAGCGTCAGGTTGATGCTCATGGGGTGATGAGCTACATAGATCTGCTTGCCTATGCTGGCATCCAGCATGAAGCCGCCCTTACCTCTGCTCTGCTCTGGCACGTCGTATGATGTAACCATATTGCCTGTGATTGGGTCTTCGGCAGTTTTCCTGACGTTTTCCTCGTAACGCAGGCAAGGACTATATGACAGATAAATGCGGTCATAGTAGTTGCCGATGAGCGAGAGGTACCATCTGTTGATGCGGTAGTTCAGTGCCAAGCTGTAGGCAGATAGGGGAGTGCCACTTTCGCGCATGCTCTTGTTGTGGCATACGGTAGTGTTCTCTGTGCCGTGTGTACTCAGCATATAAACGCACTTGGAGTCGTTGTTGTACAGGTTATCGCTCCATGTGGTCATGGCTACGATGTCAAAGCTGCTGTTAATCTTGAATTTGGCACCTAACTCTACACCGTAGTAGCTCTTGCTGACATCAGTAAGGGAGACGTAGGTGAAGCTGTTCACATCATCAAAATAGAAATTCTGCCATTCTGTTCCGTCGAAGGTGCGTGAATAGTAACCTGTCAGGTTCAGCTGCAGCCAGTTGTTATTCAGGCGGTAGCCCAACTCGGCAGAGGCAATCTTCTCGTTGTAGAGATTCTTCACGAAGTTGTTGTTCATCTCGGGGCTGACGAAGGCTGTGCTTGCCATTGGGGCACGTGTCTCGAATCCTGCGCCCAATGTTATGCCGTGTCCCTTCTTCAGATTAAAGGTGGCCCCCATTTTAACACCGCCGTCCAGGAAGTTTGCCTTTTCGCTCTTGCCATAGGAGAATCTGACCTCGCGTCCGTTCTCGTCGGCAAAGTTGGGGCAGATACCATTATTCATGTTACCATTGCGCCACATCTGTGTACCGCCAACCTTGGCTGCGGCAAAGTAGTGACCGATGCCCTTGTCCCAAGACAGAGAGGTCCACGCCTTGGCGTCACGTACATGGATGTCGTAATCATATCCATAGGTGTCGCCCTCGCCAATCATACGGTCTCCGTTGTAGAGCTGGTCGTACAGATTGTAATAGGTTTGGCGTGAACCGGGCAGATAAGTGCCTATAGCATAGTTGTTGACGTTGTGCATGTACTTGGCGCCTAACATGTCGTCTATGGTCTGGTAGTGCATACCCTTGTTGGTGCCCAGCTGTAGGCCAATGCGCCACTTGGTGTTCTTGGATACCTTGCAATCTAAGGTGCTACCCAAGCGCAGGTTCAGATGGTCGTTGTGCTTAGCCGTAATGAAGTAGGCTGCATCCTTACCCAGAATATTGTTGGTGCGGTTGGCAGCATAGAGTTGATCGAAGTTGATCTGGCGATTAGCCTCGCTGGCTGTCCAGTAGTCGTAGCTGTTCTGCCAGGCTTCGGCAGCATAATCCCAGTTCTGCACGTTCTCTATATCCCATACGTCATACTGGCTGCTGGGGAAGTTCTTCCAGTAGTCAGGAGCGGGATTTCTGGAGTCGTTGTACTGCAGGCGTGTGGCGCTGTACTTCACGTACTTGCCGATGAGGCTGGTGGTCAGCTTCGTCTTGTCGTTAATCTTGAAGTCCCAAGTCAGCAGGGCTGTAGGCTCGAAGTTGGTGACAACGCGGCTGGAGCGCATTTTGCCGTTCTGGAAACCCCAGTAGGGATTGTACTGGCGGTCGTTGGCCAGCCAGTAGGCCTCGTCTGTAGAGGCGCCTTGCTGGGCGCGTTCCGTTGGGTTGCCCCAAGTTGCCAGGTTCAGTGAGTGCTTGTCATTGAATACCTTCTGCAGGCTCAAGAAGTAGCCCAGGCTGTTGTAGAAGGTACCTCTTACGGCAGCCGTCTGCATGTTAGCCCAACGGTAGCCTATGGTGCCGAAGAATGCCCATCCCTTGTCTGTAAGTCCTGTGCCATAGGTGTACATACCACGCAGGGTATAGTTGCGGTTGGCACCAGAAAGGGTTACCTTGTGTCCGGCAGGCTGCATGCTGGCGCGGAAGTTGTAGTTGCTGCTGCCGCCCAGATTGGCAATGCTGAACGAGTTGTCCTCGAAGGGGCTTGCCGCATCCTGGTTACGTGTGGCATCGTTCATACCACCGATGGTGGAGAAATTGAAACGTCCGTTCTCGATGTTGTTAACCATTACACCGTTCATAAAGACATCGTTGTAGCGCGAGTCATAAGCACGGAACTTGAATCGTACCGGACTCCACTGATAACCTATATTACTGGTGTAGACATTGTTGGCAGAGCCAACCTGAATGATGTTGATTGTCTGGTCATCATCCTCGCCCAATTGCGACTCTGAAAGGACGAACGAGGAACTCTCCTGATGTATTTCCTCCTCCAGATTGCTGACGGTTGTTGTGTCAGTCTGAGCGTAACATAAAGGTGAGGCAAACAATGCTGTGACCAACAGCAGATGCTTTTTTCTCATTTTCATGATCGTTTAGTTGTTTGTTAATATGTTTCTGCAAACTTACAAAAAAAAATATATCCAACCATGCAAAACTACAAAAAACATGCAAAACCCTAAAAAAAAAGAATTTTCATCAAAACTTGTATGTGTTATACAAAAAAGCATTATCTTTGCAAGGAATCAGATAAATTTGATTAACTTTAGAATCTCTAAACAAGTACCACAAAAACAAATATGAAAAGATTTGCATTTTCTCTTCTTTGTGTCTTGCTGCTTACTGCTTCTGTGACAGTAAGGGCTCAGTTGCAGTGCCATGCCGTATGTTTCTATAATCTGGAGAACCTCTTTGATACGGTTCATGACTATGGCAAGAACGACTTCGACTTCCTGCCCGGCGGCTCGTACCATTGGACCAAGAACAAGTACGAGAATAAACTGAAGAATATGGCTCAGGTGCTTTGCGACCTGGGTACGGACAAGCTTCCCTATGGCGCCAGCATCATAGGTGTTTCTGAGATAGAGAACGACAAGGTGATGGAGGACCTGATGGCTCAGCCTAATATGCAGAAGCGCGGCTATAAGTTCATCCACTTTGAGGGACCTGACAAACGAGGTGTTGACTGTGCCCTTATCTATAATCCAAAGGCATTCAAAGTTACCAAAGCCTTTCATAAGCTGTATGTCTATGAGAACGGAGACACTACGCATGCTACCCGTCCTTTCCTGTGTGTACAGGGTATTCTGGCAGGTGACCCTCTGACTGTTATTGTGTGCCATTGGCCCAGCCGAGGTGCCGAGGGTATCTTCCGTGAGTATGGCGGCCGACAGGTGCGTGCCCTTACAGACAGTATCCGTGCAGCCGATCCTGATATGCGCATTATGGTAATGGGTGATATGAATGACGACCCCGACAATGCCTCTATGGCCAAGTGTCTGGGTGCCAAGCGCAAGATGAAGGATGTGGGCGAGGGCGACTTCTACAACCCCTGGTGGGATGTGCTGCGCAAGGACGGACAGGGAACGCTCTCTTATCAGGGCGCCTGGAATCTCTTCGACCAGATTGTACTGAGCAAGAACCTGCTGGATATAAACGGTACCAAGGACTATAGCCGCCTGACCCTCTATAAGTATCAGATATTCAGACGTGACTATCTGATTCAGCAGGAAGGTAAGTATAAGGGAACGCCCAAGCGTACCACCTCTGGCGGTGTGTGGCAGATGGGATACAGCGACCACTTACCAACTGTAACCTATCTTGTAAAAAAACAAAGCTAAAGTTTCGCTGTTTCGCAAAAAAGGTGTAACTTTGCAGCCTGAAGTCGGACTTTAGGCTTTAGGTGTTAGATTTAGACGCTAAGCTTTTGGCTTTAGACGTTAGACTTTAGTTTGGAACAAATAAAGAGAATATAAATATTACTAAATTTAAAAATCCTATGACAAGTTACAAGGAATTGGGTTTGGTAAACACCCGTGAAATGTTTGCCAAGGCAGTAGCAGGTGGCTACGCTATCCCCGCATTCAACTTCAATACTCTGGAGCAGATGCAGGCTATCGTTCAGGCAGCAGTTGAGACCAAGTCTCCCGTTATCATGCAGGTTTCTAAGGGTGCTCGTAACTATGCTAACGGTACTATCCTCCGTTACATGGCTCAGGGTGCTGTTGAGTACGCTAAGGAGCTGGGTTGTGCTAATCCTCAGATTGTTCTTCACTTGGACCACGGAGATAGCTTCGAGCTCTGCAAGGACTGTATCGACAATGGTTTCTCAAGTGTAATGATTGACGGTTCTGCTCTTCCTTACGAGGAGAACATCGCTCTTACAAAGAAGGTTGTAGAGTATGCTCACGCTCACGATGTAACTGTTGAGGCTGAGCTGGGTGTATTGGCAGGTGTTGAGGATGAGGTTGCCAGCGAGGTATCTCACTACACAAAGCCTGAGGAGGTAGAGGACTTCAGCAAGCGTTCTGGTTGCGACTCTCTGGCTATCTCCATCGGTACAAGCCACGGTGCTTACAAGTTCACTCCCGAGCAGTGTACACGTGACCCCAAGACTGGCAAGTTGGTTCCTCCTCCATTGGCATTCGATATCCTGCACGAGATTGAGAAGCGTCTTCCTGGTTTCCCCATCGTTCTGCACGGTTCTTCTTCAGTTCCTCAGGACGAGGTTGATACCATCAACGCTCACGGCGGTAAGTTGCCCGATGCAGTAGGTATCCCCGAGGAGCAGCTGCGTGAGGCTTCTAAGAGCGCTGTTTGCAAGATCAACATCGACTCTGACTCTCGTCTGGCTATGACTGCTGCTATCCGCAAGCACTTCGATGAGAATCCTAGCCACTTCGATCCTCGTCAGTATCTGAAGCCTGCTCGCGAGAACATGAAGAAGATGTACATGCACAAGATCATCGACGTTCTTGGCAGCAACGACAAGCTTTAATTAATAGCCCCCTCCAACTCCCCCTTTGGGGGAGGGAATAGTAGAGACTCAGGGGCTAAACGTAAATACAAATAAAGGAGGCGAAATTGCCTCCTTTATTTTTTTTGTGCCGTGATGCTGGTAGTACTCTAGCGAGAGTACTCGAGTACTTCAACGGGAGTACTCGAGTACTTTAACCGGAGTACTGGAGTACTCCTTGGGAAGTACTGGCTTAATCGTACCAGTTAATGATATCTTCGTACTTGTCGAACGGAATCTTTTCTGTAATGCCGGCTTTTTGAAGGGCTGCAAGAACTATTTCCTGTTCCTTAGGCGACAGGGGAGAATCACCCCTGCGACGCTCGTAATAAGCATTGCGTCCAAACTTTCCTATCAATGTGTACATGAACGTCTGGTATTGCCCTGGGAACATCTTCTTCTGGAAGTTGCTGAATCCAAAGGCATAGGTCACAGGCTTGGAATCACGATAGAACGTGCATTTCCTGTTCTTGGAACACTTCTTGGGATTGATGAGACGCAGATAGGTCTCGCTTTTCAGTAATTGTGGATAGGCTATCTGGTGTAAACAGGTTGCTGCCATTGGGCAGTCTGTATGCTGACATACCAGATAGTCTGTGGGTAGGTCTCTATAAGTTTTCTTAGGCATCTAAACTCTTTATCTCTCTAAACTTTAAACTGATACTAAACTCTACACCATCAACTTTCCCTCCCCCAAGGGGGAGCTGGAGGGGGCCTTTACCTTGTAATATCCTTGGTGCCTCCTGTGGTCTGGAAGAAGGTGACCTTGGTGGTGGCTTGCTTGTCGAAGAGGGCGTTGGACATGATTTCTACCACGCCAAACTGCCCCATTGGCAGTTCTGTGGAGTAGAACTCCTGCTGGTTGTTGAAGATGGCGACCTTGGCGCGTGCAGGTACATTATAATAAACACCTTTCTCCATCTTGGCCTTCTTCTTGGCAATATCCTCGTTGGTCTCTGTTTGGGGCAGTGTCTCAGTACGTCTTACGCTGACGTATATGGGGGCACCGGCCAGGTCGTCTTCGTCCACAATGCCCAGTTTCTGAGAGAAGCGGAACAGTATGTCTCTGTCTGTCTCTTCTTCGGGTAGGAAATTGAAGGATGTGACCTCTGTGCTGGTCTGCTGCGTTCCCTTGAACATAGACTCTAAGGCTGCCGTCTGCTTGTCTAATTGGTTCAGCATCAGTTGCAGTTGGGCACCGTCCTTGGGCGTATTGTCGGCTTCGCCTTTGATAAGGGAGTTGCGGCTGTCGCGTAGGTCGTAAATCTCTTCAGCACAGAGTTCTGCCATCTTGGCGGTGCTACCGGCTGCCAGCATCTCCTGTGTCATGTAATTACGAGGATTATCCAACTTGGATGCGGGGATGGCATCCGGCAATTCGGGCAACACCTCTTCTGAAGCTTCTGTGTTGATGCTCAGCAGGATACCGTCGTTGGTCAGGCTGACCAAAGGGGCTACCGTCTTGCTCTTAATCTTTATGCTATAGGCCTTGTCCTTGTCGGGCACGCCAAAGGGCTCCATCTTGATGCTCTTGATGCGCCATTCTACCTTCTCTTCTGTCGGTACGTTGGGCAGGCGCAGGTAACGGTTGGCATATTTGTAGAAATCGCCGGGCTTGGTAACCGTCTTCTCTGTGATAACAGTAACGCGGAAGGCTGTTTTGGGCAGGAAATAAGAAACGCCCTCAAGGGTGCTTCCAGGTACGAATTTGGTTACATCGGTCTGTGCCTGAACGGCCAGTGCGGAACAGCAGAAAACAAGTCCTAAAATGTTTCTTAGCTTCATAATCTTGATGTTTTGTAATGCAAAGATAACGTTTTTCGATGAATGTGAAGCGGTTGCGCATTTATTTTTTTTGTTTCGCGCGTGTAAATTATGAATTATGAATTATGAATTGTGAATTATCTTTTGTACCTTTGTCGCGATTTTCAAAAAGATTATCAGTTATCATGCAGACAATTCAGGTTAAGGACAAGAGTTTTTCCCTCTTTATTTCCGAGAAAGAGATTCTTCGGGAGGTGAAGCGTGTAGCAAAGCAGATTAACAAGGATTTTCAGGATAAGGAACCTGTTTTTCTGGCTGTTCTGAACGGTTCGTTCATCTTTGCTGCCGATTTATTGAAGGAGGTAAATCTTCCCTGCGAGATTTCCTTTGTTAAGCTGGCATCCTATCAGGGTGTCAACACAACGGGCAAGATACGCGAGGTGATAGGTTTGAACGTGGACCTTACAGACCGTCCCGTTATCATCGTAGAGGATATTGTGGATACGGGTCTGACCATGGCGCACATGCTGGATGTGCTGAAGTTGCAGAATCCTGCCAGCATAGATATCTGTACGCTGTTGCTGAAACCTGGCAAGTTGCAGGTGGATCTGGATATCAAGTATTGCTGCATGGAGATTCCCAATGACTTCATAGTAGGCTACGGTCTGGATTATGACGGCTACGGCA
This sequence comes from Bacteroidaceae bacterium, assembly GCA_017619585.1. The sequence continues at coordinate 23,258 of JAFZSA010000037.1, forward strand.
GGAATACAAGGGATATCTACACGTTAGTGAAATAGACCCACCCCGACCCTCCCGTCAGGGAGGGGGAGGGAGTGAAAAGTGAATAATTAAAAGAGAAAAGAAAAAATACGCTAACCACAAGTCTCCCCTCGGGGAGATTTAGAGGGGGTTGGCAATATAGAAAATAATTATTTAAGGTATGAAGAATATTATTATCTTTGGTGCTCCCGGTTCTGGTAAGGGTACCTACAGTGATGAGATTGTTGCGAAGTATGGTATGGGTCACATCAGCACAGGCGATGTGCTGCGTGCTGAGATTAAGAACGGTACAGAGCTGGGCAAGACAGCCAAGGGTTATATTGATAACGGTCAGTTGATTCCTGACGAGTTGATGATTGACATTCTGGCTAAGACCTACGACAGTCTGCCTGCCGGTAAGGGTGTTATCTTTGACGGTTTCCCCCGTACTATCGCTCAGGCCGAGGCACTGAAGCAGATGCTGGCAGAGCGTAAGCACGATATGGGCGTGATGATTGAGCTGGTTGTTGACGAGGATACACTGATGAAGCGTTTGCTGAACCGTGCCATCGAGCAGGGTCGTGCTGATGATAACGAGGAGACTATCAAGAAGCGTTTCGCTGTTTATCACAGTCAGACAGAGCCTTTGGCAGCATGGTTCCAGAAGGAAGGCATCCGCCATACATTCACATGGGAAGGCAGCAAGGAGCAGATGCTGGCTAATATCTTTGCCTTCCTGGATACTTTGAAGTAAAATAGATGGCAGAAAGCAATTTTGTAGACTACGTAAAGATCTGCTGCCGCTCTGGTAAGGGCGGTCGCGGATCTATGCATATGCACAGGGCCAAGTACATTCCAAATGGCGGTCCTGACGGTGGCGACGGCGGTCGTGGTGGTCACGTGTTCCTGCGTGGTAACCATAATTACTGGACGTTGCTGCACCTGCGCTATGAGCGTCATGTCTTTGCTACCCATGGCGGCAATGGCGGTAAGAGCGGTAGCACAGGAGCTGATGGCGAGGATCGTTACATAGACGTTCCTTGCGGAACCGTAGTCTATAATGCTGAGACGGGCGAATATATCTGCGATGTAACAGAAGACGGTCAGGTAGTGATGCTCCTCAAGGGCGGTCGTGGTGGCTTGGGCAACAAGCACTTTGCCACCAGCACCAATCAGGCACCACGTTTTGCACAGCCTGGTGAGCCTATGCGTGAGCTGACCATCATCCTGGAGTTGAAGTTACTGGCCGATGTGGGTCTGGTAGGTTTCCCCAACGCCGGCAAGAGTACCTTGCTGAGTGCATTGAGCAGTGCCCGTCCCAAGATTGCCGGTTACCCATTTACTACTTTGGAGCCCTCTTTGGGCATTGTCTCATATCGCGACGGACAATCGTTCGTTATGGCAGACATCCCAGGTATCATAGAGGGGGCTGCCGAAGGTCGTGGACTGGGTCTTCGCTTCCTGCGCCACATAGAGCGTAACTCTCTGTTGCTCTTCATGGTGCCGGGCGATACGGATGACATCCGCAAGGAATATGAGATTCTTCTGAACGAGGTGAAGACCTTTAACCCGGAGTTGCTGGATAAACAGCGTGTTTTGGCTATTACCAAGACCGACTTGCTGGACGAGGAATTGCAGCAGATGCTCTCTGAGGATTTGCCAGACGATCTGCCGCACGTCTTCATCAGTGCAGTTGCCAATAAGGGATTGTCAGAACTGAAGGATGTCCTCTGGAAGGCTCTCAACAGCGAGAGCAACAAGCTACAGGCCATTTCGCAGCAGGAGACCCTTGTACACCGCAATAAAGACCTTGCCTGGCTGCGTTCCGAGATGGAAGATGAAGGCGAGGATGAGGAGATAGAGTTCATCGATGAGGAAGACATCGAGGATGTTGAGGATTTGGAAGACTTCGAGTACGAAGACGAATGATTTATCCCACACCTTCTTGGTTGCTTGCCTTTTCCGTAGGAAAGGGCGTACATGGAACAGAACCTGGTATTGATGCACGTCAGACCGGGCTTAGTGGTGAGTCCCTGCAGATTCCTTCCACCAGCATCATGATTCCCCGGCAGACACACAGCACCAATGTGTGCTGGGTGGATACCTTTGGCGAGGTGCCTGATACCGATGCAGTCATTACAGACAAGGCGGGACTTTGCATAGCCGTCAAGACAGCTGACTGCATCCCTGTTCTTCTTTTTGACAAGCGTCAGCACCGCATTGCCGCCATTCATGCCGGTTGGCGTGGCACGGTAGGACGTATAGTGGAGAAGACACTCCAGCAGATGCAGAGTAGGGCAGAAGACCTCTCCGCTATTATAGGTCCTGGCATCTCATTGGAGAGTTTCGAGGTGGGAGACGAAGTCTATGAACAATTCCTTCAGGCTGGTTTTCCCATGCAGCGCTTAGCCAAGCGTTATGACAAGTGGCATATCAACCTGAAGGATGCTAACCGCTGGCTACTGGAGAACAACGGCATCACAGACATTCAGGTTTCCGATGTCGATACCCTCATTAGCCCTCATTTCTATAGCGCCCGGCGCGACACCATCAATACAGGACGCAATATCAACGGTATAATGATACTTTAAGATAACAAACGGAGCTGGCCATTATGGTCAGCTCCGTTTCATAGTTCATAATTCATAGTTTCTCTAATCCCTAATCAACTCCCCCCCTCCCCCGGGAGGGTCGGGGTGGGGTTTCTACTTCTCAATCGAACTTCCACCAGTCCAGATTGAATAGCTTGGTTCCCTTGTAGCCTTTGAAAACAAAGAAAACATCGTGCTTTCCTGTGACTTTCTGAGTTACAGCGGTGCGTACTTTCTGCCATTTCTCCCAGTCTCCTGTATTGGGAACCGTTGCAACGGCAATGTTCTGGCTGCCCAAACTGTCCAGCCTAACCTCTATCTGACCGCCTTGCAGTGCTGATGCCGCACAGACTGTGAAGTCTGAAGGTGAGGAGGAACCGAAGTCCACCTCGCGTACCTTGATGTAATCGCCATTGTGGATTTCGCTTACATAGACGCCTGACTTACGGTTGTTCTCGGTCTTGACGCCTACCGCCCATGCAATTGTCTCTGCCTCGGTACGCTGGTATGGGTTGAGGGTTCCTATAGGACGCACGCCTTCATCGGTGTGATGGATGATGGGGAAGGAACCATCCTTGTTGAACTGAAACTCCTCTATGGCAACAGAACGACCGAACCCTCCTCCGCCAGGCAGCTTGCCCGTATGGTAGAAGAAGTAGTTATGTCCCTTATGCTGGGCAATGCCGCAATGGTTAGTGAAGGACTTTGTATCCTCTAACGGCATGATAGGACCTTGGTAGGTCCAGGGTCCCTCGGGCGAGGGTGCTGTGCTGTATGCGATATGTTCGGGGACACCACCTGCGGCATATAAGAGGTAATAAAGACCTTGTCGTTTCATAATCCATGGACCCTCTACATATGAGTCCTTGTATTGCTTGTCTTTCTCACGTTCGTTCATAACGGGGCCGCCGAAAGCCTGCTCCGTCATGTCAAGGGTCTTTACCTCGCCGTCCAGGGAAATCATATCCTTGTTCAGCTTGGCATAGTAAACACGGGGATTGCCCCACATAATCCATGCCTGCCCATCATCATCAATGAGCACCGTAGGGTCTATATTGTCCCATGAACCGTTATCGAAGAGTGGCTTCCCTATGGCATCACGGAAAGGTCCTGTGGGCGAGTCGCTGACCGCTACACCTATGGCCATGCCGCCAGCTAACTTGGAATGGGCGCATACGTACCAATAGAACTTGCCGTTGCGCTCTACGGTTTGTGCCGCCCATGCACGATCATCAGCCCAGCTGAAGCTACTCAGGCTCAGTTGCTGACCGTGGTCCGTCCAGTTTACCATATCGCTACTGGAATAGATGCGCCAGTCGTACATCCAGAAGAAATCTGCCTTGTCTTCATCGTGTCCTACATAGACGTACATCTTATTGCCATAGCTCAGAGGAGCGGGGTCTGTAGTAAACCACGTCTGTACTATGGGGTTCTGGGCGGTAGCTGTCAGAGCTGCTATTGTCAACAGGAAAAGGGCGTTTTTTCTCATTTGGTCAGATTGCCTAAGATGCTACGAGTGAGCTCGCGGGTTGCTGTACGTGTAGCTGTGCTGACTGTGGTCTTGGTTATTTTCTTGCCGATAGAATCCTTAGACCGACTCTTGCTGCCAGTAACGGTATTGGCCACGTATGTTCCCAAGGCAGCTGTGACACTGGTGATGACGGCTCCCAGAATCTTGCCGAAGAAGGATTTCTTTTTAGTTGCGGACCCTCTCCCTGCCTCCTCCTCTATGGGGAGGTTTTCTTTTTCTTTGCTCCCCTTAGAGGGGGAGTCAGAGGGGGTCTTCAGCACCTCGAAGGCACTCTCGCGATCAATCATTGTGTCATACTTGCCGAAGATGCGTGATGACTTGATAATCTGGTCGCGTTGTGCATCGGTGATGGCACCAATCTGACTGAGCGGGAACAGAATCTTGGCCCGTTCAACAATGGTGGGCGTACCTTTTTCGTCAAGGAAGGATACAAGAGCCTCGCCTGTTCCCAATTCCATGATGGCATCCTCGGTCTTAAAGTCGGGGTTGGCACGGAAGGTCTCTGCGGCAGCCCTGACATTCTTCTGCTCTTTGGGAGTGAAGGCACGTAGGGCATGTTGTACGCGATTACCTAACTGTGCTAATACGGAGTCGGGTATATCGGTGGGATTCTGTGTCACAAAGTAAACGCCTACGCCCTTACTGCGGATGAGGCGCACCACCTGTTCAATCTTGTCCACCAGGCTCTTGGGGGTATCGGTGAAGAGGGTGTGAGCCTCGTCGAAGAAGAATACCAGACGGGGCAGCTCTTGGTCACCTACTTCCGGCAGTCTGACATAGAGGTCGGACAATAGCCACAGCAGGAAGGTGGAGTAGAGTTTGGGGTTGAGCATCAGCTTGTCAGCAGCCAGCACATTCATGATGCCCTTGCCGTCGGCTCTGCATTGGAGCAGGTCCATAATATCAAAGGCAGGTTCTCCGAAGAACTTGTCGGCCCCCTGGTCCTCCAGTCTGAGAAGAGCTCGCTGAATAGCTCCTACGCTGGCACTGGATACATTGCCATACTGCTTGGTTAGTTCCGAAGCATGGTCTGAGATATAGGTGAGCATGGAACGCAGGTCTTTCAAATCCAATAACAGCAGTCCGCGTTCGTCTGCTACCTTAAAGAGGATGGTCATCACACCAGTTTGTGTCTCGTTCAGTTCCATGAGGCGCGACAATAGGTCGGGGCCCATGTTGGAGATGGTAGTGCGCATGGGGTGTCCCTTCTCTCCGAATACATCATAGAAGCAGACGGGGCTACCTTGGAACGATGGATTCTCTATGCCGAACTCAGCGCAACGTTTCTCGATAAAACTAGACATCTGTCCAGTCTGACTGATACCTGACAGGTCGCCCTTCATATCGGCCATAAAGCAGGGAACACCGGCTTGTGAGAATGTCTCGGCCAGCACTTGCAGGGTAACGGTCTTGCCCGTACCGGTAGCTCCGGCTATCAGGCCGTGACGGTTTGCCATCTTTCCGCAAAGGCATATCGGCCCGTTCTGACCATGTGCCACATATAATTTATTATCAGTAAACATAGTATATTGAGTTTTTGGGGTTAAATTATAAAAACGCAGTACTTGTTTGTTCTCTCTTTATTGTACGGAGTTTACTACAATCAGGCTGTCGGCCTTGATTCTTACTTGCAGCCATTCGTGCAACTTGCGAACATCTTCCTTTGGTAGTGGTTTGGCATGGGCGGTTCCTATGATAGCTGCAACATAGTGGGTTACGGCTGTTGTATCTTTGCTGGTATGGGATACACGGGCAAGGCTTAACGAGTTGACTTCTGGAAAAAGAGTTTCTAACTCGTTTTCCACATCCTTGGAGAGTGCTTCGTAGCGAGTATATTCTTCTAATTGGGAATTGAGTGAATTGACTTGTGCTGTCAGATTTATCAGTTGTTGGCGTTCTGTTTTCCTACTGGTGTTCATGGCTGTCAGCTCGTTGTTCAGTAGCATCAGACTATCAGACTGTGCACCTTGAATCACCCTTAGCTCGAAACCATTCAGTCCGTAGAACTCCATTCTCTTCTGTGCCTCTTGCTGGTGGGCTTCTGATATCTCGCGTCCTACGGCAACAATGCGTAGTTTCAGACTGTCCTTGTCAACGCTACTGGATATGATTTGCGTGCCAAGCTGTTGCAACTCAGCCTTGACGAAACGGTTGACATTGTTGTTGAAAACGCTCTGCTGGACGATACGGATAGTCATGTAGGCCGCTGGTAGCATGGTTACGACAACCAGTACCATCATGATGCGGCGCGCCTTTACGGCACGTGCGGATGAAACAAATTCATGCTGGCTAAACTGTAGGAGTCTGACTCCACAGAAGGTGGCAAGGGCAATGAATACCGTATTGATGAAGAATAGGTAGAAGGCACCAAGGAAGTATAGCCAATGTCCTGTTGCTAATCCGAAACCTGCCGTACAAAGAGGGGGCATCAGAGCTGTTGCGATGGCTACACCAGGGATGACGTTACCCTTACCTCGTGTACAAAGGGCTATGATACCGGCAGCTCCACCGCAAAAGGCTATGAGTACGTCATATAAGGTAGGAGAGGTGCGGGCCAGGAGTTCGGACTGAGCCTCGCTGAGGGGCGAAATCAGGAAATAGACGGTTGCCGTGAGCACACTGATCAGAGTTGCTACACCATAGTTCTTGGCTGAACGTTTCAGCAAGTCAAGGTCGTTGATGCCTACTGCCAGTCCCATGCCTATGATGGGCCCCATCAGTGGAGATATCAACATGGCGCCTATGATGACTGCCGTAGAGTTGACGTTCAATCCCAACGAAGCAATAAAGATAGCAAAAATAAGTACCCACAGGTTAGCTCCCCTAAAGGATACGCCGCTGCTAATCTGGGCAATGATTTCCTGTTCGTTCTCTTTGTCCGGCAGGATATTGAAGAATATCTTAATTCTTTCTGAAATTTTCTCTATTTCCATGATATTACTTTTGCCTCTCTGTCAGTTTCATGTCTGTTATTTACATGTTAAATGCTAAAATTTGTCTCAAAGGTACAAGTATGTGGGATATTTTCCAAATTTATCTGAAAAAAATAGGTATATTTACGCCCGATTAAGTGAATTCGCAGGTACAAACCGGATAATGGAGGTACATTCAATATGACCATCAATAAAGAACTTCAGGAGTATGTAGAACAACACATCATACCCAGGTATGACGGGTTCGACAAGGCACATCAGCGCGACCATGTGCAGATGGTTATCCATCAGAGCCTGGAGTTGGCAGAGAAGTTAGGGGCTGATGCTGATATGGCCTATGCCATTGCAGCTTACCATGATACCGGTCTGTGCGAAGGTCGTGAGCATCACCATGAGGTGTCGGCAAGAATCATCAGGGCCGACCAGACATTACGACAGTGGTTTACAGAGGAACAAATCAATATTATGGCCGATGCAGCCGAAGATCATCGGGCCTCTTCCGGTCATGAGCCACGTACTATCTATGGTCGCATTGTGGCGGAGGCAGATCGCTTCATTGAGGCAGATACCATCATACGCAGAACCATTCAGTATGGCATCGACCATTACCCAGAACTGGACAGGGAGGGCCATTACCGGCGTATGCTTTCGCATTTGCGCGAAAAATATGGCCGAAATGGCTATCTGCATCTATGGTTCGAAGACTCTCCCAATGCACAACGCCTAAGGCAGTTGCAGGATATCATTGATGATGAGGCTACGCTGTGCCAATTGTTTAATCAGTATTTTCCAAAACAGATATAACCAACTATCATATATATAATGAAAAAAAGTGTAATCCTTCTGGCCGCTCTTTTGAGCATGGCAATGAATGCCAACGCACAGCGTGTGGCAATGCCCTCTATGACCGAGTGGCATGATATGGAAGTTAACAATGTAAACCGTTTGCCTGTCCGCACCACGTTCTTTGCTTACGAGAACGAAGAAGTGGCCCTAAAGGGCGATATGACGAAGTCCAAGAATTTCCTGTCGTTGCACGGCAACTGGAAATTCAACTGGGTAGAGAATGCCGATCAGCGTCCTACCGATTTCTTCAAGACCGACCTTGATGACTCCTCTTGGGGAACAATGCCCGTGCCCGGTATGTGGGAACTGAACGGCTACGGCGATGCCGAATATGTAAACTCTGGCTTTGCCTGGCGCGGACACTTCGACCAGAAACCTCCACAGGTTCCCACAAAGGACAATCACGTGGGCTCCTATCGTCGTTCGTTCCGCATCCCAGCCGACTGGAACGGCAAGCAGGTGGTGGCCCGATTCGGTTCGGTCACGTCTTGTATCTACCTCTATGTGAACGGTCAGTTCGTTGGCTATTCCGAGGATTCGAAGGTGGCAACGGAGTTTGATATTACCCCATTCGTGAAGGCAGGCGAAGAGAACCTCATTGCCTTCCAGGTGTTCCGTTGGTGCGACGGTTCTTGGTGCGAGGATCAGGACTTTTGGCGCCTCTCGGGTGTGGCTCGCGACTCGTATCTCTATGCCCGTGACAAAAATTACCATGTAGATGACCTGCGCATCAATGCGACACTGGATGACAACTATGATAAGGGGATATTGGAAGTGATAGGTTACTTTCCACCAGAAAACATCAGTATAAAACTGGAGTTGTTGGATGCTGAAGGCAAAAAAGTATCCACAATACCCATAGCGTCAAGCGGAAAGTGTGTAATTCCCAACCTTGACATTAAACATTGGACGGCCGAAACTCCATACTTATACACACTCGTTGTCAAGGCTATTACTAATCCTGACCTCAAATTAGTTGGTCGCGAATTTATAATGAAAAAGGCGCCTATGGTGACAGAAGTCATTACCCAGAAGGTAGGCTTCCGTCGTGTGGAAATCAAGAACGCTCAGTTGCTGGTGAACGGCAAGCCCGTACTCATCAAGGGTGCTGACCGCCACGAACTGGACCCCGATGGTGGCTATGTGGTAAGCCGTGAGCGAATGATTCAGGACATTCAAATCATGAAGCGCCTCAACATCAATGCTGTCCGCACCTGCCACTATCCCGACGATCCCGTTTGGTACGACCTCTGCGACGAGTACGGCATCTATCTGACTGCCGAGGCCAACCAGGAGAGTCACGGCTTCGGCTACGGCAAGGATGCCGAGGCCAAGAAGCCGCTCTTTGCCCAGCAGATTCTGGAGCGCAACCAGAACAACGTGCGCTCGCACTTCAATCATCCCGCCATCATTGTATGGTCACTGGGTAACGAGACCGTGAACGGACCCAACTTCGAGGCTGCCTACGATTGGATAAAGGCTGAGGACAAGAGCCGTCCCTGCCAATGGGAACAGGCACATCGCGAAGGCCGCAACACCGACATCTTCTGTCCGATGTACTACACTCCTTGGAGCTGTGAAAACTATTGCAAGGACGACAATTTCCAGAAGCCACTCATCCAGTGCGAATATAACCACACAATGGGTAACTCCAGCGGCGGCCTGAAGGAGTATTGGGAGCTTATCCGCAAGTACCCGAAGTATCAGGGCGGCTACATCTGGGACTTTGTGGATCAGGCACTGCATAGATTCCCCCTAAAGGGGGCTAGGAGGTCCCTTGACGAGCTGAACCGCATTAGCAATCTTTCGTATCCCGAGCTGAACAAGATTGACTATACCTATGGTGGCGACTACAATAACTACGACCCGTCTGATAACAATTTCAACTGCAACGGTATCATAGGTCCCGATCGCCAGCTGAATCCTCATGCTTATGAGGTGGCCTACCAGTACCAGAACATTTGGGCGAAGGCTAATTCACAATTCATAATTCATAATTCACAATGTGATTCCATCAAAATTGATGTTTATAACGAGAACTTCTTCCGTGACCTAAGCAACTACCAGCTTGACTGGCAGCTAATGGTTGACGGCAACCTTGCTCAGCAGGGCATGATAGCCGATCTGGATGTAGCACCACAGCAGACAAAGGTCTATACAATCCCCTTTACGACAGAGAATATCAAAGACGATTCTGCAGAGATTCTGCTCAACATCCGCTTCAGGCTGAAGAGTGCAGAACCTCTCATGAGGGCAGGCCAGATGGTAGCTTATAACCAGTTGACAGTACGCCCTTACGGACACAAATCTTGCGTTCTGCCTACTGCTACAGCATCAAAGATAAAGATTGCAGACAAGAAAGGAACTGATGCCATTACTATCTCGAACGCTAACTTCACCGTCAATTTCGACCGTCAGACAGGACTTCTGAAACAATACAATGTTCTGGGCAATAATCTCTTGGGCGAAGGCGGTACATTGCATCCCAACTTCTGGCGTGCTGTTACCGATAACGATATGGGGGCTGGTCTGAACGAGAGCATGAAAGTTTGGCGCAATCCCGAGATGAAGCTCACATCGCTTTCTGCCGTGCAAAACAAGAAGCAGAATCAGGTAACGGTTAAGGCTATATATGATATGCCAGACGTAAAGGCCCAGCTTATGATGACTTATCTCATCAAGGAAGGCGGTGCCATTTATGTATCCGAGCAGATGACCACTACGGCTGGTGCTGAGGTCAGTGACATGTTCCGCTTTGGTGTTGTCATGGATATGCCATACAATTATGACCAAAGCACTTATTACGGTCGTGGTCCGATAGAGAACTATGCCGACCGCAAAGAATGTATGTTCATCAGCAAGTACGGACAGAGTGCCGATGATCAGTTCTTCCCCTACATCCGTCCGCAGGAGACAGGTACCAAGACCGACATCCGCTGGTGGCGTCAAAGCACTCCCCCAAGAGGGAGCGGGCAGGGGGCCAGCTTCGGACTCCGCATCCAGTCATGCGAACCTTTCACTGCTTCCGCCCTACATTATAATATTATAGACCTGGATGAGGGACAGAAAAAAGATCAGCGTCACTCTCCGCAGGTACCAAAGTCAAAGTACACAGAGCTCTCACTGGATATGTTGCAAACAGGCGTAGGAGGCATTAACTCTTGGAACAAGGATGCGCAGGCCCGGCCCCAGTATCGTGTAAAGTATGAAGACCGCGTTTTCAGTTTCTGGTTGATACCAGAATCTGGAAAGTAGGAAACCTTAACAGAGAAAAGGAACTGAAGTCATAAATTGTAAAACATAAATATTGAAGTGAAAATGAAAACAATTAAATCATTGTTTGTTATGGCCCTTATGCTGCTAACTGCAGCCTGTGGCACAACTAACACAGTACCCATTACGGGTAGGAAGACACGTCTGCTTGTGGACGATGCACAAGTACTGAGTCTCAGCTCTCAGCAGTATCAGGATTACATGAAGGGGGCTAAGCTATCTGCCAACCAGAACAACACCGCTATGGTGAAGCGCGTAGGACAGCGTCTGGCTACTGCCGTAGAGACTTACCTAAACAACAACGGGTACGCCAGCGAACTGCAGAACTTCAAGTGGGAGTTCAATCTTGTTGCTGACAATCAGGTGAATGCCTTCTGCATGCCTGGCGGTAAGATTGTTGTCTATGAAGGCATTCTGCCCGTAACACAAGACGAGACTGGACTGGCCATAGTGCTTGGACATGAAATTGCGCACGCCGTTGCCAAACATTCTGCTGAGCAGCTGTCTAAGCAGATGCGTCAGCAGTATGCCGCTCAGATTGGTGGTGCCGTAGCATCACAGGTGGCACAGGTAAAAGGTTTGGGTAACACAGCCTCACTGCTTGACATGGTAGGACAGATAGGTTTTAACTTTGCCAACCTGAAGTATTCACGTGACAACGAGACGGAAGCCGACCATCTGGGTCTTATCTTTGCTGCAATGGCTGGTTATGATCCACAGTTGGCAATACCTTTCTGGCAGCGTATGGCTCAGTTAGGTGGCGGCAGCAATAAGAGCGAACTGTTCAGCGACCATCCCTCTGACGAGAAACGCTTGGCTAACCTGCAGAAGCTGATGCCCGAGGCCGTCAAGTACTACACACCTCCTGTTGAAACTGCTCAGAAGAAGACGACTACAACTACCAAGAAGTCTACTACCACAAAGAAATCCACCGCAACAAAGAAGAAGTAACAACTTACTGCTTATATATATAACAAATGCCACACCTCTTTTTGAAGTGTGGCATTTTTTTTAGATGTAATTTCGGGGAGCATCCCCTAAATGTTTACTTTACCAGAATCTTCTTGCCGTTCATGATGTAAAGCCCCTTCTTAAGTCCATTGAACATGGAACATTGAACATGGAACATTGAAGAATCCTCTTGCCCCTTGCTCCTTGCTCCTTGCACCTTCCGACCTGCAAGGTCGTAGATCTCCCCTCCATTACGGGAGGGGTTGGGGGTGGGTCTGTCTATTCCAACTTCTTCATCATTGGCCTCTACACCACCTAACTGCTGAGCATAGATGCCTTCAAGTGGAATGTTCCAATAACGTAGTTCGGCAATGTCAACAACACCTTCCTCGCCATCTTCATCGGCAAAGAAATAGGCTAAATCGTGAAGTATCCACTTGTCTTCATTTGCTGAGCTGGAACTTCCAATTCTGTTACCGTCAAGGTAGGTGGTAATTTTGCAGTTGTCCACAACAAAGATGATACGATGCCATTTGCCTTCTTCCAGGGTACCGCCATAACCCAGACCATTGGAGTTGACACCCAACTGCTTCTTGTTGATAAAGAGGCAAGCGTCCTTGTTGTTCTGAACATGACTCTGGAAGAGTGCATTGTAAATGACAATGTTCTTGGGACGAATATCCATCATAAAGGTGAAGGTCTTCTGATCTTCCTCTTGATTATGGGCGAATTGCAGATAGCTGTTGATAGGAACGGTGATAGCACCATTGCTGCCAGTGGGACCTGTTATGGGAGCAATGCCGGCAGCTTTCAGGTCTTCTGTTGCTTCAGGTCCTTCTGCTCCCTTGACTGCTGCACGCAACGTGGCTGTTCCTGAGCCTGCCAGCGGGTTGGTGGCATCATCGAAGGTCCAGACGCTGATGGGCTCTTCCATGGGGTCGTCTTCCCACTCCTGGTCGACTGCTCCAAGGGTCTTGACGTGTTCGTCAGTAAGAGGAACGTCCCAGAAACGGACTTCGGCAATCTCGTTATAGCCGTCTTCGTCATTATCATCGGCAAAGAGAAGTGCCTGAGGGTGCATAGTCCATAATGTGAAGTTGGGGCTGGTACTCTGACCGACTAACTTTCCGTCGAGATATGCATAAGCATATCCGGCCTTTACAACAAAGACTATGCGGTGCCACTTGCCTTTCTGCATGATTCCGTGATATCCTAATCCGTTGTTGTTGAGTCCAATCATGTTGTCCTTGATAAAGAAACATCCGTCTGTCTCGTTACGTGGATTAGTCTGTAATAGGGCATAATAGCCGTTCAAACCAAAGGGCTTGACGTCAAGGAGAAGCGTGTAATCCGTCAACTCAGAGAATCCTGTATTGTTATAGAGCATGAGGTATGCGGGAACAGGCATGCTTACGGCTTTGTTCTTTTCTGATGGACCTTCTACGGTTTCTATTCCTGCCTCTGATGGATCTTCTGTGGTCTGAGGACCTTCATCTGTTTTGAATGCTGCCTTTATGGTGGCTGTACCTGTACCGGCCGTAAGGTTGGCAGGGTCATCGAATGTCCAGCAACCTGTGCTTTCCGGCAATTCTTCGCCCATGTTAATCTGGAGGACAGGTACTTCCTGCGTATCAAAGTATTCTGCGCTGACTGCAATAGTTGCGCTTCGGCGCCCGATTTCTTCAAGGGAAGCAGCACGGAAGATGTATTCTTTCTCTCCGCTGAAGAATGTTGTGTCAACTGGCTCAACCCAATCTGGGAGGTCGAAGGTGAAAGGAACATTGGAATTGACAGAGATGGTGAAATCGTTCTGGTTGATAAGGCGTATGCCTTGTGTCTGTACTTTGAAGTACTCTTCGGCATCCTTGAAGACATCACCCAGTCTCTTGGCATGAGTTGGAGAAAGGGGCAGATCCCAGAAGCGGATTCCTGCCACGTCAAGGGGACCTTCTTCTCCATCGTTGTCGGCAAAGAGAAGAGCTTCTTTCGTAATTGTCCAGATATCTTTGGAAGCAGAGGATTCGCCAACCTTCTCGCCGTCAAGATACAGAATAGCCCTACTGTTCTTGACAACATATAGCAGTCTGTACCACTTGTCTTGTTGCAAGTTTCCTACATATCCAATGGAACCGCCCAGACCTACCTGGTTGTTCTTGAAGAAGAGTCCTGCGTCTGTTGCATTCTTGGCGTCTGCCTGGAATAGAGCCTTGTAGCCTTGCAGGTTAGCGGGCTTAATATCAAAGAGGATTGTGTAGTCGCGTAGTACCTCGCTATCTGTATTGGGCAGGAACCACAGATACGAGTCTTTGGGCACGGCGATAGCACCGTTCTCCTCGGTAGGACCTGCGGCGGGCGTAATATTGGCAGAAGCCAAGTCTGAGGTAATCTCAGGACCCTCGCTACCTTTGATGGCACCACGTAATATAGCAGGATACCCGCTTCCGTCCAGTAAGTTTGACGTATTGTCAAACGACCAGAGTCCCGATACTTCAGGGATATCGTCGCCCATATAAGCAACAACCTCTACCACCTGACTCTCAACACCCTCGCCGCTTATGGTGATGATGTCAGAGCAACGCTCATTCATCTCCTGGGGATTGGCACGGAAAGTATATGTATTCTCACCCAGAAAAGGTGTATCGTCTACAGGCTCTATCCAATCAGGAAGTTCGAATTTGAAGCATACGTTGGCATCCACGGTAATGGCGAATTCCTGTTCGTTCACTAGTCTAACGTTAGAAGTCTTAACGTTCAGATACGCCTCTTCCTCTTCCTCGGGAATAGCTTCCAATCCGCAGAGTGCTCTTACCTGATTGTCTGATAAGCCTTTTTCCCAGAAAGCAACCTCAGAGACTTCCGTATCCGTCATCTCTCCATCATCGTCGCAGAATAGGTAGAATCCCCATGGGTCAAGCACCCAGCGTGCATCAGAGTTGTTCTTGTCAAGGACTTTTTCGCCGTCAACATAGACGCATATCTTGCCATCACGGTTTGTCATAACAATGCGGTACCATGTATCGTTCTTGATTTCGCCAAAGTAACCACCTATGGCATTAATACCAATCATGTTCTTTGACACAAACATGTCGCCATCGTTGGAGTTGGAGATGTTGGTCTGTAATAAACCGTTATAGGGATTTGCATCCTTCATCTTTATATCCATCATGATGGTGTAGTTCTTGGTGGATTCTTCGTTTGTGCGGTTCAACTTCAGAGCTGCGTTTTTGGGAACCAGAATAGCATTGTTATCAGCAGAAGGACCTTCTGTTGTCTGGATGCCAGCCTCCTCCAAGCTCTCGGAAACGCTAATCTGTTTCGTACCTACTATGCAGGGTTGTAATGACAGGTTCCCTTGCTCGGGCTTCAATAGGTTGCTACCATCCTCGAACTTCCATTGTCCATCAGGTGCTGAAATCACATTGTCATCACCAACAACGGGAGTCTTGAAGGTTGTGGTAAGAGGTATTGAGGCATTGTTGTAGGAGTCATAAGCTACTACTTCCAATTCATACTCAGTATCAGGTTTCAGGTTGGGAATGTAATACTGCAGAGGGTTGGGCATATCAGTGTTCAGATAGAACTGCGAGAAGATGAACTTTTCAGAGAGAACCAGACCGTTTTTGCTGAGACGTACACGATAGCGGAACACGCACTCGTTGTCTGTAGCCTGAGGCAGAAGGACTGTTGCGTCATAAGCCATAGAATTTACAGTAATCTGGGCACTCTTGCTGAACACAGGAGCTGGCAGTCCGTTCCAAAGGGGGACATTGTTTGGGTTGTCGTCGGCATCGCGGATGTCGGCATACTCAAATTTAGAACCGTCAAACGGAGCCTTCAGTACCCAACGGTGTTCAGCACAGATTTCCAGATTGCGGTAGGTGTCGTATCTGCAGATTTCAATATCACCGTTTTCCAGTTCGTTGACAATCAGTCCCTCTGTAATATTAGCGTATCCAGCGGGGTGCGTACCTGCGTCAACCTCTCCGGGGTTAATCTCGGAATAAGTTGTACTGGCTGTATTGACAACGGTATAGTAGTTCTGACGTTCTGAATTGGGATTGGCACCCTGGTGAATGCTGCGGGGGTCACCTAGGGGGTAGTGGCTGTGTCCGGCAAACACTACAGCCTGTGGGTATTTGTTCAGCACAGGGTTCAGTACCTTCATGGCCCAGGCATTGCCATTCTCATATTCAGGCCATGAACCAAAGACTGTCCAGCGGGGAGGAACGTGGGTGAATACAAAGATGGGTTTCCCAGGACATTCCTTACTGGCCTGCTCCATCCATGCCTCCAGTTGCTGTACTACATCCTCGGGATAAGCTGCTTTTCCTGTAGCATCATTACCTGTGTCATTGCTGGAACTGGTGCGCATACTGATGGTGATGAAAGGATAGCCCTTGATAACCTTGTACTGATGCAAGGGGTAATCCTCGCCGCCATTAAAGTCCTTCAGACCTTCCTGATAGTTCTTTGTTCCCTGGGCGTTTACATTGTCATGGTTACCCATCATGAAGAACAAAGTACCCACGGGGTTGGTGAAGTTAGAAGCATCCTTGAAGACACTTGCAACCTTCTCGTATTCATCGGCTTTTCCTGCGTTTGCCACATCGCCTACTATGGCTATGGCATCCAGGGGTTTGTGTGATGTCAGGTTCTTCAATGCTCTGGGCACCTTGTACATGGCACCCTGTCCTGTGTTGTTTTCAATGTGAATGTCGGAGATGACGCCGAACGAGAGGCGACCGTCATCCTGCGCCCATGCACTATTCCATGCCATGCCCAGTAGACCGACAAGGAATACGGAAGTAAAAATCTTTCTCATTTTGTTAAAAAAATATTTAAGGTTATATTGATGTCTTTAGTTGTTGTGTTGTTCAGTTTAAGTTTAACGTAAGACTGGCAAAAGCAGTCTTATTGTGCTCTCATTGTGCAAAAATACGTTTTTTCCCTTTATTACGGAAGTGTTTTCGTATATTTTTAACCTTATAATATATATGTATGAGTTCCTATATCCTGTATTTTCTCCTACGAATAAAAAAAGGAGAGCTTTTACTCTCCCCTTTTTTCTTATTTGTGTCTGTTTGCACGTTTCCTGCGGATGTCGGCTTTCATCTTTGCTGAGCCGCTGCCGTGAGCTCCGGTAATATACTGCTTCTTCTTGGCTTTGGTTTTTACCTTGGGCTCCTCTTTCTTTTTCTTGTCGCCCTTAGAACCCGCTTTGAAGGTGATACCATTAAGAATAACAGAAGCAATGTCATCAGACCCACCCCCGCCCCCTCCCGTCAAGGAGGGGAGATTATCATTTTTTTTCATATAGTTCTTTTTTAATGATTTCTAATACATGTTCTGTCTGAAAAAAGACCTCGTTATTTGTGAAGCGGATTACTTTAAAGCCTAAGGATTCAAGACGGCGGGTACGATCTTTGTCATATAGTAGCTGTTCGTATTCGGAATGGTATGCACCATCTACTTCAATAATAAGGTTTGATTCTAAAGAAACAAAATCTACTATGTAGTCGGCAATGATATATTGTCGGAAGAACTTTGTTTTTAAATTCTTTCCTCTTATGTGTTGCCAAAGAATAATTTCAGCATCAGTAGGATTTTTTCTGTTCTGACGGGCAAATCCTTTCAGTAAAGAGTACCTGTCACAAGCCGCCCACTTTATTTCGTCAATCATCAGTTTCCCGGTCTTTTTCTCTTCCCATTTTCCTCCCCCCTCTCCCCTCCTTGACGGGAGGGGCTAGGGGTGGGTCTTTTTTAATGGTGGAACAGACGGACGCCAGTGAAGGTCATGGCAATTCCGTACTTATCGCAAGTGTCAATAACATGGTCGTCACGGACGCTGCCACCTGCCTGTGCTATGTACTGAACACCGCTCTTGTGGGCACGTTCTACATTATCACCGAAGGGGAAGAAGGCATCGCTACCCAGACATACATTTGTGTTCTTGGCTATCCACTCTTTCTTCTCTTCGCGAGTGAGAGGCTCAGGCTTCTCTGTAAAGAACTTCTGCCATTCGCCATCAGCCAGAACGTCCATATAATCATCGCTGATGTAGATGTCTATGGTGTTGTCGCGGTCGGCACGACGGATATTGGGCAGGAAGGGCAGTGCCATTACCTTGGGATTCTGACGTAACCACCAGATATCAGCCTTGCCACCAGCCAGACGGGTACAGTGGATACGACTCTGCTGACCAGCTCCGATACCAATGGCCTGGCCATCCTTAACATAGCATACACTATTACTTTGAGTGTACTTCAGGGTGATGAGGGCAATGATAAGATCACGCTTGGCGTCTGCTGGGAAGTTCTTGTTCTGTGTTGGAATGTTCTCGAAGAGTGCGGGATCATCCAGTTTGACCTCGTTTCTTCCCTGCTCGAAAGTAATTCCAAAGACTTGCTTGCGCTCAATAGGCTCGGGTTTATAGGTTGGATCAATCTTGATAACGTTGTAGGTTCCCTTACGTTTCTCACGTAGAATCTGCAATGCCTCCTCGGTGAACTCAGGAGCAATAACGCCATCGCTTACCTCGGGCTTGATGAGCAGAGCTGTTGCTTTGTCGCAGCAATCAGAGAGAGCAATAAAGTCACCATAGCTACTCATACGGTCAGCACCGCGGGCTCTGGCATAGGCACAAGCCTGAGCACTCAGTTCGCCAATGCTTTCGGGAACGAAGTAGATGTGACGGAGTGTGTCTGTAAGGGGCAGACCCACAGCGGCACCTGCAGGACTGACATGCTTGAAGCTGGCGGCGGCAGGCAGACCTGTTGCAGCCTTCAGCTCCTTTACTAACTGCCATGCGTTCAGTGCATCAAGGAAATTGATGTAGCCAGGACGTCCGTTCAATACTTCGATGGGAAGCTCTCCTGCCTCCATGTAAATGCGAGATGGTTTCTGATTAGGATTGCATCCGTACTTAAGTTGTAATTCTGTCATTTTTTGTTTATATTAATTGTTATAATCTATTTTAGTAGTCTTTTTCGTTATTATCGTTTTGGCGGCCGTTTCGTTATTACGATATGTCGTTATAACGTTGTAACGTTTCTTTTTAGGGGCCGCCCATTTTTCATTTTTCACTTTAAAAGTTGTAATACAGGAATGGTGTGATGTTGCTGCTATGAAACTCTATGACCAACTGAACAGCACATGCAAATGCCAGCAGTTTCATAAGCCAGGGAGAGTAGATGAATTTTATCATCAGTCTGTTGAAATACCTTTCTTTAATGCAGAGTAGAAGGCTACAAACAATCAGCATCAGTAGCCATGTTGAGCGCATAGTCCAAAACGCAGGGATACTCTCGGGACGGAAGTCGGAGAGTATTTGTTTGAAGAGCATGATGGCTGTATCCATATTTGGCGAACGGAAAACGACCCAGCTACATATAATAAAGGTTGCGGTGATTAACAGGGAGAAAGGCTTAGTGTACCAGGTGTCGGGAATCAGACGGAGCCATCGTTGGAAAGCCTTGTGTATCACCAAAGCTAAACCATGCAATGCACCCCAGATGACAAACATGATGCTGCTCCCGTGCCATATTCCCACCAGTAGCAGGGTAATGAGGCAATGGATGCCTGTGCGCAGTTTGCCTTTTTTGTTCCCTCCCAAAGGGATGTACACGTAATCGCGGAACCAAGTGGAAAGTGAGATGTGCCAGCGGCGCCAGAATTCCGTAACATTCAGGCTCTGATATGGGAAACGGAAATTGTCGCGTAAGCGGATACCCATCAAAGCTGCAATGCCAATGCTTATGTCACTATAGCCCGAGAAATCAAGGTATATCTGCATAGAGAAACCTAGCAGTCCCATCAGATTCTCGAAGCCAGAGTAGGTGAGGGGAGAGTCAAATATCCAGTTGTTATATTGCGCTAAGTAATCAGCTACTACCGCTTTCTTGAGGATGCCCAGAATGATGAGCCATAGGCCCATGTATGCCAAACGCTCGTTTAAAGGCTGGTGTCTGCGGACCTGAGGGAAGAAAGTCTCGGCCCGTGTGATGGGTCCAGCAAATAGCAGGGGGAAGAAAGATAGATAGAAGATGTATTCCAGGAAACTGACATTAAGGGTAAAGTTCCTTCTGTATACATCTATGGAATAGCTGATAGCTTGGAACGTGTAGAAAGAGATGCCCACGGGCAATGCTATGTCTGGCAATGCGAAGTTACCTTCCAAGAGACCGTTTAGACAGAAAACCACAAGATTTGCATATTTGAAGTATGCCAGTGGTGCCAGATCCGATAGGATTATAATCCACAGGAAGGCCTTGCGCTTGATACCGTCATACTGCTTCATGACCCTTGTCAGCGACCATGATATGAGCGCTGTAAGAGGTAGCAATTGCATGAGCCAGTGGTTGGCAACGAAGAAGAATCCCAGACTTATGATGGTTACATAGAGCATCATCCCCGTTCGGGCGGAACGGCGCAAGAGGGCAAATATCGTTAAGAAGACGATAAAGACGGCCCAGAAATGAATGCTTGTAAATATCATAATTTAGGCGCTAGGCTTTAGATGTTAGACGTTAGACTATCAATTCTTAATGTTCAATTCTCAATATTTTCTCCCTCCTTCGGGGGGCGGAAGGGAGCTTTACTTAACCGGTTGTAGCAGGTGAAGGGGGAACTTTAGCGTGGCCTTCTTGGAAGGTTTCTGCATCTGTATGTTATATCTGTCCTGCATCCATTCGGCTATGCTGTCCATCCACAGGCTGGCGGCTCCGAAGGTGGGGTGCACATGGTCTGAACCACGTCTTAGGGTAAGTCGGCGACTATCGAAGTATCGTTCTGGTCCTACGCATTGTTGAACCATGTTGTTAAATCCTGTGTCTCCTTTCCATGTAGGAATGCCTATCCATACGAAAGGCTTCCCTTCCATAATGTTCATCAGCTTCCGAATATGGGTCTCCCGCTCCAATGGTCGCTTAAGGAACTGTTCGTTCCCTCCTATGCAAACCATAAAGAAAGTCGGACGGTACTTGCGGATGTAATGACGCAACGTGTCAGATGTTGCCCATAATTGTGTTGTAGAGTTGTACCAAACGACGCGTGATAGCTGGTGCCCGTTCTCTTGCGCATAGTCTGCCATACGACGCACAAGTCCTTCGGCCATAGAATCGCCAAAGAAGAGGATACGTTGGGTTGTTGTGTCAGGAGCAGTCTCCCCCATCTTGCCCCCTGCCCTCTCAGGAGGGGAGATAGAGTCCAAAACGTCTCGTGAAGTCTCCCCTCCTTTGGAGGGGGTGGGGGAGGCTTTTAATTCTAATTTGCTTAATGTCCAGCCTGGAGGCGGTAATTGAATAGGGCATAATGCATAAGCAACCACAAAAATAAGTGGCAACGCTAATATGGCAATTACCTTAGCATACAACTTCATACTAATCTTAGTTGCTTTTCCCTATCCTCACTAATGAGTGGAGCTGGAGGGGATTGAACCCTCGTCCAAACAGGGACGTCCTGTGCTTTCTACACGCTTATCCCAGCCTTCAGTTTTCGAGTGCAGACAAGACCTGGGCCACCAATCTGCACCTTATCCTCTAAATCTCACCCACAATGCGAGGCCATTATGAGCTATCCCCGATTTAGCTGTGCCACTTTGCCTGGATGCTTCGGAGCAACAGCTCCAGAGTGACATCTCGTCTCAGCACCTGGTGCCGAGATAAAGCCTGTAATCTACTGTACTTCGATTAGGCAGCGAGAGCGTAGTTGTTTTCGCCAGATAATCTTTGGCAATCATTGATTAAAGAGAGCGGCTGCCAACTCTCTGCGTGCTTACACAACACCTCATCCTGCTGTCAAATCCAGTCAGCCCCGGTGCGCTTATGCTTAATAGACTGCAAAAGTAGGTAAAATTGCAGACTTGGACAAGTGTTCGGGCGTTTTTTTTGTTTTCGGTTGATATTCAGACAATATAATCCTCTTTTTGTTGAGATAAAGAAAAAAAATAGGTTATTTTGCAATAATTTAACGTGTTGTGCAGTTTTTATATAAAAATATAATAAAACCATAAGTTATGACTTCAAAATACGGAGTGTTCTCCAAAATTGTTTTTGTTGTGTTGTTGATGGCTGTTTCTGTTAACGGTTACGCCCAGTCTATGACAGAGGGACAGATTATTCAGTTTGTGCAGCAAGAGCAGCAGAAAGGTTCTGACCAGCAAACTATCGTTACCAAACTGCTCCAGAAGGGTGTTACGGTTGATCAGCTAAGAAAGATCAGGAAGAAATATGAAGCCCAGAAGAGCCAGTTGGGAGCTGTTGATTTGCAGGAGGCAAACTCCAATGGCAATAATACAGCCGGTAGGATGCGTACCAAGAAGGAGAAGGCACTGGAGAAACTGAATCAGCAGAATGGTTATATGATTCGTTCTCAGCGTGAGGAGATGGATGAGAGAAGATTGTCCAGAACTGATCGTCAGAACGAGATGAATGAGGAGATTTCCTTTATGGATATTGACTCGTTGCTTTATTACCAGAATCATTTCCGTAACGACAATCAGGTGTTCGGAAGGAATATCTTCAACAACAAGCTCCTGACTTTTGAACCCAATCAGAATATGGCTACTCCGTCCAACTATTTGTTGGGCGCCGGTGATAAGGTGGTGATTGATGTGTGGGGAGCCAGCCAACAGACTTTTGAAGGAACAATCTCACCGGATGGTGTGATAGTGATAGATGGCGTAGGTCCCATAAAACTGGCAGGTCTGACAGTAAAACAGGCTACCCAGACCGTTAAGAGCCATCTGGGAAGATTCTATTCGGATTGCAGCTTCAGCCTTTCTGTGGGTGATACCCGCAGTATTCAGGTTCAGGTAGTTGGCGATGTAGTGATGCCAGGAACCTATACGTTGAGCAGTCTGAGCAGTGCCTTTAATGCTCTGTATGCAGCAGGAGGTATCAGCGAGATTGGTACATTGCGTAACATCAAGGTGTACCGCTCTGGTCGTCAGATTGCCACCATTGATGTTTATGACTATCTTTTGAACGGCAATCAGAAAGGCGATGTCCGCCTGCAGGACAATGATATCATTCAGGTTGGACCGTATGAGTGTCTTGTTAACGTGAGAGGTAAGATTAAACGCCCCATGTTCTATGAGATGAAGCGTTCAGAAACGGTAAAGCAACTGCTCAGTTATGCCGGAGGCCTCTCTGGTGATGCATATACCAAGAATGTAAGACTGAGCCGTAAGTCGGGGCAAGAATACAGTATGTACACCATAGACGAGTTCCAAATGGGCAATTTCAATGTTATGGATGGTGACTCTTTGTATGTGGACAGCGTAATTGCCCGCTATAACAATATGGTTGAGGTGAGAGGTGCCGTCAAGCATGCAGGCCAGTACCAATTGGGCGGCGAGATTCAGACTGTACGTGGTTTGTTGCAGGTAGCTGAAGGTTTGCGTGAGGATGCCTTCCGTAACCGTGCTGTCATGCATAGGGAAAAGGAAGACATGACATTAGAGATGGTGTCTGTGGATATTGACGGAATACTGAATGGTACTGTTGCTGACATTCCTCTGAAGAAGGGCGATGTGCTTTATGTCCCCAGCAAGGTGGATATGAAGGGCGAACAGGTCCTGAAAATTAGCGGTGAGGTTATATATCCCGGTACCTATAAGTTTGCCGAGAATACTACTATCGAGGATCTTATCCTGCAGGCAGGAGGTCTTACAGAGGCAGCTTCCATGGCAAAGGTGGATGTGTTCCGTCGTATCAACGATGTTAATTCTACAGAGAACACCGGCAAAATGGCAGAGTTCTTCAGTTTTGCTTTGGAAGATGGTTTCCGTATCAACGATAATGGTTTTAAACTATTTCCTTTTGACGAGGTGGTTGTACGTCGTAGCCCATCATATAGCGAACAGAAGAATGTTTCCATTACGGGTTGTGTGAATTTTGAGGGTCAGTACTCTATGACCAGTCAGAATTTCCGACTGAGTGATTTGGTAAAAGCAGCAGGAGGCGTAACCTCCCTTGCTTATACCAAGGGCGCTCGTTTGAACCGAGTAATGACACCCGATGAGCGTATGCAGCGTGAGAGTTCTTTGCGTGCAGCGCAGATTCAGTTGTATGAGGAGGCCCTCTCAAGTGAGAAGAACTTTAACAAGGCACAGGCAGATTCTCTTCTTCAGATGAAGATGGATTTGGGAACAACTTATCCTGTTGCTGTTAATCTGGAGAAGGCTATGGCAAATCCAGGTTGCGCTGATGATATTGTGTTGCGCGAAGGTGATCAGGTAGAGATTCCTCAGTTCAGCAATACCATCAAGATTAGCGGTGAGGTAAGTTACCCCATCAGTATGAATTACAAGAAAGGCGAGAGTCTGGCTTATTATATCAAGCGTGCCGGTGGCTATGGAAACCGTGCCAAGAAGAATGGCGTGTATGCCATCTATATGAACGGTGCTGTGCAGAAGCTTGGTAGCCGTAGCGGCAAGATGATAGAGCCGGGTTGTGAGATTGTTGTTCCTTCGAAGAAAAATGGAAAGAAGATGGGCACAAGCGAGATTGTTGCTCTCTCTTCGGGCGCTGCTTCGTTGGCCAGTGTTGTGGTAGCTCTTATCAGCTTGCTCAGGAAATAATTTTTCCCCATTAGTTTAAACGTAAAACAGAATCTGCATGGAAGAAAATAATAAACAACAGCAGAAGACTATAGATCTTGGTAAGATAGCAAACTTGCTTTGGACTAAGAAAATGACGTTTGTGAAAGTGTGGGTGGTAACTTTCATACTCTCTTGCATATGGATTTTTCCACAGCCAAGGTATTATGTATGTGAAGTAATGCTGGCGCCTGAGTCTTCGGATGAAAATGCGATGGGGGGAATCAGTTCGTTAGCATCTTCATTCGGTCTGAGCTTAGGTGGTGGTTCGGACGCTATCTATCCGGAATTGTATCCTGACTTGATGTCTTCAACAGACTTTGTTGTTAGTCTGTTTAATATTCCCGTCGTTTCGTTAGATGGAAAGATTAAGACGAATTTATATGAATATGAAAGCAAGTGTCAGAAGACGGCTTTTTATAATAAACCTATATCTTGGGTGAAAAAGAGCATAAAGGATATTTTCTCCTCCCAAAAAGAAATTGTGCAAAAAGAGACTGATCCTTTTATGCTGACAGAGCGAGAGACTGATATTGTGAACAAAATGAGGGGTGATGTTTCTTGTGTGGTAGATAAGATATCCGGAGTCTTTGTGATAAGATCCAAGGCTCAGGATCCCTTAATAGCCGCAACTATGGCAGATTCTATATGTAATCGTTTACAGGATGCTATAATCAGGTATCGTACAAATAAGGCCAGAGTTGATGTAGAATATTACGAAAAGCTTGTTAAAGATGCCCATGAGGATTATCTTAAAGTTCAGAGACAATATAGTTCTTTTTGTGACTCGCACAAAGGTGCCCAACTTCAAACTGTGTTGTCTAGAAGAGATGAGCTTGAAAATGAGATGCAGTTGAACTATAACATATACACTACTCTGATAGCTTCGTTACAGAATTCAAAATCAAAGTTGCAGGAAAGAACTCCTGCTTTCACAGTAATACAGAATGCTTCTGTGCCTGTGAAGCCTGCGGGTCCTAAACGTATGTTCTTTGTTGCTTTCATGTTAGCTCTTGCGACCTTTGTCACCGGATTGTATTTTCTTCGGGATGACCTAACGAAAACTATTTTGTTTTACAGTAAGAAGTAGTATAGATTATAGCGGGAATGTTTGGTTTTTGCATAGACAATAGTATAGACAGTATACGGCGCTGTTTCTGTAATCGCTATTTTATGCTCAGTATGTTGATTTGCATAGTATGGGCATCAAAATTACTGTTTTATATGCGTGGCATAATAAACCACCTTCCTGTAATAAGCGACTACACAGAGGAGTCCGAAATTGTTCTTGTTGTATCAATAGTCTTGCTATCCCTTCCGGCATTATTATCTCGATTTACTATAGCTGACTATTCTTTTTATTTTGGGTGTTTGTTTGTATATGGATTGAACTTCTTGTTTTATCCGGAAAATTTTGACCCTTTGTGTGAATATGCGTTCACATGTTTGTTAGTAGTCTTTCCATGTTATTTTATAGGTAGAATTATAGAACCGGAAGTCTTTTTCGTGGTTTTTGTTTGGCTTGCCGGTATTTGCATTGTGATGGATCTTTTTTACTTTTTATATTTTGTCCAAAGTGCAAAGAGTCTGAAAGATGCAAAAGAGATACTTACTTATGACAATATGTTTGCGGCATACCAATTGCTACCACATGTGCTAATCATGGCATGGTCTGCAATGAGGAAGTTTAATCTTGTTACACTGGTTTTGACCATACTCGGTGTCTTGCTTCTTCTCTCATTTGGCTCTCGTGGTCCATTGGCTTGTGCAGGAGTTTTCATAATAGTGTATTTTTTCTTCTTCATGAAATTCAGACATTCAGAATATGTTAAGGCATGTCTCGCAGGTGTTGGAGTTCTGATGTTTTTATTTCAGAAGCAAATTGCATTATTCTTGAAAGTAATATTTGATGATATGAGTCTCAGTACTCGCATCATTGACCGAATATTGGGCGGAGGTTTGTCACATGATACCGGTAGGTCTTGGCTCACAGACAGATTATATGGGATTCTGGACCATAATGACAGCTTCTTTGGATTGGGGATGTTTGGGTCGCAAAGATATGGTATAATATATTCTCATAGTTTTGTATGTGATTTACACGTCACCTTCGGCTATTATATAGGAACTCTTATATTAATAGCGTTTTTCTTGATTATTGCAGCAGGCGTGTGGACATGCAGAAGCAAGATGGATATGGCATTTATCCTTTTGCTTTTCTGCGCTAGTGTTGTGAAACTTTTTGTAAGTAGCACATTTCTTTTGGAACCGTTGTTTTTCCTGCTGATAGGGTATTGTATAGCAAATATTTCAAGATATGAAAAGAATAATGATAGTCTTTGGAACACGTCCGGAAGCCATTAAGATGGCTCCTTTGGTGAAGGCGTTTCAACGGCATAAAGATAGTTTTACCACACAGGTATGTGTTACTGGTCAGCATCGGGAGATGCTGGATCAGGTTTTGCATATCTTTGATATTATTCCTGATTACGATTTGGATATTATGAAATCTGGTCAGGACCTTTATGATATTACAGCCCGTGTACTTCTTGGAATGCGTGACGTACTGAAGGAGGCACAGCCAGATATTGTTCTGGTACATGGTGATACCACTACCTCTACTGCTGCGGCTTTAGCTGCATTTTATCAGCAGATACCCGTTGGACATGTCGAGGCTGGTTTGCGTACCTATAATATATATAGCCCTTGGCCGGAAGAGATGAACCGGCAAATAACCAGTCGCATTGCTACTTATAATCTTGCACCGACTCCATTAAGTCGTCAGAATCTTTTGCAGGAACATATTGATGATAAGACGATAACTGTTACGGGTAATACGGTTATTGATGCCTTGCATATGGTCGTTGATAAACTGAAACGTAATCCATCACTTGCTGCAGAACAGGAGGAAGTGTTGCGTCAGGCGGGTTATAATGTTCAATCGGAGCGTAGGCTTGTTCTCATCACAGGTCATCGTAGGGAGAATTTCGGTGAGGGCTTCATTCGTATGCTGACAGCTATCAAGGACTTGACCCTGAAATATCCTGAGGTGGATTTTGTCTATCCCATGCATCTCAATCCCAACGTCCGCAAACCTATTCATGAGGTGTTTGATGGCCAATCGTTCCCCAATATGTTTTTCATAGAGCCATTGGAATATCTCAGCTTTGTGTATTTAATGGAGAAGTCCACGTTGGTGTTAACTGACAGTGGAGGTATTCAAGAGGAAGCTCCTGGTTTGGGTAAACCTGTATTGGTCATGCGTGATACTACAGAACGTCCTGAAGCGTTGGAGAGTGGAACGGTCCATCTTGTCGGCACAGATTATCAAAAGATAGTGTCTGAGGTGAGCATACTTTTAGATGACAAAGTGGCATATGAAAAGATGAGCAAAGCTGTGAACCCTTATGGCGATGGCCATGCCTGTGATAGAATTGTAAATACTTTTATTTGAAATTTATGAACGGAAGACGTGCACATATAATTTATTACAACTATCTCAAGCCTGATGGGTCGGAGGTGTCGATTGGAGGTGTTCAGACTTATATTACCAATCTTATACCTGTATTAAGGCAATGTGGCTATGTTGTGTCAATATACCAGCGTGCAATAAGAGATTTTTATAAGAAGCTTGATGATTGTGATGTCTATGGTATAGTACATCAGGACTTAAATGGTGAGCCCATAAAGAAAGCATTATTGGCCAAGGTTCTTTCTTGTATTGATTATTCAAATGATTTATTGATTTATGCATGTGAAACATGCATCACACAGTCTGTTCCCTGTGAGACAATAGCTATCCAGCATGGTATATTCTGGGATGTTCCTGAAGCTTCTTCTTTCTCTAAATACAGATACTTTAGGAAATATGTGGGGAAATGTTTCTTGGCGTGGAAAACGGTTCTTCGTCTCAAGAAGGTTGATTATTTAGTGTGCGTTGATAATAACTTTATCAATTGGCATCGTGCCATAACACCATCCCCACAGGTTAGGCATATCTTTATTCCTAACTTCACTGCTATCCCGGCAACTCAACCGCAAAAGCAGCATGATGGAATAAACATCATTTTTGCGCGCCGTTTTTTCATCCATCGTGGAACCCGTCTCTTTGCAAATGTCATAGAACGTCTGCTAAAAGAACATCAGGACATTAATGTTACAATTGCAGGAACGGGACCGGATGCTGATTATATGCACAAGAAGCTTGATTCTTTCAAGAATGTTAAGTTTACGACATTCGATAGTCAGGACAGCCTTCATATCCATGAAGACAAGGATATTGCCGTTGTACCTACGGTAGGATCAGAGGGTACTTCTCTCTCTCTCTTGGAAGCTATGGCTTCTGGCTGTGCCGTTGTATGTACCAATGTTGGCGGAATGACCAATATTATTCTTGACGGGTACAATGGTTTGATGATAAGCCCAGAAGAGGAGGAACTTTACAAGGCTTTGACCAGTTTAATAGTGGACTCATCCCTTAGGGGCAAACTTCAAGCTAATGCGTACAATTGCGTAAAGGATGCATTCTCATTACAACGGTGGCAGGATGCCTGGAAGAAGGTCATCGGCAATGTTGCTAAAACTATGTAACAAAGGCAAAGAACAATGGCATTCAGTAGTAACAAGGTAATAAGTTCAATGATATGGAAACTGTTGGAGCGGTTCAGCTCGCAGTTGGTGTCCTTTGTCATCTCCATCATCTTAGCTCGTATTTTGATGCCCACAGATTATGGTATTATTGCCATTATCCTTGTTTTCATCAACATTGCGAACGTTATCATAGACGGCGGTTTTAATACCGCTCTAATACAAAAGAAAGATGCAGACCAGACAGACTTCTCTACAATTTTCTGGTTTTGTCTTTTAATGGCTGCTGTTATTTATCTGTTTCTTTACTTTTGCGCACCTCTTGTTGCCTCTTTTTATAAAAAAGATGTGCTGATACCTGTGTTGAGAGTATTAGGCTTGAACATTTTCTTCTTTTCATTCAACTCAATACAGCGTGCATACGTGTCACGCCGGATGCTTTTCCAGAAGTTGTTCTATGTAAATGCAATAGCGATAATCCTATCCGGAGCTATTGGCATAGCAATGGCATATGGTGGCTATGGCGTATGGGCTTTGGTAGGACAGACGTTAACAGGTTCTTTTTTCTGTTGCCTTTTCCTGTCGTTTTTCATTCAGTGGCATCCCACTATTGTTTTCTCAAAAGAACGTTTTACAGGGTTATTCGATTACGGATGGAAGATCTTTCTTACAAATTTCATCATATCATTTTATGATAACATCCGCAGCCTTGTGATAGGCAGACTTTATCAGCCAGCTGCTCTTGCATTCTTTGACAGGGGTAAGTCGCTTCCTTCATTGCTGATGACAAATGTGACAACTTCAATAGATTCTGTATTATTGCCCACTCTTTCAGAAGAGCAGGACAATACACTGCGAGTGAAGCAGATGATACGACGTAGTATTGGCGTCAGTTATCTGTTTGTTGCTCCTTTGCTTGTTGGGTTCATTGTTGTCGCAAAGGAACTTGTCTTGGTGCTGCTTACAGAAAAATGGTTGCCGGCTGTTCCTTTTGTTCAGATCTTCTGCATTGCATTTTTGCTGATGCCGATACAGAATATCAATACCACCGGAATTAAATCATTAGGCTATAGCAATATCATACTGAAGCTTGAGATAATCAAGAAGATTATAGAGGCGGTAATCCTTATTGTCAGTTTCATGATAAATGTCTATGCTATAGCATGGGGTGTAGTACTATACAATGCCATCTGTATTGCCATCAACTTGTCTCCAAGCAAGAAACTTGTTAATTATGGCGTATGTGAGCAGATAAGGGATGTGTTACCGACATTGATGGCAGCATTGTTGATGGGAACAGTTGTCTATGCTTGTGGATTTTTGCCGTTTAGCAATATTGCGCTTCTTTTCGTTCAGGTTGTTGCCGGCGTAGCGACTTATTGTCTAACATGTATGCTTTTAAAGCTTGATAGTTTTGTATATATCTTGGGATATATAAAGGACGTGATAAATCGTAAGGAGTGATTCGCATGGATATAACACTTTCTATTGTAATGCCAGTATTCAATCATCCGAATGAATTGAAGCAAATGATAGACTCTATCCTAGCGAATTCATATTCGGACTGGGAATTACTGGCAGTTGATGATGGTTCACAAGCGGAAACGTTATCAGTGTTGCGTGAATATGAGATATTGGATAAGCGTATACGTCTTATTCAACGAACAGAACTTCCCAAGGGAGCTCAGACCTGTCGTAATATTGGATTGAGAGAAGCTCGTGGTAAGTATATAATCTTTTTTGACTCAGATGATTATATTACTCCTGACTGCCTTGAAACACGTGTGCAATCCTTATCTGCAAGGAAAGACCTTGACTTCATGGTGTTTCCGTCTGGCGTTGTGGAAAATAACGTGTTTAAAGAAAAGCATCGTTTTATATTCGGATATCATTTCTTTAGGGACGATATAGAATATTTCTGTAGGCGTATTCTTCCTTTTGTCGTATGGAACAATATTTATCGTACGGACAGTCTTCGAAGGAATAATATTATATGGGATGTAAATCTTTTGTCGTTACAGGATGCAGATTTTAATTTAACAACCATACTCAAAGGCTTGAAATATGAGTATTGTAGTTGTAAGCCTCACTTTGGTTATCGCATAAATGTAAATTCAGAGTCTGTCTCGAAAAAAATATTATCTCAGGAACATAGGCAGAGTAATTTATATGCCTTGAATAAATTTTATGAAATCATACAAGGCAGGTTCGGGCATAAATATGACGAGGCACTTTATGGCGGCGTAGTAGTCATATATAATAATATCTTTTGCACAGGAATAGACCTTAAGTACGCACAGGAATTTACCAAAATAGTTAAAAAGCATTCCCCTAAATACGGTCTTTTGTTGAAACTGCAAGTATTAATGACAAGATTGTTGTCATTCATATTGCCATCGAAGTTGGCGCGTCAAATTCCAATGGCAATATGTCTTCATGATTATCATAGTCGGGAAAATAAAAAACTTGTATTTGTTTCTGAACAGATAAAGTCATAGATATAATATGGTTGCATGCTGATTATAATAAAGGATGGTTTCTGAGTTATATTTGGCTATATTGGATGATTTTTGTATATTTGTAACGATAAATAGTAAAATAAGCTTAGAGCAAGATAGAAAAGATGTCTGTGAAGATGTTATCTGTACAGAATCTTTTAAGACATGTCTAGGAAGATGAAACAGGTGTCCATTATAATCGTAACATATAATTCAGAGAAAGACATCTTTGATTGTGTGGATTCTATTAAACAAAAGGCTGATATACCTTTTTCTGATATTGAGCTCATCATTGTGGATAACAATAGTCATGAGCCTGACAGGATGTTTGCTCGTCTTCGTAACCAATGGGGGGATGACGTTATTCTGATTAAAAACGAGAAAAACGGAGGCTACGGACAAGGCAACAACGTGGGCATCCGTCGCGCCACAGCTCCCGTCATCCTCATCATGAATCCTGATGTACGCATGATAGGACCTTTTTTAAGAAAGCCATTGGAAGCCTTCCAGCAGGATCAGAAACTGATAATGTACGGGATGAAGCAGATGTACACTCCCAGTATGCCCAGTCGTTTTTCTTTCTTGTTCACTGCGATGATGAATGGTTATGCACGCACCCTTCTGACAGGGCTGTGCAATAGAATGGACTGGTATTTTCCTCGTTGGATGTATTTCTCGGGCTCCTGCTTTTTCGTGCGTAAAACGATGTTTGAGGCTGTAGGGCTGTTCGACGAGAGTGTTTTTATGTATGGTGAGGAGGATGATATTCACTATCGTCTGTCCAGGAAGTTCGGTAATTATTTCCGCTATGACCCAAGCATACGATACCTTCACCTTATGTTAGGGCGGGCTCCTAGCCTATGCTACGAGAAAAAGCTTCTTGAGGTGGATCTTTATCATCATAAGAAAAAAGGTTGGCCAGCTCAAAAGACATTAAGAACATATCTGCAAACCAATAATGTCTTGCTTGCAAGATGTTATTTCCGTAGAATATTGGGAAAATGTGATGAGGAAAATTTCGCCGTACTTAAGGCGCTTAGAATAGAAATAAAGACGCAAATAAAGGAACTTAAGGAATGACGGTCGATGTGCTTATTTCATGCATGTATCAGAAAGACTGGTCTATAGTGGCTCAGTCTCATCTAAACGGGAATGCTGTCATCATAAACCAATGTGACACAGACAGCCATGATACGTATGATTATGAAGGCAATCAGGTTCGTATGATTTCAACAACAGAGCGTGGTTTGTCGAGAAGCCGTAATATGGCTATCCTGCATTCCAATGCCGATATATGTCTTATATCGGATGATGATGAAATATATACAGATAATTATGTGGATATCATAACTAAAGCTTTTGCGGATTATCCACATGCTGACGTGATTTCTTTTCAGATAGGAAATGATATTGGTAAGACTTTTTCGCCTAAGCCCTTTAAAGTCGGTTATCTTGGAGCGTTGAAGATTGCAAGTTGCCAGATTGCCTTTCGGAGGAAAAGTGTCATAGAGGCAGGCATCCTGTTTGACGTGGAGATGGGGGCTGGTACCGGACATGGTTCAGGAGAAGAGATTAAATTCCTTTTTGATTGTCTCAAACATGGGTTATGTCTGCAGTATGTGCCGATAGAAATTGCCAAACTTATTCCCGGAAGCGCTTCGTCTTGGTTCCAAGGTTTTAATACAAAATATTTTGTAAATAGAGGTTGGGCTACAGCACGTTATATGGGCAAGTTTATGGCTACCTGTTATGCCTTATACTTTGCTGTTAGAAAATATTCTATTTATCACAAAGATCATTCCATGATAAAAGCTTTCTATGATATGCTCAAAGGCATATATTGTAATCCGTATAAGAAGGCGAAAGATTGATAAACTTGTTTTGTGCCGGATTTTTTTATTCTGTTTTCATAGTAGGCAAATGTTAGTGTTGATATGATACAAAAGAAATTCTATTTTGATGCCCTTCGCTTATTGGCGACGGTTGCGGTTGTGGTGATTCACACAAGTTCATCCTTTTGCGATATGGATAATCCTCCCTCGTATTCAAACCTGTTTTTCTTTACTTTCTATCATGATATTGCTTCTTTTGCAGTCCCTGTCTTTGTGATGATAAGCGGTGCCTTGTTTCTTAGTCCTGAGCGTGATACGTCATATCCAATATTGCTGCGGAAGTATGTTAAGCGCATAGCCATGGCACTTGTTGTATTTGGTCTTCCCATGTGTCTGATGGAGGCAGTATTCTCTCATGAACCTATTGCAGGTGCTTTCTACAACCTGCTTGTAGGCCATTCTTGGACTCATATGTGGTATTTGTACATGCTGATAGGTCTATATATGCTGACTCCCTTTGTCAAGGCTCTTATTAAGGTGGAGTCGCGTCGTACTGTTGAGGGGGTACTCCTTGTCCTCTTCCTGATGTCTTCTCTTCTGCCAATGCTTAAGGGCTATGGCGTTCCTATAGATGGATGGATGTTAATGGGTACCCCCTTCATATTCTATTATATACTGGGATATTATTTGGCATTCTTAGAAGAACTCCGATTGGGTTCTGTTTCTTGTTTCCTGATTTCGCTTTTATTGCCGGCAACAGTTATTGCAACTTTTTTCGGATTCCTCCCAGAGCATATGATTGTGTGCTCCGACGTACCTGTGGTTATAGGGGCAGTCGGAATGTTCCTCTTTTTCAAGCGTATGGATTTCCATTGGCCTATGGCAACAGCCTGTTATCCATATTGCTTTGCAATTTACCTTGTTCACCCATTCTTCATTAATGTGGCTCGCAAGGTGTTACATGTTGATTTGATTGCTTATGCGCCTTCCTGCATAAGCGTTCCTGTTGCATGTGTAGTTTTGTTTGTCCTTTCTCTTATTACAGGTTGGGTACTGCGTAAGATTCCCTTTATGCAAAAAGTTGTTTAATCCTAGGGATAAAACTTCCTATATCGTTATATAAAAGGTTTTAATACGTGTTTTAAAAATTTTAAATGCCGTTAGAAAACATTTTCCTATTAGGGATAATCTGTTTTATAACGTGGGCTGGAGGAGAAATAATAATAGAGGGGGAGAATCAACGTACGTATCCGTAGATCTTCTCCTTCCAGGAGTAGTGCTGCTTGACCATCTCGTAGCCGTTGACGGCAAGCTGCTGGCGAAGGTCGGGATGATTCATGATTCTCAGGCAGGCATCCGCCAATGTAGCTGGTTCATCCTGGATGAGGCAGTTCTCTTCGTGCTTGAGTTCAGGGATTGCATTGGAGATGAGGCTTGTCATTACAACGGGAATGCCGCAACTCATGGCTGCAAGAACCTTGTTCTGTATACCTGCAGCAACTCGAACGGGTGCTATAGCCAGGCAAGCATCACTGATGGTGCTCTCTATCTCGTCTACATAACCGGTAACGAAGATATTCTCTGAGGCCAGTTGCTGTATGCTTTGTGGGGGCTGTGCTCCCACAATATAGAACTGGGTATTGGGCTTTTGCTTGAGAATTCGTGGGAAGATATCCTGTACAAAGCATAATACGGCATCTTGATTCTGTAGCGTTCTCATATTACCAACAAAGACAATCTTGTTGGGGTCATATTTGTGCTTGATACTCTTGCTGCAGAGAATACCGTTTGTGTGAAGCTCCAGGCTTTCCGGATGGAGGGATTTTGTCTTCAGATAGTCTATGTCGGCCTGAGAAACCAATACGTTCTTAGGGAAGTGCAGCAGGCTGTACTGCTCGGCTCTGAGTATAAGGCGCTGTTCCATGCGATAGACATTCCTCAGCAGCCAGTTGCCTTTGCTTTGCGAGGACATTGCATAGGTCTTGGAAAGGGCATCTGTCATCTCTATAATAGAACGGCTGTGAAGGCCAAGCTCATCCAGATAAGGCATCATACGCAACAGATGGGCTATGAACAGGTCCGGGTTCTCTTTCTGTATAATCTCGCGTAACTTCCTTCTGTAGGAACCTGACATATAGAAGCCGCATTGCATGGGTTTTGCCTGCAGGAAGCATATCACCGCATGAAAGAGTGATGCTATGTGATAGCGGTGTACAGTATAAACCTTGTGGTAAATGCGTTGCGCCTCAAAGATCTGAGGTTCTCCGTTCTCCTCCAGACTGAGCAGAATCAGTTTGTATCCTTGTTTGCGCAGTTGGTGTGCTATGTTGTTGATACGTAGCACATCGCCACCGTTTTCTGGAACAGGGAAACGGGGAGTCAAGATGCAAATTTTCTTAGCTTTTGCTGCGTTCTCCTTCAACTCTTGACGCAGGTTTGTCTCTGTGGCTAAGCGCTCGTCGTTTTTGGCGATATTGTGGTCAATCCTTTTCTGCCAGATCACAAAGATTATTACGTCAATCAATACAATCCATGTAATATCAACCTTGACCATGTACAGTCCCAAATTCAGCAGGGCAAAGAGAATGTCTGCAGCCAAAATGGTTAGCAAGGCCATTGTCATATAATGGCCAGTGCGCATGAGTTTGTGATGAAGGTGCGTCTTGTCGGCATGGAAAGGATGTTCACCTCTGAGGATACGACTGCAGGCAACACGTACGAGGTCGAAGGTGGGTATCAGCAGAAGCGTGTAGAAGAGCAACAGGCTATAGTGTTCGGGCTCTTTTATGGTGTTGTCTGAACAATATTTCAGTCCCAAGTAGCTTAGTGCGTATCCTAACATCAAGCTTCCGGAATCACCCATGAAGATTTTTGTGCCCTTTGCGTTGTCGCCAAAAAGATTATACCAGAGAAAGACTATAAGGCTACCGGACATGGCTGCCGTAAAGAGGCAGAATATATTCATGCCCCAGTCCCAGAATGCCCATGTAAAGACTGTAAAAGCTATCAGGGATAGACTGCTGGCAAGTCCGTCTATTCCGTCGATTAGGTTTATGCTGTTGACAATCAGCATCACCAGGAAAACTGTCAGTGGGTAGCTGACAATTTCAGGAATCTCATATATACCACAGAACCCGTATAGGTTATTGAGCGTTAAGCCTATTAGGGGAAAGCAGAGTGCTGCAATGAACTGAATAAAGAACTTCAGATGGGCAGAGAGTCCGAAGAGGTCGTCCAGCAATCCTGTAACGTATGTGGCAAAGATACCGAATCCTATCAACAAGGTGCTGGATTTAAGCGGTTCGCTCTCTCCAACGAAGTTGAAGATGATGGCTAAGGTGGCAGCAATGCCGACTATGGCACTCGGAACGAAGACAACGCCTCCCAAACGTGGTGTGTTGTTTTTGTGAACCTTACGATCGTTGGGTCTGTCGAAGTAGCCGTTGCGCTTACACAAACTCAGTATCCAGGGCATTAACAACATTGAGGTTAATGCCGAAGCTAAAAAGGATATGAAAATATAGAGCGCAGTCATATTGTCGTTTATATTATATAAACGTTCTTTAAGTTTATTTTATTGTTCTGATTGCAGGGTTTTCCTGAAAACAATCCTGTTTTTTGTCTTTTTATCTTTAATATTTGCGGAAGCGTAATGTTCCGTCCTCTCCTGTTAGTACCATTTTGTCTGAATTCAGTACGTCTATGTGCAGTCGTCCGTTGCTGGGGATTCCGTATTTGCGCAAGGCATCGATAGTATATGGAATAGTATCCAATTCTGAATCCCTGACGATTGTGTAGGGCTGGTTGATTACCAGATTGTCACCTTCCTGATGATAATACGTTATAAAGTAGGTGTCAGTTTCCCCTGGCAACTCTTGTAGCATCAGTATGTTGCTGCGTATCTTGTAATAGATATGCTTGTCGGGGGTGTCATAGGCAAGGGAGCCATCGGCGTTCCTCCATTCTTCAAGTTGCCACATACCGCCTAATGTACCGCTATCGTCTCGCTTATTCTCGCAACTGGCGTGCAGAAGTAGGGATAATAGTGCTACAATACAATATATATATATATGCTTTTGTGTTCTCATGTATTACTTTGTTTTGTTGAACCATCCGTTATATGATACGGACAGCATACCGCCATTACTCTTGCCCAGGATTTCTCCGTCATTATGACCGTAACTGGCTGTGATTCCTAATCCTTTTATCTTGTGTGGCTTATAGGTAACTTCAGCCATCAGATAATTAGCTTTCTGAGGATCTGGTGTGGGCGCATTGTAGGAGCCCAAGCTCTTCTCGTGGGTATATAGCAGACGCCAGCCCCATTCTTCTGTGGGTTGACCGCTAAGGCCGATGTGGTGGGCGTTGATGCGACTGTGATATACCATGAGGTTGTTGCTAAAACCAAATCTGTCGTTATACATGGGGGAGGAGAGCAACGGGTTACCCATCACAAACCCCGAGTGTTGCCAGGCGCCATATATGTGGTGGTTGTAATATTGGTCGCATCCACTAATCTGTTCAGGTATGGCGTTTGTATGATCATGGTAAATTGCACCGCTCTGATCCATAGTTCCAATATGCTCATAGACAAGACTGCTTAGGAACGGATTCTTAGGCAGGTTTATTTCTGCCCCCCATAGCATATCCTTCCAGCCATACTGCCAGAACAATTGGCTTTGGTCTTCAAAGAAGTGCTCCATGTAACCTGCTACGCTCCATCCCTTGCCTTGATAGTCGACTCGTAGATGCCAGCTTCCTAACTGGTTACCCTCACGATTGGAATAAATGTTACCATCGTTAAGGTCCCCCCCTCCAGGAATGAATGCATTCCAGAAGCTCTTGATACCATTTAATAGAGAGATTTTGTCATCTATAGGGGCATCAAAGCCTGCTCTTTGCCTAAGGTTATAGCCTGTTCCGCCAAACTGACAACTCATTTCAATTCCGCCCGTTACTGTCAAGGGGAACTTCTCTGTGTTGCCTATACGCAGGAACGCTGCCTTGGAGTGGTACAACGAACCTGAGGTATAGTAGTTGGGCGTGTTGTTGTTAAACTGGCGTTGCCAGTTATTGTCTGTATACCATCCGTATGCAATGTGACCTTTGACTGCCAGCCAGTTCTTAGTCCCAGGTATAGTCAGGAAATCAGGAATCTCCACTCTAACCTGTGGCAATGGACGCGCATTGATACCAGTTGTCATAGCGCCACTGCTTAGTGCCTGATTCTTCAGTTCAAGGGGACGCTCTTTCTGACCTAAGCTTAGGCGGAGTGCCTTCCATTGGATGTCTGTATAAAGCTGCTGGATGATAAAGTGTTTGCCCTCCATGCCTACGGCAGCTGCAATGTCGGCTCCATAGCCTATGCGCCAGTTGCGTGTGCTATCTGTCATAACGTCTCTTTGAAGGCTGGCACGCAGATAGCCATAGTTGTTCTTGTGCGAACTTAATCCGTATCTGTTACTTGTGAACCAGAACGGTGCATAGTCACCCCCACTGAATGCACTTGTGATAGTGCCTTCATAAAACACATCCTCCCCTAAACGGCTGAGTTGAGCTTCAGCCGTCCAGGGAAGGATAGTTATCAGGAGTGTTAACAGCTTTCTCATTTATTTTTCTGTATGTTCGCCACTACTGTTTTGGGTGCCGTATTGTCCGTAAATACCATAGTGGCCGTATTTGCCGTAACCATAGCCATATTTACCGTACTTACCGTACTTGCCGTATTTACCGTACTTGCCATATCCGTAGTAGTAGCCATACTTCTTCTTCTTCAGGTCTACACCGTTCAGTACTATGTTAACCTTAGGCAGCTTGTTGTTATCGTTCAGGCTGTTGATAAGGTTGAAGTTGGAACGTGGTGAATAGTCGGCACGACATACAATCAAGGTAACGTCTGCTACACGTGCAATAGACAATGTGTCGCTTACCAATCCGATAGGAGGCGTATCGATCACGATGTAATCATAATGTTCTTTCAGCAGTTCAAT
Source organism: Bacteroidaceae bacterium (assembly GCA_017619585.1). The sequence continues at coordinate 62,885 of JAFZSA010000037.1, forward strand.
GGCGCGATCCAACTGACTGCGTGAAATCAACTCACCTGGGTTGGGAGGAATGACACCAGCGGGCAGGACGTCAAGGTTGGCGTTGCCAATGCTGTGCGTAATCTGTGACTCCAGCAAATCATATCCCATATCATCGCTTGAAAGGAAGGTTGTAAGGCCGTTCTTGCTTACGGGGATTCCGAACAACTTAACCAGACGGGGCTTACGGATATCCAAACCTACAATGATGACCTTCTTACCCATCAGGGCCAGAGACATTGCCAGGTTGGTAGAAATAAAGGTCTTTCCTTCACCGGGGATACAACTGGTACAGCAGATAACTTTTTCTGACTCGTTCTGAACAAAACGCAGGTTGGTTCGAAGTCCTCGGAAGGCTTCCTCCATGGTGTTGTTTGAGTTCTCGCGAACCACCAGGGCTTTCTCGCCGTCCACAACCTTGCTTCCCAGAGGAATATCTGCCAGAATAGGTATCTTGGTCAGTTTCTCGACATCTTCACGACCCTCAATCTGGTAGCGTAACAGATTCAGCAAGAGAACAAGTGCAATGGGGAAACCGAAGCCAAGAATCAAGGCGATCATCCAGATAATCATTCTCTTGGGAGCAACCTGTCCCATATATTGAGGAGAGTCGATAATCCTTGCTTTTGCGGCGGTACTTGCCAGTGAGATTGCGTTCTCTTCGCGCTTCTGTAACAACATCAGATACAGGTTGGCCTGAATCTCCTGCTGACGCATGATGTTGGTCAGTGCGCGCTCTTGGGTAGGAGTGCTCTGAATGCGGCTGTTGAACATGCGATACTGACTGTCTGCACTTCTCTTCTGAGTCTGAAGGTCGTTCTTGATTGCCTCCAAGCTCATTCTGATAGATGGCCACATCTCCTCCAGTTCGGCAGTGATGCGCTGTACATAGGGGTTGTCTTCGCTTGAAGACTTAATCAGACGGTTGCGCTGCAAAACACCTTCGTTGTATTTGCTGATAGACTGGTTCAGGTTGTTGTTCTGGAGCCCCAGGTTGGCAGGAATTACCTGCATGGCATTGGCGGGATTGTTGGTATAGTTAACCAATGCGGTAATAAGGTTCAACTGAGTCTCTAACTCAACCTGCTGTGACTGATATTCTGTTGTCTTTGTCAGAGAGTTGGTGGCATCGTTGGTCAGGTTGATCAGATCGTTGCTCTTCTTGTACTGCTCCAAGTTGCTTTCTGTGATGTCCAAGTCGCCACGGATGTTCAGCAGACGCTCTCTGATGAACTCGTCGGTCTTTGTCGCAACCTCGTTCTTGTCTTCGTTGGCATCCTCGTTGTAACTCTTCAGCAACTCGTTCAGATAGTCTATCGAACGTTCAACTTGTGTGTCTGTGAAAGTGATAGCTGCTACGGTTGTTGTCTTGCTGGTTGCGGTAGCTGCAAGTTTCTTGGTATATATTCTTCCTGCCACGTCTAATGGGAGGATGTAAGCGTACAGCGTACGGTCTTCCGTCATCTTGCTAGTGGGATTCTGCTGGATGATAACGGTACCTACGGGAGTTGTGATATTCCCGGGCAGTTTCTTAATCTTACGCTCAAATGTTATCTTTTCCTTCCTGCCTTTGACGGGGATGGTTCCTTTGATGACATACCCCTCTTTGTCGTCTTTCTTGATTTCCAGACTGACTGCTGTCTGCAAGGCGGCCAACTGGCTCTCAGGCATATCAACAATCAGAGGATTGGTGTTGTACAATTCTCTCTTGCGTATCCTGCCATCAATGGCATATGCCACGTACAACTTCAGGGCTTTTACAACTCGGGTGTTGATGTTGGTGCTTCGTAGGATTTCCAACTCGTTGTCGAAACCGTTACTGTTAGAAAACAAACCTACATTCTCCAGATTCATCATCTGACCTGCTCCCCTTGCTCCTTTCTTGTCATCATCCTTGATGAGGATCTTCATCGATGATGTGTAAACTGGGTTGGTGTAACGTAGATAACAGAAGGCCAAGCCTAATGCAACAATTGTGGATACTATAATCCACTGCCAGTTGAGGACGATGATTTTCCATATCGCAGTTAGGTTAAACGCGCTGGATTCTTCTTCATTTACATTCTCATTAGCAACGTAATCAGCCATATATTTTATCCTTTTATTTGTTAAATGCAATACTATTTTCATGCAAAGTTAACATTTTTATTTGTACGCGTGAAGTGTTTTGCGACATTTTTTGAAATTTGTGATAATTTTCGTGCCATTTATACATGGATTGCCTAAATTGTTGTAATTTTGCAAAAATACGAGTGTAAATTCTAATATGAGGATATTGTATAAGGGTATGCAAAACCCTAACAAAGGTTTACTGATTGTCGGGACTGACGAGGAGGCAGCGGAAATCCAAGAAGAACTGAGCGGGCAAGGGCTTGTCCCTCAGGTTCAGGTGTTGACACCTGAGGCTTTGTCGGACTCTCTTCAGACAGTGGATAATGTAGGTGCGGTCTGCTGTGCATCTACGGCAGTGAGGTTGGCTGATTTGTCTGCTCTTTTCCGTTTTTGTCAGGAAAAGGGCGTACGGTTGTTCTTCTGTGCTCCTGAACTTGCTGTCCTGCAGAAGAATATGCGTGTGAGGAATGTGGGATTCCTTTCTTTCCTTTCACCTCTTGATGAGCCGCTCAGCCGTTGGTGGAATAGAATAACGAAACGTGTTTTCGATTTGTTGCTGAGTGGACTGTTCCTGTTAATATTTTTCCCTTTCATATACATTGCTGCGGCAATCATTGTCAAGCGTAAAAGTGCAGGGCCTGTTTTCTCTTTCAGTAAAGAGACGGGTAGGGGAGGAAAACGTTTTGAGCGTGTAGCTTTCAGAACGGCAGACCTTCCTGCAGAGTCATTCCTTCAGAAGGACAGATTCCGCTTGATGCCTCAGTTCTTGAACGTGTTCAAGGGCGATATGTCCATTGTGGGCCTCCGGTTTGTGAGGGAAATGGGAGATGCTGTTCCTGCAACATTTAATTATGTCAAGCCGGGAATGGCGAATTGTTGTCTTTGCAAGAATGCTGACGTTTGGTATACACAGAATTGGTCTTTGTGGCTGGATGTCAGGATTCTTGTAAAAGCGTTATTTGGTAAAAACAAAAAAGAATAAATATTTATAAGCAATTAACAATTATGTCGATATTTTCAAAATTATTTGCCAGGAAATCCGATTCGGAAACTCGTATTGGCGGCATGGAGGATTTTATGTTGCTGATTCGTGTCTATTACCAGTCGGCCATAGCTTCTCAGTTGGGAATTAACAACTTGGCTGCACTACCAGACCTTAGGATTTTCAAGCAAACCTATCATGTTCAAACGATTAATAACAAGTTAGGTCTTGGCGAGAAGAAACAATGCCGTAAATTAATGCAGGATATCTACCATATCAGTGACGGTTTCTTTGCGGAGATAGATGGCAGCGTAAAAAAACGCTGCAAGAAGATGCAGGATGTTCAGGGTTATCTGATTACCTTCCAGGGTTTCAGTCAGGATCTTATGATGTTGATGGGTAACCTTATGCAATGGAAATTCCGTTTGCCGGGCTTCTTCAAGAATGCTCTGCGTCAGATGGTGGAGAAGCAGGTTCATGAGGTGATGACCAAGACAAGTTGGAAAGACGAAGGTGTACGCCGTACTTGCGTAGCTGTCAGGAAGTATCAGGCTGCTCTTGGTTATTCGGAATCATGGATGTCTGAATATGTTTTCACCCTTGTTATGCTCGCAAAAAAGGAGCCAAAGAAAAATAGTGAGGAATAATTTTGCATAAAGAAAAAAAATAGTTATCTTTGTCCTCGAAATATTGGAGTTTCAGTAGAAAATGGATGCAAAACTGACAGAACTAATCATTCGGCTTGAGACACGTACTCGACAGCTTCTGCTGCAGTATAGTAAATCTCAGGACGAGAAGAAAGAACTCTTGTTGCGCTTGAAAGAGCGTGATGCGGAGATTCTGTCGTTGAAGCAGAAGAATGAAGAACTCCAGGAACAATATACCCATCTGAAGATGGCTAAGTACATTGATATGGCAGATAATGATGTCAAGGACCTCAGAGGCCGTATCAGAAAGATGGTGCGTGACGTTGACCGGTGTATCTCCATGCTTAAAGTAGAATAGAATTATGGCTGAGCAAAGTAGTGACACCTTATCAATAACTCTCCGTTTTGGCAGCTGGACGTTGCCTATGACTGTTCGTCGTAACGAGGAATATGTTTACAGACAGGCAGAAAAGCTCATCAAGGAGAGGTTCAACTTTTATACTAACAGCTATCCGGGCCAAAGTACTGAGATGTATCTGGTAATGACCATTCTGGATATTGCTGTTAAAGTCAAGCAGCAAGAGACGTCTATGGATATAGAGCCTATAACCAGTCGTCTGAAGCCGTTGCTTGCAGAGTTGGAGTCCGCACTCGAGAAGAAATCAGAGAGTTAATGACCCCAATTAATAATTCAAACATTAAATATTCATGATACCTTATATTATTTACGGTCTGGTGTTTGGAGTTGTATCCTTCGCAGTCCTTTTCAGCATATGGTATTTTTCTGTATTACCAGGCAAGCGTAAAAGAATGGCCAAGGAGGCTGAACAGGAAGCCGAGATAATCAAACAAAAGAAATTACTGGAAGTTAAGGAGAAATTCATCAGCAAGAAAGCTGAGCTGGAGAAGGAGGTTCGCCAACGTAACCAGCAGATTCAGCAGGCAGAGAACAGAGCCAAGCAGAGAGAGCTCAGCCTTAACCAGAAACAAGATGAACTGACACGCCGTAAGCAGGAGTCAGATACCTTGCGTACACGTTTGGAGACTCAACAGGCTGTTTTGCAGAAGAAAGAAGAAGAAGTGGAGCAGCGTATGGGACGTCTGCTGGAGCAGGAGAGAACCAAGTTGGAGGAAATCTCAGGTCTTAGTGTGGATGAGGCTCGTGAGCGTCTGATAGAATCTCTCAAGGATGAGGCTAAGACAAGTGCTGCGGCCTATATCAACGAGATAATGGATGATGCCAAGATGACAGCCAACAAGGAGGCTAAGCGCATTATCATACAGACTATACAACGTGTTGCAACGGAAACGGCTGTTGAGAATAGCGTAACTGTATTCCATATTGAGAACGACGAGGTTAAGGGTCGTATTATCGGTCGTGAGGGACGTAACATCCGTGCCTTGGAGGCTGCTACGGGCGTTGAGATTGTAGTAGATGACACCCCAGAGGCTATTGTAATCAGTGCCTTTGACCCTGTTAGACGTGAAATCTGCCGTCTGGCTTTGCATCAGTTGGTTGCTGACGGACGTATTCATCCTGCCCGCATCGAGGAGGTTGTGGCTAAGGTGAAGAAGCAGGTTGACGAGGAAATCATAGAGACAGGTAAGCGTACAACTATAGACCTTGGTGTGCACGGCTTGCACCCAGAGCTGATTCGTATCATTGGCAAGATGAAGTATCGTAGCAGCTACGGTCAGAACTTGTTGCAGCATGCACGTGAGACTGCTAACCTCTGTGCTGTTATGGCTAGCGAGTTGGGATTGAACCCTAAGAAGGCTAAGCGCGCAGGTCTGTTGCACGATATTGGTAAGGTGCCTGATGAGGAGCCTGAAATGCCACACGCATTGTATGGTGCCAAGTTGGCAGAGAAGTACAAGGAGAAGGCTGATATCTGCAATGCTATTGGTGCGCACCACGACGAGATGGAGATGACCACTCTGTTGGCTCCCATTGTTCAGGTTTGTGATGCTATCAGTGGTGCTCGTCCTGGTGCTCGTCGTGAGATTGTTGAGGCATATATCAAGCGTCTGAAGGATCTCGAGAATATTGCTATGAGCTATCCTGGCGTTGTTAAGACTTATGCTATCCAGGCAGGTCGTGAGTTGCGTGTAATTGTCGGTGCTGATAAGATTGATGACAAGCAGACAGAGCAGTTGAGTACTGACATCGCTACAAAGATCCAGAACGAGATGACTTATCCAGGTCAGGTTAAGATAACCGTTATCCGTGAGACCCGTTCTGTTTCTTACGCTAAATAACGCCTATTATATAAATAAGGTATAGAAAAAGCCTTGGGTTTCTGCCCAAGGCTTTATTTTTTTCCTATTTTAAATTTGCCACCATTTCTTTTTCGGTTTCTCTGGCTCAGCGTTAAGCTGTTCTGTGAGTATTTGCTCGTAGGTTTTTTTCTTCGAAATCATCTCGTAGATAGTGCCCCAATCGGGCAGACCGCCTACGTTTCTGTCGTCAATCCATACATCGGCTTTCAATTTTCGGCTGAAGTGCATATTCTTCTCAACGTCCTCCTCAGGAAAATCCTTGTTTACGGCATAGAACTCTACGCCTCTGGCTCTACACCATTCTACGGCATCGTCCAACAGCTTCCCTTCTCTTACACTCCATAGAATTAGTTTGTGCTGCTCTTTGATGAGCATTTTCAATGTGTCTGTGGCAAAGGGTATTTCTCTGCCAATCTCGGGGTATCTGTGCTCGACGATTGTTCCGTCAAAATCTACTGCTATAGTCATAAATCAGAAAAGTTTTGTTGCAAAGGTATACAAATTTCATCATAAATCCGCAATTGAACCATTATTTTGCTAAAAAACGTCCTTATATAGCGGGAATATAGAATAAAAGCATTAACTTTGCCATGCAAATATGTTTAATAAAATGAAAAAGTTTTATTCCCTCCTTTCTGTTTTGACGCTTGCTGTATTGATGTGCAGTTGTGTCTCTACCAAGAAAATTGTTTACTTCCAGGGTGCAGATTCTTTGTATACACAGGCTCAGCAGGTGCTGCAGCAGTATGAGATGAAATTGAAACCTGCCGACCAGATTCTGGTTAAGGTGACTTGTAGCGAGCCTGATTTGCTGTCTGTGTTTGCTCAGGATGTTGTAATGGGTACTTCTGGCGGTGGTCGTGCTACCAGTTCTTCTTACCTTTCTTCAGGAGCTTCTGGCGGAATGTCCAATGCATATGGATATACCATTACCAATGACGGTTATGTGGTTCTTCCCTCTATTGGTAAGGTTCATGTGGCAGGCCTTACAACTGTTGATGCTGCTAAGACAATCGAGGAGAAGATTAAGGAGGTGAATCATATCTCTGATCCGGGCGTAACCGTCAATCTGCTGAATGCCCGTGTAGCTGTCCTGGGTGCCGTAAAGAGTCCCAGAGTGGTAAGTTTGACCAGTGAGCGTAATACGGTTCTTGATGTGCTTTCTCAGTGCGGTGATATTGCCGACACGGGTTTACGTCAGAAGATTAAGCTTTTCCGCGAGGTTGAGGGACAGCGTATGATGTACGAGATGGACCTTACAAAGTCTGATGTCTTTGAAAGTCCTGGCTATTATGTGCAGCAGAACGACTTGATTTACGTTGAGCCCAACAAGAGCCAGAGCATCAAGAGCAGTGCCTTCTATACATTCTGGACGGCCGGTGCCACCATTATCAGTACTTTGGCTACTGTAACATCCATGATTTTCCTGATAAAGAACAACTAAAATCCAGTATTAACGTATACAAAAAAGCCTTCGCAATAGCGAGGGCTTTTTGTTTTGCGCGTATTCTCCTTTCTTAAGTGAAAGACGCTGGTGGTTATTCCTCTTCCGTGAATGCCATGAGAAGCTTTTGGAAGACGGCGGGCAGATTCTTCTTGTAATAAATGGTCTCGAACCACATTGCAATGTATACAACAAGGTCGAAAATGATCCATCCGAATAGTATCTTCATTATCATAATGTACAAAAGTTTAAACGTCAATCAATAGGGTGTCCTTGTCGTGGTACCTTAGCGTGCGCAGTCTTTCCCACTCTGGAGCATTCATTCTCCAGGTATGTGAGGTGGCCTCAGAGCCGAAACTGTCTATATGCTTGATTACCATCTTAAGTGTCATACGGTGAATATCCACAGCGGGCAGGTATAGCGAAACGTTGTCGGCCTCGTTGTGTGTCTCTACCAGTAGTCGCATGTTGGCCAACTCGTCCAGCAGGATTCTGACTACCGTCTCAGGTAACTGTGTGTCCTTTGCCAGAGTACGGGCAGAATATGCCGAGTCACCATTGGCAAAGCGTTTGCAGATCTTGCTCATAAGCAGCAGACAGATGGTGTCTCGGTAGCGTCGGCTGAGGTCGAAGCTCTGTCGTTCGAAGGCGTAGTTCTCCATACACTGGTTAGCGTAACACAGTTCTCCGCCTATCAGGCAGATGCTCCAGGAGATCTGTAGCAACAGCATGAAAAGGGGTAGGGCGGCAAACGAACCATAGATGGCATTGTAGCTGCTCAGCTTAATCTGATAATGTATGTACAGATATTGGATTACCGTGAACGTTACACCTGCCAAGATGCCTGGTACTATCACGTTCTTGAATTTGACATGCGTGTTGGGCATCAGTTTGTAAAGCAGGATGAAGGCTATGCAGATAAGTACCACGGGGGACAACTGCAAGATAGTCCCTAAGGTATTGCTCAGATATTCATACTCGGGGATCAGACTTTTGAATGTCATCAGTGCCATATTCAGTCCGCTCAGGATAATGATGATAAAGGGCAGCAGAATGAAAACGCTGATGTAATCCGTAATCTTCTTGTATATGTTACGTGATGATTTTACGAACCAGATGGTGTTAAAGGCTGTCTCTATGTTGGTTGTCAGAGACAGCAAGGTGTATAGCAGGAATACCAAGCCTACACCCAGAAAGACGCCGCTCTTGGTGTGCTGTAGATAAGAGTCTACAAACCCCAGAATGGTGTCCATAATTTCCGGGTTTATCTCCAGCGAGTTGCGTAAGCGTTCTTCCAGGAAGTTGTCGAACCCGAATCCCTTGGCAATAGCAAAGATGATGGCCAATACGGGAACAGCCGCCAACATGCAGTTGTATGTCAGGGCAGAGGCGTAGCTCATGAGGTTGCTCTTCATGATGCATTCAGTAATGATGATGCCTCTCTTTAACATCCTAAGCTTCCACCTCTTGTAGGGGGAGAGTTTCTGCTCGTTGATGTTCCAGATGTAATCCAGGTTTCTCATCCTTGTCTCTATAAAAACAGAAAAAGGCAGTAAACTTATAAGCCGGGTTCTGTGCTTTTACCCTTTTTGGGGAGAAAAAGTGCTTGTCATTTATCTACGGCCTACGTCACCGCAGGCCTCTATCGTTCTACCCTCCAGCTCAGACGGGCCGCCTTCTCTTTTGTTCGCTGGTATACATGAACTTTCAACTCCCGGAATGCACAGCATTGATGTCACCACCAACCTGGTAGGCTCTTACCCTGCCTTCTCACCCTTACCTCATAAAGAGGCGGTTATTTTCTTCTGCATTTACAGACCCTCGCGAATCTCTTTCCGTTAGGAAGCGGGATGCCCTGTGTTGCCCGGACTTTCCTCTCACTTACTTGTTGTCAGGTAAAGCTAGCGACAAGCCGGTTTACTGCCTAATTCTGGCTGCAAAGGTACGAATAAAAGTGAAAAGTGAAAAGTGAAAAATTTGCTACAGTATGGTTGATGCAAATGGGCAGTTCGATTCTGTAGTTGTCTTATATACTATTAGTAAACAAATGTAAATAACCATACATTTTGCGTTTAACAACCGTTAATGACATTGTAGTTCTGTTAAATATTAGCAAAAAAGCTCTTCTGATATTACCTTGTTTATGAAAAATGATATATCTTTGTGATGTTTTAGTGATAAAAACTCGGAAAATTAACAAATAAAACTGATATACTTATGAAACAGACAACTAAAATGTGGATTGGAATGACTGTCCTTGCCTTTGCAAGCAGTGCTGTAACTGGTGCAGTGATTAAGAATACTTCTGCTAAGGAAACTCCTGCACCCATTTTTGCTCCTTCTCCTGTTGCTGCAGCGGCACCGGGTGGCTTCGTAGATTTGACTTCTGCGGCCGAAACGTCTGTAAATGCTGTTGTTTATATTAAGGTAACGCAGACTGGTAAGACACAGCGTGTGACTGTTCAGGATCCGTTCAGTGATTTCTTTGGTGATTTCTTTGGCTTTGGCGGTAGAGGCCAGCAGCCACAGCAACGTGAATATAAGGCTCCGGACAGACATGGTGCAGGTAGTGGTGTTATCATCAGTTCTGATGGCTATATTGTAACCAATAACCATGTAGTAGGCGAAGCTGACCAAATTGAAGTGAAGTTGAATGATAATCGTGAGTTCAAGGGTCGTATCATTGGTTGTGATCCAACTACTGACTTGGCGCTGATAAAGATTGACGGTAAGGATCTTCCTACCATTCCTATTGGTAACAGTGACGACCTGAAACTGGGACAGTGGGTATTGGCCGTTGGCAACCCCTTTAACTTGACAAGTACTGTAACTGCCGGTATTGTCAGTGCTAAGGCTCGTACCCTTGGTGCCAATGGTATCGAGAGTTTTATCCAGACTGATGCAGCCATCAATGCTGGTAACAGTGGTGGTGCCCTTGTGAATGAGAAGGGAGAACTGGTAGGTATCAACGCTATGCTGTATAGCCAGACAGGTAGCTACAGCGGTTATGGATTTGCCATTCCTACCTCTATTATGAACAAGGTTGTTGCCGACCTGAAGGTTTATGGTACTGTTCAGCGTGCCGTCCTTGGTGTACAAGGTCAAGATGTGTCTAACTATATCGATTCCCAGAAAGAGAAGGGTAATGATGTAGAGCTTGGTACTGTATCAGGTATATATATCAATAGTGTTACTGATGCAAGTGCAGCAGAAGATGCCGGTTTGGAGAAAGGTGATGTTATTACCGAATTCGATGGTAAGAAGGTAAGTAAGATGTCCGAACTGCAGGAGGCAATCGCACAACATCGTCCTGGTGATAAGGTTACCATCAAGTACCTCAGAAACAAGAAATCTCATACAGAAACCGTTACATTGCGTAATTCTCAGGGTACCACCAAGGTGATGGAGGAAGTCGACCTTGATCAGCTGGGTGTTCAGGTTAAGCCCATTTCTGACGATGAGAAGAAGTCTATGAACATTGGTTATGGTCTGACTATCAGTGCCATCCGCAATGGTAAGATGAAGTCGGCTGGAGCTGCCAAGGGTACCATCATCCTGCAGGTTAACGACCAGAAGATGAATACCGTTGATGATTGGGAAGAGGCTGTCAAGAGTGCTAACCAGAGTACAGATCGCACTCTGTGGATTAAGGCTCTTACCCCCAGTGGCAGAAAGGTAAGCTATGTCATTGACCTGAATGAGTGACAAAAGTTGGGCCGCCCAATAGGGCTGTAATAACGAAATGACGTTATAACGTTATAACGAAGGCGGCCAAAGATAACTGAAAAGTTTCCCCGAAATCTTGTTCATTTCGGGGAAACTTCGTACATTTGCGTGATTAATTCCTGAAATAAACTACAAGAGAATGAGGAGAAGTGTGTTTTATGTATTGTTTTTCTTTGCCTGTCTGCTATGTCAGAATGCAGAGGCCAAGGTAAAACAGAAGCCTATATACATATTTGGTTTTGCAGCATCGTTCACAGATTCCATAGGATACGTAACGGATGTCCAATATTTGGATTCAGCCTATGTTGATACCAAGAACAAGTTTCTGATTGGTAGGAATATGTACTCTGTTCAGTTGCAGCAGTATCTACAGGAGAATATGGACTGCAAGAATCCCATAACATCAATCTTCTTCGGAGAGAAGAAAGAGAAACTGCAGAAGAAACAGCTTTCTGTACGTCGCAGGTACGAGAAATACAAGGATTATACTGTAAAGACGGCTGGCTGTGTCTTTGCACCAGTTCCATATATAGAACAAGAGCCTATGGATTTTCCTGCTCCTGAGAAGATCCGCAAGAAACACAAGAAAAGATAAAGCCGGATGAAAGAGCGTAAACTGTTTTATCGGGTAGGTGGTCATGCCTTCTGTATAGTCTTCCATGACGACTGCAACGACGAGTCCTTGATTCCGTCGTTCTCTCGTTTTAAGATAGAAGAGCCTGCAGAATCCTTGTTGTTTACGCTCAGGGTCGATGATTCCTTCCGTTTCAGCCAGAAGGGGCAAGAGATTGGTCAATTTGACTGTGGAGGTTGTAATCATGGCGTGTATTGCACGGACAGTGACGAGTATCAGTATGAGATTTCTGATGTTCAGGGTATTCTTTGCAGCTATATGCAGGCATCCCCTGATTTCAAGGAATCTACTGTTGCGATATTAGGTGAGACTTGGAGCCAAAGGAATTATGGACTCAACAACGCGTTGATGATGACGTACGCTTTTGCTTCGGCTGATCAACTTACCATGCTGATGCATGCCTCGGTTATTCGCCATCAGGGAAAAGGTTATCTGATGACAGCTCCCAGCGGAACGGGCAAGAGCACGCATACCCGTCTTTGGTATGATAACATCCCTGGTTGCGACCTGATGAACGATGATAATCCTGTGGTTAGGATTGTGGATGGTGAGGCTATCGTCTACGGAAGCCCTTGGAGTGGCAAGACGCGTTGCTACAGAAATATCCAGGCACCAGTTGGGGGAATTGTCCGTATTCAGCAACGTCCTGAGAATACAATCCGGAAGTATTCTGCCCTTGAGGCCTTCAGCAACCTGCTTCCTGCTATCAGTAACATGAAGTGGGACAAGCGTGTGTATAAGGGAATCTGCGATGGCATAGCCGAATTGATTCGTCTTTGCGGAATGTACGAACTGGGTTGCCTCCCAGATGCTGCAGCTGCTCATCTCTGTCATGATACAATAGTGAAATGAGTACCCTGAAGACCATAGTACGCTTTCTGCTAAGGCTGTTGTTGACTCCGTTTAGGTTTTTCAACAAGCAAAGAAACGGCATAGCTCCCTCAGAGGTGAGGCATGAACTACCCAATGATGCTTTTCTGGGACTTGTATCCGAGAAGTTGGCAGAGGGTCATACTGCAGTAATATGGGTCAAGGGCTACAGTATGCGACCTTTCATAGAGTTTGGTCGTGACAAGGTTAAATTGGCTACAGCTGCTACCTATCAGGTGGGAGATGCCGTGTTGGCTGAGATTGCCAAAGGACATTATGTCTTGCATCGTATCATCAGAACAGAAGGTGACAAGATAACCTTGCAGGGCGATGGGAACGTCAGAGGCGTAGAATATTGCACGACTGCCGATATCAGAGGTGTTGTTACAGAGTACATCCGTCCCAACAGAACCCTCTCGGCCGATGATGCGTGCCTAAAGCGTAAGATACGCCTTTGGCGTACATTGTTCCCTATACGCCGTTATCTGCTTTTCCTCTATAAAGCCGTATTATAATGGCCCCTTCCTTGCTCCCCCAAAGGGGGAGAGAATAACTATGAATTATGAACTATGAATTATGAATTTCAAATAAATAACAAAGATGAAGATTAACGAAGGTTTTGAACTCCGTACCGTATGTGACGAGAATGTTATAGTAGCCTATGGCCGCAAGAATATCGACTTCAGCAAGGTAATCAGCCTGAACGAGTCTGCTGCCTATCTGTGGAATGCCGTTATTGGCAAGGAATTTACTTGTCAGGAGTTGGCCGACCTGCTCTGTAAGGAGTATGAGGTGGATGCACAGACAGCATTGGCTGATGCAACAGAGATGGTAGCCGGTTGGAAGGAACTGGGACTTGTTTCTGACTAAAATATACAAGCATAGTGGATTGGTTACTTGATATCTTACAGGAGATGGGAACCACGCTCAGGCTTCCCACATCCTTTGTGGTAATAGAATTCATTGGTACTTTTGCCTTTGCATTGTCCGGAATCCGTCTGGCATCGGCTAAGCACTTCGATGTCTTCGGGGCTTGGATTGTAGGTATGGCAACTGCCATTGGCGGTGGAACCTTCCGCGACTTGATGTTAGGCGTAAACCCGTTTTGGATGACCAATAGCAGCTACTTTATCTGTTGTGGCATAGCGGTATTCTTTGTCATGGCATACGGTAAGTACCTGATTCGTCAGAAGAATACGCTGTTCATCTTCGATACCATCGGATTGGCTCTTTTTAATGTCATCGGTATAGAGAAGACACTGAATATGGGCTTTCCCTACTGGACGGCCATTACTATGGGAACCATCACCGGTGCTGCTGGCGGTGTTATCCGTGATGTGTTCATCAACGAGGTGCCGCTGATTTTCCGTAAGGAGATATATGCCTTGGCCTGCGTGGCTGGTGGCCTTATATATATATTAGGTGTAAGGCTGGGTATGTCGGTCGAGGTGAACGCCCTGCTGAGCAGCTTTATGGTGATATTCATCAGAGTACTGGCTGTTAAGTATCATTGGGTGCTGCCCAGATTGAAGGGTGAAGAGGATTTGGACTAAAAACAGGAAAGCCATGAAGCAAGTGTTTGGTGTATCATTTTTTCATTTTTTCATTTTCTTATTCTTATTCATCCTTCCGTGCCTGGCATCAGCTCAGGTGCAGCGTATTTATGACGAGAATGTGAAAACGCTTACTGTGACAGTGGATGATGATCCAACTTTGCCTCCCATCTTGTCCATGAAGAAAAGACATACCTTGTCTATAGAATGGGACGAGATGAGTCATGACTATCAGCGATACATTTATCATCTGCAACATTGTACTGCCAACTGGGAACCATCGGACGAGATCTTCGAGAGCGACTATATGTCGGGGCTCAATAATCAGTTGGTAGAGGAATCCGAGAAGAGCTTTAATACTACCCAGATTTATACGCATTACCGCCTGCAGTTGCCTTCTCAGCAATTCCGTCCTTTACTAAGTGGCAACTATTGCCTGCAGATTTTCCACGAGGATGATGACATGTCTGAGGATACGCCTGTCTTGGAGGTTCAGTTCTGTATGTATGAGAGTGTTGCCAGTATCAGGACTCAGGTCAGCAGTAATACGGATGTTGATTTCAACAGAGACCATCAGCAGGTGACGCTTGGCATCGGATACGGAACTCTCAACGTGGTTGATCCTCAGCGTGAACTGAAGGTTGTTGTCTTTCAGAACCGTCGCTGGGATAACCGTGTAACAGACCTTGTGCCTAATATCCGCAATAATTCAGGTATAGAGTTTACGCATAACAGAAAGCTTATCTTCCCAGGGGGAAGCGAGTTCCATAGGTTCGAGATCCTGGATGTTCATCGTACGGCAATGGGTGTGGAGCGTATGGATTGGTTCGATCCTTACTATCATGCAACGCTTTTTGCTGATGAACCTCAGCATAACTACACTTATCTGAAAGATCAGAATGGAGTCTATGTCTTACGCAGTTCAGATGATATAGACGATGCTACTACGGCCGAGTATGTAGTAGTACATTTCTTTTTGCAAACACCCAGGCTTCCGGGTGGCGATGTCTATGTCTGCGGACAATGGACAGGCGAGCCTTTTAATCCGGAATGCAAGATGGAGTACGATGACATCAATAAACAGTACCATGCTGCCGTATTGCTGAAGCAAGGCTACTATAGCTACCAGTATAGGCAGCAGGATGGTGCTACGGCCCGTACGGAAGGTGATTTCTATCAGACTGAGAACGAATACAGCGTGCTGGTATACTATCGTGGTCAAGGCGAGCGCTATGACCGCCTGGTGGGTTATTCTGTAACTAAAACAGGAGAGTGAAATCATGAAGTGCAGCTTTCTTTCTTTTGTTTTTTGCTTGCTTTTCAGCTTTTCGGCCAATGCCGTTACCTACACTAAGGAAGACAGTATCCGTGTGGCTCAATTACTTCAAGAGGGGCGTATGCAACCTTCGGACAAGAATCTGGTTCTTTACTATGCACATCAGTTCATAGGTATTCCCTATGTGGGTCATACGTTGGAGGTAAACAAACAAGAAGAACTGGTAGTGAATCTCAGGGAACTGGATTGTACCACGTTTGTGGAGACTGCCACAGCTTTAGCACTTACAACTATGCATGGTGGAACCACATGGCAGGATTATCTGCATTGGCTTCAGACTATCCGATATAATAATGGTAAGTTGGACGGCTATTGCAGCAGGAATCATTACTTCAGTCAGTGGATAGCCAGTAACACCCGGTTGGGTTTGGTAGAGGAACAGACGGGGACGGATTATCCCTTTGTTGCAACCCAACAATTGCAGCTCAACTTTATGAGTCAGCATCCTGCTTATTATGCTATGCTGAAGGATAATCCTGAGGATGTTAAGACCATAGCTCAATTAGAGAAGGCAACATCGGGAACGGTTGTCAGGTATATTCCTTCCAATCTTCTGAATGAATCAAAGGATGCGCTGAAATGCATCAATGACGGAGATATCCTGGCCCTTGTGACCAACAAGAGCGGGTTGGATGTCAGTCATGTGGGCTTTGCAGAGTGGGGAAGTAACGGCAAACTATATCTGTTGGATGCCAGTAGTATCCACAAGAAGGTTGTCCTGGAACCCATAACCCTGTTCCAATATGCCCAAAAGCAACCCACCATGTTGGGAATTAGAGTGATTAAGTGCCCCCTCCCAGCTCCCCCTTTGGGGGAGTGACCCAAAACAGAGAGAATTATAATATATATAGTTAATAACTTCGCCCCCAGGTGAAAGTACTCCCCCAAAGGGGGAGCGGAGAGGGGGCCAATAACCTCGCCCCCAGGTAAAAGTACTCCCCCAAAGGGGGAGCGGAGAGGGGGCTGTATTATGAAGAATAATGGCGCTTTGTGGGTTCCAACCCTGTATTTTGCTGAGGCATTGCCTTATATGGCGGTAATGACCTTGTCTGTAATCATGTACACCAACATGGGCCTTTCCAATGCCGAGTTGGCGCTCTATACCTCGTGGTTGTACCTTCCTTGGGTTATCAAACCTATATGGAGTCCTTTGGTGGATGCCCTTAAGACCAAGCGTTGGTGGATTCTGACTATGCAGATTCTCATTGGAGCTGCTTTGGCAGGAGTCGCCCTTACGTTGGATGCTTCGTGGTGGTTGCGTGGCTCGCTGGCTTTCTTTTGGCTGATGGCTTTCAGTAGTGCTACGCACGATATTGCTGCTGATGGTTTCTATATCTTGGGTCTTACGGAGCGTCAGCAGGCCCTCTATGTGGGTGTCCGCAGTACCTTCTATCGTATAGGCAGTATTTTCTGCCAGGGTGTCATCGTCATCATGGCAGGATGGTTGCAGAACTCCTTCTCTATCCCCGTTGCCTGGTGCATCACCCTCCTCCTTATGGCAGCCATCATGATTCTCCTAGCCTTATGGCATAGCCGCATTCTACCCAAAGTAGAAGACAATTCTCCCTCCCTCGGGAGGGAAGGGGAGGGGTCCTTTTTCTCTTCTTTCTATTCCACCCTTCGTGTTTTCTTCTCCAAGCCCGGCATTGTCTTTGCCTTATTGTTCATGTTGTTCTTCCGCTTCCCAGAGGCACAGCTGGCAAAGATGGCACAGCCTTTTATGCTTAGAACGGTAGGTGAGGGCGGATTGGAACTCAGTACTGCCACAGTTGGCTTTGCTTACGGAACGATAGGTGTTTGTGGATTGCTGGCTGGCGGCCTGATAGGCGGTTGGCTAGTGAGTAGGAATGGCTTGCGCCGTTGGTGGTGGCCCATGATTCTGGCAATCTCCTTGCCCGACCTTGTTTATGTCTATCTGGCATATGCTCAGCCAACCAATATGCTGATTATCAACTCCTGCGTTGCCCTCGAGCAGTTGGGGTATGGCTTTGGTTTTACAGCTTATTCCTTGTTCCTGGTTTACTTTTCCAAGGGCGAGAAGAGTACCTCTGTCTTCAGCATCTGTACAGCCTTCCAGGCTTTGGGTATGATGATTCCTGGAATGTTTGCAGGTTATCTGGCAGACAGCTGGGGCTTCCCCATGTTCTTCTCCTTTGTTTGCCTCTGCTGTCTGGTAACTTTCATTGTCAGCGCTTTGGTGAAGATTCCGGAGGCCGAGGACCAATTGACAATTAAGAGATAAGAATTAAGAATGGGCAGCGCTAACCGCTAACTCTTAACCGTTAATCAATGGCCAAAGGCCAATAATCTTCTATATGAAAAATATACTATTATTTATTGTAGCCCTTGTGGTTTGTCATACAGCAAAGTCACAGGTGACAGACTATCAGAACTGGATGAAGGGGCTTGATGATAATGCCTTCATCTGCCAACTCTCTATACCTGGTGCACATGATGCCTGCTGTAGTTCTTTCTCGGGAATGAGCGCTATCGGTGCAGCCTTTGCGGGGAAGGTGCAGACAAAATCGGTGCAACAGATGCTGCCTTTGGGTGTCCGTGTCTTTGACCTGCGTCCTGCTGTTAAAGACGGAAAGCTTACTATCTGTCATGGCATCCTTGTTACAAGCTTCGACTTCAACACCATCATGCAGCAACTATGTACCTATCTGGATGTTCATCCGTCAGAGTTCTGCATTGTGACCATCCGGCACGAGGTGGAAGCTGATGATGGCGACTCAAGTTTTGGCTCCAAGTTACAAGCAAGCCTTGCTTCCTTCAAAGACCATCTTGTGGATTTCCGTCCCAATCTTACTGTTGGCGAAGCTCGCGGAAAGATTCTTTTCCTTAGTCGAGATGCATACGATGAACCTATGTATGGTGGTAGATTTACTGATTTGCGCAACAATCAGTCGGATATCAATAATATGCTTGGCGGCCATTGCTATGGTCCTGGTACATACAAGTGCTCATGGTGGGTGCAGGGTTATTACGAGTATTCTGATGTTAACGACAAGAAAAGCGCCATACTGGCCATGCTTACCAAGAGTTGCGAGTTGGCAGGTAAATACAGTTATACATGGGTGGACAATGGGTTGGCAGGCTATAAGGAGACTGGTACTAACTCTGCCTGTCAGGCCAATGCTCAGGCCTGCAATCCTTACATGCAAAGCCTCCTTTCATCAGGCAACTACAATGGTCCTGTGGGACTTGTTTGCATGGATTATTGTTGTGATGGCGACAATTCAGGCTATTACGGCTTGAGCCTCACAAAGGAACTTGTCAACCACAACTTCCACTATACGATGGCTAAGCAGGGAGACCCCATCTACGATGGA
This sequence comes from Bacteroidaceae bacterium, assembly GCA_017619585.1. The sequence continues at coordinate 81,822 of JAFZSA010000037.1, forward strand.
GGCGTTCATCTCTTCGTTGCTCCCAAAGGACAGGATATGATGTGGGAGGGTAAATACCTTCGCAAGGAAAGTACCACCCTGTCAGGTCCTTCAGGATGGTACAAAGCGGACTTCAATGACTCAGCGTGGGAGACAATGCGCTTTCCTGTAGCCTCAGATGGTACTGCTGCACCTTATTATTCGCAGTGGGACGGTACAAACAACACTATCTTTATCCGTCGCGAGTTCTATATCGATCATGATCCTTCAACCGCTACCTACAAGTTCTATGTCCGCCATGATGATGATTACAAGGTCTATCTCAATGGCCGGCAACTTGATAGTCAAACTGGGGCGACAAACGACTACCGCATCATCAATATCAGTTCCTCCAGATTGTCTATGGGGCGCAATGTCCTTGCCATTCAGGTTAAGCAGTTCACGGGTGCAGCCTACTTTGACTGTGGCGTGCTGTGTACTACAGATCCTACTTCATTAAGTGAAGAATTAAGAATGAAGAGTGAAGAATTTGAGGAGGGACCAATTTATAACCTTGCAGGCCAACGCCTTAGTAAGCCACAACGTGGCCTCAATATCATTAATGGCAAGAAGATATTCTATTAGTTCTATTTCGTGGTAGATTTGAAATTCGGTCATTAAAACCAAAGTCTGTAGTGCTATCTCTGCTATTGGTAGGGTAGTTCCTGTTTATTTTTCGGATTCGGGCGGTCGCTCGCACATATCAGGCCGCCCGCCCGCAGATATACGGGCGGCCGCCCCAATATATAAGGCCGGGCGCCCGAATCTGGCAAGATGCCGTTTCGCTCCCTGTAAACCCTAGTCTTTCTCCCTGCAAACCCGTGTTTTGCTCCCTGCTTACCCCTTGCTTTTGAACCCTGAGGAAACCCTGAGGTAAATCTGAGGTAAATCTGAGGTACTCCTTCTTTACTCCTCCTTTGTAGCAAGGGCGTTCAGATATCGATGGGATAGTATGCAGATAGTGTGGGAATACTCAGATGTAGGGGAGCTTCAATTAGCCCGGAGTAGATGAAAGGTCTGCTTCCTAGAAGTACTTTTTTCATAAAACTTTTTGTTGTTTCAGATTCTCTTCGTATTTTTGCAACGACGAAGTACCCTTTTTGGGGTGTTGAGTTATAATCTTATTGGAATCCTAAGGCTGAGGACACCATTTGTAAGGACAGCCAAGGGGAAAGGCGTTTACGGACGTTATCATTCTGTGTTCTCTAACTTCGCAAATTAGAATCACTTCACAGGAGGTAATCGCAACGAGAAACGCCTACGTAGGTGTATTATATCTTATAATATAGTCACTGGGCGTGGGCTGTCTGCGTTGCTTATCCTTGAAGTGGGGCAATGCGAAGGCCTGAGAACAGGGATGGGCAGAAGTAGAAACTCCCATGCCTTTTTTATTTCCAGATATATACTAATACCAATGCCGGAAGGGGAGATGTAGGCAGCTAAAACTAAACGATGGATATGAAAAGAGTTGTTGTAATCCCTTTATTACTATGTTGCTTTTTGTTATGTAATGCGCAACGTCGTAATACATCTCGAAGAAATGTTCAAAAAGTTGAAACAGTGGAAAATGTTACTCAAAAAGTTGACGAACTTTTTGAGGAAAATTTTGATGTTGCCCATCCTGCAAATACATTTGACTCAACGCAGTGTTTGATAACAAATTATATTGTAACTTTAAATACTACGTTAAAGAAAAAAATGCAAGAACATTATTATGAAGCTTTCTTTTTTGCTAGTGAAAACGAACAATTGGATTCGGCTGTCATTTGTGCTTTCAAATATTTGATGACAGATGGTAGGAAGGATGAAAATGTAATGTGGCAAGTCCTAATTGACAATTATGGCTGCGATGGCGATACAGAAAATACATGTTTTCTTATAGATGGTTTTCGAAGGGTTTCGGAAGCTCGTGAGAATGCTTATACGGAAGCTGTTGATTCCTTGTCGGCAAAGTATGAAGAAGTCATTCATCCTGTTCCATTTGAGGAAGTGGTAAAAGGATACTGGATTTCTCTTGATAACAAATATGATGCTTTGGGCTCAAATCTTACATTAAAAGTTCAAGACAAGACTACTCCAGACTATATTTTGCGTATAAATGATGTGACATGTGATGCAGGTACAACGCTACTTGTTTCCCCGACTCTCCCATGGAAAGCAAAAAAATGGGGTGATTCTTGGTCACATTCGTTAAGTGATAAATACTACCAATTGCAGTTTTCTCAGAAAACGTTTTGTGATGTAAATACAAAAGAGTTAAGCTTAACTTTTGCATCCCAAAAAGTTAAAGAGGGAAATACGGACTTTGCTCGTCAACAGATTGACGCCAATAGGAAGTTGCAAGCAAATATGCATGGAACAATTTATAGTAGCAATGCCAGCTTTGGTAATAAACTTGCAGCAGGAGTTATCACAGATGTTACAACAAGTCTATTTGATAATTTTGCAACGAAAATGGCTGCGGGGTCTGTAACAAATCAAGTTTATTGTATCCAAACCATGGCTATTTCTTCGAAAGTGATGGACGCAAGCATCTCCTATAAGCGTGTAAAAGACTCTTCGCTAGGGTATTCTATAACGGAAGAAAATCAGCAGAACAAGCCCAACAGATTCGTTAAGTGGGAGGAATCTGATAGCGTCGTTTTTATTTCTTCGAAAGGTAAACCGATTTTTATCGATAATTTATCAAAAAACAGTCCTTTACTTGCCGAGTATTATAAAATCAGGAAGAAACACAATATCTGGCGTCCCCAATATCTTCTTCCAATTCTTGCATGTGTTGGAGTGGGAACGGCAATGAACGTTAAAGCCTGGCCGTTAGTTCTGTCTGATAAGAACAACTATTCAGAGGACGAGTATAAGTCTAGAGTAAAGAAGGGGGCAATTCTGGGTGCTCTTGGATTAACTATTGCAATTACATCAATACCGATAGTATATAATACTATGATAGCGTATCGTCAAAAGGCATTCAATAAGATTAATAAAAAAAATATGGAGAAAATGCGTCAAAAAGCAGAATTCTCAATACAGCCCAATATAGATCCAGTCGATAGCTCGGGAGGGATAGACGTCACTATAAACTTCTAATTATTTGTCTTATGAAACATTTTGTGTTACTTGTTGCCTTTTTTGTTGCATCTATTTGTTGTGCGCAACAATGGAATTCGGAAGATGAAATTAATAGTTATTATAATAACGAAATTAGTCAAATACAAGCCGAGATTACAAAATATAAACAAAGGCGTGATTATGCGTTGGGATTACCTAATGAAGATCAAAATGGGAACCCAAATAAAGAAAAAACGGACATTATGGTTGAAGCTGGCGTGATGATTGCTGTATTAGAACAAAACATTTCTAATTTGGAGGAAAAAAGATCAAAGGATTTGGGCGATTTTCGGCAGAGAATAGCAGCTCAAAGAATGCGAGAAGAAGAACAACGTAAACAGCAAGAATTAGTACATCAAAGACAACAGCAACATAATACTTCCCAAAAACAAAAACAACTGTTGGAACAGAAAAGGCAACGACAAGATGCTATTGCTCGAAAAAATGCAGAAGAGCAAGAGCGGATTAGAGAAGAGCAGAAACGGATTAGAGAAGAGCAAGAACGGATTAGAAGAGAACAAGAAAGAGCTAGGAAAGAACGTCTATTTAATGAGGGTTTTGCTCGTGCTATGGCATCATCAGCCGGTAGTACAGAAAGAAAACTACATTATTTAAATCAAATGGATGATAATCATAGCGAAAATAAGAGCCGCTCAGCTCTAGAGGCTACAGGTATGTCTGGTCAATCTCGTTCTGGATTCATTCCAAGTTCTAGTTCTATTTCTGGTCCCAAAAGTTCAAAATCTAGTATTTTCAAAAATGTCAGAAAAGGGAAGAGTGAGGGCGATGACCGTGCAATGCTTCTTAAACTGAAAATGTTAGACAAACAAATACAAGAATTAGAACAACAACTAAAACAGCAAAATCGGCAATAGTTAAAATCCCCGCTTCAATATTAATATAAACAATTCTAATTACCTACAATTATGAAAACAAAATGCTTTTTTTTAGTTATTTCTTTGTTCCTTTTTTTATTTACGCCCATCATAGCTCAAGCCCAAACCTGCCCATCTTCAAAAGAAGAACTGGTAAAACAGCTTGATGAAAAAAGAAATCGTATAAGGGAACTAAAACAACAAATAGAAGATGCGAAGAGAAAACAGAAAGAGAATACAGGGGAAGGAAAAGATGACGTTAATTATAACCATATTTTGCTAAAAGCAGTTTATTATTCGCGTCTGGCAGTATATGGACCAGAAAAAGATCGAATCAAAAATAATGCAAAAGCTCAGGAATACTTGAGTGGGGTTCCGAAAGGTAAGTTGCCTTCGGATCCACGTCTTACGAACAACATTCTCAGAGAAGTAAACAAATCTAAACCTAGTAAAAAAGACAGAAAAGAGAGTTTGAAAGAATTGCAATGTTTTTTGAATGAAGAAATGAATCAATTGGAAAAACTGAAAAGTTGTGCAAAAGATATGGATGAAATAGAGCGAATTACTAAAGCAATGAAAGAAGCAGATGATATGCTGAACGAACTAAATAAAGCACTAGCGGATTTAGATAAAGAAAAGGAAATGTCAAAACAAAAGGATACCCCACAGATACAACAGGTAGGACGACAATGGAAACCTTCCGAAAGTCAACCACATAAACAATCAAATCAATAAATAATAATGAACGACATAATTCATATATGACATAATGATTATGAAAAAAAAGATAACTTTATTATTCATTTCGTTATTTACTTTTATGATTGTGCCAATTAATGCACAATATTCGGGCTCTAATGAACATACAATATCTGATTTGAGAGAGCAATTAAATCAACGTCATGCTGAAATTAAACAAAAACAAGCTGAAATTAAACGAAAACGAGCTGAAATTAATCAAAATATAAATGTAGAAATAGCTAATGGTGTCATTTGCTACGGAAAAACACTTTACACAAATTTGCCGCCAATGAACAATGGCCAATTCCTTGATTACTGTACGAAAGAAATATCAAAACTAAAACAACAGTCAGGATTTCCTTCCAATATTGATGACCACGTCATAACTTCATGTTATCAGGAAAAAGGTATGATTAATGCACATTTCTGCGTCTTGAGTATTCCAAATACGAAACCGTCAATTGATGAACAGATGCGAATGTCGAAAGAAAAGCAGTTGACTAAAATACGGAATACAAAGAAAATGTATCAGGATATGATAGCAGCTCTTAATAATGAAGTATCAGCGAATAAAATTGAAATTGCAGAGTCAGCCAGTGATCTCGCCTTGAAACATCTAGACATGAAAGAATTTGAATCATACCGCCCTATTATCGAAGAAGGTAAAGATCAAACAATAGATGCATTAAAAGAAAAGTATGGACTTGGAGGGCATACTTCCTCTAAAAATGAAGTTGCAGACGCGTTAAATGAAGGTATTGCCTTTGCAGAAGACGTTGCTTCTGTCATTCCTGGTGGAGATAAAGTGACATGCCACTATCTATGGCGTATATTCAAATCTACTCCTGAACTTGGAAAAATGATAGGTAATGGCGCTGCTACTATAACCATCACTTTCCAAAGAAGAGAATACGAGAATAAATTGAAAGAACTTGAGCGACAGGAACAATTGCTATTAAGTAATTAAGTCCTGTGAAGAAGAGGGGGCATTTCCTAACTTTGCCAATGCTTCATCCAAATAGGTCGCGATTTTCTTTAAGTCAAATAGTGGTTGGATTTTCTTCTATTCTTCGGTCTGGAATAGGATTCTTGTCTCTGAATTCCTTATCTCTCTTTGTTTTCCCACCAAGAATCCTTAGTGCGGCATATTGACTGAACGATGCAGTTCATGGTTTTGCATTCTGCTACTGTGATGGTTTCGTTAACCCTTCGGTAAGCATACCGCCATGGAGTAACAATCAGTAATTTATTGTTGCTGCAGAGATCTGTACGCCGTTCTGAAGGGTGAAAGATGGTTGGGAAACCGTTGTCTTCGATAGTCACAACGGGGTATCCCTGATTTATGGCAGTATCAATGATATCACGCTCCCCTTTGGCAATGCGTGCGGAAACAAGAACAGCGCCAGAGGCGGCAGCAGAAAGGCAGCGGGCCTTGTGAACTTCAAACTGGCTGGCATCCTTACGGTGGCAGACGACAGGCAGCAGGGTACCGTTCAGCAGTTGGGTATTGCCGTAGCTGTCGCAGATGATGGCGGTGCCATCAGTTAGTAAACGTTTCTGTAGCTCCTTCCATGTATCAGCATTAAACTGATAGGGGCTGCACTCGCGCTGCAGATAGCCCATGAGAGCAGGAAGCGTAAGGGCTGTCCTGACAGAGGCCCGCTGCGGCTTTAGCCATTTGGGGTTGTTCTTGCGCATAAGGCGGTAGCGTGGGTTGTTACGGATGTATTCACGCTGCTGTTCCAGCTGTCCCTCCTTTAAAGGCATAACATCTACGTAGCCGTAATCAAAGAGGGGCGGGCGGCCTGTGGTGCCGGAAGACGGGACTTTGGTGCTCTGCGGGTGAACCGTAGGGAGCGAGGACGGGGAAACCGCAGAAAGCGAGGTGGGGGATTCTTGCGGGTGAACCGCAAGAAGCGTGGGCGGGGATGGTTTACACGCGGGGGCAGGTTCTCCCTGCCATGTTTGGGCGGGTTGGCCTGTTAGTTCCCAGTAGCGGCGGTTACATCCCTTCTTAAAGCCGGCTATTACTTGCCCAAGATGTGTCTCACGTCCGTTGCTGCTTATGATATCACGGTGTACAACAACAATAAAATGCAGATGGTCTGGCATAATCACATAGTCCTGTACTTCTACCATGGGGTAGTGGGTGCGAATACTGTTCAGTAGTTCCTGCTCTACCATCTTGCCTATTTCCGAAAGGTGAACTTTCGGGGCGAGGGGATCGCCATCGGGTTTGCTGGCATCGCCAGTGATACGGCCTAAAGGCTGGAACTTACGTTCCATAACATTTATGGTAATGTGATAGGTTCCTGCCCATCGGTAGTTCTTCCGGCTACCGCGATATCCCATGTGCTTCTCAGCCTTTTGTTGCATCTTTGGGAATTCGTTGTGTGTTAAAGAATGCGCGCAATATGAAAATGATAATCCAGCAAATGGGAGCGATGAGGGTGTTTAGAAGGAAGAATTGGTGATAGCCTAAGCTGGAAACAAGGATGCCGCTGGCTATCATGGGGATGAGCATACATGTTGCAACAAGAGGTACGCTGAGCAGGTTGGCACAATTGCGGTAACGCTCGCCGGAAATCATGCTGAGCGGTACGCGGCAGATACTTAGTCCCAAGCCAAAGAAGAGCTGAGCCTGGAAGGTACCAACACAGAGTGCCACCAAGTCGTTGGGCGTCTCGATGGTCATAAACAGGTAAACGGCAGGGGAGAGGGCTAAGACAAGTGTCAAGGGCCAGAAGAGCTTCTTGACGGGAATCCAGTGCATCAGGCTGCGTCCGATAGTCAGTCCCAATGTGAAAGCTATCACACCAACGGTTCCCTGTGCAAAACCTATTTCCTGAATGGTACATTCAAGACCTCCGTTTGCAGCCTTATCGAATAAATAATGTACGCGTGCGTAGAACATAAGGCTTTGCGGTACTAGCATAAAGAACATACACAGTACAGATACCCACCAATAGGGTTGTTCCCTGATACGTTCTATCACATGGACTTCGGCTTTTACTGAAGCGCTCATGCTGTTTTTGCGGGCCTGATTCTGTATCTGTGGATGGCGCAGTATCAGCATGTGCAGCAATGTTATGAGCATGAATATGCCTGCTGTCATGTAGCATCCCATAGACCACGAATGCCTAATCTGGCGGAAGAATACCTCCAGGTTGCCTACCAGAATGATGAGCACACCATAGGTGAGGATGACAGCCAGCTGGGCAGATGCAATTTTCAGGTTGGTATAGTATTTCTGCTGGCGTGGGTAAAGCATCCGCTCGTAATACATTCGGGCGGCTAACTCGTGCCATGCAACCAGAAAACTGATAAGCATAAGAGCCCCGAAAACATACCATATCCCTTGCGAGAAAGCAAAGGCAAGCGCCAAAAGAGCCGCGCAGATGAGGGTCTCGTTGAGTAATAGCATGTGCCTGAAATGACCAGCCCTGCGCACCCATGCCCTTAGGAAGGACTTGAGTATGCAGGGCAGGAACAATAAGGCTGCCAATGTGGTGGAAAGGGTAGTGGATGCCCCTATTTGCAGGAACATCAGCAGGGCCACAAAGGTAACTATGGCAGAGGGAATCTCCTCGGCTGCAAAGAGCGTGCTTATCCAGATTCCCTGTTTCATACAATTAGTAGCTTCTTGCAATCAGCACGCGAGCCTTGGCAGGCTTGCCGCTGACCATGTCGGTACCAGGAGTCTGCTCAACACCGAAGGGTACGCAACGTATGGTAGCCTGTGTCTCTTCCTTGATCTGAGCCTCGGTCTCGGCTGTGCCGTCCCAGTGACAAAGGAAGAAGCCGCCATCCTTAACGCGCTCCTTGAACTCCTCGTAGTTGTCGCATTCATAGATATGAGCATCACGGAATGCCTTGGCCTTCTGGAAGATGTTCTTCTGAATGTCATCCAACAGGTTCTTGATGTACTGCTCAATGCCTTCGATGCTTACATTCTCCTTCTCCAAAGTGTCACGACGCATAATCTCAACAACACCCTGCTCCAAATCGCGAGCACCCAGAACCAAGCGAACAGGAACGCCCTTCAACTCGTAGTCGGCAAACTTGAAGCCAGGACGCTTGTTGTCGGCATTGTCATACTTAACGCTGATGCCCATGGCCTTCAGGTTCTTGACGATTTCCTCAGCCTTAGCATCCAACTGCTCCATCTGTGCAGGCTTGCCGATAGGAATAATGACAACCTGAATGGGAGCCAAAGCGGGAGGAAGAACCAGACCGTTATCATCAGAGTGAGTCATGATGAGAGCACCCATCAGACGTGTGCTGACGCCCCAGCTGGTTGCCCATGCATATTCGGGCTTGTTGTCCTTGTTGAGGAACTGAACTTCAAATGCCTTACCGAAGTTCTGACCCAGGAAGTGGCTGGTACCGCTCTGCAGCGCCTTGCCGTCCTGCATCATAGCCTCGATAGTGTAAGTGTCAAGGGCACCGGCGAAACGCTCTGTCTCGCTCTTAACACCCTGAACAACAGGTACTGCCATGTAGTTTTCGGCAAAGTCGGCATACACCTTTAGCATCTGCTGGGCACGTGCTTCAGCCTCCTCGCGGGTAGCATGAGCTGTATGACCTTCCTGCCAAAGGAACTCGCTGGTACGCAGGAAGAGGCGGGTACGCATCTCCCAACGCATCACATTACACCACTGGTTGACGAGCAGAGGCAGGTCGCGATAGCTCTGAATCCAGTTCTTGAAAGTATTCCAGATAATAGTCTCAGAAGTGGGACGGATGATGAGTTCCTCTTCCAGACGTGCTGCAGGGTCAACGACCACACCATCATGTGTCTCGTTTGTCTTCAGACGATAGTGTGTGACAACGGCACATTCCTTGGCAAAGCCCTCAACGTGTTCAGCTTCTTTGGAAAGGAAGCTTTTGGGGATGAGCAAGGGGAAGTATGCATTCTGAACACCAGTCTCCTTGAACTTGTCGTCAAGAATACGCTGCATCTTCTCCCAGATGGCGTAACCGTAGGGCTTGATGACCATACAGCCACGAACATCAGACTGCTCTGCCAAATCGGCTTTTACTACCAACTCGTTATACCATTTGCTGTAGTCCTCACTGCGTTTCGTGAGAAATTCCAATTCTTTTGCCATTATATTTGTCTTTATTTTGTTTGTCTGAAAAATAGGGTTTAACCCTTTAGGGTGTTAAAACCGCTGCAAAAGTACTAAAAAAACGTGGATTTTTGTATGCTTCTTGTCAAAAATGTGTAACTTTGCGTCAATATTTAACCAAGGATGGAAATGTTTAGCATTTAAAAACAATAATAAAATGAAAAGTATTAAAGGATTGGTTGGAGCTCTCTCTGTAGCTCTGTTGGTATCTGGTTGTAACATGAGTAATACCACTAAGGGTGGCCTTATCGGTGGTGCCGGCGGTGGTGCTTTGGGCGCTGGTTTGGGTGCTGCTATCGGTGCTTTGGCTGGTGGTTCAAGCGGTGCTAAGTTGGGTGCTGCTATTGGCGCCGGTGTCGGTGTCGTAGGCGGAACTACTGCTGGTGCTATGATTGGCAAGAAGATGGATAAGGCTAAGGCTGCTGCCGAGGCAGTGGAGAATGCTCAGGTTGAGACTATTACCGACAAGAACGGCTTGGAGGCTGTTAAGGTTTCCTTCGACAATGGTATCCTGTTCAAGGTTGGCAAGTATGCTTTGCAGCCCGCTGCACAGCAGTCATTGCAGAAGTTCGCTTCTACTGTACTGAACGTATATACAGACTGTGATGTTGCTATTTATGGCTTTGCCAGCAGCGATGGTAGTGAGCAGACAAACCTGACACTTAGCCAGAATCGTGCCAACGCTGTAAAGAGCTATCTTACTGGCGCTTGTGGCGTAAACAATGCACAGATTAAGAGCGCTATCGGTTATGGTGAGAATCCTGAATACCTGATTTTCGATGCTAATGGTAAGGAGGATGTTAATGCCAGCCGTCGTGTAGAGGTTTATCTGTATGCCAGCGAGGCAATGATTAACGCTGCCAACGCAGGTACATTGAAGTAAAAGAAGACCCACCCCCGTCCCCTCCCGTCAAGGAGGGGAGGATTAATTATGTTAAAAAGAATTCAAAAGATAATGCAATGGATTGTGCTTCTGTTTTTCGGAAGCACAATTCTTGCTGTTATAGCCTATCGCTGGGTGCCTGTTTATGTTACCCCGTTGATGGTTATCAGGTGCTGTCAACAAGTGGCACACGGCGAGAAAATCAGATTAAAACATCATTGGGTGCCCCTTGATGAGATGTCAATTTATATGCCTGTAGCTGTTATGGCCAGCGAGGATCAGCTCTATCTGAAACATCATGGCTTTGACTTTAAGGCTATCAACAAGGCCATAGAGGAAAGTAAGGCAGGAAAGCGTCACAGAGGTGGTAGTACCATATCCCAGCAAACGGCCAAGAATGTATTCCTGTGGCCCGCTCACAGTTGGGTTCGCAAGGGCCTGGAGGTCTATTTCACAGGACTGATAGAGATAGTCTGGGGGAAGCACAGGATAATGGAGGTTTACCTGAATTCCATAGAAATGGGCGATGGCATCTATGGCGCTGAAGCTGTAGCGCAGCAACACTTCGGAAGGACGGCTTCAGAACTGACGCGGGCAAATTGTGCGCTTATTGCTGCCACATTACCTAATCCGTTGAGATTCAGTAGCAAAAATCCTTCGTCTTATATGTTAAAACGTCAGACTGCAATCATGAAACAGATGCGTTATATAGACGTTTTTCCTAAAAAATAATGGTCAAAATGCACTTTTTGTTATGTAGAGTTTGCAATTTGACTGAAAATAAGTATCTTTGCACCGAAAATATAATATATTTCGGGTATGTTAGAAACATTCTTTCGGATACACCAATTTCTTTTGGAACATACGCAGGCTCCAGTCCGCAGAGCGTTGATGGACGAAATCGACTGGAAGCAGCGTTTGATAGGAATTAAAGGCAGTAGGGGTGTTGGCAAAACAACCTTCCTGCTTCAGTATGCAAAAGAGAATTTTGGTTTACGGGATAAGAGATGCCTGTACATCAACATGAACAACTTCTACTTCCAGGGAAAGACACTATTCCAGTTTGCCCAGGAGTTTCAACAGGCTGGTGGACAGGTTCTGCTTATTGACCAAGTATTTAAACAACCAGACTGGAGCCATGAATTACGTTTGATTTACAATCGTATCCCTCGCCTTCGTGTTGTCTTTACAGGTAGTAGCGTGATGCGTTTGAAGGACGAGAATCCTGAACTGAATGGCATCGTGGATAGCTACAACCTGAGAGGTTTCTCTTTCCGCGAGTACCTGAATCTGAAGACAGGCGAGAACTTCAAGGCTTATAGCATCCGTGAGATTCAGAACCGTCATGAGCGTATTGCTCAGGAGGTACTGGCAAAGGTGGATCCGCTGGAGCATTTCCGCAATTACCTGCATCATGGTTATTATCCCTTCTTCCTTGAGAACAGTAATTTCAGCGAGAACCTGTTGAAGACCATGAACATGATGATAGAGGTGGACATCCTCCTTATCAAGCAGATCGACCTGAAGTACCTCAGCAAGATAAAGAAACTATTGTATCTGTTGGCAACAGGCGGAACAGGTGCTCCCAATGTAAGTCAGTTGGCCAGCGATATGCAGACCAGCCGCGCTACGGTGATGAATTATATCAAGTACCTGAGTGACGCCCGACTGCTGAATATGATATACCGTCATGGCGAGGAATTCCCCAAGAAGCCCTCTGGCCTGTATCTGCATAACACCAACCTGATGTATGCTATGACACCCGGTAAGACTGACGAGGAGACCTTGATGGAGACTTTCTTCCAGAATGCACTCTGGGGACGTCATAAGGTGGAGGCCGGCGACAGAAGCAGTACGTTTATCGTAGATGGTAAGCAGCGCTTCCGTATCTGTCTGGAACACCCCAAGCGTAAGAATACCGATGTTCTGTATGCACTTTCCGGTATTGCCGAGGGTGCCGAACAGGAGATTCCTATCTGGGTGTATGGATTCCTTTACTAATTCATAATGCTCAATTCATAATTCATAATTGACGCTTCAAAAAACAAAAAAAGAAAGTTTAGGATAAAGATTTTTATATAACTATCAATTTATTATGGCAAAAGAAAAGAAATTTGTGACATGGGATGGTAACACCTGTGCAGGACATGTTGCCTATATGTTCAGCGAGGTTGCTGCTATCTATCCCATCACTCCTTCATCTCCCATGGCGGAGCATGTTGACGAGTGGGCCGCTCAGGGGCGTAAGAACCTCTTCGGCGACACAGTAATGGTACAGGAGATGCAGTCTGAGGCTGGTGCAGCAGGTGCTGTTCACGGTTCTCTGCAGGCTGGTGCTCTCACTACCACTTTCACTGCATCTCAGGGTCTTCTGTTGATGATCCCTAATATGTACAAGATTGCCGGCGAGCTGCTTCCTTCTGTATTCCACGTATCAGCTCGTACCGTAGCCACTCATTCATTGTGTATTTTCGGTGACCATAGCGATGTTATGGCTTGCCGTCAGACCGGTTTCGCTATGCTGGCCGAGGGTTCTGTTCAGGAGGTTATGGATCTCTCAGCAGTTGCTCACTTGGCAGCTCTCGAGGCTCGCGTTCCTTTCATCAACTTCTTCGACGGCTTCCGTACTTCTCACGAGTACCAGAAGGTTGAACTTATCGAGGAGGATGATGTTCGCGACCTTGTAAATCAGAAAGCTCTCAGCGAGTTCCGTGCCCGTTGTCTCTCTCCTGAGCATCCTCAGGCTAAGGGTATGGCCGAGAACCCCGAGACATTCTTCGCTCACCGCGAAAGCTGCAACCGTTACTACGATGCCGTTCCTGCTATCGTAGAGAAGTACATGGCTGCTATCTCTGAGCGTACCGGTCGTAAATATGAACTCTTCAGCTACTACGGTGCTGAGGATGCCGAGCAGGTTATCATCATGATGGGTTCTGGTACCGAGGCTGCTCGCGAGGCTATCGACTATGCTAATGCTCATGGCAAGAAGTATGGTCTGGTTAGCGTTCACCTGTATCGTCCCTTCAGCGTAGAGCACCTGTTGAAGGCTGTTCCCGCTTCTTGCAAGCGTATTGCTGTTCTGGACCGTACCAAGGAGCCCGGAAGCAATGGCGAGCCTCTGTTGCTCGACGTTAAGGATGCCTTCTACGGCAAGCAGAATGCTCCCGTTATCGTAGGTGGCCGTTATGGTTTGGGTTCTGCCGACGTAACTCCTACCATGATTCTCAGCGTTTACGAGAATCTGGAGTTGCCTCAGCCTAAGGATCACTTCACTGTAGGTATCGTTGATGACCTCACCTTCACCTCTCTGCCCGCTAAGGAGGAGATGGCTCTTGGTGGCGAGGGTATCTTCGAGGCTAAGTTCTTCGGTCTGGGTGCCGATGGTACCGTAGGTGCTAACAAGAACTCTGTTAAGATTATTGGTGACAATACCAACAAGTATTGCCAGGCATACTTCTCTTACGACTCTAAGAAGTCTGGTGGTTTCACCTGCTCTCACTTGCGTTTCGGTGATACCCCCATCCGTTCTACTTACCAGATCAAGACTCCTAACTTCGTGGCTTGCCACGTTCAGGCTTATCTGCGTATGTACGATGTATTGCGTGGTCTTCGTCAGAATGGTCAGTTCCTGCTGAACACTATCTTCGATGGTGAGGAACTGGTTAACTTCCTGCCCAACAGCGTAAAGAAGTACTTCGCTCAGAAGAATATTACTGTTTACTATATCAATGCAACCAAGATTGCTCAGGAAATTGGTCTGGGTAACCGTACCAATACTATCCTGCAGTCTGCTTTCTTCCGCATTACCGAGGTTATTCCCGTTGAGTTGGCAGTTGAGCAGATGAAGAAGGCTATTGTTAAGTCTTACGGCAAGAAGGGTGAAGATGTTGTAAACATGAACTACGCTGCCGTTGACCGCGGTTGCGAATATAAGACTCTGACCGTTGATCCCGCATGGGCTAACCTGCCTGATGATGAGGTTATCGTTCGCGATGAGCCCGCATTCGTTTCTAACTTGGTTCGTCCTATCAACGCTCAGAACGGTGCAGACCTGCCCGTTTCTGCTTACAAGGGTTACGAGGATGGTGCTTGGGAGCAGGGTACTGCTGCTTATGAGAAGCGTGGTGTTGCTGGCTTCGTTCCTGTTTGGAACCCCGAGAACTGTATCCAGTGTAACAAGTGTGCCTTCGTTTGTCCTCACGCTTGTATCCGTCCTATTGTTATGGACGATGAGGAGGTGAAGGGCTTCCAGGGCGCTTCTCTCGAGATGAAGGCTCCCGCTGCTATGAAGGGTATGCACTTCGTAATGCAGGTTGGTGTTAAGGACTGTCTGGGTTGCGGTAACTGTGCTGATGTTTGTCCTGGCAATCCTAAGTTGGGCAAGGCTCTTACAATGGTTGCTTACGATGACTCTTCAGAGGCTGCTGCTAAGGAAGCTGCCAACTGGGAGTACTGCGTTAAGAACGTTAAGAGCAAGCAGGATCTTGTTGACATCAAGCAGAGCCCCAAGAACAGCCAGTTCGCTACTCCTCTCTTCGAGTTCAGCGGTGCTTGCTCTGGTTGTGGTGAGACTCCTTATGTTAAGTTGATTTCTCAGCTCTTCGGTGACCGTCAGATGGTTGCTAACGCTACGGGCTGTTCTTCTATCTACTCAGGCTCTATTCCTTCAACTCCTTATACCAAGAACGAGAAGGGTCAGGGTCCTGCATGGTCTAACTCACTCTTCGAGGACTTCTGCGAGTATGGTATGGGTATGGTTCTTGCCAACAAGAAGATGAAGAACCGTATTACCGACTTGCTGAACCAGCTCATTGCCGGTGATAAGGCAAGTGCCGAGTTCAAGGCTGCTGCCCAGAACTGGATTGAGCAGAAGAACGATGCTGACGGCTCAAAGGTTGCTGCTGCCGCTCTGAAGCCCTTCATTGCTGAGGGTGTTAAGGCTGGCTGCCCCGTTTGCGCTCAGCTGAAGGAGCTCGAACACTACCTGGTTAAGCGTTCTCAGTGGATCATCGGTGGTGACGGTGCTTCTTATGATATCGGTTACGGAGGTCTGGATCACGTTATCGGTTCTGGCGAGGATGTTAACATCTTTGTTATTGATACCGAGGTTTACTCTAACACAGGTGGTCAGGCTTCTAAGGCTACTCCTATCGGTGCTATTGCCCAGTTCGCTGCAAACGGTAAGCGTGCCGGCAAGAAGGATCTGGGTCTCATGCAGGCAACCTATGGCAATGTATATGTTGCTCAGGTAGCTATGGGTGCTGATCAGAGCCAGTGCTTGAAGGCCTTCCGCGAGGCTGAGGCTTGGCACGGTCCTTCACTCATCATCGGTTACGCTCCCTGTATCAACCACGGTCTGAAGGCCAAGGGCGGTATGGGTAAGAGCCAGGCTGAGGAGGCTAAGGCTGTTGAGTGCGGTTACTGGCAGTTGTGGCGTAACAATCCTGCTCTGGCAGAAGAGGGTAAGAACCCCTTCCAGCTGGATAGCAAGGAGCCCGACTGGGATAAGTTCCAGGACTTCCTGGAGGGCGAGGTTCGCTTCCTCTCTCTGAAGAAGGCTGCTCCCGCCGAGGCTCAGGAGCTTTACGATGCATGTAAGGCTGCTGCTAAGCGTCGCTACCAGAGCTACATCCGTAAGACTCAAGAGGATTGGAGCTTGTAATAAAACGCTCTATATATAGAATAAGGTGGGACCTTCGGGTTCCACCTTATTTGTTTTCTGTATGTTCGTATGCTTATTTACTCTCGTTTCCGTATCTGTCTAGTGCTGTAACCTTGAAGTGAAGTCCAAGGAGTGTAGAAGAGAGTAAGTTATAAGGGTATTCACACTGGGATGTTACCGTTACGATATTGGCTGGGTCGGAAGTATCTACGGGCAGTTGCTTGCTGGCGTAGATAACGTAGCGGCAGTTCTTTATGGGTTCCCATTTAAGGCTGGCTGTTGTGGCTCCTGTCCGTTCTTCCTTTACCACTGGTGCAGCAGGTGAGGTGCTGCTTTGCCATGTCATAGGCGGAAGCAAAGCAGGGTAGGGATAATAGGCATTCTTTACATAATCATAAAGACCCTTTGTGTTTTCTGTCAGGAATTGACTGCGGAAGTAAGCCTGTCCTTGCAGCCCCTGTTCCCGGATATAGCATAGCTCACGTTGAATGACGCCAAGGTTCCAGTCTTTCTCTCTGGGAGAGAGGAAGTAAATGCCCAAACCGGGAACGATGGTGCGTCCATAGCTGTTCTCTTGCCAATCGGCAGCAAAGGGATAGAAATGGTCGCCTTGGAAGTACATCATAGGGCATAGCATATCCATGATGCCGTCACGCAGCCATCCCTGTGCATTCTGATAGACAGCCGCATAGGCATTCCATCCACGGGATGAGAAACGACGCATATCCTTGAACTTACCTACGGGTGAGCAACTGAGCCTTACCCAGGGCTTCAAGGCCTTTATAGCTGCATGTGATTTGCGTACCATGCGGGTGATGTTGGCCCGTCTCCATTCTGCCTTAGACTGCTTTCCTCCGTATTTCTTGTACGTAGCACCATCAGGGAAACCTTCAGCGTTCTCTGGGTAGCGTATATAGTCGAAGTGGATGCCGTCCACATCATAACGGCTTACAATCTCCTTGCAGATGCTTACCAGATAGTCGTCAGCACCAGGCAGACCTGGGTCCAGATAATACATATCGTTATGTTTCTTCAGTAAATCGGGGTGTGTCTTTAGCAGCCCCTTTGGACCCAACTTTGTTGCATCCTTTATCTTGAAGCTGGGAACGGTAACCACCCAGGCGTGCAGCTCCATGCCGCGTTTGTGTGTCTCTTCTATGGCAAAGGCCAGCGGGTCATAGCCCGGGTCTTTGTCGTACTGCCCTGTCAGACATACATCCCAAGGCTCTATCTTACTGGGGTAGATGACGGCGCCTCTGATACGTGTCTGCATAAAGACGGTGTTAATCTTGGCAGCTTTCAGCTGGTCCAGAATCTGACAGAGCTCCTGTTTCTGCTGTTCGCGTTTTGCTGCTGATGTGGCCTTTATTCTGGGCCAATCCAGTCCGCCTAAGGTTGTAAGCCAAACACCGCGTACCTCATATTTGGGGGCGGAGTTAGCGGGTGAGAACAGTTCCTGGGCTTGTATCTTTGAATGAGTGCCAAAAAGAGCTGCTGCAAAGGTGACTATAATATATAATGTATATTTCATGTTACAAAGATACAAAAAAATGAATATTGAACGCTGAACTTTGAACATTTTTCGTATCTTTGCCATCAAAGATGGCGAACATACTCCGTCTCGGCATAAAAAATAAACGAGTTTTTTTTGTTCTGCACTTGACTTTTCGTATCTTTGCTATCGAAGATAGCGAACATACTCCGTCTCGGCATAAAAAATAAACAAGTTTATTTTGTTCTGCACTTGACTTTTCGTATCTTTGCGGTGGATTAGAAAAAAATAAGGTAAAACAGGTATGATTACATTTTGTATTGCATTGGCTTGTCTGGTGCTGGGATACTTTCTCTACGGATCGTTTGTAGAGAAGGTCTTTGGCTTAGACCCCAACCGCAAGACACCTTGCTACACACGTCCCGATGGTTCAGACTATATCCCTATGCCTACATGGAAAGTTTACACCGTACAATTCTTGAATATTGCCGGCACAGGCCCTATCTTTGGTGCAATGATGGGAGTCCTCTATGGTCCTGCAGCTTTCCTTTGGATAGTACTTGGGTGCATCCTGGGCGGTGCCATGCACGATTATATGGCAGGTATGATAAGTATTCGCCGTGACGGAATGGGACTTCCCGAAATCATTGGAGATGAGTTGGGCAGCACTTGCCGCTTGGTAATGCGTGTGGTAACGCTGGTGCTGATGATTTGTGTGGGAGCATCCTTCGTGCTGATTCCTGCCGGACTGATGGACCAACTGACGCTGAGGTTGTTTGGCGTTGCCGATACCAACCTGATCTGGACAGTTGCAATCTTAGTCTTTTACCTGGCTGTTACGGTATTTTCCATCAACAAGGTTATCGGAACCGTTTATCCGGTCTTTGGCGCTGCATTGCTCATTATGGCTGTGCTTATCGGCGTGGGTATCTTTACGCATGAGGGCAATATCCCCAGCATTACAGAGTCCTTTACCGACCATTACCCTGTTCCCTATACGCCCTTGTTCCCTGGTTTGTTCATCACCATTGCCTGTGGTGCCGTAAGTGGTTTCCATGCTACGCAAAGTCCTATGATGGCTCGTTGCATCAAGAACGAGAAATACGGCTTGCGTTGCTTTTACGGAGCTATGGTGACAGAAGGCGTAGTAGCTCTTATCTGGGCTGCTGCTGCCATGAAGTTTGTGGATATGATGGATATTGCAGGAGCAACACCGTACGAGAAACTCTATAATGCAATGACTGCCTGTGGAACGGTGAAGATGAACCCAGGTCTCTTGGTAGAGCGGATGTGCAACGACTGGCTGGGAAATGCCGGACTTGTACTGGCTGTACTGGGTATTGTGGCTGCGCCAATGAGTACAGGTGGTAGTGCATTCCGTGCCGCTCGTATGATTGTGGCAGACTTCAGTCATTACGACCAGAAGCCTCTTGCCAAGCGTCTTCTGCTTACAGCTCCTCTGTTTGCTGTTGCCATTGCCATGTTGAATGTCAGTAGTTTCAAGGTGTTGTGGCTCTATGTAAGTTGGTTCAATCAGGTACTTGCCACCTTTACCTTCTTTACAATAGCGCATTTCCTTCGTTATAGAAAAGACGGTAAGGGCATTCTGCCCCGCTGGTCGTGGCTGATTGCCTACTTCCCTGCTGTGTTCATGTGTGCCGTCAGTGCCTGTTTCATCCTTATCGACAAGGAGAACGGTTTTGGCATGGAAACAATGACGGGATACATCATTGGAGGAATATTCACTTTTATTGTTTCAATATGGTTTGTAGCCCCCCTCTTCCTCCCCCGTAGGGGAGAAAAAGAAGCCTTCACTCGGGAAGGTTTGGATGGGGCCGATAATAAATAAATAGATTATGTTAACCTTTACTTTTGCCCTGATTTCCCTGCTCCTTGGATATCTGATATACGGAGCCATTGTAGACAATGTGTTTACACCCAAGGATCACACCTCTTCCATGCCTTGTTATACCAAATGCGATGGAGTGGATTATCTTCCTATTTCCCCATGGAAGGTTTTCCTTATTCAGTTTCTGAATATAGCCGGTACAGGTCCTATCTTCGGTGCCATTATGGGTATTCTGTTTGGTCCTGCTGCCTATCTGTGGATAGTCTTAGGCTGTATTTTTGCCGGAGCCGTTCATGATTATATGTGTGGTATGATATGCGTCCGCAAGGGCGGTGTCTCTTTGCCAGAATTGATAGGTGATGAGTTAGGTATGGGAATGCGTATCCTTATGCGTCTCTGCTCCCTGATTCTTCTGGTATTGGTGGGAACCGTCTTTATTACCACTCCTGCAGCTTTGCTTGACAAGATGATTCCCGATCAGGGCTGGCTATGGGGCAACTGGTTCTGGATTGTGATAATTCTCTTCTATTACCTGATAGCCACCTTCTTGCCCATAGACAAGCTGATTGGTAAGATCTATCCTCTGTTTGGCTTGGCATTGTTGGTGATGGCATTGGGTATTGGATGGAACATCTATACGGCAAAGGGATGGATGCCCGAGCTTACTGACCAGCTCTTTGTTTCTCATCATCCCAAGGGACTGCCCATCTTCCCCATGCTGTGCATTACCATAGCCTGTGGAGCTATCAGCGGATTCCATGGAACACAGAGCCCCCTTATGGCCCGTTGTCTGACCAATGAGAAATACGGTCGTCCTATCTTTTATGGTTCAATGATAACCGAGGGCATTGTGGCTCTCATCTGGGCTGCTGCCACTATCAAGTTCGCTAGCACCTTGCCAGGTGAGGCAGGCGCAACGGCTTACGAGAAGTTGGCTTCCATGGGTAATCCTGCTGTTGTGGTGAACGAGGTAAGTGTTGGCTGGATGGGTGCTATAGGTGCCGTTTTGGCTGTTTTGGGAGTAGTGGCTGCTCCTATCACCAGTGGCGATACTGCCTTCCGTAGTGCTCGTCTGATAGCTGCCGACTTCCTGCACATGAGTCAGAAGAATGTCCTGTCAAGGCTGGTACTCTGTCTGCCCCTCTTTGCTATTGCTACTTCCCTGATGTTTCTGGACTTCAATGTCATGTGGCGTTATTTTGCTTGGTTCAATCAGACCTTGGCTTGTATTACCCTGTGGGCAGCAACTGTTTGGTTGGCCCGTAAGCGTAAGTTCTATTACATATGCCTTTTGCCCGCCATGTTCATGACGGTGGTTTGTACCTCTTATATTATAGTGGCTCCCGAGGGCTTTAGCTTGCCCTATAAATGGGGAATGATAGCAGGCGTTGTTATGATGGTCTGCTGTACACTGGGATTCTTTATCTGGAAAGGAAAATATAGAAATCAATATAACCTAAACTGCCGTAGGCCTTGAAGCAGTTCTCTCTTGTCAGAGTTAAAGGAGGTCTTATGATGAATATGAAAAAGAGTCTTTTGCTGCTGTTGTTCGCAGTCGTTTCTATGGGTTCTTATGCCCAGTTCGAGGAAGGAACCAAGTATGTGGGTGCATCACTCACCGGTCTGAATCTGTCATATAGTAGTGGCGAAAAGTTTGGCTTGGGCTTGCAGGCTACAGCCGGATATTTCTTTGCTGATTCATGGATGGCTACAGGTCGTTTGGAGTACAATCACCAGTGGCAGTCAGCTCCTGCAAATGATCTTAATAGCGTAACCCTGGGTGTAGGAGCCCGTTATTATTTCTCTTCAAACGGAATCTTCCTGGGTGCCGGTTTGCAGTATTGTCATGCTGCTGTGAATGCAGATTATCTGCAGTTTCCCTTGGAGGTAGGCTATTGCTACTATCTGAACCAGCATGTCAGCATAGAGCCTGCCATCTATTTTGAGCCCTGTCTCAACAAGTTCTCTGATGGTACAAAGGTAGGTCTTAAGGTAGGTCTTGGATTCTATTTCTAAGTCTCTGACTTTCATTTTCCACCTTTTGGCTGTTCCTGTTATCGCACAGCCAAAGGGAGGACAGCCCAACATCCTATATATAATGTGTGATGATATGGGCTATGGTGACTTGTCCTGCTATGGCCAGCAGCATTTCCGCACGCCTAACATAGACCGTTTGGCATCGCAGGGAATACGCATGACGTCGGCCTATGCAGGCAGTCCTGTTTCTGCCCCTTCGCGTGCCTGCTTTATGACGGGGCAACACTCGGGTCATACCCATGTCAGGGGTAATAAAGAGTATTGGAGCGGTCGTGTGCAGTATGGTCAGAATACCGACTACGCTGTGGTAGGTCAGGAACCTTACGACCCAGCAGTACCCATTCTGCCGGAGATCTTCAAGGCTGCAGGCTACCATACAGGTATGTTCGGCAAGTGGGCAGGTGGTTATGAGGGTAGTGTCTCTACGCCAGACAAACGTGGTGTGGAAGAGTTCTACGGCTATATCTGTCAGTTTCAGGCCCATCTTTACTTCCCCAATTTCCTGAATCGTTATAGTACCGCTTTGGGTGATACCTGCGTGGTTCGTGAAGTGCTGGAGCAGAATATCCGTCATGCTATGTATGGCGAGGATTACAACAATCGCCAACAGTACAGCTCAGACCTTATTCACCAACGCGCGCTGGCATGGCTGCGTAATCAGAAGAAAGAGGAGCCTTTCCTGGGCATCTTCACCTATACCTTGCCTCATGCCGAATTGCGTCAGCCCGATGATTCCCTGCTGCAATCCTTTCGTGGCAAGCTCTTGCCCGAGCGTGAATATCGGGGCGATAATCCGTCGCGCTACAATCCCACGCCCGAGGCTCATGCTCAGTTTGCTGCTATGATTACCCGTCTGGATGCTCAGGTGGGTGAGATTATGCAAGTGCTGGAGGAACAGGGATTGGCAGACAATACCGTTCTTATCTTTACCAGCGATAACGGGCCTCATGAAGAGGGTGGGGCAGATCCCGACTATTTCAATCACGACGGTAAGTTCCGTGGCCTCAAGCGTAGCACTCACGAGGGCGGCATCCGCATCCCCTTTATTGTCCGTTGGCCCAATCATGTGAAGGCAGGTACAGAAAGTGACTTCCCCTTTGCCTTCTACGACCTCCTTCCCACCTTCTGTGATATTGCCAACATCCCAATTCTCAATTCTCAATGTTCAAATCCCCCCTCCATTACGGGAGGGGTCGGGGGTGGGTCTTCAATGTTCAATGTTGATGGCCTCAGCATCAAACCCACCTTAACCGGCAAAGGTCGTCAGCGCAAGCATGACCATCTGTATTGGGAGTTCCACGAGACCGATATGCTGGGCGTTCGTCAGGGCGATTGGAAGTTGGTTGTACATCACGGAAAGTCCGCATTGTACAACCTGCGTCAGGACCCGCATGAAGACCATGACCTGTCACAGGAGCATCCTGCCCTTGTGCGTAAGCTAATCAAGAAGATTTACGTGGACCATACAGACAGTCCTCTCTTCCCCATAACCTTACCTGAACTTTAGCGTTTCAGCTGTTTAGAGAAGAACGTTACGGCCAGTTTCACAGCCTCCTCAGGATGAGGCCCGAATCCATGATCGTAGCGATCTAACAGATGCCATTCGCTTCCTTTCCATAGTTGATGGAAGCGTAGTCCGTAAGTGAAAGGTACTGTGCGGTCTCCTGTTCCGTGAACGATGCAGGCAGGACCTTTATAGCCTGCTGCCGTCTCATAGATAGGAAGCCAGAAAGCAGTAGTGATATAGTCGCGCCCCAAGCGATGACCCCAGACTTCTACATATTCTGGTGGGTCAAGTGGGTCGCCATGATCTCCTGGCTGACCGGCTACAGTTCCACGGATGGCATCATCACGCAGCACGCCTGCAGGTGCCAGCAGCACCACGCCACCCTTCAGCGCCTTCTTGCCTAACATGCCAGCCAGCATGGAAGTTACCACACCGCCTTGTGAGTGACCTGCAATGCCTATGTTTCCGAAACGACCGTCGGCTTTTACCCAATTGTAAACGTGGCGGGCATCCTCAATCTCGTTGGGGACAGTCATTTGTTGGAAGTCTCCCTCGCTCTCGCCATGACCGTTAAAGTCAAATCGGATGCTGGCAATACCTCTTGCTTCCAGCTCTTGGGCTATGCCGCGTTCCAGGCCCCCGTTTCTGTTGCCTGTAAAGCCATGGCATAGAATCACTATGGGGCAATGTTTGGGCATCACGTCAGGTATTTGCAAATCGGCAACAAGTTTGCCGTGGTCACCTTGAATCATTACTCGTTCCGTACGTGCATTGCAGAAACCTGCCGTTAGCAGAAAGGCTATAAAGAGAAGTGAGTGTTTCATGTTCTTTTTCTGTTATTCTTTGCAAAAGTACGCAAAAAGGGGCAATCTGCCAAAATATTCCTCTTCTTTCCCTCTTTCTCAGCGATATGCCGTTTCTCTCTCAGCGAAACGCTGTATCTCTGATAGCGAAAGGCCGTATTGCTCACAGTGAAACTCCGTATTGCTGTTTTAGGAATACCCGGAGGTAGCTGATAAGGTGGTTAATTGCAAAAATCTTCACTCTTCACTTACTTCTTTTTAATATTTTTTGTATCTTTGTGTCTGTTTAATCCACATTGGTTATTATTTCACCGTTTGAAAAGGTGTTTGTAAATGGTAATAAGAGCAGGAATAACAGAGGAATTAGCAAAACTAAAAGAGTTGCGAGGGTCGGATTTTGTAAAGCAGCTAAAAGCTATAGCTGCTCGCAAAGAATTCCATTCTCTTGTTACAGATCCCGACATTTATACGGTAGGAGGTGAGAATGATGCTGATTTTCAAAGATTACTCGAGGCTGCCCGCAAGGCCGTGAACCTTGGTTATAAAGTATATCTTTTACCCAATCCGCATGATTTTCGTACTGCAGATTTTATTTTCGATAGAAAAGGAAACTATGCAATGTACGACTTGAAGACAGTTCACGGCAAGGGCTCAGTAGATTCCCAATTGTTGGATTCTATAGGTCAAGCCAATCGTGTGCTTCTAAATATGAACACGGAATACAATCCTCGTCTCCTCGCAAAAAGTATTCGACGTTATTTCGAACGAAACACAAATGCCGTTGAGGTCATGATAATGAAGGGTAAAAAAACGATCTCTGTAATCAGGGAAGACACTCTTGGCCCATCATATATTAGAAACTTCATGATGAAGTACAAACAAAAATAAAGAGCTATTCCGGAGAATAACTCTTTAATTTGGGCAGTATCGATAAAGCCTTACCCCACGCGGGATTCTACCCGGATAGCCAAAATATGTTTTGACACTGCAAAAGTAGGGATAAACAGTAAATGTTCCAAATATTTCCTGGATTATTGTCCAAAAACCGGGCTATTTGATAGTTTTATTTTGCAAATCAGTTTGTTTAATGTGGCTGGATGGTCCGGAGATGAGACGTAGATGAGACGTAGATGGCTTGTTGGTGAGACGTTGGTGTACGCTCATTGGAGCGCTCTTTTGTTCCAGTTTTCAGCACTCATGAGTCTACACGTGTAGGCTCCAGGAGGTAACAAGTGTAGGCTCTAGGTGTCCTTCCTTTGCTCCTCCTTCATGGCAAGGGCGTAGCCTAGACGAAGCAAGGGTGTTCAGATATCGTGGGGATATCATGTGGATAGTGTAAGAATATCCGGGGGTAGCTGAAGGCAAATCAGCCCGGAGCTGATCGCCCGTTTAGTTCGACCTGACTGCCACTCAGGTCGGAGTAAATGAAAAGAGAAGAGTAATCTGTTTTTTTTTGTATAATAGAAAATATTTTACAAATCGGATAGTGTTGTAAGTGCCCACAATTTCTGCTATTAATAGAAAAACATTTTCCCACGTTAGGGAATTTTTGCGGCCTAGTATAGTAGCAAAAAGCCCCCTTAACCCCCTTTAGAGTGGCTGTATTTGAAAAATATTTACATTGCGTCTTCCAAGAACAATGATTTTGCAAAAAGACCTCACATATTCACTAAATGCTCATGAGCTCGACAGCCATCTTGATTAAAAGGAATGAGGTGTTTGTCCAACAGGTCACTAACACCTCACTAACAGGTCACTAACACCTCATACATTTTGACTGATTTTTGACTGTCTTTTGTTTCTTGTAAAATAAAATCCTTTACTTTTTGGTAAGATTCCTATGAGGTTTCCATGAGGTCTCAGTGACCTGTTAGTGACCTGTTGAGCAATCAGGTCACTCCTCTTCCGCCCGATAACCATCGGCTCTCATCAAGCATCTATGAGGATGTGAGGTCTTTTTTCGATTTGGGCTTTCTTAGCCAGTCAATAGCCAAAGTATTTCATGTTTGAACATCTAAGGCCCAAAGTTTGCAGCCTCGGGAGTCTGCACGTGAGATACCCAGGAGTCTGCACGTGTAGCCTCGAGGAGGGCGCAAGTGTAGGCTCTGGGAGTCCTCCTTTAAAGGTCCTTAGGTGCTCACAGTTAGCCCGGAGCTGATCGCCCGTTTAGTTCGGCCTGACTGTCACTCAGGTCGGAGCTGATCAATAGCCAGGTCGGAGTAGATGAATAGTCCCCAGAAGCACTTTTTCCATGAAACTTTTTGCAGTTTCATAATCTCTTCGTATTTTTGCAATGTGTTCCGCAAGGAATGCAGACATTTTTGCTCAAATTCCATCTCGAATCACCACCTCGGACAGGAAAGAAAGAGCAATATTACCCAATCATATTTGGAGCGCACGCATAGAGTGTGTTTCTCCATAATGATTGGGGGCTTGTGGTGAGCCTGAGATGGATATGGCAGGAGCGCACTCTTTCTGTATCCAGAAGTTAGTGCTAACTTGTTGAATGAAGGCGATAGTACTAACTAAAACAAAATATCATGAAAAGAAATTTACTATTTACCCTAATGGCATTGCTGCCAATAGTGGCAAATGCCTACAATGCCAAAATTGATGGTATCTACTACAACTTCTCGGGAGAAAACGCAACAGTGACTTCTGATGGAACTAACTCTTACACTGGCGAGGTTGTCATCCCTGAATCTGTTATCTATAATGGGGGTGTGTACCGTGTGACGAGCATCGGCTACCGTGCCTTCTATGGTTGCAGTGGTCTAACTTCTGTCACTATCCCCAACAGCGTGACTGAAATTGGCGACATGGTCTTCAATGGCTGCAGCAGCCTGACCTCTGTCACCATCCCTGAGAGTGTGACGAGCATCAGCGGCTCTGCCTTCTATGGTTGTATTTAGAGACCTCAAAACAACTATAAATAACGAAAAATACATGGAGATAAATCGTTGTATTTCAACTACTTTTAGATTTTAACACTTCGAACTTGCTTTTTGGTGGTACTCAAAAATCCGCTTACCTTTGCAACGCATTTCTACCGCGGAGAATTTTGAGGGCTTTTATTTTGCCATCTCGTGGATAAGGTTGACAACGGTTAACAAGAGTGTACAACGGTTGACTGATGAACGAGAGGAAAAAGAGCAAGGAAGTGACCTCATTTGAAGAACGCGACATCGTGGAATGAGTTGACATGAGTTGTCAATGATTGACGAGAGTTCACTCCGTGGCGGTTTGCATGAAATTGATTATAAAACCACATAAAAAGGAGTCAAATGAGAAAGACAAGAAAATGCGCCTTCTGCGGAAAGGAGTTCACTTGCAACAGCGGTTCGCAGAGGTATTGCTCAGAACTTTGTGCCGAGGCAGCAAAGACTCAGCGCAAGAAGATGCAACAGGATTTTTTGAAGGCTATCCAGCCAGTCATAGACATAGCAAGCCAGGAGTATCTAACATTCTCCAAAGCTGCCATCCTCATGGGATGTTCTCGTCAGTATGTTTACAAGTTGGTAAACGAGGGGAAACTTCCTGCATCACGAATCAGCAGCCGTATGGCTTTCGTCCGCAAGGCAGACATCGAGAAGATGCTTGCTAGCAATCCTTATCATAGAGTATTGCCTGGTTCTTCGTCAAACAAGCCAAGCAAGAAGTTATCCCATTCATCATCCTTTTCCCTTTCGTCGAGAAAAAGCAAGAATCAAATTGGCGAATCACCAATGAGGTTTTCCGAACCACTTGACTACATTTCTGGTGAAGATGTCATGGCAACCTACAAGGTTAAGAAGTCATGGCTCTACGCATCAGCCAAGAGAAACAACATACCCATGTGCAAGATTGCAGGCAAGAACTATTACAGCCGAAAGCACATGGATGCACTCTTCGGAGTTACTGCAGAGATTGAAGCCCTGACGGAATGGCTCACAACTGAGGAAGCAGAAACCCTCTATTCCACGACCAAGGAATCATTGCGAACCCAAGCCTACCGCCGCCATATTCCCACCAAGCGAGAATATGGCAAGACTTACTATTCAAAGATACACCTTGACGAGGTATATCATCCGGACCTGAAGGCGAGTGATGCATACTACACCACAACCGAAGCTGCCGAGAAGTATGGCATGACCAAGAGCAATATCTGTGTTATAGTCAAGACAAACAACCTCACGAAGGTGAAAGTCGGTGTCCAGAACCTCATTTCCAAGGAGGAATTAGACCGAATAATGGCAAGCAGACTGGCGCAATTCGGGGCTTACAGGCTCCAATAACGCCCAATAATCTGTACCAACTGCGTGAAAGTGCAATTATCCGTGAGTTATGAAAAGGTAAGTTGGTCACACTTTCATCACGCAGTTACTTTGCACTCGCTATGAGACGCATAGCCTTCGATTATTAACAAAACAAATTTCATACAAGTATGAGTAACATTTGCAAGACAGTAACCTTGCGTACGCGTAAGATAAAGAAAGGTACGCAACTGAGCTTCTACCTTGACTACTACCCTGGCTACAGGGACGAGTCAACCATGAAGGTACAGAGACATGAGTCACTTGGCATCTACATCTTTGCCAAACCCAAGAACCAGCGCGAGAGAGACTACAACGAGCGCATGACGGAGAAAGCCGAGGCACTGCGCTGTCGTCGCTATGAGTCCATTGTCAATGAACGCTACGATTTCTTTGACAAGGAGAAGATGAAGGGTGACTTCCTTGCCTACTTCAAGCAGAAGGCAGACAAGAAGAACTGCAAGTGGCAGCACGTCTATAAGCACTTCGCCCGATTCTGCAACAATAAGTGTCGCTTCGATGAAATCAACGTTGACTTCTGCAACAGGTTCCGTGAGTATCTGATGACCGCACCTCAGACCATCCACACAGAGCACAAACTACACATCAACTCCATTGCAGGCTACTGGTCAACTTTCCGTGCCGTACTCCATACAGCCTACAGGGAACACAAGATTATGGAAAACCCAAACGGATTTCTGGAGCGCATTGACACGATACCAACGGAAAAGGAACATCTGTCCAAGGATGAACTTGTCAAGCTGGCGAACACGCCTTGCGACTATCCCATTCTAAAGACAGCCTTCCTCTTTGCCTGTCTGACAGGACTGAGAAAGAGCGACATCAAGCAACTCACATGGGAGAACATACAGCCATATGGCGATGGTGGCATGTATGTCACACTTCGTATGCAGAAGACCAAAGAACTGGTGAACAACCCCATCAGTGACGAGGCTCTGGAACTGATTGGTGAGAGAGGAACAGGCATTGTATTCACTGGCTTCACCGACAAACTCACCCAGACCCCCTTGAAGAACTGGCTGAAAGCCGCTGGCATCACCAAGAAAATCTCATTCCACTGCAGCAGACATACATTCGGTTCCCTACAGGTGGATGCAGGAACAAGTGTCTATACCGTCCAGCACATGTTGGGCCACAAGAACGTGGAAACAACTCAAATCTATGCGAACATGGCTGACGAGAGCAAGCGCGAATCCGTCAACCGCATCACATTGAAGTCAAGGATAACTCCACAGTTGAAAGTTGTCGGACATGGCTAAACATGTTTCTTGGTTCTATTTCTTCCAGAAATGAAACCAAAGATGCTATTTTCAGGTTAAACACATCGGAAAATGAGAACCAATAGGATTGGCTCTCATTTTTCGTTATACCTTTGCCGAGCAATCAAACAATGGCAAATAAGAAGGAGAAGACCGAGTATGAAAATCATACTCAGACCAAGTATGATTCATAAATAAACGTAAATCATTGGTGTACAGAAGAAAAGGCTATACGTCATGTGTAAAAATCTTCTTAACTTTGCAGCGCGTTTCCTGAAATGACGAACAATAATACATAAAGACAATGAAAATAGATTCTCCATCTTCAATCACTTCGCGGGAGGCATCCATCCGGCTCGAATGGATCTCCACAAGAATACTGCCAGGAGTTGCAGTACTTCTTCTTTCAATTCCACTTTGCCAGTGGGCAGGCTCAAATCTTCCCGATGGCATCGTTCCTGTATCTATCATCTACTTGATGATTGTAATTGTCCTATGGTCAACATACATGGCCATGCAGTATGCTTTCGTTGGAATAGTGCAAACGAGGAAAGCCAAGACTCATGCTCACAATAATCAAACAGCAACAAATGAATCAACTGCACAGATGCCTGTTTTTCTTTTGGAGGCAATGCCTGTTGTTAATGAACCAAATGCTACTGAAGACGTTTGCGATGCTGTGGTGGTCGAGGAGATTGCAGAGGATATAGCAGTTACAGATACCAAGGTCATATCGGAAGAAGTTCATCCAGCCAATGAGCCATCCATTGTTTCGACTGCTCCTGCCAGCTCAACCTATCAGCAAGGTATTGATGACTTCTATCAGAGTCAGGCGGAAAACCAGAAGAAGAAACTGGACACCATTCACGAATACCTTCTATACATCATGTCACCTTTTGTCTATGAGGAAGACATGGACGAGTTCTGCACGGATCTTTTGAAATTCGCTATGGATCACAACTATCGTCCTGAAGTTGAGTGGAAGAGATTCAAGACTAAAATGAGCAGCTTCGATGTCCGTCATCTGGTATGGAGCATCGCAACAAGATTGGGACTTGGCAAAGGCAAGGAATACAGCAATGATGATTGCGCCTGCTATATCGAGCGTCGTTTTGCTTCTTTGTGTGTAACAGCCAGTGGAGAACCATTGTCACATAATACACTCAGAAACCTGACTGCCACATCCAACAGTGACCAGATTCACTGTGACATCTCAGGAGCAGACGGATTGTTATTCCATATTCCTTCACAGTTGGGTCAAGAGAAAGGCAGAGACTGATCTCTTACACCAATCCTACATCAACTTTTCACATTATACATCTAGAACCACATCAGAAACCAAACTGAGGTGTGGCTCTGCTGTTCCTATGCCCTTTTGTGCTGAAATCTTACCCCAAAAACAGCCGAAATCCCAATTGTCATTCATTATACTTACATGTTCGATATTGTCAAAATCCACTTCAAATTCTTGATTTATCCACGAATAATAGCCAAAAACAAGGCTCAACTGCGTGATTGTGTCGTGATGCACCTGTTACTAAAAAGTGGCTTGCCCTCCGATTCGTAACGGGGTTCCTTTGCAGCACGATTCCACTAAAGGACTCGTGTATGTAAATGAACAAAGAACCACTTACGTTCAATGACCTTCCGCAGGTCGTTGCCGAACTTCGGGATGAAGTATCGGGCATGAAGGCGTTACTGCTGAACCTTCAGAACAGACCAACTCAGCAGAGAGA
>JAFZSA010000038.1 GCA_017619585.1 Bacteroidaceae bacterium
AGCCCATGATCAGCAGGGCTGCTATAACTATAAATATAATATGGTGTAGTTTCTGTCGCATGTCGTTTCGCAGCAATTTGGCTGCAAAATTACAACTTTTTTGGCAAATAGCTGTCCAATTGTTCAAGTTTAACGTATTTTCCTGTGTAAATTGCTATATTATAACAAAAAAGAACTTCAATAATGCTTTAAGTTGTAAATAATGCCATTTTATGTTAAATGTCAGGTGAATTGTGTAGAATAATTTGCGGGAGTTGATTCTGTTTTGTATATTTGCAACAAATTTAAGCAAACTCACGCAAAAATTCTAACTTGAGATATGAGAATAGACGGTTTTAGGATAGGCGGCTTTGCCAATATCAACGATGCCCATTTGGAGATAGGCGCGGTGAATGCTCTCATAGCTCCCAACGGCTATGGTAAGAGTAATGTGTTACGTGCCATTGATTTCGGTATCAGGTTCATAACGGCTGAGGATACAGAACGGCAGCAGATGATGCAAAGCCGTTGGCTACCCATCAACACGAACATGCTGGGCCAGGACTTTTCGTTTGGAATAACAGGAAGTCTGGAAATGGATGGCGAGGAATTTGTTTTCGCATACGACTACAGCTTTGCATGGGCAAAAGCTGGTGACGGTGGACGAATACTCAGCGAAAGCCTGAAGATAAAACGGTCTTCTGACCAGCGGTTCCGCCAGATGATAAGCCGTCAGCAAACTGACGAGTGCCTGATTGTTCCGTCGGCATCTGGAAGGTGCAACAAGCCATTTGTGGTATCAGCCTCTCAATTGGCACTTTCTGCCATCGCACGTTCCAGTATGATGTATCTTTATCCTATTGCACAGCAGGTATTTGGTATTAGAATCCCCAACCTTGAAACACTTGACAATCCTGAGTCCTATTTCTCTGCTGGAGGGGGCAAAGGTATTAGCATGCTTGGAGGTATGACGCTGAGTGAATACCTGTATCACCTGAAAGAGAGTGATGATGACAGTTATGCCATTCTGAAGGACGGTCTGATGCAGCTATTACCTAACATCACTGAGTTTACGCCCGAAGTGGTCACGCTGACAGACGGACAACGCAAGATATATGATATAAGGATTAAAGAGCGGTTTTGCACTCAGCCGACAACAATACTCCAACTGTCAAGTGGCAGCAAGCGCATCATCTTTCTGTTTACCCTATGTATTGCGGCCAGGAAGCAGAGCATTCCCATGATTATGCTGGAGGAGCCTGAGAACTCTGTTCACCCACGGATGATGGAGAACCTGCTGCATACATTGCAGAGCTATGCCTCTGACACAAAAATCCTCATGACAAGCCACTCTCCCTATCTGATGCGCTATCTGCAGCCCAGCCAGATGTACTTCGGACTGCCCAAGAACGACGGGCTGGCACACTTCGCCCAGATTGCCCCATCGAAACTGAAATACTTGTATAAGTATGCCGGCGAGATGGAACTCACCATCGGAGAATTTATGTTCGACTTTATGCTCGACTTGGAGAGTGAACACGAAAAGATGGATCAATTCTTCATTCAGCAGTAGGCTATGGCAAAACAGATTGAAACGAATCCGACGCAGGTAGTTATATTCGTGGAGGGCGATACAGACGAGGTACTATTCAGGGCGCTGCTTGAACATTACCGAACCGTCAGCAAGACTGAACTGCGACCCTGTAAGATCTGCAACCTGAAGGGTGTCACGCGCTATTCCAGTAAGCTTGTGGCTAAATTGCAGAACGAATACCTGCCAGAGGCTCGCAAGAAAGGGTATCAGATACAGACAATATGCTGTTCATACGATACAGATGTCTTTGAAGTAAGGAATCCGCTGATTGTCAATTGGGACGCACTGCGTAAGACGGTAAAGCGAATGGGCATACAGGAGTTCCTGCAATTAGGCATCAGAAGTAGCATTGAGGATTGGATGCTGTGCGATATGGAAGGTGTCTGTCGTTATCTGGGTCTCACAAATATTCCAAAGTCGCTGAAAGGTAACGACGGAAATGCTAAGTTGAACGACCTTTACAGCAAGGCAAGGAGAATCTATCAGAAAGGCTATCAGGTGAAAGAGTTGGTTGCCTCGCTTGACATGAGTGTCATTAGGAAGAAAAATGCAAATGCTCTAACAGACTTGGAGAAAGCCCTGAATGTTTCTGTCCAATAGGCAAAGGATAATCCTTGAAAGGGCAGAACTAAGGGCAGAATATCGCCCAAACCTCATTGATGCCCCATATCTCAGACATGATAAGGAATGTGGAACAGGTACTTGGACGTATGCCATTCGAAGAATTACGTACTTGACAAACACGTATGGTCTACGAGACGCCTCGGACATTGACCCCGTGTGTAATCCAGTCTGTTGGGATGCGGGTCTCGACATCAAAACTGACGCCGACCTTGACCAACCGCCTGTCTTCAGTGGTGTAGGGAATAGCATATCCCTTGTTGTCAATCTGTTCCAACGCTTGTTGGGCTGTGCCACCAGCTTTCAGTTCAAAGACGTTGGTGGTGTCTGGCATCCAAACCACCATGTCGACACGTCCGCCAGCAACTTTTACCTGTGTACGGACATAGACGTTCAACATAGAGAAGATGAGGTACATCGTATACTCGTAGAATCCTTCGGCGGTTGCAGCTTCCTTTAATTTCTGCTTGAAGCCCTCTACGTAGGGGATGCCAGCCAGATAGGCCTTCATCTCCCTCATTGCCA
>JAFZSA010000039.1 GCA_017619585.1 Bacteroidaceae bacterium
GGCGCATAGCGCTTGATGGTCTCACCATCCTTCGAAATCAGGAACTTGGTGAAGTTCCATTTGATGTCGCTGTCTTTCTCTACGCTCTTGCTGATAGCCTTGAAGAGCGCCTTTGCAGCCTTGGCCTTCAGACCTTTGTACTCTTCTGTTGGAGCCTGAGCCTTCAGGTATTCGAAGATAGGCTCAGCTGCAGGGCCGTTCACGTCGGTCTTCTTCATAATCTGGAAGGTCACGCCGTAGTTCAGCTGGCAGAACTCCTCAATCTGTCCGTCTGTGCCAGGATCCTGCTCCTTGAACTGGTTGCAGGGGAATCCTATAATCACCAATCCCTTGTCCTTGTACTTCTGGTTCAGTTCCTCCAGTCCTGCAAACTGAGGGGTGAATCCACACTTGCTGGCTGTATTCACAATCAGCAGAACCTTACCCTGGAACTGAGCAAAATCCAGTTCCTTACCTTTGCTCGTCAGAGCCTTGAAATCATAAATCTTTGCCATACCTTGTTATATTATATTATTTAAGTTTCACATGTTGCTCAACTTCTTTGTAGTTAAGTAGTTTTCGCTTCGTTCATCCTTCGGACAGTAGTTAAGCCATTACATTTAACAGTTACGTTTTTGTTGGCAGTACTATCGGCTTATCTACTTAACTTCTGTCTACTTAACTACTTGCGAAAGTTGAATTTTATTATACATATTATATCGTTTGCGATGCAAAGGTAAGGAGTTTGTTTTATATCGCAAGCGATTTACTTATATATTTAAGCTTGTTTAACAATAAATCGTGCACGATATTAATTGGACTGAGATAATAGATCAGGAATTTACATACTCTCTTTTAGAATCTCTGTGATATCCTCGGGCTTCAAGTCCATGTAGCCGGCAGGATAGCAGATGGTGCCGCCTGTAATGCCTGGAATCATGTCAGGTGTGGCACCAATCTCTCTGATGGTCAGGGGCAGACCAATCTCCAACATCCAGTTCTTCAGGGCTTCCAGTCCTGCTTCGGCAATCTCCTTGTCAGTCAGAAAGACACCTTGGATGTCCCATACGTTCTTGGCGAAACGTACAAACTTTGGCAGACCGTTCTGCATGGCACGATGATAGTAGGCCATTGAGACAGCAGCCAGGCAGTAGCCGTGAGGCGCATGTGTCCAGGCGCCTAAAGAATGGCCAATCATGTGTACCATCCAATCCTCGGTCTTACCCAAACCAATCAGCGTGTTCAGTGCCCAAGTCGCGGTCCACATGATATTAGAGCGAGCCTCGTAGTCCTGCGGATTCTTCACGGCGATGCGGGAAGCCGTGATAAGGCTACGCATCAAACCCTCGGCCAGATAATCACTTGTATTGTCATCGAAGTCACTGAAGTACTGCTCCATAATGTGGTTCATGATATCGTAGATACCCGCCTTCATTTGGTCCAGGGGAACGGTCATCGTGAACTTGGGGTTCAGGATAGAGAACTTCGGCATCAGGCGATCGTCGAACACACGACCTACCTTGAACGTATGCTCGGCATCGGTAATCACCGTACCTGCGTTCATCTCCGAACCTGTGCCAGCCATTGTCAGTATGCAGCCCACGGGCAGTATCTTCTGCCCTGCTGGGGGATTCTGCTGTTTCAGCCAGAACGTGTCCCAGCAATCGCCGTCGTAGAACGCAGATGCTGCCACGCCCTTAGAGTAGTCGCATACGCTACCGCCGCCAAGGGCCAGAATCAGGTCGACATTGTTTTCGCGTGCTATCTTGATGCCCTCGCGTAGCTTCTCAAGGGTTGGGTTGCTCATTACGCCCGGGTTCTCTACGATGGTCTTGCCAGCCTCTTTCAGAATGGCCACCACCTGATCGTAGATGCCGTTACGTTTCACGCTGCCGCTACCGTAGTTCAGCAACACAACGGGACCGAAGTGGTTTAACTCGTCCTTTAGGTAGTTCATAGACTCATCACCAAAATACAGCTTGGTGGGGTTGTGGTAAGAAAAGTTTCCTTGCATAGTGGTATGTTTTAGTTTAAAGCGGGAGTAGACTCACTTTGTTCGTGGGAGTAAACCCGATGTACTTTTACGGTGTAAAGATACGATTAAGCGAGCGGAATACAAAAGAAAATATCATTTTTCTTTTTATTCCCGAACGTAAGTATCTTCGAAAACTGTTTTCAAAGATACAAAAAATCCCCATACTTTGACGAGTACAGGGAATTTTTTATATTTATTTAGGAGATTGAACTTACCACTTAGCGGTGAATATGCGGGGATTGATATTGAAGGATACCCATGCCCAATCCTGCCATGACTTGTGATTGCCTCCCATAACGGCATCCATGGTCTCTGTGCCAAACATGGTGGAGTAGCCTGCCATCAGGGTGACATCCTTCATGAGCCTGGTTGACACCTGCAGATCAACCTCGTGACCCAGCCCTCTCTTGGCGTTAGAGGCTTTCTCTGCCGATGCAAAATAGTGATAGCCTAATTGCACGTTGGTGTTCCTGACTACCCGGGCACCTACGCCTGCCTGAATATCATGAAGTCCCAGGGGTACATTGCGGGTGAAATAGTCCATTGCTCCGTAGAACATGTGATGACTGCCAAAGAGCTGGTCGAAGGCCTTGTCCTTGGTACCCTCTCCGTCGTTACCGCTACGATAGTCATAGCCGGCATTCACGCTCCATACGGGGTTAATCTGGTATCCTACCTTTGCACTTGCCATCCATGCAGAAACCTTGGTGCCGGCGGGGTTCTTACCGGTCTGATAGTAGAAGGCTCCGTGAACATCAAAATCAGACGGCTTATAGCTTAGGTCCGTGCCGAAGGTCTGCATATACCTGGTCTTGCCATTGCCTGCTTGGCCAGCCTCACGACCCAAGTTCATGGCAAGGAGTGAGATGCCCAGGGGCATATCTGCTGCCTGATAGTGGTACCAAAGGGTCTGCATGGACTTGTAAGGCATAGGACCGTTGTAGTAGTTGCCATGATTGTTGGCAGTTGCCTGATTAAAGGCGACTATCATGTGCAGCCTGTTCTGCTGATTCTCGTATCCCAGACGCAGGGCATCATGCCAATTGCCTGCCACGTGCCAGTCCAGTCCGCCCAGGATTCGCTCGTCGTCATAAGCCAACTGCTGACGTCCTATCTGTGCAAAGAATCCCTGACCGAATCTGAGCTTTGCCCATGCCTCGTTGATGGCGACCTCTCCGCTATTGGCGTTAATACCACTCTGTCCCCAGATTCCTGTATGCTGGACAGAGAGTTTCATCTCCAGGTTGTCCTTGCGCTGATAGCCGAGCGAGACGCGGGCTCTGTTGTTGATATATGTAGCGGGTTGCTCTCCCTCACTGCGAGGGGTAACGGCTCCGTTGTTGTACTCACCACGTGTACGCAGCTGTGCGTCCACAGTAAACTGATTCTCTTCTTGTGCTACGGCTGTTATAGCAAACAGCGTCATAGCGATAATTGTTAATTGCTTTTTCATCTTCTTTTTTTTAACGCAAACGTTAACGATAACGATAACTTTTTTTATTTCACGCAGTAATTTATCTCCTATGCCTTTGGACAAGAGAAATCGCAGAAATTTGCAGAGAGTGTCTTCAAAGAAAACCGAGAAAACCCTTTTTGAAATCTTTGGCACTTTGTGCCTTTGTTATGTCATTGTCAAGAATCTGGCAGTAAGCAGGCTTCCACCATCTTCCTGCCAATACCATAACATATCTTCCTGATATCAAAGCTTTCAAAAAGAAAAACATTGAAAACCGAACGCAGAGTCAAACTTGTTTGAACTTTGCTGAGGTGCATCATGTTTTGCGGGAACCGAAAAACCCCGCTTCGCTCGAAAACCTTTTGTTTATACGTAAACGCAAACGTCAACGATAACTTTATTCCCCTAAAGGGCGACTAGGGTCTTTTGCTAACCGCCAAACTTGTTCCCCCTAAAGGGGGGTAGGGGGTCTTTTTTAGCCCGAAGGGCGAGGTTTTTCTTGACTGTGCTGCTAAGCCGTAGGCTATCTATGGGTGTTAGGTAAAGACATGGTTAAGCTGGCTTAAACAGGGCTTTGGCTAATGCCTATAGATAAATGCTCACAGAGCATGCAGCACAGACAAGGGTTTTTGCTGTTTTTGTTAAATATTCGTGTAGATTCGCGTGATCCGTGGTCAAAGAATATTTCTGTGTGAAATTTTCTCTGCCATTTGAACTAACTGGGGATAGGGGAGGGCACCTACTGTGCGCTGGATATCTCCTTCCTTGTTGATAAAGAACAATGTTGGGATGGACATGATGCGGGCTGCCATGGCAAGGTCCTGATTCTTGTCGACATCCACCTTCAGGACTTTAACCCTTCCTTCAAACTCTTTGGCCAGACGTTCCATCATAGGAGCGAGTGCCTTGCATGGGCCACACCATGTGGCATAGAAATCAATGATAACTGGGGTCTTACCTGTGTAGTCATACCCTCTGAGGTACTGCTGATAATCTTTAATATTTTCCATAATGTATATTTTTTGTGGTTATTGGTTAGCGAAACTATGGGGCAAGGGGCAAGAGGTTAGGGGCAAGAGGATAGTTATACACGTGAGCCTCTAATCTCATAAACTCCTTAAACTCATAGGCTATTAAACTCTTTACTATTATTGGTTAGCAGTTAGCGTAACTATGAATTATGAATTATGTATTATGAATTATCTAAGTGTTATGCTCTTTGTGGGACATACCAGGGTGCATTTGGCACACTTGATGCAGTCGGGGTGCAGATAGCCTACCTCTTCTCCCTTACTGTCATA
>JAFZSA010000040.1 GCA_017619585.1 Bacteroidaceae bacterium
ACCTGCTACGACCGTGACGGCAAGGAGGTGAAGCGCGTAACCAGCGACGATGGCGGAGAGGTGGAAGATCCGGAAAATAACCCCTCTCCTGACTCCCCCGAGGGGGAGGGTTCTAACACCGGCAATGGCGGTGGTAACACCGGAGGTGGTAGCGGACAGAACTGATAAGGCAGCGCCTTCGGGCGCTCCCTTTCCATTGAACATTGCCACTTCGTTGACTTTCCCCTTCGGGCCGTCGAGCTAAACCTTCTCGCTTTCAGCTCGCGACCCCTTCGGCGTTGAACATTATTGGTATTCTCTTGCCCCTTGCCCCTTGCCCCTTGCTCCTAAACTACTAACCCCTAACTACTAACCACTAAACATTATGAAAAAAGAAACATGGAAATTCGTCATTCAGACGATACTGGCCATTCTTTCGGCCATTGCAACAAGCCTGGGTGTAACTTCATGCATGGCATGACGCATCCGCTAAATGACAAATGAGAGCCCCCCGCTTCTCCTGAGTGAGAAGTGGGGGCTTGTCGTAAAATTGCAATTATGATTCGTTTTTTGTGAATTAAACTTTGTATATTTGCAAACGAAAGTCACAATAAATAACAAGCATATAGCCGAATAGTTAATGAGATACTACGCCCTACTCCTTTCCCTGTTGATGGCTCCTGTGCTCTATGCGCAGGAGGTGCAGTGCTTTAAGCAGCACAATATGAAGAGGTGGGATATTCCTGCCGGGAACTACAGCGGTATCACACACATACAGGGTGACCGCTATGCCCTAATCAGCGACAAGCAGGAAGCGGACGGATGGACGGAAGTGAGCATACGGTTTCTGCCTTCTGGCGATATAAGGGAGATGCAATTCGTGGCACATCATTACAATACACAGACATTAGGCAGTGCACGGGATAGCGAGGGAATTGCCTACGTTCCAGGTAAGGGCCTCTACGTCTCTGCCGAGAACGACCAGCAGATTCTGGAACTTGCAGAAGACGGTTCGCCCACAGGACATAGCCTCTCTGTACCAGAATGCTATAGCAAGAATAACATCTTCCCCAACTACGGCTTTGAGGCACTGACCTATAATGCCAGTCAGAATGTATTCTGGACAACAACGGAACAAGGACTGCGCACGGATGTGAAGGCACCTACCAGTCTCAACAATCCAACACCTACCCTATTGCGCCTGCAGTGCTTAGGCTCTGATGGGAAGCCTATGCAACAGTACGCCTACAAGACAGAGGCGCCTGTAACCAACCGTTCCTCCAGGCTATTTGCCTTTGGCGTACCTGAGCTGTTAGCCGTCAACGACACCACACTGCTGGTGATGGAACGTGAGCTGAATATCCCTAAGCGCTACAATGGTGCCAAATGCCACATACGTATCTATAGCGTGAATCCACGTTCGGGAGAGCCTATTACAGATCTGACCCAACCATTACAGGATATGGATGAAAAGAAATTCCTTCCTAAAAAGCTGCTCTATGCGTTCAGCACAGGTATCCGCTTTATAGGAAGGAAAAACTTTGCCAATTACGAGGGGATGTGCTTAGGACCCCGATTGGAGGACGGCCGCCAGACCATCCTGCTCATCTCCGATTCTCAGAACCGAGCCGGCAACCCTCTCTATCATCTGAAAGACTATATCAAAGTGATAGTTTTTTAGCGGTTAGTGGTTAGGGGTTAGGGGTTAGCGAATTTTCGTATACCGTTTACCAGAAAAGGGTGACATAAGCCTTGTATTATGCACTAAAACGCCACTTTCTTTCCGTTCTGGATATATATTCCCTTGGGCAATTTTGAATTTTGAATTTTGAATTCCGGATTCACCCTACGCCCTGCAAGGTCGTACACAGCGGTAGTAGATTCTTCACTCTTCACTCTTAATTCTTCATTTAAAGATGTTGGGTCGCTGATCTCTATTGAAGTATAGGCAAAGGGAACAGGACTGCTCATTGGAGTAGGTGGAATCTCGGAAAGGCAGAGCAGATATCTACCTTCATACTGTGGTGTGAAGGAGAAGGTAACGTGGTTGGCAATAGTAGCTCCGGACTTCAGATAGGCGCCTGAGGTAAGGTTATCCAACTGTTCGTACCCTTCTGGTAAGTCATCAGAAGATGTAACCTTTTCCCACGCCTCCTTAGGATTATCATTACCAATGAAGTAAGGAGTGATTATAAGGGTTCCCTGATACTCAGAGCCACTGTTACGGATGGTAAGGGTGAGGTCGTTAGGCGTACCTATCTCTCCTGTTCCACGGGTAATCTCGCACTTGCTAACCCTAAACAATGAGACAGAAGGAACAGATGAAAGCGTAGATACACCGTTCTGGATGACCCAATCTACGTATATCCTTTCGCCGCCAAGGTTCTGCCATGAGCTATTGGGAACGGAATTGCATACATAATAAGGATAGAGCCTGTAAACGCCATCGGGGAGACTTAACCCTTTCTTGGGTATGGTGATATAATAATAATAGTTTAGTTCTGTTTCCGCGTTAACAGGCTCACACCCGACTTGAAGCGGATGTAAGTACCCGTCTTGGGTACGTAGAACCAGGTCAAACTGGAATTCGGCCTTCGGATAGATGAGGTTTGTATATATATAATTCCATGTAACCTGATATTCGTCGCCCAAATCTATAACGTTATAATTAGCCAAGTTAGTCAATTGAGGCAGATCATCGGCTGCTACGGTGCCTTCAGTAGGCGGCTGGATGCCGATAACAGCTTCTTGGCTCATACAGAAACCTACACCGGCAACCGTAATGCCGGATACATTCTGAGCGTAGGGATTGAGCACGGAGAGTGAGAAATAGTCCTCGAAATAGCCACCCCATCCCCAGTTGATGTGGAACATTCCGTTTCCGTCATAACCATCACAGACAAAGGCATGGCCGCCAGAGTCGGACTGACCGGCATAGACTACAGGGCGGTTGTTGGCCAGCTCCTGATAGATGACGTTCTCCCAGTCGCTGATGCTGTAGCCTAAACGGTTTATACTACGTACACCCTTGTCGTACCCGAAGTAATTACGCAGGGCCTGAGCCACATAAGAGGTGAAGGACAAAGAGATATTGGGACTGTACGACATCTGTACCGACTGTCCGCAATAGAGCATCAGGCGGGCAACAGCCATTATATTGTTACGGGTCACGCCTGCTGCGGTACTACCGTCACTGTTGGTCAGCTGATCACACATATTGTCCCAGTCGAAGGACATTGGGGCGAGGGCTGACATCTCAAAATCCTCTACCAGACCATTCTGAGGTTCAAGGTTACTTACTGAGTAACTATAGCCCGGAATCTCTGTTGAGGGTTCCTTGGGCCATTGGTGGTAGTTCATTACCTGAGCCATAGCAGTAGCCACACATCCCGTTATGCAGCTCTTGCCGGCATACTGTACAGACTGACCGTTGTAGCGGGGACATAGCATATTGTAGAGGGGGCTCTGATCCCAATGCGTGGTTACAAGGGGGGCTATTGCAGCCTTGCCCGCACGTGTTCCTCCCTCAGTATCTGTTATCTGAGCATCCCCTAATGCCTCAATGGCCTGACTGTAGCCCTTCAGCCACCAACGCATATTATCCGGCATACGGTCCCAGTCCATGTGGGATGACATGCTGTAGCCCAACACAGGCAAGGCACGCTCATCGCCACTGGCAATAACATATCCGCCACCCTGGATGTCAAAGACATAGAGGTTAGGAATATCCACACTTACAGGATTCATCCTGAGTTGCTGTTTGGCCCTATGGGCACGGTCGGCTACGGGGGTAGACTTCAGATAAGAGGTTGCGCGTTTCAGAGCCTCTTGCTGGCTGATAGGCTGTGCATTGATAACAAGGCAGATAGCCAATAGCATTAGGAGTAGATGTGTTCTCTTCATACTGATATAGATTTTGTTGTTAGTATTATCTGGCGACAAAGATACGAATTAAAATGAAAAATGAAAGAGTGAAAAGTGAAAAATTCATAGTATAGTTGACGAGTTGACAAGTTAACGAGTTGACA
The DNA here is from genome assembly GCA_017619585.1 of Bacteroidaceae bacterium. The sequence continues at coordinate 4,008 of JAFZSA010000040.1, forward strand.
AGTTGCTTGCTAACAACTAACCGCTAACCGCTAACCACTAACCGCTAACAACCAGTAAGGCCGCAGGATAACCCACGGCCTCACAAGCAATATACACTTTTTAGTCAAATGACAAGAAACAATCTACCATTCTTCTTCCCAGATGTTCTTGCTACTGATAACACCCTTGGTTAGGATCTCGTTCTCATCTACAATCTCCTCGTCACCCCAAAGTTCCATACTTGTGGCTTGCATAACCACCTTCCTTGTATGCAGTTCTACTACAACAATCTCCGGGCTTATATATTTTTTCATAAAATTTCCTCCTTTAAATTAGAATATAACTTTCTTCCCATTCTGGATGTATATTCCAGTTCTCAATTTTGAATTATGAATTATGAATTTTGAATTGATCAAACGGCCACTGAGGTCGTAAACAGCTCCCTCGCCTTTGGAGAGGGTTGGGGTGAGGCTGTTGATTGCAGTCATTTCTCCACCAAAGGGATAGAATTCCCTGACGGCATTACCTGCTACCTGCAGATAGGTCTTACCGGCAGGAATGGTTACGGAATTGCTTACGGGATAGAAGCCAATACCCTTGCTCTTGTTAGCCAGAGCATAGATGCCACTACCACCTGTAACAGTTCCGTCAGAGCCAAGCAGATTATTACCAGTTGCATCGGCAGTAGCGGTGGTGCTTACCTTATTATAATATGTACCGCCTATGATTACTGCTGTGCCGGCAGGGACATCATCAATCTCTGACAGGTGCAGATAGTTTCCGTTCAGCGTTCCAATATAAGCCTGAGCATCGCCACTCAGCACCCAATCATAATCTGCATCATACATAGTGGTGAATCCTGCTGAGCCAACGTAGAAAACCTGCTCAGAACCTAAAGGAGAAGGAATCACGTCTGTTCCGATAAGTTGACCCCATCCTACAGTATAAGCAAGCTTACCATTTGCAATGTCTTCTGTTGTCAAGTCGTCTCTTACACCTTGGTTTTTGTTTGTTGTAGCAGACAGGTCAATGAGGTTATTCACATTGCTAATGTTATGACGACCAATGTTACCACCTTCGTGTCCGTTGATGGTTCCAAGGTTAACGAAGTTCTCAATCAGAGAGCCTGCACCCACACCCATGTAGCAGCAGAGTGCACCAGCGAAGGGATGTTCATTCTTGGCTGTAATGGTACCTTTATTCATTACATTACGGATAATGATGGTGGGATCACCGCCCTCATGTCCACCGATGATACCACCTGCGTCCTGATGTTCTGCAATGACCGTTGCTTCATTGACAACATTTTCAATAGTGATAGTACCATCAGGATTCTGATAGCTACCCGTAAGACCACCAACACGATTGTTAGCGTGTATTGTGCAAGAACTATCGATAATGAGATTCTTGACTTCTGTTGTAGCGTTACCTTGCAGGAAACCAAAGAAACCTATATTGTTGTCAGAAGGACGATTGATAATCATATTCTTAATACTGTGACCCTGTCCATCAAAAACGCCTTTGAACTTGCAGCCTACTGCAGGACCAATTGGGTTGTGAAGGTTCTCGATGTTCTGGAAGTCGATATCGTTCGTCAGTTTGGCATAGAATGCAGCACCACCACTTGTTGCAACCTTAGCAGAGAGCCATTCTACATTACCGGCATTAGCCAACAGATAGTAGTCCCCATCTTTCATTGGTTCTAGGAAATCACTACATACATCGCAAATACCATTGGCATTATAGTTATGGTCTAGATATGTGGTTATACCTCCAACATTATTAAAATCAAGTTCACCAACAGCTTTGCCAAGACAATTAATTGTACCAGCCTGATATACTTGCATAGAGGTAGTACCATAGACAGGCATTGCATCCACACCCAAAGTCTGAGTATAGACGATATTTGACTGATCCCCATTCAAGAAGTAACAAAGTTCGCCACTCTCGATCGGATTCGTTGTATTAACAGTAACCTTACCCTGGTTACCTCCGTTAGAAGTGCAGAGGTCAACAATGTTACGTGGAACGATATTTGTATTGCGACGAATCAGGTTGTAGCCATTTCCATCAACACCGGTTACCTCACCAATGTTCCAGCAACCTTGTACATCTACCTCATCATTGACATTACGCTGACCAGTCCAGGCACAGATAGCAGCACTCTCACCACCATTACCTGTAATGTTACCCTTGTTCCAGAGGTTGTAGAGTTTCAGACCTACGTTAGTACCCTCAACACAACCAAGGATACCAGCAGCATTCTTACCAGTAGTTGTTACATCAGCTTCATTACCACAATTACGGATGATAATTGTAACACCTGAATTCGTGGCATTTATATGAGCAACCACACCAGCAGCAAAGTTTTGATTGTGTTTAATAGAACAGCTTGAATCGATAATCAGATTCTCAATTATAGGAGTGTTCTTTGTAACATTCCAAACATCATCAGTACCACCGCCTCGAACAGAGCCAAAAAAACCCTTCCCATCATAACCGGGATTATCCTGTACTAAATTGTTGTCCAAAACCATACCAATGATACGATGCCCCTGACCGTCAAAATGTCCCCAATACTTATGCCCACTTGTACCAATAGGAAGATGAGCGTTAGGAACACCACCGAAGTCAATGTCGGCATCCAACTTAACATCCATACCACCATGATGTCCAAGTCTAACCATTTGAGAGAACCATTCTACCTGAGCAGGAGTGCTGAGGTGATAGAAGCCATCTTCGCTTTTGACAACGTACTCCTCATTGATAGCACCACAAACAGTGCAATAGCCTGTAGCAGGATCAAACTGATGTGGGTCACGAGAGCCGCCTTCTGTATTGCTATATACAACTGAACCCTTAGGAGTACCATCACAGTTGAGGTCGGCCACCTGATAAACCTTCATTCCGCTTGCATTGGGCATAGGTATAGAATTGGGATCAGAAAGATCTTGGGTGAACTCATCACCTAATGAAACTTCTTTTCGATTCATCATTTCTATACCGTGATTCAAGTAGTAGCAGAGCTCGCCACTGTGAAGTGGGTCGACAGTCTTGAAACCACCAGAAGGAATATTTGTCTGCGACTGCATGTTAGAAGCCGTATAAACCAAGTCATAGGTATTCAGGACGCTGCGGTGCGAACCACGGAAGATATTATTACCACCATCTAACTTATTTAGTGTGCCTTTATTGTAGCAACACCATACCTGACTATTTACTGCTGTTCCGCTTTCGTCATACTTGTTCCATCCGTCAAAAGCAACAGTATAATTATTCTCGGCATCAGTGGTAATATCACCTGTGTTTACACAATTATGTATTTTAAAAACTGGATACTTGCTTTGTCCTGCCCCTATAATTCCAGAAGCTACACCTGTTGTAGCATGAACGGTTGCCATATTTACGCAATTCAGTATGGTAAGGGTATTTGACTTCGTCTGTACACAACCAATCAAACCAGCAACTCTATTCTTACCAGTAACAGAGCATGAACTGTCAATAATAAGATTCTTTATTATAGCATTACCTCGAACCAAACCAAAGAAACCGACATTCTCCTGATTAGGAAGGTTGATAATCATGTTGCTGATAACGTGATGCTGACCATCAAACTCACCAGAAAACTTATAAGTGGTGCTTGCACCAATAGGAGTGTGGCTAACACCAGTCATGTCGATGTTGGCAGTAAGTACAGCCTTTGCCGTGAGCATAGAGGCATCAACTGCACTTGCCGAGTTAATGTACTCTGCAAACCATTCCAGTTCGGAAGCTGTTCCAATTTGGTAAACACCATCCACTTGCGTGGGTTCATCCCATGCAAAGAGGGGATACCCCGTCATCCATGTCCCAACAATGAATGCCATGCGTAATAATGATCTCTTTTTCATTTTTGGTTAAATTAATTATAGGTTAAAATTATATCGCTTTTACCAATCTAATACCGCATAAACGTGTAGGTTTAGTACAATGTTCACATTATTTTGTGTCGAAATTATACATTTCTGTATTTTCTTGTCCTCATTATATAGTTAATTTGTGTTAATTACTGCAATATTTTTATAACGTTTCCTATATACATTGTATAATATTGCAGAGTAATGTGCTGATTTTGTTGATTTATGATATGGATTATATATTCTTAACATTAACAAATAATAAAAGAATTATTCTATTTCTATCAGGAAAATTTGGATTTCCTTAATTACTGATGTATCTTTGCAGTAAGGAAATTTCTATTCCAAACTTTGGGATGGCGGTTTCAGAGTTTGGAATGGCCGTTCCAAACTTTGGAATATACATTCCAGACTTTGAAACAGAAAATTTGTAACAGAGTAAAAAGAATCAAATAACCGAGGAAAATAATATGGGAAGTTATGTACTGAAAAAGATGCCGAACGGAATGGGAAAAGGTGACTGTGCCCTCTACCCCAAACTTATGATATATAATATGTTTGACGACGAGGAGGTTATCAAACGTATTCATGAATACTCACCTGCCTTTAGCGAGGGCGTGATCCGCGGTGTACTGAATGCATTGGCTTATACCATGAAGTCTGTGCTACCTATGGGGCATAGCATGAAGATTGACGGCCTGGGCGTCTTCTCGCTTGCATTGGGTTTTAATGAAGAACCAGAAGCAGGCTATACTGTTGACGACGAAACGGGCGAAGTAAAACAGAAAGAGAAATACCGTCATGTCTGCGCCAAGAACATCAACTTCAAGGTGGATCAAAAACTCATTGACGAGATAAACAGACATACCACTTTCGAGCGACATGCCTCTGCTGTAAGTCAACGAAACTCCAACGATTCAACATTAGAGCAAAGAAAGAATAAAGCTATCCAATTCATTGAGAAACAAGGCTTTATTATGCTTGATGAATATGCGCAGATTAACCACCTAAGTCGTACTGGCGCCAGCAGAGAACTAAAGCACCTGACCGCTGATCCTACCTCTGGAATAAAGGAAAGAGGAAGAGGATCACATAAGGTGTGGATTTTGGCCCCAAAGGGGGCAAATGGTTAGCGGTTAGTTGAAATTTTGGGGCAAGGGGCAAGGAGCATGGAGCAAGAGGTCAGTGAAAATACTTGTCAACTGTCAACTTGTCAACTTGTCAACTGAACTATGAACTATGAATTATGAATTAAAATACGATGGAAGATTGGAAAAGTAAACTTAGCGCCCTAACGGGTGTTCCTGTGCCGGAAGTCACAGAGAAAGATATATACGAAGAAGATGATGCAGATAAGATACAGACCCTGCCACCCAAGCAGCAGAAGCTACGCCTGGCAATGGAAAGGACTGGTCGTGGTGGTAAGACCGTTACCATCATCAGAGGCTTTGTTGGCTCTGAAGATGACATGAACGCCCTATGCAAACTTCTGAAGCAGAAATGTGGTGTTGGCGGCACAGCCAAGGACGGTGAAATCATCATTCAAGGCGACCATCGCCCTCGCCTACTGGAAATCCTGAAGAACGAGGGATACAGCAATAGCAAATAGACCCCCTAACCACCTTTAGGGGGAATTTTGATAAGCGAACCCATGCACTATGCACTATGAACTATGAACTATGAACTGGGAAAAATCATTCATTTTTTGTTAAAAAATGTTTGATTATCAAAACCTTTGTGTATATTTGCAGCGATTAAACCTTAATATTATGAATAATATAATCAACTATTGTGTAGCAAGGAGCAAGAGATTAGCTCAGACTTCGCCCCAACTCATAGGAATATATACTGAAACACGTGTATAACTATCCTCTTGCCCCTAACCACTTGCCCCTTACCCCTATAAAAAGCCTTAAATAAGAAAACATATTATAGCTAAACCATTATTAATTTAACTAACAAATCATTATTATGAGGAAACAATTACTTTGGACATTCCTTATTGCCCTGATTGGGCTGATAGGAAACAGCATGGGCGTTTGGGCCCAGGAAGTTCCGGAACCAACCGTACAATGGAACTTCAACAATGCAGATGACCTGATGGCACCTGACAAAGGGAGCCTGAAGATGATTCCTGCTGTCTTGGGAGCTAAAAGCATTACGCTTTCTACCCTTAGCGATGCAAAGATAGTGCAGACAGACGGTCCTACCGACGTGGAAAAGGCCATTCTGGTGCCTGCCACATCTGCCCTAAAGGTAGAGCGTGCAGAAGGTGCCGAGGCTTCACAGTCCTACACCATCATGATGGACATCATGGTTACCAATGCAGGTCCTTACGATGGCCTGTTCCAGACAGACGAGAATAACGGAAACGACGGTGACCTGTTCATCCATGAAGGCAAAATCGGTATAGGTTCCTTTAGCAACGGCGGATACTTCGGGAAAATCAATGCAAATACGTGGTATCGCGTAGTTCTCACTTACCGAGACGGCAATAACATTCTCTATTTGGAGGGCAAGAAACTTATTTCTTCCGCCCCCGATGCCAATGACCGTTTTAAGATGCAGCCCTTTGGCTTCTATCTGTTCTGCGACGAGGACGGTGAGAAACAGGATACCTACGTTTCACAGGTTGCATTCTGGGAGACATCGCTTAGCGACACCCAGATAGCTGCGCTTGGTAGTATCACTCCTCCTGTTGTAACAGAGATTGCTACTGCCGAGGATTTGATCAACTTTGCCAAATATGTAAACGAGGAGAATACCGAGGCTAATGCTGTACTGACAGCCGACATCACCCTGACCGAACCTTGGGAGACCCCCATAGGTATTGACGGTAAAGCCTATTCAGGCGTATTCGACGGACAGGGACACAAGATTACAGGCTTCAATGCAACAAGTGAAGGTAAGTTCGGACTCTTTGGCGTCACCAGCTCTGCTACCATCAGTAACTTCAGTGTAGATGGTATGCTTACTGTAACGGCAGGAACAGGATCCGGAATTATCGGATGGTCAACATCCAGTACTATCTCTAATGTACACTCTACCCTAACCATAGCTGTTACACAAGCAGGAACTCACCATGTTGCCGGTGTAGTAGGTTCTGCACAAGGCGGTAACACCATTAGCGGATGTACCTTTACAGGCTCGCTGGAAGTTGTTACTGGCAATAACGACAACTTTGCCGGCATTGTAGCATACCTTGGAGGCGACCGTGTAGAGTATTGTACCAACTACGGTAGTATCCAATATGCCGACCTTAACTGTGCTGCAGGCGGCATCGCAGGCTACCTCAACAACACAGGTTCAACCGTAAAGGGTTGCTTGCACATAGGTTCAATCATTTGCGATGCATACGAGGGAACTCCCACATTCGGCAGTGCCATCGTAGGTAGGCTGAGGACATTTGATGCAGCAAAACTGACAGGTAACTGCTGGCTTGTAGCCAGCGCCTATGGTGCAGGCAGGAACGACAGCGGTACGGATGCCCTGACAGCCGTTAGTTTCACTGACGACCAACTGGCAACCGGTAAGGTTTGCTATGCCTTGAACGGTGATCAGAAAGAAATAGCCTGGTATCAGACTATAGGAGTTGACCAGGGACCTACACTGGATTCCACACGCGGACAAGTCTATATGGTAGGACGCAAACATTGCAACGGCGATATCTATGATGAGTCCACCTATACCAACACCTACTCAGAGTCCACTCAGGACGACCACCATGTTGTGGACGGATTCTGCGACTATTGCGGCATCTACTTCGAGGACGGCCTGACGCCCAATGCCGACGGTTTCTACGAGATTGCAAATGCCAAGCAGCTCACATGGTTCGAGCAGAAAGTGAACAAGGGAGCTCTTGAGGCCAATGCCATCCTGACTGCCGACATCGACTTTGCCGATCTGATGCCCGAAGGCGCAATCCCAGAGGAGACAGAGATTACATGGGTGCCCATAGGCGACTGGGGACAGACCAGAGGCGTAGCCAATGCCGGCTATAAGGGTTACTTCAATGGTCAGGGGCATACCATTAAGAACCTGAACTACACTGTGACGACAACACAGAACTTCTCCGGCCTCTTTGGCGTATTGTCAACGAATGCCATTGTAGAGAACTTTACCATCTATGGTAAGATCAACAATCCCAACCGTCAGCAGTACATGGGTATGATTGGATATGCACGAGACCAGAACGTAACCATCCGCAACATTCACAGCTGTCTGAATTTCTACAACTCAAAGGCTGGCGGCAGACAGGGCGGTATCCTGGGATGCTCGGAGAATGGAACGATAAATATTGAAAACTGCACCTACTCTGGCACCTTCGAGACATCTGATGCCGGCGGAAGCGGTAACTATGGTGGAATCGTTGGTTATCTGAATAGTAACACTGCTGCTATCCTGAATATTACCAACACGCTATTCGACGGTAAGGTTATCAACGTTAACGAGAACCCGGGCGGTTGTACATTGGGCGGTATAATAGGCTATGCAAATACTGGCGTGGGAACGCTCAGGAACTGTCTGTCTATCGGTACAGTAGAATCCACAATATGTGCCCAGATCTTTGGCAAGCTGAACGGTTCTAACTCCAAGATTTACAACTGCTACTACGTGGGCGACAATATATACGGTTCTGGAAGTGCAAAGACGGCAAATCCTGAGGAGGCAACCCTTGTTACGTCTGCCCAGCTTGCAAACGGTGAGATTACCTGGAAGCTGAACGAAGAGTCATTCATTGATCCCGTTTGGCATCAGGTTATCAGCGACGCCGCATATCCTGTTCCCTATGGCGACATCCATGGACTGGTATATCAGACAGACAACGAGGACTATGAGAACATCGACCCCGATGATCCCTCTTCTGTAGCATCCTTCATCAGTACCTGCATCACCAGAGAGAATGACTTCTTGGAGGATATAGTAGCATATAGGGGATTAACGGATGCATACAAGGCAGAAATCCAGTCATGGGAGAATATTACAGAGCTGGAAAAGTTCCTTACAACCTATAAGGAAGCCAACGAGATAAAGGAGAACATCAAGACATCTGCCACCAACTATGAAGCCTATGTACAGGCTTGCCAGGATGCAGCCAAGTATATAGAGGACAATCAGTTGGAGGGCGAATGGACTGAGTTCCTTCTGACTTACCTTGATCCCGATGATGAGACAGAGCCGAACAATGATTATCCCAACGGAAGCTATGCCTTCATCATGGAGAACATGAACCTGGACGATGAAGCCATTGAGGCCGAGATGACCTTTGTGAATCAGATGCTGGAGAATGCCATCGCAGGTGGCATCACATCAGGAACCGAGATAACCCGCCTGCTTGTTAATCCGGACTTCAAAGACGGTTACGAAGGATGGACCGTTGAATTTGAGGGCGGTACTGCCAGTGTGGCCGGCAAAACAGAGATCATGCCTATTGCCGAGGGATTCAACAACAAGAGTTTCAATGCTTCTCAGACACTCAAGGAAATTCCTAACGGTATCTATATGACCACTGTCAACGGTCTGTTCCGTGCCGGTACTGATGTCTTATGCCAGTTCCATGCCGGTCAGCTCTATCTGAACAATACGTACAACTATTTCATGTCTCCAGGCGAGGATTATATCAGCCTTGACGAAGCTGAGATTGGCGTGAACTGCCTCGGAACACAGGGCGGCGATGCAGAATATTCTATTGACTATGCACCTATAGGATATGTGCCCAATGGAAGAAACGGATGTTCTGTTGCCTTCAATGCAGGACGTTACCTGAACTTCTGTGCAACCGAGGTTACAGACAGCACGCTTACAATAGGTATGCGTAACCAGGCAACCGGACTTGCCAGCGACTGGCTGCCCTTCGGAAACGTACGTGTTTACTACCTGGGTAACGAGGACGAGGCCAACGAGAAACTTGCAGATGTACTGAACGGCTTCGCTGCCCGCGCCCAAGTCATTATAGACTTTATCCATGATGATGGTGACAGGTTCAACCAGTATCCCAACGTTTCAGAAGCCCTGAAGAACCAGCTCAAGGATCTGGTGGAAGCAGTACCGAATGCAGATACCGGCAAGAAGAAGATGGCACTTATCAACAGCTTCTCTACCCTCTTTAACGATGTACTTACCACTCGCAAGGCTTACATCGCAATGTATGACGCTGCCGACAAGCTGAATAATATCCTTATCGATATGGATGAGAAGGGTATGGTATCAGACGAAATCTATAATCAGTGGGACAAGGAGATCATTGCAGCTCAGGATCATTATACCGATGGAGATGTCACAGCCGAAGAGGCTCTTGCCATTGCCGACAAGCTGAACAATGCCGACCTGATAGAGATTCCCAAGGTGGATGGCGTATATCAGATTTCTACAGCAAAGCATCTGATTATCTTCGCAGGCGTTGTCAACATGGGCATGAACACCTCTGATGCTGTTCTTGTAGATGATATTGATATGACAGATTGCAGTTGGAAAGAGCCCATTGGATTCTGGGGTTCTAAGAACATTGGCTATAAGGGTCACTTCAACGGCCAAGGCCACTCCATCAGCAATTTCACTTTCTCTTCAACACAGGACTTCTACGGTCTGTTCGGCGTACTGTCAACCGATGCAATAGTCGAGAACTTCAGTATCTACGGCGAGGTTGACAACGCAGCTAATGCGCAGTACGTGGGCGTAATCGGCTATTCACGTGACCAGAACGTAACCATCCGCGACATCCATAGCTATGTGGACTTCATTAACGAAAGAGAAGGCGGCAGACAAGGCGGTATCCTGGGTTGTGCTGACACTGGTACAACAAACATTATACGTTGCACATACTCTGGTACATTCAATTCAAAAGACGCCGGAGGTAGCGGTAACTATGGCGGTATTGTAGGATATGCCAACAATAACGCACTTGCCGTCCTCAACATCACCAGTTGTCTGTTCGACGGTCAGCTCAACAACACCGCATCAGCACCCGGTAACTGTACATTTGGCGGTATGGTAGGTTACTGTAACTCTGCCACTACTACCATTCAGAACTGTTTGTCTATCGGAACAGTAAATTCTCCCAGAAACGGCCAGTTCTTCGGTGCCCTGAATGGTGGAAACTCCAGAATGTTCAACAGCTATTATAAAGGCGAGAATATCAACGGCTCCGGTAGTGGCCGTGTAGCAACACCTCAGGAGGCTACCAAAGTTGATGAGAAGGCACTTGCAAGCGGCGAGGTTTGCTACAAGTTAAATGGCGACCAAACCACTATCGACTGGTACCAGACCCTTGGCGAGGACAAGACTCCTGTCCTGGACAAGAGCCGTATGTTCGTACTTTATGACAAAGTGAATGGTTACTACAATGCGACCGAGGATGAGGTTGGAATTATAAATGAAGAATTAAGAGTGAAGAATGAAGAATTCACCGGCAATGTTTACGACCTCAGTGGCCGTTTGATTAATTCTCAATCCATAATTCATAATTCAAAATTGAGAACTGGAATTTACATCCAGAATGGAAAAAAGGTTCTCTTCTAATCCATAACAAGAAAGAGAATACTCTCAGACAATAATTATCTGCGTCATGGCTTCTGTAGCTGTGGCGCAGATTTTTTATATTTCCGTTCAAATAAAGAAAGAAATCTCCGTAATCTCTTCGTTGTTCAATTGCTAATTCGTACTTTTGATGTCTGAAAAAAAATGTATTGTCCAGCGCAAAGCGCTTAACTCCTTTTATAAAAAATATAGCTATATGAGAAAACATATACTTCTGATATTCCTAACCGCCCTGATGGCCATAGCAGGAAACAACGTAACGGTGATGGCACAGAGCGCCAAAGATGCCTGCACCAGTATCATGGTGGGCAAGAAAGCATCTGCCGACGGCAGCGTTATCACCAGCCATACCTGCGACTCGTGGTACCGCACCTGGATGAATATGGTACCGGCTCAGGACTATCCGCGTGATACCGTCATGAGCGTCTATGAAGGCACCATGCACACCGAGCATGCCGGTGACCGTACAGGCATTAAGGAGAAGGGGCAGATTCCACAGGTCAAACATACCTACCGCTACCTGAATACCGCCTACCCTTGCCTGAACGAACATCAGCTGGGTATTGGCGAGACCACCTATGGCGGACGTGATACCATGGAGAACAAAGCGGGTATGTTTATGATAGAGGAGCTGGCACGTGTAGCCCTGGAGCGCTGCACAACAGCACGCGAGGCTATCCGCCTGATGGGCGAGCTGATAAAGAAATACGGCTATGGCGACTCGGGCGAGTGCCTGACCATTGCCGACCCCAACGAGGTATGGATCTTCGAGGTACAGGGCGAAGGCCCCAAAAAGATTGGAGGTGTATGGGCTGCTCAGCGTATCCCCGACGATGAGATTGCCGTCAGCGCCAACGTGAGCCGCATTGGCAAGATAGACCTAACAGACCCCGACCACTTCATGGCCTCTGACAATGTCTTTGAGGTAGCCCGTAAGATGAAGCTGTGGGACGGCAAGGAGGATTTCTCATTCTGGAAGGCCTACAGTGGCGGCAATTACTTTGACGAGCCTAAGAACTACTCGGTACGTGAACTGTACATCATGCAGCAACTGGCACCGTCTAAGAGTTTTACGGCTGATATGGAGGAACTGCCCGTGAGCGTACGCCCTGATTCTCTGGTTAGTGTAGAGCGCGTGGCAAAGCTGTTGGGCTCTTATTACGAGGGGACAGACCAGAGCCTCTCCTGCAAGATAGACAGTCTGGCAGCCAAGTCAGAGGTGAAAGGCAAGCCCATGATTACCAACCCATGGATGAGACCCGATGAGATTTCACTCTACGGCAAGCTGCTGAACGACTCTACCATGCAGAACATACGTACCGTCAGCGTGTCATGGTGCGCCTACAGTACCATCATACAGCTGCGTTCATGGTTGCCCAATGAGGTGGGAGGTGTAGCATGGATCTGTCTGGACAACCCTGGAGAGTCTCCACGCTTCCCTGTCTTTGCAGGCAACACTACCCTACCCACGATGCTGAACATCTGCGGTCAGCACCGTCTGCGTGACGATGCAGCACTCTGGCATTACCGTCAGGCCAACCGTCTGGCTACCGTCAGATGGGCCAACAGCCGCAAAGACATAGAGAACGGACAACAGTACTTCCTTGACAAAGGAAAGCGTGAACTGCCTTTTGTTGAGCAGACATGGCAGTCACTTAGCAACGAGGATGAGAAAAATACCTTCCTGGACGGCTACACACACGACTTCTTCGGTGCCACCGTCACCCGCTGGGATGAGCTGTACCGCAAGTTCACACGTCAGTTGTGGGTAGGATTCTAACCCAATGTCTGCATATCCGTCTTAACCCATCACCACGTCCAGCACCATCATCAGAACAAAACCGATGGCAAAGCCTATAGTGCTGAGGTTAGAATGCTGACCACTGGAGGCCTCTGGGATAAGTTCCTCTACTACCACATAGAACATGGCGCCTGCAGCGAAGGCCAGCATATAAGGCAGTACGGGCAATAGCTGTGAGGCCAGCAACAAGACGGCAACAGCCCCTATTGGTTCTACGGCACCGCTCAGGGAACCTATGAAGAAGGACTTCCACCTGGAGTTACCTGCTGCCCTCATGGGCATAGAGATAATGGCACCCTCCGGCACATTCTGAATGGCAATACCCAATGCCACAGCAAGGGCACTGGCCAGAGAGATATTAGAGAGCGTGCTTTCTGCTCCGGCAAACACCACACCAACGGCCATACCCTCGGGCAGGTTGTGAATGGTAACTGCCAAGGCCAGCATGGCTGTCTTGGAAAGATGCGACCTCATCCCTTCCGGCTTATCAGTACCGATATGCAGGTGAGGCGTCAGCTCATCTATCAATAACAGGAAGCCCATTCCCAACAGGAAACCGACTGCTGCAGGCAGAACAGTTGAGAATTGAGAATTGAAAATTGAGAATTGAGAATTGGAGGGGGTCGCCATCTCCATTGCAGGAATCAGCAGCGACCATACCGATGCTGCCACCATAACACCCGAGGCAAAGCCCAACAGCGATTTCTGCAGGCGTACGGACATCTCACCTCTCATGAAAAACACAAAGGCTGAGCCAAGCATTGTGCCCAGCAATGGTATCAGAAGACCTATTATCAATGTTGCCATATCTTGTAACTATCTCGGCTGCAAAGATACAAAAAAACTATTTCAGTAAACCAATAGAAGAGACAAAAATACGTTATCCCTTTAACTCAGTCGTTTTACTTTTAGTCTTTGTGCTATCCTGAACAGTTTCATCATCAACAACTGCATCATACGCTGATACAGAGGATGTTATCAATAGCATTGTAATCCCGAAAACAAATCTTTGTGTGTTCATAATATATTGTATATTTCAAATATCTTATTACAGGGGCAAAGGGCAAGTGGTTAGGGGTTAGCGGTTAGAGGTTAGGGGTTAGAGGTTAGGGGTTAGAGGTTAGGGGTTAGAGGAATTTTGAATTTTGATTTTTGAATTTTGATTTTTGAATTTTGATTTTTGAATTATAGGTATAGAACTATCCTCTTGCCCCTTGCTCCTTGCTCCTTGCTCCAAATTCTGGGTGCAAGGCTCGTGCAAGCCGAACGCAATGGAACTTGTTCCAATTGCTGAGGCGCAGCCGAGTCTCGCACTTGGATGAAATCCGAGTGCAAAGTTACGGCAGATAGTGGAATGCCACAATACACAAAAGTGGGTGTTTTGCAGGCACTACCCTACGGCATTTCTAATATATCGTGATTAATGAAAAGTAGGTATTGCTTGGCAGATAACAGGATTTTTTGTATCTTCGCCACATATTAATAAAAAACATATCAATTCACATTGATGATACAAAATATTCTTTATGAATAGTAAGACGGATCCTATGGGTAGAGCCATTGCCGAATACTGGAAAACAAAGAAGGCAGATAGGCTCAGAGTGTTCTCCCCGATGTTCGAGGAGGACGAGATTCCCCTGACTACATTATTCCGCAGCTATGAGGATATGCCCGAGATAGAGAGGAGAGCTCTTGACATGGCAGAAGGGAGGATTCTGGATGTAGGAGCTGCTTCAGGCTGTCATTCTTTGGTACTACAAGAGCGTGGGGTGGATGTAACCGCCATAGACATCTCCCCTCTTTCCGTAGAGACCATGAAGGAACGTGGGGTCAAGAAGGTACACGAACAGGATTTCTTTACCTTGGAAGGAAAGTTTGATACCATCCTGATGCTGATGAACGGTATTGGCATAGTGGGAACCTTGGAGCGTATGCCTGAGTTTTTCAGGCAGCTTGACACTATTCTGGCTCCTGGAGGTCAAGTCCTTTGTGATTCATCGGATATCAGCTATGTTTTCGAGGATGAGGAAGGCATAATAGACATTCCTGACGAAATAGGCTATTACGGTGAACAGAGCTTTCGGATGCAATACAAGGACACCATCGGAGAACCCTTTAACTGGCTCTATATCGATGCTGATACCTTAAGACAAATGGCAGAGAGCTGTGAATATGCTGTGGAGGTGATAGCCAAAGGTGAACACTATGATTATTTAGCAAGAATCACAAAGGAAGAATAAGTATTGAAATGGACTAAGACTGCACGGCTTCGGTTTTTGTGAATATATGTTAATTTTCAAAGAAAAAGGAAATAGTTTCTAAAAGAGTTCGTACCTTGCACTCAAAATAGAAGGAGAACCTAGTGATAATAAAAGGTATGAGAAGATTATTATTTAGCCTAATGGCAATGATTGGTGTGCTGACCCTTTCGGCACAGAACAGTAACTATGACAATGAAGTGATAAGGACCATTATGGCACGTCGTTCGGTGCGCAAGTACCTGGATAAGCCGGTCGAGCATGAGAAGTTGGAAACCGTGGCACTTGCCGGCATTAACGCCCCAAGCGCCAGGAACTGGCAGAACTGGGCGGTCAGGATAGTTGAAGACCAGAAACTGATGGCTGACGTGAAGGGGATGTGCCGCAATGCACCAAACCTTATCTGTGTCTGTGCGCCTAAGGACGGACGCTTCGACCTTGATGCCGGCCTGCTGGGTGAGAACATGATGCTCACGGCTCAGTCTCTTGGACTTGGCACCTGCATTCAGACGGGGCCTGTACGCTTCCTCACAACTGACGAGAAAGCAAAGGCCTTCCGCGAGAGCCTTGACATCCCCGCGGACTACAAGCTCCTGTATATCATTGCCATTGGCTATCCCGACGAACAGCCCGATGCCAAGCCCCGTGATGCCTCCAAGGTAAAGTACATCAACTGAAAAGTCTAGGAAGTCAAAATAGTACATCAAGTAAAAAACTAACCATGCAAGGAAACTTTTCTTACCACAATCCCACCAAGCTGTATTTTGGTGATGAGTCTTTGAACTATCTCAAGGACGAACTAGTGAACTTCGGCCCCGTTGTGCTGCTGAACTATGGCAGCGGCAGCGTGAAACGTAACGGTATCTATGACCAGGTGGTAGCTATCCTGAAGGAGGCTGGCAAGAACATCGTGGAGAACCCGGGCGTAATGAGTAACCCCACACTGGAGAAGCTGCGCGAGGGCATCCGGATAGCCCGAGAGAACAACGTGGATTGGATTCTATCCCTGGGTGGCGGCAGCGTCTGCGACTACTCGAAGGCAGTTGCAGCATCAGTCTTCTACGAGGGCGACTACTGGGATAAGTTCTGGCTGAAGCAGCAACAGCCTGATGCCGGTCAGAAGATATTGCCCGTGGGCTGCATCCTGACAATGGCAGGTACTGGCTCTGAGATGAACGCAGGCACGGTGATTACCGATGCGGAGCACACCTTCAAGGTAGGCCATGTGTTCGATGACCGCCTGATGCCTAAGTTCTCTATCCTGAATCCAAAGTTCACGATGACCGTCCCCCTCAACCAGATGAAGGCAGGTATCTACGACATCATGAACCACATCATGGAGCAGTATTTCTCTGATTTTGACGACAATACAAGTGATTATTTAGCGGAAGGATTGATGCGCAGCCTTATCACAGCCTCACGCATCGCTGTGATGAATCCTCAGGATTATGAGGCACGCTCCAACATCATGTGGACAGCAACATGGGCACTCAATACGCTCATTGGTATGGGCAAGCGCGAGGACTGGATGGTACACATGATTGGTCACTCGGTAGGTGCCTGGACGCACTCCCCTCACGGCTACTGCCTTGCTGCCGTATCAATGGCCTACTACCATCGTGCCATGCAACCAGGATTGGCTAAGTTCGTGCGCTTTGCCAAGAATGTCTGGGACATCAATGGCGGAGGTATGACCGATGAGCAGATTGCCGAGGCAGGTCTGGAAGCCCTGAAGAACTGGATGCTGGAAATCGGACTTCCGCTGACCATCAGCGAAATTGGTGCCACCCCCGAGATGATTCCTGGCATCACCCAGGGCACCATCTGCTACCCTGCCGGCTACATGGACCTGAAGCCCAACGATATCACGGAGATATTAAAGGAGAGTCTGTAACAGCAGAACAATGACACTGACATACGTGTTCCATAGCTGTTTCGTGCTGGAGACAGAGAAGGCCATCCTGATATTCGACTACTGGCTGGACCTCAGTGGTATTGTGCCACCATTCCTGCAGAAGAGCAAACACGTCTATGTCTTTGCAAGCCATTTCCATGAAGACCATTTTAACAGGAAGATCTTAAAGTGGAAGAAGCAATGCGAGAATATCACCTATATTCTCTCCAAGGATATCTACAAGCACAGGAGAGCCGCAAAGGAAGATGCCGACGTATGGCTGGCAAAGGGTGAAACATGGTCTGACGGCACCGTCTCAGTATGGGCAACCGGCAGCACAGACAGTGGTGTATCCTGGATTATTGAGACTGAGGGCAGGCGAATCTTCCATGCAGGCGACCTGAACAACTGGTACGCAAGGTTCCTGCACGATGCTGTGCCAGGCAAAAGAATATACAGTGAGGAGTTTCAGGAGAATATTGACCCCATAGCCCATGAGAAGCAATATCTGGGTGAACTGAAGGATATCCGTAAGATAACTGACAGCTTTGACGTAGTGATGTTCCCCGTTGACGGGCGCATCGGCAACGGCTATACCCTTGGAGGCCGTCAGTTAATAGAGCGCTTCCCGGTGGGCCTCTTTGTACCCATGCACTTCGTTGCCAGCGGCTTCAAATCAGCCTGGCGAATGAAGGAGTTCACAGACCAGAAAGGTATCCCCTTCTGGGAAATCAGGAAAGAGGGAGAAACAATCAGAATATTTTGTTAAAAAATAACATCAATAATAGCGAAATCTCCCAAATATAAGTATCTTTGCAAATATATTTGCTCTCGATGCAAAGATTGACCAGACACTGGCTGAGATTCAGCAGATATTGGGAATTGAAATCAACAAGGAAACACTATGAGCAAGAAGTCAATACGTTTTTTCAACGATCGCGAAGTACGTGCTGTATGGGACAACGAGAACAATAAGTGGTGGTTCTCTGCTACAGACATCGTAGGTGCTATCAATGACGAGGAAGACTACAAGAAATGCCGTAACTACTGGAAATATCTGAAAGGTAAGATGGCTAAGGATGGTGTTGAACTGGTTAGTGTCACTAACCACTTCAAATTCCAAGCCCCCGATGGCAAGCAACGAGCAGCTGACGCTTTGGATGCTCGATGTGTGCAGACGATAGCCAAACACTACCCTAACAATCGTGCAAGTGCTTTTCTTGACTGGTTCACCTATAGCGATACGACTATTGACGGACAGAGCCAAAAGAAGGCTTATACGCTTTTTGAGAGTGGACTGATGGAAACACTGAAACCTGGCACTGTCAAGGCTTTGCAGCAGATTCACGCTTACCTGTTTGGAGGGCTCTACGACTTTGCAGGCAAGATCCGCACCAAGACCATTTCGAAGGGGAATACCTTGTTCTGTTTGGCCGAACATCTGCATAACTATCTGCAAATAGTTGAGAAGATGCCAGAAAGCACTTTTGACGAGATTATCGACAAATATGTTGAGATGAATGCTGCCCATCCATTTATGGAAGGTAATGGACGCAGTACTCGTATATGGCTCGACTTGATTCTGAAGAAACGCTTAAGTCTGTGTGTGGATTGGAGTAAGATAGGAAAGAAAGAGTATCTGAATGCTATGATTGAAAGTCAAACTGACAGCACCCATATCAAGCAACTGCTCAAGAAGGCCTTAACAGATAAGATCAACGACCGTGAGACTTTCATGAAAGGCATAGACTATTCTTATTATTATGAGCAAGAAGATTAACCTATGGCCGTACAGCAGTCAAAGAATGCCATATATCAAAAGAATTGAGTAAATTTGCAGAAAAAACTGAGCAAAATGGAAGAAATAAAAATCTATCATTCCCCCTGGCGAATGCTGCTACTGCTCTTGATATGTGCTGGCGCTACTGCTGGTTCTATTTTTATGCTTCATCATCCAAAAACCGGTTTCCATGTGTTTGTGGCATGGCTTTGCATCGCATTTTTTGGTCTAGGTGGCCTATATATGCTTTATTACACGCTCAAAGAGAGTATATCAGATATACCGTACCTGACCATTACGGACACATCATGCACTATTATCCAAGGCGATAAGCACACAGTCATCAACTTTGCCGACGTAGAATCGTTTGAAGTGGCAAGAATAAGAAACCAGGAATTTGTGACCATCCACTATAAACCGGATGTAGAGAATCAGAAAATAGAAAATGCAAGCATCCATGGTCGCATCCTCCGAGAGATGAATAAAGGGTTAGTGAATGCTCAGGAGATCATTGCTACTACAGGAACAAGCATGGAGACACAGGAGTTATACAACCTGCTTAACGACCGACTAAGACGTTTGCATAATATTCACCATTAAAGCCTCTGCAAGAATTTCTCCTTGTCTACAATGAATCTTAGGTGAGTGCCCTCGCCAAGCAGCGTGTCGCCGCAATAGGCTGCCACCCTGAAAGATATCTTTTTGCCGTCAACCTTGGTCACCTCGGCTTCAGCCCTTACCACGGCACCAACCTTGGAAGGCTTCAGGTGGGAAGACTCAATATGTCCGCCAACGGTTGTACAACCCTCTGGCAGTTCATCCTTAACGGCAAGCATGGCGGCATTCTCCATCAGTGCCATCATCATGGGAGTTGCCAGCACGGGCATATCGCCTGATTCTGCAGCAATAGCTGTCACAGCATCTGTAACGATCAGTTCACTTGTATGTTTCAATCCTGTTTCTATCATATCTTTTTTAGTTTAATTGCTTATTAGCCTAGGAGCTTAATTGGTTAGCGTAACTTTGATTTTTGAATTTTGAATTTTGAATTTTGACTTATAATCTAATTCCGTACTTCACTATATGCTCTTCCATCATCCCCTTGGGCATGAATCGTAACAGGGTATCCGTAATGGTCTTCAGCATGCGCTGACGAATGTAGTCCTCGCGTATGTAGAGCGAGATGCGTCGTTGCGACAGGTAGTCACCCTCTATGCGGCGCACGTTCTCGCGCTGCTGTTCCGAGAGGAATGGTAGGTGCATCTCAGGTATAATGGTGAAGCCCCCCACCTCATCCACAATGCGGATAAGGGTCTCTATGCTTCCTGCCTCATAGACACGGTTGCCCTTGGTCCTTGCCTTGCAGAAACTGAAGGCACTCTCACGCAGGCACTGTTCCTCCCTCATAATCCACATCTTCTCGTGCTCCAGGTTCTCGGGCCTGAACACGGGCAGCTTGCGCCAGCAGCTCTCAGCCAGATATACCATAAACTGCTCTGTGTACAAGGGAATCTCCAGAATACCCTGACGCGCGTTCCCACTGATGGCAATGCCTGCATCCAGATGCCCTTGCTGCAGTTCGCCCAACATCACATCCGCTTTCATCTCTCGCACGGAGAGTCTGACCGTTGGGTAGCTCTCCACATAATGACGGATGAACTTGGGCAGGATGTATGGCGCTATGGTAGGACCAACAGACAGGGTAAAATCACCACTGATGTCTCCCTTGTCTTCAGCCACCAGTTCCTTTATACGGCCTGCCTCAGCCAGAGTCTTCTTAGCCTGACTGATAATCTTCTCGCCGGCTGCCGTAGGAGTCACCTGTTTGTTGCTGCGCTCAAATATGCGCACATCCAGTTCCTCCTCCAGTTTCACCAGCATAGCACTAAGTGTTGGCTGCGAGATGCCACACTGCTCGGCTGCCTTGGCAAAGTTGCGCTGCCTGTCAACCGCCACTATGTACTTCAGTTGTTGTAGAGTCATCATTCAAAATTCAAAAATCAAAATTCAAAATCCGCTAACCGCTTTAATAGATAAATCCGATGCAAAGATAGAAAAAATGATTCATATATCTATCATAATTGCCTTACCTTTGCAAAAAATTTCAAGGGATTTAATATAAAATAAGGAATATGGAAAAGAAAAAAAGAAATTTTCACCGTCACTTAAGCACTCCGGGGTTGGACCTCTACTGGATCATCATCGCGTACATTATTATCGGATGGTTCTATCCTGTGATTGGTCTCATTGCACTTATCTGTATGATTGGTCCTGTGCTCACCTCCATCTGGCGAGGTCGCTTCTGGTGTGGTAATGTCTGTCCGCGTGGCAATATGTATGACCGCCTGCTATCCAAGTACTCGCCCCACAAGCCGATTCCCGCTTTTGTGCGCACCTTCGGTTTCCGTCTGTTCATGGTGTTCTTCATCTTCGGAATGTTCGGCCTGCAACTTACGCTGAATGTACCCTGGAGCCAGGGAGGACTGGCCATGTGGAGCGGCATCGGTCGTGTGTTCTGGACAATTATCGTCGTAACAACCATCGTCGGCATTATCCTCTCGTTCATCTATGCACCACGCACCTGGTGTTCGTTCTGCCCCATGGGAACCATCTCACGCTGGGTAACTCCCAAGCATAAGCCGTTGCCCAAGCCCTACACCAGCGTCCATGTTGCCAGCACCTGCAGCCTCAAGTGCAAGAACTGTGCCCGTTTCTGTCCCATGCAGCTTACACCCTATGACAGTAAGGGAGAAGAGGTAGGCTATCTGCACCCCGACTGCATCAAGTG
>JAFZSA010000041.1 GCA_017619585.1 Bacteroidaceae bacterium
CGGTAGTTAGTCGCATCCATAGTTCACTTTCTATTAATGTTTCTAATTGCAAAGCACATACTGGTGGTATTGTAGGTGGTGATGGTGGCAATGTGCAACACACTCTACTTGTAGAAGGCTGCGAATACAGTGGAACAATGAAACACAGTGGTGATGGTGATTGCCAAGCCGGTATCTTGGGCTATACCTACAATGGCGGCGTCAAGAACTGCATTTTCAGTGGAACCATTATTGGCGAAAGTAGTAAGTATGGTGGCATCTTAGGCTATGGCAAAATAACCAGTTTCAAGGGTATTCAGAACTGCCTGTCTATCGGCAAGATTAAAGCCAACAAAGGAAACACAACTGCAGCTGCTATTATTGGAAACTGGAATGGCGAGAAGACAAATAATGTAAAGAACAACTACTATTGCCTACAGGATGAATCCACTACCACTATTGCTATCGGCAATAAAGCGTCAAATTGCGAGACTCCCAATGAGGTAACAGCAGAACAACTTAAAAGTGGCGAGGTTGCCTATAATTTAGGGGCTGCATTCTACCAGACAATCGGAACAGATAATGAACCTACACTTGACAATACTCATGGCATTGTTAAGAAAATCTCCGATGCCAAATTTGCTACAACATATTTCTCTGGCACTGATGTAACCATCCCTGAAGACGTTACAGCATACGCAGCTGCAGTAAATGACGGGAAAGTTGTGCTGAGCGCCATTGAAGACAAGATTGCCGATGGTGATGCCGTTGTATTAAATGGTGAAGAAGGATACTACAGCTTCGTGCCTACTACAGGTGCAAGCAAGGCCGCCAACAACGACCTGAAGATTTCTGACGGCAATGTAGCAAAAGATGCTTCTAACAATGTTTATGCCTTGGCCAAGAACGGCACTAAGGTTGGTTTCCATATTGTAAAAGATGGCGTGAAGATTCCTGCAGGCAAAGCTTATCTGAAGGTAGCAGCAGGTGCTGGCGTTAAGGAATTCTATCCCTTTGGCGAGGAAGAAACGGGCCTCACCCCCACCTTCTCCGAAGGCGAGGGAGCTGTTTACGACCTTTCAGGCCGACTTGTCAACTCTTTAAAGAAGGGCATATACATTGCGAACGGCAAGAAAGTACTGTTCTAACGTAGATATAGAAAAAGTAAAAACAAACAGTTTATTGTAAATAGTCATGAAAAAATATATAATTCCTGAGACTTCTGTTTTTGAACTGCGCACAAAGCACGTGATCCTGCAGACAAGCAATTGGGACGACAGCCTTGACAATTCAAATTCGGTTGACAATCCTGACGAGATCCTAACCAAGGGTGTTATCAGCAGCAAGAATATCTGGGAAGAGGAATGGTAAGCCCGGAAACATAATGAATGAAGAGAGCCTGCTCAGTTTTTCTTGAGCAGGCTCTCTTTGTATAGGGGTTTACAAGGAAAGGTATCACCAATCAGACTTATCGGTCTTCTTCATCAGGGAGATGATGCTGGAGATCATGTCGTTGGTTGAGAGTTCTACGTGATCCTTGTACTTCTGGTTGTTCACGGCTCCGTTCTTGCAGAAGATGTACTTGTCGGCAATCACCATTCCGCTCCTCATCTGGGACTCTGTCAGATAGATGTACTGCACCTCGTTCAGGGTGTCATCGCGCATAATCTTGATGATTTCCGGGCTGTTGACCCTCATCTTGCCGTCCTTGAACTCGAGTACCATGTTGTAATACATCTCAAAGTACAGTTTGATGCCCAGACGGGTGATATAGGTGACATTGGGGATAACACCGTTCAGGGTGAGCTTTACGGTCTCTTCCTTGGTGAGTCTGTCCTTGGGCGAGGTGGAGTATTTGCCAATTGCGTCAAGCGCCATCTTATAGATTTCCTTCTGACTCTTACCCTTGAATGTATAGACAACATAGTCCTTCTCGTGATCCTTGGCATCCACAAATCCCTTGGGTGTCAGCTCAAACTTCTGTGCATTAACAAGTGCTGGAATCAATGCCAGCAGCAATAACAGTTTCTTCATTACATTATTATTATTTAAGGGTTGTTTGCTATATGTAAGACAAAGGTACACAATATCAGAGAACTGACAATTTGTTTTTGAACCTTTTAACGTAGTTATAACAGACTTTAGCAGAGAACAGCCTCTCCCCGGCCCTCCCCGAGAGGGAGGGGGAATTGGTTAGCGGTTAGCGGTTAGTGGTTAGTGGTTAGAGGTTAGCACTCGTCAACTTGTTAACTTGTCAACTTGTTAACTTGTCAACTCGTCAACTCGTCAACTCGTCAACTTATAATGTTATCATTATCATTATCATTGAAAAAAATAGTGCTAATTATTTTCTTGTTTGCAGAAAATATTGCATCTTTGCATAGCAGAACACACTAAAAACAAAATACAGAAATGAAAACAAGAAACATCATTGCCGCACTGTTTGTCCTTTCCACACTAACGGGATGGGCGAAAGACACAAACGCAAAGATTATCGCTCAGGAAAAGGGCAGCATTACCTTTGTCGTGGACGAGAAACTTGGCAAAGTTGAAAAACAGAAGACTTACCTCGTTAAGGGAGACCTGATAGCAAGTAATCTTATAAACAATTGGCGCAGCCCCAAAGAGAAGAAACAAATCATTGCCTCCAGCTTTGGCGACGAGCAATTGATGAACCTGGGTGAAGATGC
This sequence comes from Bacteroidaceae bacterium, assembly GCA_017619585.1. The sequence goes on from JAFZSA010000041.1 coordinate 2,670, forward strand.
TTTCTACCAGTGTATCGTCAGGGCCTATGCCAACCATCAGTCGGTAGTTCTTACGCCTGACATGATATGGATACTCATCACTCAGGGATTTTCCAACTACGTGAATGCACACTCCAAGGAGATGCGTCCGCTACTGGTGAATCACGAGGGAAAGAAGAAACTGGTTGTTTCCTCGTCAGAAGACTTGCTGAGCCAGAAAGCCGACTGGCCAAAGCTGGTGGGTGACTTTACATCCCAAATCCAAGAAAACACTAAAGACGACATTGCCAATACCATCACAGCCGACTTTACAACAACCTCTCCCGTTGAGCGCATAGCCTCGCAAATGACACTGATGGAGTGCATGAAGTCTTACTTTGAATACGTCGTTATGAGAATCTCTTGCGGCATCCCCAGCATTACACTGAAGGGAACGCCCGAAGACTGGCAAAGCGTGCTTGACAAGACACGCAAGCTGGAGGACTACGAAATAGGTAAGTGGTTGAAGGAATTGGAGCCGATACTGGCAGAATTCGTCCACGCTGCCGAAGGGACACCCAATCAGGAATTCTGGCAGGATATTGTCAAGAAACATCGCGTGAAAAAATTCAGGGGCGGTGGATGCAGTGACGAAATGCCTACCATGCTGGACGGATGGCTGCTGAAGTTCTTCCCCAACGAAGAGGGTGTGACACGCGACCACGTCCCTTACACCAAGGATATGCCTGCTGAGCAGGTACGTGTAGGGTTCAAATATCAGATAGTAAGACCTGATGGCACCTTAGAAAAAGAAATTCCATTGGAACTCAGAGCAGGTTTTGTGGGAGCCGTAGAGGACACCCTGACCAATACCCTGACCCCAAAAATCGGTTGGTTTGTACACGAGGCCATAGAAGAACCAAAGAAAGACAGTAAATAGTATAACGCCGTGTCAGAATGGCGCAGAAAACGCCAATTTGACTGATTACTAACGTGTTGCACGGATGTTGTTGTAACTCCAGTGAGAGGTTATTGGTTATAGGTTATAGGTTATTGAAAATTCTATATTTTCGCTAACCGCTAATCCCTAACCGCTAACCGATTTAGAAAAAAGAAAGGAGAAAAAGTTATGACACAGAACAACCAAAACACATTCCTGCAACAATTTGCCCGCAACCTGGTTGACGAGGCACGTGCAGGCAAACTTGACCCTGTTATCGGCAGGGACGAGGAAATCAGGCGTGTACTGCAGATACTCTCCCGTAGAACCAAAAACAACCCTATCCTGATAGGTGAACCAGGTACGGGTAAGACCGCCATTGTGGAAGGTCTGGCCCACCGAATCCTCAGAGGCGATGTCCCTGAGAACCTGAAGGAGAAGCAGCTATACAGCCTGGACATGGGCGCTCTGGTAGCCGGAGCCAAATACAAGGGCGAGTTTGAGGAACGTCTGAAGGGCGTTGTAAACGAGGTAGTACAGAGCGAGGGTAACATCATCCTATTCATAGATGAGATACACACGCTGGTGGGCGCAGGCAAGAGCGAGGGCGCCATGGATGCCGCCAACATTCTGAAGCCTGCCCTGGCACGAGGAGAACTGCGCAGCATAGGTGCTACCACACTGGATGAGTACCAGAAGTACTTTGAGGTGGACAAGGCACTGGAGCGTAGGTTCCAGACCGTTATGGTGGACGAGCCCGACCGTCTGGCCAGCATCAGTATCCTGCGTGGTCTGAAGGAGCGCTACGAGAACCATCACCACGTACGTATCCAGGATGATGCCATCATAGCCGCTGTAGAGCTGTCCACACGTTACATCACAGAACGTTTCCTGCCCGATAAGGCCATCGACCTGATGGACGAGGCAGCTGCCAAGCTGCGTATGGAACGCGACTCCGTACCAGAGGAACTGGATGAGATAAGCCGTCGTCTGAAGCAGCTGGAGATTGAACGTGAGGCCATCAAGCGTGAAGGTGACAAGCCCAAGCTGGAGGCGCTGAACAAGGAGATTGAGGAACTGCAGACGCAGGAGAACCACTTCAAGCAGAAATGGCAGGGCGAGAAGGACCTGCTGAACCACATCCAGCAGAACAAGCAGCAGATAGAAAGCCTGAAGTTTGAAGCTGAGAGAGCTGAACGTGAGGGCAACTACGCCAAGGTGGCTGAGATACGCTACGGCAAGCTGCAACAGCTGGAGAAGGATATTGAGGCTACACAGCAGAAGCTGAAGGAGGCCCAAGGCACAGAGGCTATGCTGAAGGAGGAGGTAACAGCCGATGATATAGCCGATGTGGTAAGCAGGTGGACGGGCATCCCCGTAAGGAAGATGATGCAGAGCGAACGCGAGAAACTGCTGCATCTGGAAGATGAACTGCACAAGCGTGTAATCGGTCAGGACGAGGCCATACAGGCCGTGAGCGATGCCGTAAGGCGTAGCAGGGCAGGTATGCAAGATCCTAAGCGTCCTATCGGTTCCTTTATCTTCCTGGGTACAACGGGTGTAGGTAAGACAGAGCTGGCAAAGGCACTGGCCGACTACCTGTTCAATGATGAGAGCATGATGACCCGTATAGATATGAGCGAGTACCAGGAGAAGTTCAGCGTGACACGTCTGATTGGTGCCCCTCCAGGATACGTGGGCTACGACGAGGGAGGTCAGTTGACGGAAGCCGTCCGTAGGAAACCCTACCAGGTAGTGCTCTTTGACGAGATAGAAAAGGCTCACCCCGATGTCTTCAACACCCTGCTGCAAGTACTGGACGACGGTCGTCTGACAGACTCGAAGGGCAGGACGGTGAACTTCAAGAATACCATCATCATCATGACCAGCAACCTGGGCAGCCAACTCTTTGCCAACGCTCCTACAGAGAAGCTGGAAGAGACAAAGCAAGAGGTTCTGCAACTGCTCAGACAGACCATCAGACCTGAGTTCCTGAACCGTATAGATGAGGTGATTGTCTTCCATCCGCTGACTCAGGGCGAGATCAAACAGGTAGTTCGTCTGCAAATCAACGGCATTGCCAAGATGCTGGAGCAGAACAATGTTCGCCTGAAGGTTACAGAGCCTGCCATAGAGTTGCTGGCCAAGGAGGGATACGACCCTGACTTCGGAGCCCGACCCGTGAAACGTGCCATACAGCGTCTGCTGCTGAACGACCTGAGCAAGGCTATGCTGGGCGGAACACTGCAGGCTGGCATCCCCATAGAGGTGGATGTGGAGGGCGACCATCTGACATTCCACAACGTGGCACAATAAAGACCTGAGAATGCTGAAGAAATACTTCATACATTACCCTACCCTGCTTAGGCTGGGAATACCCATTATGATAGGCCAACTTGGTACTATCATAATGGGTTTTATGGATACATTGATGATTGGCCATCATGATACACGGGAACTGGCCGCTGCAGGCTTTGTGAACGCTATCATAGGACTGGTGGCCATATCGGCCATAGGCTTCTCTTACGGACTGACACCCGTTGTGGGTGCCCTCTTGGGAAAGGGAGAGACGCACAGCATAGCTCAGAAGCTGAAGAACAGCCTGGCGGCCAACAACATCCTGGCCATAGGCATGATGCTGGTATTGGGTATTCTGTACCTGAACCTGCGTCATCTTGGACTGCCCGCCGATCTGCTTCCACTGATACGTCCGTACCTGCTGATGCAGATACTGAGTTTCCTGCCTATGATGGCCTTTAATGCCTTCAAGCAGTTCTCAGACGGCATTCAGGATACCCGCATGCCTATGTGGATTCTGCTGGGCGGAAACGTGCTGAACGTAGTGGGCAACTGGTTGCTGATATATGGCGTGGCAGGATTGCCTGAGATGGGGCTGACGGGGGCCGGAGTGGCTACTCTGGTGAGTCGTATTGCTACGTGGGCTGCCTTTGCCGGTATCTTCCATCTGACAAGCCGCTACAAGACATACAGACAGGATTTCTACAAGGCACAGCTGTGCAAGGCCGACCTCAGGCAGATGTTCCAACTGGGATTCCCCATCATGATGCAGATGGGCATGGAGACGGCCAGTTTCAGCCTAAGCGCCATATACGTAGGATGGCTGGGTACAACGGCCCTTGCAGCCCATCAGGTCATGCTGGCGGTGGGTCAGCTATGCTATATGCTCTATTATGGCATGAGTGCTGCCGTAGCCGTTCAGGTAAGCTATTACAGAGGGGCAGGCAGATTGCCAGAGACACGCCATGTGGCCTTTGCCGGCTTGCATCTGAACCTGCTGTTGGGCTTGCTGACAGCCGTTCCCATCTTCCTGCTCAGAAATCAGATAGGAGGATGGTTTGTGGACAGCGCTGAGGTATCAGCCCTTGTGGCTGCCGTGGTGATTCCCCTGTGCATCTATCAGTTTGGAGATGCCCTGCAATGTACCTACTGCAATGCGCTGAGGGGTATGGAGGATGTGAAACCATTGGTATGGATTGCCTTTGTGGCTTACTTTGTCATCTCCCTGCCATTGGGCTATCTGTTCGGCTTTACCCTGAACGGTGGTCTGTGGGGCATATGGATGGCGTTCCCCTTCGGACTGACCACAGCCGGTATCCTGTACCTGACAAGATTCCTTAGAAGAAAATGAAGATAGTTGCTAAGATACATACGGATTTCAAGACCAAGTTCGGCGTCCCCCGTCAGAGCGGCTTGGTAAAAGAACTGAAGGGACGCATAGTCTTTGAACCTGAATACCGCAATGCTGAGGCGCTGAGAGGGTTGGAGGGATTCTCGCACATCTGGCTGCTCTGGGACTTCTCAGAGGCTCACAGAGACGGCGAGAGTTGGAGTCCTACTGTCCGTCCGCCCCGCTTGGGAGGCAACCAACGTATGGGTGTATGGGCCACCAGAAGTCCGTTCAGGCCCAACAACATAGGCCTGTCTTCTGTTCGCATCAGCAAAATAGACTTGCACACCCCCGAAGGTCCCGTTATAGAAGTGGAAGGCGCCGACCTGATGGACGGAACGCCCATACTGGACATAAAGCCTTACCTGCCCTTTACAGATTCACATCCTGATGCCAAAGGGGGCTTTGCCGAGGAGCAGAACCAAAAGACGGAACCCCTGAAAGTAGAGATTCCGTCTGATATAGAAAAATTGTTTGATGCTGAGAAACTGAAAGCCCTGCGTGGCGTATTAGCTGCCGACCCCCGCCCCCATTACCAGCAAGACCCTGAACGCATCTACGCCTTAGAATTCGCAGATTGGGAAGTGAAGTTCCAGGTTAGGGGCAACAACGTGGTTGTTGTAGGGGCTGGCCCCCTCCCTGCTCCCCCTTTGGGGGAGTGATTCACCAACCCTCTAACTGATAAAACACTCCCCCAAAGGGGGAGCCGGAGGGGGCTTTTTACTGCTTCAGCAAGAACTCTTTGAAATCAGCAAACTCCTTACTCATAGGAACGCTTTGCTTTTGGCCCTTCATAAAGGCTTGTAGGCGGGCAGGGATTTCTACATCTGTACCACAGATATCATCTACCACTTGCTTGAACTTGGCAGGGTGAGCCGTCTCGAGGAAGAATCCTACCTCTCCCTCACGTAATCCTTCCTGCAGGGCACGATAGCCACAGGCACCATGAGGATCAAGCTGATAACCTGTCTCCTTCAGGCACTGACGCATAGTATCGGCTATCTGCTCATCTGTATAGGTAGCACCAGAAATATCAGCACAAATGGCCTCGTGACTCTTACCATAGAGGTCGTAGATACGGGCAAAATTGCTGGGGTCGCCCACATCCATAGCATTGGCAATAGTCTGCACACTTGCACACGGATTATACGCTCCTGTCTTCAGATAGTTGAAGAACACATCATTAGCATTATTGGCTGCAATAAAGCGGTTGATGGGCAATCCCATACGCTTGCCAAAGAGGGCAGAACAGATGTTGCCGAAGTTGCCGCTGGGCACGCAGCAGACAAGTGAAGAGTGATGAGTGAAGAGTGAAGAATCTAATTTACATAATTGCGCATAAGCCCAGAAGTAATAGAAGCTCTGGGGCAGGAAACGGGCTACATTGATGCTGTTGGCAGAGGTAAGCAGCATGTGAGCATTCAACTCCTCGTCCATAAAGGCGCTCTTGACCAGCGCCTGACAATCGTCAAAGACGCCATCTACCTCTATGGCTGTGATATTCTGACCCAAAGTGGTGAACTGGCACTCCTGGATGGGACTGACCTTACCCTTTGGATACAGAACATAAACATGAATACCCTCTACACCCAGGAAGCCATTGGCAACAGCAGAACCGGTATCTCCACTGGTAGCAACCAGGACATTAATAGACCTACCCCCGTCCCCTCCCGTAATGGAGGGGAGTAACTGTTCTTGGCCCTCGCCCTTACGGGAGAGCGGGGAGAGGGTCCATTGCAGCAAACGTGCCATAAAGCGGGCACCAACATCCTTGAAAGCCAGTGTAGGACCGTGGAAAAGCTCCAGGCTATAGATATTACCTGTAACTTTTACTAAAGGCACTTCAAAAGATAAAGTGTCATAGACAATCTTGCGAAGCGCATCAGCCTCTACATCCTCGCCAAAGAAGCAGTCGGCAACCTGATAGGCTATCTCCTGGAAAGAGAGGTTCTGGATATTATCAAAGAACGACTGTGGGAGGGGTTTGATACGCTGGGGCATATAGAGTCCCTTATCTTCTGCCAAACCTTTTACAACAGCTTTCTGCAATGTTGCAAGAGGTGCTTTTCCATTTGTGCTGTAGTATTTCATTTTTTTACATTGAACATTGAGCATTGAACATTGAACATTTCGCTAACCGCTAACCACTAACCGCTAACCGTTGTTTATCTCATAAACAAATTAACAAACTCATTGCCTTGTAGTAGGCCGTATGTGCCTTCTTTTGCTGCATTCTCGCTGAAGGTCTGCACACTGTCTGGCTTTATGCCTGGATAGTAGATGCAGAAAGGAATGGGCTCTGCAGTATGTGTACGCAGACTGATGGGCGTAGGATGGTCAGGAAGAACGGCAATAGCGACTTCCTCTCCGATGGTAGGCAATGCCTCGAGGATGAGGCGTACCAGTCGGTTGTCCAGATTCTCTATGGTCTGCAACTTGAGCTGCAAATCGCCATCATGTCCAGCCTCATCGCTAGCCTCGACGTGTACATAGACAAAATCATCGCCTTCACGCAGAGCCTTGATAGCAGCCTCGGCCTTGCCCTCGTAGTTGGTATCCCAGAGTCCTGTAGCACCCTCTACATCCAACACACGCAGTCCTGCATACTTACCGATGCCACGAATCAGATCTACGGCCGTTATAACGGAACCACGCTTAATCTGAGGATAAGTGGTGGTAAGAGGCACCATACGGGGGCGATATCCCCCACCCCAAGGCCAAATGCTATTAGCTGGGTCCATGCCACGCTGCTGGCGTTCTATATTCAGAGGATGATTCTTCAATAGTTCCTGACTCTTGAGAATCAAATCATTGAGCAACTGAGCCGTTTCAGCTCCCCCTCCTTGGGAGGGGGCTGAGGGGAGGCTTTCTCTCCAAGGCTTCAGGGGAATGTCATGCGGAGGAGTACAATTCAGATGCTTGTTGCCACCCTTGATAACCAGAAGGTGACGGTACTGAACACCTGTATAGAAATGGATACGCTCGTTACCCAGCTTCTCTTGCAGGAAACGGATAAGCACATCTGCTTCTTCTGTCTCCAAACGTCCACAGGAATGATTCTTCAGCAGGTCGCCCTCCAGGCATACCAGATTGCAACGCATTGCCAAATCATCGGCATCCAGCTCTACGCCTATGCTGGCAGCCTCCAAAGGACCGCGTCCCTCATAGACTATATGCTGGTCGTACCCTAATATACTGCTATTGGCGACCTCACTGCCAGGATGGAAGCCATCAGGAATAGTCTTCAGAAGGCCATTACAACCCTGCTGCGCCAACCAGTCGAGGTGAGGCGTAGCAGCATACTCCAAAAGAGTTTTACCATCCAATTGGGGTACAGCCCAATCGGCCATACCATCGCCTAAGATAATAAGATGTTTCATGTAATATGGATAATGGGTAATAGGGAGTGAGAGAGGCTGTTAAGCCAGACTCATGATATCGGCAAAGACACCTGCAGCTGTTACGCTGGCGCCTGCACCGTATCCCTGAATGAGCATTGGATACTCGTTGTAACGCTCTGTAGTGAGAAGGACAATATTGTTGGAGCCCTCGAGCACATAGAACGAGTGATCACGACTGAACTCTTCGAGCGATACGCTGGCCTTGCCATTCTCGAACTTGGCAACAAAGCGCCAAACCTTGTTCTCTTTCTCGAGAACAGCACGACGGGCCTCGAAATCAGCATCCAAAGAGGGAAGATTCTTCCAGAAGTCCTCTATGGTACCCTCGAAGAAGCTCTCTGGGATAAACAACTTGGTCTCTACATCCTCCTGATTAATTTCGTAACCTGCCTCACGAGCCAAAATCACCAGCTTACGGACTACATCCTTGCCACTGAGATCCACACGGGGATCGGGCTCGCTATAACCCTCAGCCTTTGCCATCTCAACAGTCTTGCTGAAAGGAATATCCTTGCTGATGGTATTGAAGATGAAGTTGAGGGTACCACTCAGAACAGCCTCTATACGCAGGATCTTGTCGCCTGAGTTGCAGAGGTCGTTGATAGTACGGATAATGGGAAGTCCTGCACCTACGTTGGCCTCGAAGAGGAACTTGACGCCACGCTTCTGGGCAATGTGCTTCAACTCGCTATAATTAGCATAATCACTGCTGGCAGCAATCTTGTTGGCAGCTACCACATTGATGTTATGCGTTAGGAAGTCCTTGTAAAGGCCTGCCACCTCTTCACTGGCTGTACAGTCAACAAAGACGCTGTTGAAGATGTTCATACCAATGACCTCGTCGTGCAGACGCTGAGTATTGCTGGGTGCAGAATTCTTCAGGTTCTCGCGATAATGCTCCAGATCCAAGCCCTCACGACGGAACATAGCATTATGTCCGCTGGCAATACCAACCACATTCAACTTGAGACGCAACTCACGCATCAGCTTCTCCTGCTGCTGGTGAATCTGGTCTATCAGACTGCCACCAACGGTTCCTACACCACAGATGAAGATATTCAGCACCTGATACTCGCTCAGGAAGAAGGAGTCATGTATAACATTCAGCGCCTTGCGCAGATAGTTCTGATCTATAACGAATGAGATGTTGGTCTCGCTGGCACCCTGGGCACAGGCAATAACACTGATACCACTACGGCCAAGGGTTCCGAACAGCTTGCCGGCAATACCTGGGGTGTGCTTCATGTTCTCGCCTACTACAGCGACAGTTGCCAAGCCCTTCTCGGCTATCATAGGGAACATAGCACCATCCTCTATCTCCTTCTGGAACTCCAGATTCAGTACACGGCAAGCCTCATCGGCATCTACATCCTGAACACCGATACTGGTATTGTTCTCTGAGCTGGCCTGACTAACCATGAAGACGCTGATGCCGTTCTCTGCCAGACAGGTGAAGATACGACGGTTGACACCAATCACGCCTACCATGGAAAGACCTGACACGGTGATAAGGGAAGTACCCTTGATACTACTGATACCCTTGATGCTGCGCTTGTCGTCCTTTACAACATCCTTGATGATAGAACCGGGAGCATCGGGGTTGAAAGTATTCTTGATAAGTATAGGAATATTCTTGATGCAAACAGGATAGATAGTAGGAGGATAAACCACCTTGGCTCCGAAGTTACAAAGCTCCATAGCCTCTACGTAGCTCAACTCAGGAATTACATAGGCTGTGCTGATGACACGGGGGTCGGCAGTCATGAAGCCGTCCACATCGGTCCAGATCTCCAGCACGCTGGCATCCAAGGCAGCAGCTATGATACTGGCAGTATAGTCACTACCACCACGACCCAAATTGGTAATCTCACCACTCTCGGCATCCCTACTGATGAAGCCGCCTACTACACTGATTTGGGGGATTGTCTTCCAGGTTTCGCGAACCAGCTTGTTGGTAATCTCTGTAGCCAGACATTTCTTGCCCTGCTTGACCTCTGTCTTGATAAACTCACGACTGTCGAACCAGGCAGCACCCTTGATAAGGGTTGCAACAATACGACTGCTGATACGCTCGCCATAGCTGACGATAGCAGCCTGAGTCTTAGGACTTAAATCACGAATCAGATAAACACCCTGATAGATGCTTCTGAGCTCCTCGAGGCTGCTCTTAACTTCAGCCAACAACTCATCACGCTCCTTACCGGCAGGGATAATGGAGTTTATCATTTCCTCGTGACGTTCCTCCATCTCCCAGAAACACTTCTGATAGAGAGAGTCGCCCTCTACAGCCATTTGGCTGGTCTTTATAAGTTTGTCGGTAATTCCGCCCAGTGCACTGACAACCACAATCACGGGCTCATTCTGACTTTCAACAATCCTTTTTACATTAAGAATACTTTCTGTGGAACCTACGGATGTTCCACCAAATTTAAGTACTTTCATCCTATTTGGTAAACTTATCTAATACAAAACCTGTGCAAAAGTAATAATATTTTTCAAATTAGCTGATGAAAAAAAGAATTATTTGTACTTTTGCTATACATTATAAATGTATGACACGAGAACTCAGCCTAAGAATCCTGCCACAAGAGGCATATAACGAGCAAAGTATTATGGCTTACCTTCAGCAAAAAGAGGGTATCAAAGCACAGGCCATAAGGGTATTAAAACGTAGTATTGATGCCCGCCAACGCACTATATACGTAAACCTGACTGTAAGGATTTACGTCAACGAGGAACCAGAAGAACTGCTGTACACTCCTGTTGAATATCACGATGTGAGCGACAGGCCCGAAGTAGTTGTGGTAGGAGCAGGTCCGGGCGGACTGTTTGCTGCCCTAAGGCTGATAGAGCTGGGTATGCGCCCCATTGTCATAGAGCGCGGAAAAGACGTGCACGAGAGGAAGAAAGACTTGGCCCGTATACGTCCAGAACAATGTGTTGACCCAGAGAGCAACTACTCATTCGGTGAAGGCGGAGCAGGTGCCTATAGCGACGGCAAGCTGTACACACGAAGCAAGAAACGTGGCAACAGCGACAGAATCCTGAACATCTTTGTACAGCATGGTGCCAGTCCCAACATTCTGGTGGATGCCCACCCTCATATAGGAACCGATCGTCTGCCACGTGTCATTGAGAATATGCGCAACACCATCCTGAAATACGGAGGCGAGGTGCACTTCCAGACCAAAATGACGGGCCTCATCATCAAGGACAACAAGGTCGTAGGGGTAGAAGCGGTTGACAATTCAAATTCAAATTCAAAAATTCAAAATTCAAAATTAGATAATAATTCTCAACCCTCAACACTAACCTATCAAGGCCCTGTGATTCTGGCCACTGGTCATTCTGCCCGCGATGTTTATCGTTGGTTTGCCAACAATAACATAGAGATAGAGGCCAAGGGAATTGCCGTGGGCGTCAGACTGGAACATCCCTCCGCATTGATTGACCAGATTCAATATCACAGCAAGCAAGGGCGTGGTAAATGGCTCCCTGCTGCTGAATATAGCATGGTACAACAGGTAGAGGGAAGAGGCGTATATAGCTTCTGTATGTGTCCTGGCGGCTTTGTTGTGCCGGCAGCAAGCGGACCTGAACAGATTGTGGTAAACGGCATGAGTCCCAGCAACAGAGGAGGCCGTTGGAGCAATAGCGGCATGGTGGTTGAGATAAGGCCTGAAGATATGGAGACCCTCTCTAACTCCCCCTCTAGGGGGAGGACTCAAGATAGTCCTGAGGCATTATCCGTGCTTCTCTTCCAGGAGGAACTGGAGAAACAATGCTGGCTACAGGGTAACCAGAAGCAGACGGCTCCTGCACAAAGGATGGCGGACTTCGTAAACGGACGCCTGTCCGCCGACCTGAACCCATCCTCCTACGCACCAGGCTTATTGGCCAGCCCCTTGCACTTCTGGATGCCTAAGTTTGTGAGCAGCAGACTGAGGGAAGCCTTCAAGATATGGGGAAAGCAGAAACACGGATTCCTGACCAACGAGGCTACTGTAATAGGTGTAGAGACACGTACCAGCAGTCCTGTGCGTATCATCCGTAATGCAGAGACATTGCAACACATAAGAATAGCCGGCCTCTTCCCCTGTGGAGAAGGAGCCGGCTATGCCGGTGGCATTGTCAGTGCCGGAGTAGACGGTGAGCGTTGCGCTGAGGCTTGTTCAAACTATTTGAAAGGTTAAAAGCCCCCTCCGGCTCCCCCTTTGGGGGAGAGTTAAGGATTTAGCATTCGCTAACCGCTAACCATTAACCGCTAACCCATTATTATTTCACCAACACCTTCTTGCCGTCTATTACGAATACGGCACCGTCCTTAAGGTGTGTAACCTTACGACCAGCCATATCATAAGCTGAATCAGCATTCTTGGCGTCTGCAGACACACCATTTATGGCAGTAGGATCCTCAACGGTTACTGCTGTAAGGTCTGTAGCAGGATGTTCCGTTGCATCTGCCTCGACAAACAGAATCTTATTGATACTGATGGTGCTGGGATTACCCTTAACGGTAAATGACATCAGATTGCCGTTCTGGCTCTTGAAAGCTGTACTTGCAGTGCTGTAACCAATGATACGGTACTTACCCGTAGGAGTACCCAACATCAGCTGGTGATTATTCATCAGTGTGTCGCAAGCCAGACCTGCCTCAGGAACAATAGCCTCTCCCTCGAGAGCGACATCCATCTGGAAAGCAGTAAAATCCAAATCGTTCTCCTCCAAGCCAACCTTAAAAGTCCAAGTGCTATCATTAACCTGTGTCATTGATACTGAGACCTCATAAGCATTAGCCGCCTGAAACATCAGGAACATCATGCAGGAAATCAATAATTTCTTCATTTCGAATACAGATTTAATTGTTTTGGCTGCAAATATACATACTTCCTCTGAAATAGCCAAGAAAGGAAGTTGGTATTTTTCTGCAAGCAAACTATCCAAACAGTTCACGAACAGCTTCTGCAACCCGACGAACGGGAACAATCTCTATTTTGTACTGCTTGGGATTTATACCCTTCAGATTAAAGGAGGGAATAAGAATCCTCTGGAATCCCAGTTTCTGCGCCTCGGCAATCCTCTGTTCTATACGTGAGACAGGACGAATCTCTCCACTCAGACCTACCTCGCCCGTTACACAGACATCCGTATCTATAGGCATATCGCCATTGCTACTGAGAACGGCTGCTATGACGGCCAGATCCAATGCAGGGTCTGTCACACGCAACCCGCCTGCAATATTCAGGAATACGTCCTTGGTAGCCAATTTAAAGCCTACACGCTTCTCCAAGACGGCCAAAAGCATATTCAGTCTTCTGCTCTCGTAGCCTGTTGTGCTACGCTGAGCCGTTCCATAAGCCGCTGTGCTGACCAGAGCCTGCGTCTCTATCATAAAGGGACGGGCACCTTCTATAGCACAGGCAATGGCAATGCCGGAAAGCCCTTCCCTGTCATCAGTAAGCAACAATTCGCTGGGATTGGAAACCTGACGGAGCCCGTCATGCTTCATCTCGTAGATTCCCAATTCGCTGGTACTACCAAAACGGTTCTTGATGCTTCTGAGAATACGATACATATAATGCTGGTCGCCCTCGAACTGCAAAACGGCATCCACAATGTGTTCCAACACCTTGGGACCTGCCAGTGTTCCTTCCTTGGTAATATGGCCTATGAGGATAATACTTACGCCCCCACCCTTGGCATACTTCAGCAGACTGGCAGCACACTCGCGAATCTGACTGAGACTGCCAGGACTGCTTTCTACCGTTTCTGTCTGGATGGTCTGAATAGAGTCTATCACTACCAAATCAGGCTGGGTCTGTTCTATCTGAGTATAGATATTCTCGAGCGAAGTTTCTGTAAGGATAAGCAGATTGTCTGACTTAGGGGTACCATTGGAGTCCGACAGCCTGTCGGCCCTCAGTTTTATCTGTCTGGCACTTTCCTCTCCACTCACATACAACACCTTCTTTTCTGCCAGGCGCAAGACCGTCTGCAGGATAAGTGTACTCTTGCCTATTCCTGGCTCTCCACCCAGCAAGACCAGGCTGCCTGGCACCAGTCCGCCACCCAAAACACGATTCAGTTCGGAATCTCCCATATCAATGCGAGGTTCTGAATCTGCCACGATGTTACGCAGAGGAGAGGCCCCCTCCGTGCTCCCCGATGGGAGTGCAACGGATGCAGCATTCCGCCCAGATGAAGAACCTGAAGGAACCTTAAACTCCTTCATACTGTTCCATTTGCCACACGAGGGGCACTTACCTACCCACTTCAGGCTTTCCTGCCCGCAGTAGTCGCAAACAAACAATGTCTTATCTTTTGCCATATATGTTTATTTCAGTTTCTTCCAGTAAACGGATTTGCCTATAAAAGCCACAGAACCCCTTACTGCCAGAGTCTTTTCGTCCTTAAAGGTCAGCGTAACGGTAAAGTACCTGCCTCTGGTAGGATCATAGATCTTACCATCCTTCCAAGTATCAACACCATCATACTTAACCTTATCTATTAGCACAATCTTGTCGTTAGTAATTTTCCTCTTTGCCGGATCAGGATTCTTAACATCCCTTCTGAGCGTACCGTCCTCTTTCTTCAGGTTAGAGACCCATGTACACTGAGCACGATAGCCATCCTCGTGTTTGAAAATCTTGATTCTGGAATCCACGCCATCATGCACGCATTGATATTCGCCCACAATCTTGTCGGCCTGAGCAAAAGCAGCACACAGGCAAGCAACAAGAAACGAGATAGTCAAAAAAAATCTTTTCGTCATAATATCAATTTTTAATCGCAACCGGTTAATAAAAAAAAGAGATTCAATATCATCCCTGACCTTGAATCTCACCTTAAAAATCTAATACCATGAAAAACACTTTTTGCTATGTGGCGGTGCGTACGGGACTCGAACCCGTGACCCCATGCGTGACAGGCATGTATTCTAACCAGCTGAACTAACGCACCATTTTCAAAAAACCGAGTACAAAGTTACAAGTTTTTTTTGTTATCGCAAGAAAATTGGGGAAATATTTTTCAATTTTAGACAAAAAAAAAGATTCAATATCATCCCTGACCTTGAATCTTGACCTTAAAAATCTAATACCATGAAAAACACTTTTTGCTATGTGGCGGTGCGTACGGGACTCGAACCCGTGACCCCATGCGTGACAGGCATGTATTCTAACCAGCTGAACTAACGCACCA
>JAFZSA010000042.1 GCA_017619585.1 Bacteroidaceae bacterium
AATACTGAAATTCTTGACGATTGCTCCATTGATATAACCAAACAAACCATTATTGTCACCAGTGGCTGTGTAACTGAAGTTTGTGATAGCATGACCCTGACCATCAAAGATACCTGTGTATTGATTGTTGGCATTGCCAATGGGAGTCCAAACTACACCATTCAAGTCAATATCAGCTGTCAGTACAGCATTAGACTTGGGATTAATCTGATTAACATAAGCAGAGAACCACTTCAATTGATTAGCCGTACCAATCTCGAAGTAGCCATCTGTATTGGCAACCATATACTTCTCATCGGGGGAACCGCAATAAGAGCAGAATCCATCAGAGAAACTGTGGTCGTCCTTTAAAGCAGATGACTCATTTGAATATGCAGTCTCACCCTCATAGGCAGTACCATTACAATGCATATGTCCTGTCATATATACGATATCAGAGCCATTGGGAGTGGGATGGGTATCAGTCCCTAATTTCTGGAACCAATTGACATTCTCCGACTGGTTTCCATTCAGTGCGTATGCAATCTCACCACTTGCCAATTGCTCTGCAGTTACCTTTACAGGTGCGATGCCGGTGGCTTCAGCACCACTAGACGTACCATTAACGAAATCACCTAAATAATAGTTTTGGGAAGCAAAGGTAGAGTTGCTGGTATTAAGTCTTCCAAAGAACTGACCAACATTCCCTTCACTAGAGGTTATGCTACCAATAGAAAGACAATTCTTGATTGTAACTTTACCCTTATTGCAATAACCAACAATGCCACCGCATTGGCCTTCTGCAGTAGTTCCATTCTGGATTTTACCATCAAAAAGACAATTAGTGATATTAAGGATAGTCTTGGTGTCACTATTGGCATAACCAACAATGCCGCCAATGTTACCCGTGTGTCCTCCAGCATCGAGAATGCCAGAATAGGAACAGTTCTCTATAACAGTTGTGCCATTATTAGCACTGCCCAAAATTCCGCCGGGTCTGAAACCGTCAGCAGTGCTGTTGATGTCTAGGTAGCAGTGAATGTCGCGAATGATTACAGATGTGTCGCGAGTGTAACCAACTACACCACCAGTCTTATGCTTAAGTGTCATCGTACCATAGATGGAGAAATTCTCAACAAAACATCCTGCCGAAACAACGCCGAAGATGCCGAAATAGTTCTTGTTTGAAGTAAAATTGAAGCCCTTGATAGTAAATCCTTGACCATCAAAATGACCACAATAAGCAGAAGAGACAGCACCTGTATTCCAGTCGCCAATAGCTGTCCAACTCTCTAATGTTGACATATCGATGTCACCTGTAAGTACTGCACTGGCTGTTGTCTCGCCACCGTTAACTAAAGCAGCAAAGTCTGCCAGATCTTGAGCTGAACTAATCTGATAAACGTCACCGTCTTTTTCTAACGCCCATGCGCTACTTGTCATACCTATACACATGGCAAGAAGCAAAAGTAGTTTTGTCTTCATAAGAAAGAATATTAAAGTTAAAAAAGGTTTTTATTTTTCAATGTACGTGCGCAAAAATACATTTTTTGGGGATACATTCCAAATTTCCGGAACATTTTTACTCATAAAGAACAGAAAAGGCAACTCTCAAATAGAGAATTGCCTTTTCAATATAGGATTAGGAATAGGATTTAGTCCTCATCATCAGACCAGATGGCCCAATCATTTTCCTTTGTCAAAGCATCGCTACCATTTACGGTGGTATCACCGTTTATCACCAGGCTCTCTGCCAACATGTTGACTACCTGAGCCGATTCTACCTTCAAGGCGGGTTTAATATATCTCATATATAGACCCCTCCCATCCTCCCCGTCAGGGGAGGTGACTAATGAGGGTATGGGTCAAAAGTTAATAATCATTTTTCTATAACATCCCCTCACCCTCCCTGACGGGAGGGGCGGGGTGGGTCTTTTACTTAAGAATTTTCTTACCACCAACAATATTGATGCCCTTCTGCAGCTTGTTTATGCGCTGACCGGCAATATTGTAAATGGCACCCTCGCCTTCGGAGAGGGCTGGGGTGAGGCTGTTAATAGCTGTCTCGCCATTCTCTGCGAAGTAGAATGCCTTAACCTCTGTAGCAGGAAGCTCTAGGTATGCCTTACCAGCCTTGATGGTACCGGCATTAGCCAGATAGAAGCCAACTTCAGCGTCCTCAGGCTTAGCCAGAACATACTTGCCAGTGGCCTCAACATCCTCGGCAGCACCCTTCAGGTCGTTGCGCTCTGCCTTAACAGCACCTGTTGTAGGAGCAAAACTGTAGACACCTGCTTCACCCTTCAGGATAACGGGCTCGCCAGCAGCAATCTTACCTTCGATAGGCTGAACATCCACCAGATTACCCCATACAAGACCAGCAGATGCTACAACACCTTCAGGAATTTCAAGGTCAACATTGTCAACAAACAGAGTTGCATAACCTGCCTCAGAAATCTCAGTAACAACAGGCTTGGAAAGATCCAGTGTAGGATAAGCATCCTTACCAACATCCTGACGGAAGGCAACACCTAACTTCAGAACAATCTCATTGCTTGCCAACTGCTCGTCTGCAACCTTATTAGCTGTCATTGTGACAGTGCTTGCAGAACCGTTTACGTTTTCACCCTTATAGTAACTGTTGTTGATAGAAGAACGAGTGCTCTTGACTGCTCCAAAGAACTGTGCAGCTATCTTAGATTGAACAGTACCAATAGACAAAACGTTCTTGATAGATACATTTGCACCATTGCTGTAACCAATCATACCACCAAAGGTACAGTTGCCAGGAGTTGCAGCTGTGTTAACAAGTTCACCATCGAACAAGCAGTTGCTAATGGTGAGATAACATGCAGCGTTGTTGTTGGCATAACCTACAAGGCCACCATAGTTACCATCCTTACCACCATCCTCAGCTGCAAGTTTGCCAGAATATGTACAGCGGTCAACAACTGTTGCGTTGCCATTGAGTGCTCCACCGAGGACACCGCCCACTTGAGCACCTGCCAGCTGATTGTTGTAATTCATCTTGCTATTGATGTTCTGAATGAGGACACCACCATCACCTGCAACACCGATAAGAGCAACTGCCCTACCTGTAACACTCGCAGAAACGGTCATAGTACCTTCAGCAGTGAAGTTCTTCACTACAGCACCTGTTGTAAGCTTACCGAACAGACCATTGTACTGACCGGTTGCTGTGTAAGTGATATTCTTAATGGTATTGCCCTGACCATCAAATGTACCCTTGAATGGCTTGTCATTATTACCAATAGATGTCCAAGCATTATTAGTAATTACCTCAGAAAGGTCAATGTCAGCTGTGAGGACTGCCTTAGCATCTGTAGCTCCACTATTTACTATTGTTGCGAAGTTAACCAACTGCTGAGCAGCATTGATCTGATATACACCGTCAACCTGAGCCATGGTGTTAGCAGCAATGATTGCAGGAACCTCAGTTGTGATATAATTGATTGCCCCATTAAAATTAGGAAGCAGATCGTCTGCGGTAGCAGTTGCTACTGCGGTAATCTTGGCAGTAATAGTTTCTGTAAGCTGCGCTATCAGTTTCTGCTTAATAGCATCTGGCATCTCTAAGCCTTCTTCAAGATTTGCAAGAGCCATGCTAACCTTAGTCAAAGAATCAACATATTCCTGACGGATAGCAGTAAACTCTTCATCAGGCAAGAACTTGAATTCAGACATCTGGATGGAACCGCCATCAAATGCGGATTCAACCTCAATCTTGAAGTACTTATAGTTACTTTCCCATTTCTCGCTAATATTAAAGTAAGCGGGAGCAAAGTTATCAGCAGGAAGACGGTCCTTGCCAATATCAGACTTCGCATCAAGTAATACCCATGAACTAAAATCACGAGTTACAAACTTTGATTCCTCTGAGCCTGATGGTACTTTTGCATTGCAGCCATATATCTTCCAGCTCTTCCAGTTACGACCCGAATTGCCCTTGGTATCATTACCGGTAACTAACATGTACTGGTTGAAAGCCTTTGCAGCATAGGCCTTGAAGATAACGTATGAGCCGCCTTCGGGCAAGTTACCACCCCACTTGGTCTTTTCGTTGCCATCCAGTAACTTGGTATGATTCTCGCCATCACTCCAAGCAGTATTACCGCTAATGGGACGATAACCTCCGGTCATGAAGTCAGCTGACTCACTGAGTGCGTCCTTCAAAGAGACCAATTCGTTATATATCTTAGTCAGAGCAACAGCATCAGAGGTTGTTTGAAGCTCAGCAAATTTCTCTGTGAAAATTGTCTTAGAAGCTTCTAGGTCAGATTCAACCACTATATCGGCTACACCAGCGGCAAAGTCTGTCAACTCATCTACCAAAGGCTTACGGATAGCCTCAAACTCATCCTGAGTGCAGAGATACATCTCTGACATCTGCTGCTGAGAGCCGGAATGAGGCGCAGTTACCTTCACCATGTAATACAAGTAATCCTTGGCAACACCCTTATTAAAATCAAATGTTGCGGGATAGAAGTTCTTCATAGGCAGATACTCCTCAGTGACATCAGTTCTCTCATCAAGCAAGACCCATTCTGTGGCATCTTTATTAGTAGCATCATTAAAGGTTGCAAAATTGCCGCCATAGACGCTCCAAGACTTCCAGTTACGACCTGTGTTTTTTTCGGTGTCATTACCCGTTACAAGCTTGTAGAAGAACGGTTTGAAAGCAGCTTTCACACGGAAGATAACATACTGTGGGAAATCATTGCCACCCCACTTTGTTGACTCTTTACCATCAACCAACTGTGAATAGTTGCCGTCGCCCCAGCAATCAGAGCCGGCGATTGCAGCATAATTCGCACCATTGACAAACAGCTTCACAGCCTTGGCAATAACATTTTCTTCGGCTGCCTTCAATTTCGTTTCAAGTGTAGCATACTCACCAGTTTGTATGCCTGCTGCCAACAAATTATCTAAGTCCAAGCCGGCAAAGAAGGTCGCATATTCCTGACACCAAGAATCGTTTTCACCCAACAGAGACTCATATTCAGCCTTAGTAGCCTTTGCAGCATTTACTAGGTTTGTATAGTACTGAGCATCAGATACATCAGAAGTACTTACAACATGGAATTCACCTACCTGTGTCCAGCCATCGCTCTTCATAGCATTCAAAGTCAGCTTAATATAGCGGAACTTGTCGGTTGTATTAGAAGGAGTGAACTCAAATGTCGAAAAGTTTAGATTCTGAATTACGTTATCGTTAACCACTTCGTCAATAAGTGTCCAGTTGCTATTATCATTGGAGCCTTCAATCTTCCAGCTCTTGGGAGCACGGTCGTTCCAACTGCCATCATCGTGAGTAGAGAAAGAATAGCTCTTTACTGCATATGCCTGACCATCACTCGTCTCAATGGTTACCCAATTCTTGCCATTAGCCAAGTTGCTGCCTTCCCACTTCTGGCCAATCAACAGGTCAACAGCCTTCTTGGAATTATCCTGAGAAGAAGCTTTCCACTTGTAGCTAACCACACGATTAGGCTCACCCAGAATCTTGAACTCAGAAAGCTGAATCATGCCATCATAACGATCCTGATCATTTTCCTTGTATTTCTTTCTTTCATTAAGGACAAGCTTAAAGTACTTAAAAGACTTGGTAACGCCCTTTTCGCAGAAGAAACGCTGTGTAAAGTAATTCTTCCGCTGAACCATCTCGTTACGACCAAGGTCAGAAAGCGCTACCCAACCTGCTGCACTTGGGTCAGCTGCGACCGCTGCGTCATTGGTACCAAAAAGTTGCCATTTTCCGATACAGCGATCATAGGCCTCGTTGTCATTAGCAGTAGTCATGTCATAGCCCCACACATAGACAGGTTCGGAAGCTTCAATGAGTGCATAGACATCATTGCCACAATTACCACAATACTTGGTTTCCCGATTGCTGTCGAAGAGCTTGGCAACGCCTTCGTCACCCTCAAAGTTAGTACCACCCGTACAGGTAAATGTAACCTGTGCAGAAACCGTGACCGTCATTAAAAAGACCGCCATCAGTGCCATTAGTTTGTTTCTCTTCATAAAAACAGAATGTTTAGTTAATAGTTTTACCTGGACAGCAACATTTCTTCTTTTCGAGACGAACACTGCATCCAGGCGGTTAATTATAAAATAGTTTTTGTTCTTTCTCTCGTAACCTGATTCCAGGCGTTTTTAGGTTTTACTAAGTTTAGTTTTAGTCTTCCATCTGGGCAAAGATATGTTTTTTTCGAATACACTCCAAATATAATCTAATATTTTTATACATATGAGTTGGCAACAAGAAACAATAAGATATTAAGGGGCATTTGTACGAACACTTTGATAAAAGGAAACCGCAAAGGGACTTAAAGAAAACCATCGTCAGGAATAGTCATATTTACCCCTTGTGAAGCAAACCTTCGTGGTTGTTCTTGAACCTTGAGGTAACCTTGAGGTAACCTTGAGGTACATATGAGGTAAACATGAGGCAGAGTTTTTATTTTTACGGGAATTGTTTGGGGGTTGTTCTATAATATTATATCTTTGCACATCCTTATACCCAAGGAACAAAGACCTGTGAGGCAGGAAAGAACGCCTAAAAAGACGTACAACTGCCAAAACTTTAACTATTTTATAAATATTCTATTAAGGATATACAATAAATAAGTGTATAGCGACGTTATTAAATTTAGGATGAAAAGACTACTCTGGATAGGAATGCTGTTGATAAGTCTGGGTGCAAGAGCTCAGTTTGATGCGGCATTTACCAACTCCTGGGCATTACAATCCTACTTCAATCCTGCAGCGGCAGGAGCGAATGGTCTGCTGAACGTGAAAGCTGCCTATAGCATGCAAATGGTGGGGTTCGAGAACGCTCCCAAGACTATGCTCATAACAGCAGATATGCCTCTCTTCTTCCTGGGGCCCCAACATGGAGTGGGACTTGGCTTGTACAGTGATAAGGCAGGCGTCTTCAATACGCAAAAGATATCACTGACCTACGCCTACCACTTGAAACTATGGGGCGGCACCATGAGTATCAGTGCAAGACCTGCCCTCTTTGTTGAGAAAACAGACGGTTCAAAACTTGACTTGGATAAGTCTAACGACCCAGCATTCACCACAAGCGAGTCAAAGGGACAGTCACTGGATATGGACTTCGGCCTGAGATATGCCTACAAGAAACTATGGTATGCAGGAGCCAGCGTCCATCATCTATTAGGACCCACCATTACACTGGGTGACGAGAAGACGCATGAGATTACAATAGATCCTGTTTTCTATATGACAGGAGGATACAGGTATAAGTTCCGCTACCCCCGATATGCATTGGCGATGGACGCAATCCTGAGAAGCGACCTACAGAACTGGAGAGGAGATATCACTGCCCGTCTGGAATACGATGGCGAGAAGCACAAACTGTACGGCGGTATTATGTACAGTCCCATGAATAGCGTGGGCATTCTGCTGGGATATAACTTCCACGGCATCAACATAGGATACTCTTACGAGGTGTACACAGGCGGAATAGGAATACAGAACGGTACGCACGAAATAATGATAGGCTACCAAACAGACCTGAACTTGGGCAAGAAAGGTAAGAACCTGCATAAGAGTGTGAGACTACTATAGACCCCCCGACCCCCTTTAGGGGGAGGGAAAAGTGAAAAGTGAAAGAGTGAAAAGTGAAAAATAAGGCGGCCAAAGCCAAACCGTTATAACGTTATAACGACATATCGTAATAACGAAGAGGCCGCCAAACGACAATAACGAAATAAAGATATAATATTAATAAGGTGTAGAGGGCGGCAAAGACCGTAATAACGAAATAACGTTATAACGTCATAACGATAAGGCCGCCGCCCAAAACAAAAAGAAAAAATAACTAAACAAAATAATATGAAGACAAAAAGTCTGGTACTTTTCTTTATGGCAATTCTTTGCCTGACTTTGGCTGCTTGTATGGGAGCTAACTCCAATGCTAATGCAGTTGGAGGCGAACTGACAGGAGTCAGAGGTGCTGCAATGTCTGAACCAACACCATACGGTATGGTGGCTGTTCACAAGGGATCACTGAAGATTGGTCTGCAGGAGAACGATACGCTGTGGGGCGCAGACTTCCCTTTGAGAGACATCAGTGTGGACGGATTCTGGATGGACGAACACGAGGTTAGCAATGCCAAGTACCGTCAGTTTGTAAACTGGGTACGCGACAGTATTATCCGTGAGCGTCTGGCAGACCCCAACTATGCTGGCGACGAAACCTATAAGATAACAGAAGATAAGGAAGGTAACGAGATTACACCTTACCTGAACTGGAGCAAACCTATTCCCTGGCGTAGAGCCAACGAGGATGAGGACCGTGCTATCCAGAGCGTATATGTTATTCATCCCATCGACGGCACAAAGATGCTGGACGCCAAACAGATGAACTATCGCTACGAAATCTACGACTATGTAGCTGCCGCCCAGCGTAAGTACCGTCTGGATCCTGAAGAGCGCGACCTGAATACAGACCACGCTGTCAACAGAGAGCAGGTAATGATCAGCAAGGATACTGCATGGATTGATGATGACGGTAAGATTATCCGTCAGACCATCACACGCCCATTGAGCGGACCATGGGACTTCCTGAACACATACATCGTAAATATCTATCCTGACACCACATGTTGGGTTAACGACTTCCAGAATGCTGATAATGAACGCTACATGAAGCTCTACTTCAGTAACCCTGCCTATGATGACTATCCTGTAGTAGGAATCTCATGGGATCAGGCCAATGCTTTCTGCGCATGGCGTACCAACTTCCTGATGAAGGGCTTGGGCGGTTATGCCAAGCAGATTCAACGCTATCGTCTGCCCAGCGAGGTGGAATGGGAGTATGCTGCTCGCGGCAAGGAGGGCAACCCCTTCCCCTGGACAAGTGCTGAGGTGAAGAGCGACAAGGGTTGCTACTATGCCAACTTCAAGCCCGACCGCGGTAACTACACCAAGGACGGTAGCCTTATCACCAGTAAATGCGGTATCTTCAGTGCTAACAGCAACGGTCTGTATGATATGGCAGGTAACGTAGCTGAATGGACAAGCACTGTTTATACAGAAGCCGGTGTAGAGAGCATGAGCGATATGAACCCCGACCTGAAGTACAATGCTGCCAAGGAGGACCCCTACCGTCTGAAGAAGAAGAGTGTAAGAGGTGGTTCCTGGAAGGATCCTGAAAGTATGATCCGAAGCGCCTGGCGTTCTTATGAATACCAGAACCAGCCTCGTTGCTACATAGGCTTCCGCTGCGTCCGTACTATGGTGAACGACAGAGGCAATGCAGGTGCCGTCAAACCAGGAAAGGCAAGCAGCAAGGGCGGAAAGAGCAAGTCCTCATCTGGCGGCCCCACCGTAAGCACAAGAAAGACAAGGAGATAAAAAACATGGCGGCCCAATAACCCTCGTAATAACGATATAACGTCATAACGTCATAACGGAAAGGCCGCCAAAACAAAAAATAAAGAAAACAAATACAAACAAATATGAATCCTATAGCCAAATTACAAAAGTGGATGGACTCCCCATATGGCCAAGTCTTTATGAACTACTCCTACAGCTGGGGAGCATCAGTCGTCATTCTGGGAGCATTGTTTAAACTGACACATATCCAAGGAGCTAATGTCATGCTTTGGATAGGTATGATTGTTGAGGCGATTGTATTCTTCATCTCTGGTTTTGAGAAGACATACGACAAGGTTCCCAAATCAGAGGGAGCTTCAGTTGCAGGCGGACAGACCGTTGTGGTAGCTGGTGGCGGCGCACCATTGCCTGAAGGAGCAGAAATCCCGGAAGGTCCTATCGTAATAGGCGGCGGTGCACCCGTTATAGCTGGCGGTGCTCCTGTAGGTAACATAGATCCGGATGCTTTGGCAGCAGGAACAGGATTAAGTGCTGCAGCAGCCAACTTGGCAGCAGCCGGACAGGCAGCAGCTCAGGCACAGCTGGCACTGGAGCAGATTCAGAATGGTGGTCCAGCCATCGATCCCAACCAGATCAAGGCTACAGATCCCGCTGTGATAGAAGAAGCCGTAAAGAACTATGCCGAGGAATTGACAGAACTGACAGAGGTGCTGGGTCGCGTAAAGGCACAGGCTGCACGCATGAGTACAGACAGCGAGGAGATGGAGAACCTGAACCGGACACTTACCGGTATTGCCACCGTTTACGAACTGCAGCTGCGTAACATCAGCAAGCAGGTCAGCACCATCGAGCAGATTGACGAGCAGACACGTAAGATGGCACAGCAGATTCAGGAACTGAACGAGGTTTACAGCCGTATGATCAAGGCATTAACCGTTAACATGGGACCCGCCGTTTCCGGAGTGAAGGAAGAAGAGTGAGGCGGCCCCAGAGAATGTCGAAATAACGATATAACGTAATAACGAAACGGCCACCCATCGACATTAATGATAATTACGAATTCCGACCTTTGAATTTTGAATTTATAATTTTTGAATTTAAATCAAGATGCCTATACAGAAGAAGAGGATGTCTCCTCGCCAAAAAATGATAAACCTGATGTACTTGGTACTGATGGCCATGCTGGCCCTGAACGTATCAAGCGATGTACTGAATGGTTTCTCTTTGGTGTCGGACAGTCTGAATAAATCAACACAGAATGCCAGTCATGTAAACAATGACATTTACAATACCTTCGAGGAGCAGATGAAGAACAACCCCACAAAGGTAAAGCAATGGTATGACAAGGCTCAGTATGTGCGTGCCATCAGCGACTCCATCTACAATCTGGCAGAGGAACTGAAAATTGCTATCGTAAAGAAGAGTGATGGCGAAGAGGCTGATGTGAACGATATCAAGAACCGTGAAGACCTGGAGGCAAGTACCCAGATTATGCTGGCACCAGTAACAGGACGTGGCAAGGAACTCTACAAGGCCATCAACAGCTATCGCGAGAGAATAGTGAAGATGGTAACGGATAAGGAGAAGAAGGAAATAATCTCAAGCAACCTGAGCACTGAGGTTCCTGCTAAAGGACGTCTGATGGGAAAGAACTGGCAGGAATACATGTTCGAGAACATGCCCACCGCTGCCGCCGTTACCTTGTTGACAAAGTTACAAAGCGATGTACGCTATGCTGAGGGAGAGGTATTGCATAACCTCATCAGCAATGTGGACATAAAGGATATCCGCGTAAACCAGCTGAATGCCTACGTTATCCCAAGCTCACAGACCGTAGTTCAGGGCGGACGCTTCACCGCTCAGATTATCATGGCAGCCGTGGATACCACACGCCGCCCCACCATCTATATTGGCGGACAACCTATCAAGAGCGATAAGGGACTTTACGAAACAGTTTGCAACAAAACCGGAGACTTTACCCTGAACGGCTTCATTGAGATGCTGAACGGAAACGGCGAGAAGGTAAAACGTGAGTTCTCTCAGAAATATACGGTTGTAGCTCCCAGTGCTACTGTTAGTGCCGACATCATGAACGTGCTCTATGCCGGCTATGACAACCCAATGAGCGTTTCTGTTCCAGGCATTCCAAGCAATAAGCTACATGTCAGCATGACAGGCGGATCACTCACCCAGAAAGGCGACGGCCATTACATTGCCCGTCCTACTACTCCTGGAGGAGAAGCTGTCATCACAGTATCAGCACAGAACGAGGGACGTACACAAGAAATGGGTAAGTTTACCTTCCGTATTAGGAAACTACCCGATCCTATGGCCTTTATAGCATATTCCGACGGACAGGGAGGCAAAAACCACTTCAAGGGCGGAGCCATAAGCAAACAGATTATAATGGGTACTGAAGGCATCGGCGCTGCCATTGATGACGGTCTGCTGAACATTACCTTCCGTGTACAAGGCTTTGAGACAGTCTTCTACGATGCAATGGGTAATGCCGTTCCATTCAAGAGTAACGGAGCCAACTTTACCGAACAACAGAAGAATCAGATCAGAGGCTTGGCACGTAACAAGCGATTCTATATCACAGATGTCCGTGCTGTTGGACCTGACGGAATAGAAAGAACCCTGGATGGGGCAATGCAAGTTATCATCAAATAGACCTCCCGCCCCCTTTAGGGGGAGGGAATGAAGAATGAGAAATGAAAAATGACGAAATGAAAACATGAAAGATATGAAACGTACACTATTCATAATAGCAGCATCTTTGCTGACAGGAAGTATGGCATTTGCACAGCCAGCTAAACGTCGTACAACAACCACGGCAAGCCCAACTGCTACAACATCAGCAGCCAGACCGAATAGCCAAGACCGTGCATCTCTGCAATTCCCTACATCGGCAACAATGCCAGAGGATGTGGTTTGGAAGCGTGATATCTACCGCCAGCTTGATCTGATGAAAGATAAGAACGCCCCGCTATACTACCCTGTAGAGCCCATAGGCAAGCAAGTGAACCTGTTCACCTATTTGTTCCGTCTGATTCAGACAGGACGCGTAACGGCCTATACCTATAAGTTGGATGGTAACGAATCATTCGAGGAAAAAGACAAACTAAGCGTAAAGGATCTGCTGGAACGCTATAACATCTATTACGAGGAGAAAGACGGAAAGATTGTGGTGGCTGACGCCGATGTGCCCAGTGCAGAGGCTAAACGCTACTACATTAAGGAGAGTGTCTATCTGGATCAGCGCACAGGGACCTTTAGTACCAAGGTTACAGCTCTCTGCCCCATTCTGATGCGTGGAGCAGATGAGTTCAGTACAGATGTAGAAGCAACTCCCTACCCTCTCTTCTGGCTGAAGTATGATGATATTGCACCATGGCTGTCTAAACTGCCTATGATGGGTAGCAACCTGAATAACGTATCCAACATGACAGCGGATGACTATTTTACCCTGAACCGCTACGAGGGTAAAATCTACAAGACAAATAATCTGCAAGGTAAGATTCTGGCTAATTACTGCGAGACTGACAGCGCCATGAAGAAGGAACAGCAGCGTATTGAGAAGCAGATTGTTGACTTCGAAGAAGGCGTTTGGGGACATGAGATTATAGACAGTACCAAGTTAGACAGTATAGCTCTGGCTGAAGCAGCTGCACCTAAGGCAACAAAGAAATCCGGAAGTGTCTGGGGAAAACGTACCAAGACTCCTACAGCAACAACTACGACGCCCTCAAAGAGCACAACCGGGGCAAAGAAAGAGCCAGCACCTGCAGCTCCTCGTGTGAGCGCACGCAGACAGAGAAGATAAGGGGGCAATATGGCACAGTTTGCCGATGTCATACTGCCACTACCCTTAGAAGGTACCTTTACATATAGCTTACCACAGACTTTCGCCAATCTGGTTCAGGTAGGAAGTCGGATTATTGTTCCATTTGGAACAACGAAGTTCTACAGTGCCATTGTAGTTAAACTACATGACACTGTTCCTTCTTATACAACCAAGGAAGCTATGGAGTTGCTTGACAGCAGTCCTATAGTTACAACCGCACAGCTGAAGCTATGGAAGTGGATAGCTGATTACTATCTGTGTACCATTGGGGATGTATATAAGGCTGCCCTCCCCAGTGGCATGAAACTGGAGAGCGAATCCAGTGTGATGTACAATGAGGAGTTTGTAGCGGATGACACACTAACCCCGTCGGAAGAGAAAATCATCCAGGCGCTGGAAGAGGAAACAACACTGTCACTTTCTACCCTACAGAAAAGGACAGGCATCAGGAACATCCTACCCTTGGTAAAACGACTGCTGGAGAAAGATGCTATCCATATAAAGGAGGAAGTAAAGAGAACTTATAAGCCACGTTACGCTACATACGTCAGGATTACAGAGCCCTATTTCAACGAAGAAAAACTCAACGAGACCCTTACGCAACTGAAACGTTCGGCCAAACAGGCAGAACTGTTACTGAAGTATATATCCCTGTCAGGTATATCAGCTGCACTGGCGCTACAGAACAGACAACTGCTGAAGGAGATATCCCGGCAGGAACTGATGGAAAGTACGGCATGTACACCCAGTGTACTGAAAGGACTTTGCCAAAAGGGAATTCTGGAACTGTACCAGAAACCCGTCGGACGTATCACGCAGCAGTATCTGCCAACGGAACTGGTCATGCATCCACTAAGCGAAGATCAGGCACGTGCCAAAGACGAGATAAAGGAATGTTGGAAACAAAAGGATGTCTGTCTGCTACATGGCGTAACAAGCAGCGGTAAGACAGAAGTCTATATTCACCTGATTAAGGAGATAATAGAGCAAGGTAAGCAGGTACTCTTCATGCTTCCTGAGATTGTACTGACAGCCCAATTGACGGACCGTCTGAAGCGTGTCTTCGGAGATCGCTTAGGGGTTTACCATTCAAGATACCCTGACGCAGAACGTGTAGAGGTATATCAGAAGATGCTATCCGATGCCCCGTATGATATCATTGTGGGAGTCAGAAGCAGCATCTTTCTTCCATTCAAGAAATTAGGACTTATCATTATCGACGAGGAGCATGAAACCAGTTTTAAACAGCAGGACCCAGCCCCACGTTACCAGGCTCGCAATGTTGCACTGGTGATGGCGAAGACAGCCAAAGCCAAAACGCTGTTAGGCTCTGCTACACCCAGTCTGGAATCATATTACAATGCCAAGACTGGCAAATACGGATTGGTTCAGCTACACAAAAGATATGGCAATGTACAACTTCCACAAATAGAAGTTGTGAACATGCGTGAGATGGCCAAGAAGAAGATGATGAACGGTCCCTTCACTCCACAACTGATAGAAAGGATAAGGGAAGCGCTGCAACAGAGCAAACAGGTCATCCTGTTCCAGAACAGACGTGGCTATGCTCCAATGATGGAATGCAAGACATGCGGATGGGTTCCCCGTTGTCAGAAATGTGATGTAAGTCTGACGCTACATAGGAATATGCGTCAGCTAACCTGTCACTACTGCGGAGCCTCCTACCCTATCCCACAGAAATGTCCGAATTGTGAGGAACAGAATCTGATGGGAAGAGGTTATGGAACGGAACGTATTGAAGACTGCCTTCAGAATATCTTCCCAGAAGCAAGAATTGCCAGGATGGATCTGGACACAACCAGGAGCCGGCAACGATATGAGCAAATCATCTATGACTTCCAGCATTATAAGACAGATATACTGGTAGGAACACAGATGGTAACAAAAGGGTTGGACTTTGACCGTGTAAGTGTAGTCGGCATCTTAAATGCCAGCACCATGCTGTCACAGCCTGACTTCCGAAGCTACGAGCATGCTTTCCAGATGATGGAACAAGTGGCAGGGCGGGCAGGCAGGAAGAACGAGCAAGGCTATGTTGTGTTACAGACCCAGGATGTAGAGGCTTCTGCCATCAAACAGGTAGTGCAACACAACTATACAGCTATGTACAAAGAGCAGATGGAGGAAAGGAGTCTCTTCAACTACCCACCCTACTGTCGTCTGATATACGTTTACATGAAGCACAGAGACGAGAGGGTTCTGGAAAACCTCTCAAGGGACTATGCGAACTTGCTGAAGCAGATCTTTGGACAACGAATACTGGGTCCTGACACGCCGCCTATCGCCAAGGTACAGATGATGTATATCCGCAAAATCATCGTCAAGATAGAACTGTCAGCTTCCATAGCTGAAGCACGTAAGCGGTTACGAGAGATACAACACTACGTAACCAATCTACCCCAATACAAGTCTGCCACTATCTACTATGATGTAGATTGACCCCCCAACCCCCTTTAGGGGGAGGGAGAGAGGTTAGCGGTTAAGGGTTAGCGGTTAGCGAAAATTTTGTATTTTGAATTTTGAAATTTGAAATTTGAATTCTTCTCCCATCCCTCCCCCTAAAGGGGGTCGGGGGGTCTATTGCCTAATGAGCCGTATCACCTTGCTGGCATACTCACCGCGGAGGTCAATCTCCACACCTTGCTGCATCAGGAAACTTCCTGTGAAGGAACTGCCTTCCCAATGGTCGGCATTACCCTGACGGCAGAGTTCGGTAAGTGTATAGGTGGCATTGGGATCCAATCCAGCAAAGTAGAAACGAGGACGGAAGAAATCAACATAATGCTCGAACTTGTATGCGAAGAAGATAGCATCTTTCTTGTCTTCGCTAACGAACATCTCACTACAATAACCGTTTCCCTCATAAGGTGAAATCAGACGGTACAAATCCCCTTGCTGCACAATAGGACGTATAGTCTCTTTGTAGGTCTTGAAACAAGACTGTGCAAATTTCATCTCATCGGCTGAGAGGTCGGATGGCTTCATCTCCATTCCAAGACGACCCGTCATAGCCACATCAAAACGGAACTTCAAAGGCAAACTGCGATGAGTCTGATGATTGGGACTAGCGCTTACATGCTGAGCCATAGCACAAGCAGGGAAGAACATACTGGTTCCCCACTGGATAAAGAGGCGTTGCTTGGCATCGGTATTGTCACTGACCCAGAACTCATCAAAGTAAGGCATCAAACCATAGTTGACACGTCCGCCGCCACTGGCACAACACTGGATGACAAGGTCAGGATATTTGGCACGGATTCGTTTCAACGTCTTTATGAGTCCCAAATGATAATCCACATAAAGATGACTCTGATTGTCGGCACTTAGATAATGCGAGCCAAAGTTCTTGGTCTCCATATTGCAGTCCCACTTAATATAATAGGTATTGGGAGTCTCCGTCATGATATCATCAACCACCTTGAACACAAAATCCTGAACTGCAGGATTACTCATATCCAGGACAAGTTGGGTACCGCCACGTCCCGTACTGGGTTCACGCGTAGGATGACATACCACCCAGTCAGGGTGCTTCTCGTAAAGTTCACTCTTGGTATTGGTCATCTCTGGCTCAATCCATATACCCCATTTGAGACCACGTTCGGCACAAGCCTTCTCGAGTGCAGGAACACCCTTGGGAAGTTTCTCTGTATCGGTAACCCAATCACCCAAAGCACAGTCATCAACAGAACGTTTGTACTTATTGCCGAACCAACCGTCATCCATCACAAAGAGCTCACCACCTAACTGCTTCACGCCATCCATCATCTTCTCCATTCCGTCTTGGCTGACATTCAGATAGACTCCTTCCCATGAGTTAAGGAGGGTCTTGCGCAAAGCCGTTCCGTTATGTACCATATTGTTCTTACGAGCCCAGCGATGGAAACTGCGACTGGCACCACCCAAACCCTCGTCGCTATATGTAAGAGCCAGAACAGGAGTTGTAAATGTTTCGCCTTTCTTGAGGGTATATTGCGAATTAGTATCGTCAATACCAGCAATAAGACGATGAACCTTCTTGCCCTGAGTGTCAATAGTCATACGGAAATTACCGCTCCAACAGAGAACTGCACCCACTACCCTACCATTGTTCTCCTGAGGTTTACCATCAAGGGAAATCATCAGATTGGGACGACTCGTGAAGGCATTCCTGGTACCGGTCAGGTCATGGATTTCAAAGACTCCAGGTTTAAGCGCTTCCTCGGTCACCTGTGCTTCTGCACCCCATGTCCCATGTTCATGCAGTACCCAGGCATTTCCCTGACGAATGGGAAGGAAACCGCTGGCATACTTAAGAAGAGTCACAGGTTTCTTCTCGTTATTGCGGATAACCGACCAAGTCTCTATCACATCACAGTTGTTGTAAGTACGATAGCAAACATCAACAAGGAAATCGTACAGTTTGTCCTTCAAAGTAATAGTGTAAACAGTAGCATTTCCCTCAGTCGTTACCGCATCCTGCTGGTAAACCAGTTCTGTAGACATGTTTCCGTCTGAATGACGAACACTAAGCGCTGTCATATCATGGTTACCCAGGCCAAAGGCTGGATAAGCATCCTCCCAAAGGCTGTAAGCACGATATACCTGTTCAGCATCAGTAACACGTTCGCCATAATAGCTGACATGTAAAGGCAAGCCCTCTTCTGCCTTCAGCAACAATGTAGTACCGGGTGAATTAACATAAATATCCTTTGCAGACAGGAATGAAGCTGCACAAAGAGACATAACAAATAAGAATACTTTCTTCATGGAGTTGATGGGTTTATAATGAAACACTTTATATAGGAGTAAAAGCTTTGCAGGATTATCTCCTTAGCAAAGCTTTTACATTATCATTTTCTGTTAGAATTACCAAACATCCTCAGGTGTCTCAGGATTATCGTAGATTTCCTTCGGACACCATTCAAAGTAATCAAGGTACAACTCCAACTTGGGGTTATCAAGTACCGACTTTAAACGAACGTAATAAGTGTTCTTGGGATCCAGTGTCTGGCGAACCAGGATATGACGTTTCTGACGAGAGTCATCACGGGCAGTCCAACTTTGATTGCTTTCATGAACTTCATGACGACCAGCCTTCATCAGACCATGGTTTCTCAGTTTGTGATCAATCTCAATAATCTCATCTTCGTCTCGTCCATCGTCTGTCAGGTCTGACCAAGAAGCACCTTCGCCACCGAAAGTCGTTGCAATACCTTCTGCCATATTTACAGGAATACCTGCAGCAGGAAGATTGTCGGGATCAGATCCGAAGTAAACCTGTACTATACCACGAGCAGAGGTAGCCAATACCTTGTATCGTAGCTCGTATGTACCACGTTTGGGAACAGGAGGCAAGGTGAACATGATATCAAAGTGACCGAATGCCTTATCCTCATCCTGGCAATAGTTAGCCCAATTGATCTTGTAACCATTATAGTGGATAAAATGGGTGTCTTCATTAAGAATACTCATATTATCAAAATACTTATAGACCTGATCCTGTGGTATGTATACGTGCTGATATTTTCCTTCGCTGGAGTCTGCACGACGGATACCATTGGTAATTGCCTCGGGGAACATGGCAAAAATATCAAAGCGGATACGCTCTCTTCCCAGATTGTCACGAACGGCATCTGTATAAGCCAAAGGTGTATGAATGGGATAAATACATGCATTTGTGATATCATTCACAACAGCCATATCGCTTTCACGGTCAATGAAGACACCAAGCTTATCAGGATCACATGACACTTCATGTCCATCATCTGTGATACCATTGGCAATGACGGGGAAACGATTGATGTAAACACCGTTACTCTCCTTACTCTCATAAAGTTTCAGCAAACGGCGGCCACCATTGCCCAATGTAGCGTACCATTCATAAACAGGAATAGAATAGACAGTAGGACGGCTTATGGAATATCCTACCTCGTTACAGTGATATACCAGTTTATTGGCAGGAATACGCATAGGAAGTATATGATATGTCACCCATCTATACAGGATGTTCTCAGATGAGCGGTAATTGTTGTCTGTCTTATTTACGTCTTCAGAGAAATACATTTTCTTACTCTGAATCCAGTTAACAAGTTGCTCCAATGCATCAGAGGCAGCAGGGTCAATACCCTGAGAACGCCAATAGTCATCAGTCTCGGCAAAGATGGTATAACCATACTTGCGATGTTCTGGTACATGTGCATCGGGGTCGCTGTTGGCAGACTTGTCACCGCCAGCCTTGCTAACATAATCTTTCATATCGGGAATCTCACCCCTCTGGTATTTCAACTCGTATTCTTCATCACGGACCTTACCAAGAAGATCCAACAAGCCACATGCCTGAATAACACGGGCCATCATCAGATAACCATCAGTCTTGTTATTAAGAATATTCTGCAGATATCTGGCACAGGATTCATCCTTGGGTGCAATAACCTTGTGCAACTGATTAATATATCCGTTAATAACAGGAATATCATAGTTAATGGGGTCAATGGGACAAACCTTGTTCACACAAATGCTGTCCGGCCTCTTAGCGTCGGGGATATTAATAGTCAGTCGATGATCGCTAAGCGTGGGAAGAGGCAACTCAATACCTTTCTCTACTTGATCAATAGAATAACGCTGATCCTCTCTGTCATATCCGTCAATGATACTATTCTTTACAATCACGGAACGAATAGAGTCTAACTTGGCAGAATCCGTAAATGCATCCCATGATGGTTCTGAAATCAAGCCCTCATCAACAAGATCCTGAAGATATTCATCAATGGCATCGTTGGTGATAGCAAAAACTGTGTAGTTACCACGAGCTGTCATCAACTGATATACAGTTGACGTCTTCATCTGTGGGTTGATCTGCACTAACTTCAATAAGTCCACATACTGGGAGTATTCAGGATGTGCCTCCAAATAACTTGCCACTGTGTGGTACTTAAATACGTATCTCGACGAAGTGTCGACCTGCTCAGAACATGAGCAAACCATCAATAGCAATGCGGTAAGAGAGAAAAACAGCTTTCTCATAATTTTGTTTAATTTTATTATCCTTAAATTTTATTATTCTCCTGACCTGGAAGCCTAAGCCCCAGGCCAGGAGAATTTATAGAATCTTTTTACACTACGTAATTACTGTGCAGCAATGATATTCAACAGTTTCTGAATATCAGCAGCATTGGTTTCGCCATCACCTGTCAGGTCAGCATCACCACCAGCTGCAATAATGTTCAGCAGTTTCTGGATATCAGCAGCATTAACCTCGTTATCACCTGTGAGGTCACCTTCCTTAGCAGGATTAACTGCAAATATCATGTGACGGATATTAACCAGAGCACCATCGTTTGGCATGAAGCGGAACAGAAGAACATCTGAAGCCTTCTTGAAACCAAGATCCTTCACGTTAACAGTTACCTTCTTGAACTCTGAAGATGCCTCCAGTTTCTCGATTACAACCTTCTTCTGCATATCGCCAGAGAAGTTCTGAATCTCAACATTGTTAATGTCCTTGTCTGACTTGTACTCAAATTCGATAAGAGTCTCATCATCTTCCAAATCATCATACAATCCACTGAAGTAAACAGCTACTCTCTTCTCAGATTCGGGAGCAATCTCATAGTTGAATGAATCACCATCTACCATTCCCTCTGATGCATTGGAAATATAGGTGCTTGCACTTTCGTCGATTGCCAGGTAATCAGGATATTTGGCAAGAAGCTCATCCATAGCAGCCTTAGCAGCAGCAGCATTCTCGTAATCACCACCCTTTGTGAGGTCTTTTACATCACCCAGTTTCTTGGAAATAGCAAGAACATCTGCATCAGCCTCCTGATCGTATGCCATATCATACCATTTATGTTCAACAGCATCGGCATAATAGCAGAGTGAATAGTAGGCAGCCTTTGTGGCAGTAATTTCTGCAAACAGGTTACCGTCAGCTACCAACTGCTCTACGGTGTTGCTGTTAGCAACATTCTGCAGAGCCTCCTTCTGTGCAGCAGCAAAGTTAGGAGCAACCTTGAAATCATCTACAGTATTGGGATTACCAGCTACAGCACTAATCAAGTTAGCAGCAGGCTTAGCATTACACTCAGCAGCAGCAGCGATTGCCTCAGCAGTAGCCTGCTCGCCAAGGTATGTCAGACGGAAGTTACCGGCAGCTAACCAGTCACCACCCTTGATAGTACCTTCGTTCTTCAGACCGAATGTCAGATTACCGTCAGTAACCTGGGCAACCATAGTAATCTCATAACGGTCATGCAGAATAGCATTGATTGTACCCTGTACGCCCCAGATTACATAACCAACTTCAACAGAGTCAACTGATGCTTCACCAGTAACACCATCAACATCACAAGCATAAATTGTCTTGTCAGCAGTTGAACCAGTCCATGCTTCCTCCTTGCTGGTAACCATGTAGTCACGAACAACGGGAACATAGGTCTTAGTATCATTAGCAAATGCCAATGCAGCATAATCGAAGCTGTTGATATTGCCCTGAGGACGGAAACCTGCATTCAGCTTAATCTGATAGTAACCGTTCTTCAAGCCTGTCAGAGTCTGGCTAATGTTAGCCTTAGACTGCTCGTTGCAGAACTCAGCAGCAGACATGGTACCTGCAGCATTGGTTCCGTTGCTATAAAGATAGCCATTCCAACCTTCAGCAGTCTTAGTACCTGTTACTTCCTTGCCATTGGCATCCAGAACCTTTTCTGCCTTAGCAAAGCTACGGTTAACAATCAAGTCTGTGATATCCATGCCAGGACCATAACCAACAGCGATAGCAGCCTTCTTCATTGCATCCAGAGACTCAATCTCGACTGCAATAATGCTGTCATTCAGTTCATGCTCATCGTAGATAGTCACAAATGTACCGTTAGGATAAGTCTCAGAAGGCTCACCCTTAGTAGTCAGGTAGTTCACCAACTTGGTCAGTGCCTCGCTCTCAGCCAGTTTGTTTTCTGTAAGATAATCATTAATCTCAGTGGCCTTATTTGAGAGTTCCTCATACAAAGCAGCACTTGAAGTGATCTTCTCGCGCAACTGATCCAGAACATAATTAGCACGGAAGAGAGCCTCCATATTTGTGCAAGTCTCAATGTTGGGAATAGAATCCCTAAACTGATCAAGGAGAGACTGCTGTGCATATTCAATACTCTCAATGAAGACATCGGCAGAGTCCTTGTAAGCGGTCTTAAGATCATCAAACTCATCAGCAGTTCCGAAGTGGAGCTCGTTCATCTGAATTGCATCGCCCTTATATGCGTTGGTTACAACAACCTTATAATATGTATAAGGTA
Source organism: Bacteroidaceae bacterium (assembly GCA_017619585.1). Next base: position 22,510 of record JAFZSA010000042.1, read on the forward strand.
CGGTTGTCTCTGTGCTGAAGCCGAAGTATGAAGGCTCTGCATTTACGGGATGCAGACGATCCTGCTGTACATTTACTCTTTCATCAACGAGTACCCATCCATCAGCATCCTTAGTAGCCTGGGCATCACCCTCGAAGTTGGCACCATAGATGTACCAGGTACCCCAGTTACGCTCGGGGTAACTACCTGTATCGTTACCTGTAGTCAGAGTATAGAAGAAAGGATTAACGGGATCGAATGTACGGAAGATGATATAGGTATCACCCTTAGGATCAGCCTGACCACCCCACTTGGTAGCCTTAACCTCTACTTCCTTCTCTTCGCCTGTGTCAGGATCTTTCTCCTTCTTTGTAGTATTCAAGGCAATACCATCAATAAGGTTGCCATAGAAGCCATCACCCCACTGACCAACAGTATGACCGTCCAGAAGGATGTACAGGTTGTTCTGAACTGCATTGATGATTCTCTCAAGATAAGTGGTCTCAGCCTTGATACCCTCATCATCAAGTTGCATATTCTCCCAAATGTAATCGCGCGTACCGTTTATGAACTTAGCATTAGGAGCAATGTTCTCGCTGGTATAATCTGTAAACCATACGCCATAGGTCTTTGATTCAATTTCAAGATCCTTGAATATACTATATACGCTGTCATACTTATGATACAACTCGGCAGAAGCTGCAATCTCCTTCTGCAGGTCTTCCAACTGGTACTTGAAGTTCAATACATCAGGTGCATAGACAGTATTCTTCAACTCCTCGTATTTAGCCTTGTAAGCATCGGTCAAGCCCCTATATGCAGGTTTTTCGTCGGGATCGTAGTCTATAAAATCTTCAACATATCCCTCACGATACTCAAACATATTAGCTGTGTTGTAGAATGCAAATTCATTCATCTGCATACCACCAGTGTGGTAAACCTCGATCTTGAAATACTGATAAGGCTCAGCACAACCCTCTGAGAGATAGATATAGCTTTCAAACAGATTGGTAGTCTTCAGGATGTCTGTGCCGACATTCTCCTTATTGTCAATCAAAACCCAACCTTCAGCATCCTTGGTAGCCTCTTCGTCAGAATTGAAGTTGGCACCCCAGATCTTCCAGTTCTTCCAGTTACGATCCTTGTATGAATCGGTATCCCAACCGGTAACAAGACCATAGTATGTAGGTCTGATAGGCTGATCTGTCTTAAAGATGATGTAGCGATCCTTTCCGGTACCAGTACCCCACTTAGTATCTTTGGCATTACCATCAATAAGGTTTTCTATAGGACTATCACCCCAGTTGTCGTCATTGCTAGTACCATCAACGAATATATAAGTTGGGTAGAGAGGTTCATCAGGATTCTTCTCGTTATTGAGCATATATGCAGAGATACGCTTGTATTCTGCAGTTGCCTCCTCACCAGTAATCTGGCGGTTAACCTTAAGATAAGCATAGTTACCTACGGGGTACTCTGCTCCGGGAGCAACAGCATCTGTCTCGTTAGCCCAAGTTGTCAGATATGTAACAGCATCATCATTCAGGCTGCCAGCGGTAATGGCACTTAACACCTGCTTGCGAGTTTCATCCAACTTAGCATAGCACTTTGCAGAGGCATCTATCTTGTCGAACAATGAATTAACGGATTCGTTCATCCCGAAGAATGAAACAACATCTGAAGTCGTCTTCATGTTCTCATAGAGATCTGATACCTGATCAAGCAAAGACTTCTGGGCAAAGAGATCAGGATCAAAAGACTTCTCAATAGAGGAAATCACTTCATTCTTTTCGATAGCGAAGATGTATTCGTCACCAAGCTCAAACTCACTCATCTGCATATAACCGGAACCAGCCATGGTCTCGTCAATCTCAACCTTGAAGTATTTGTATGCAGTTGTATTCTCCTCTGAAAGTGTGAAATAAACAGCGTAACAGTTCTTGTCAGGCAATACCTCCTCGCTGACATCTGTCTTCTTATCAAGCAGCACCCACTTGTCTGAATCACGGGTGGGCTTACCATCCACTACGTCAGCCTCGGCAATACCATAGATCTGCCAGTTCTTCCAGTTACGATGGTGCCAGCTGGCGTTGTCAGTACCCGTTACAAGCTTGTAATAGGTAGGAGCTATAGCACGAGAAGTCTTCACAATGAAGTGAGCACCATTCGTAGTCTCACCAAACTTCTTTGCAGTCAGACCGTTACCCCACTTGGTATTGATATCACCATCGAAGAGTTTCTCCAAGCTTTCACCACTTCCATCTATTCTATCGCCAGAAATGATGTTGTATTTTATACGCTGGTCGGTACCAGTTTGCTCATTAGCTAAGTCCTCTAGATATTTCTCGAGTCCTGCATAGGTACCAAGACCCCACTCAGACATCTGAAGATAAGTCTCTGAACCTTTAACAGACTCCTCAATTTCAATCCAAAAGTACTTGTAAGCAGTCTTACCGTCAGTCTCATTGAACTCAAGGTTAACCACACCGAAATTCTGACCTGGCAAGGGCTCGTTTTGTCTGTCATCAATCAGAGTCCAACCCGTGTAGTTCTCTACATCACGGACTGCCTGATCATCACTCTCGAAGTTACCGCCATAGATTTTCCATGACTTCCAGTTACGGCCAGGGTTACTACCCGTATCATTACCTGTAACCAGGAAATAGAAATCGGGAACTACAGCCTCGTCTGCCTTAACGATAATGTATGCAATGGCTTCATCTGGCCATTCATCATTACCATTGTGATCAAACCAAGTACCCCATTTAGTTGACGTTTTTGTGTCAACCAACTTGTCGAAGTGCTCGCTATCACCGTTGTAGGCATTTTGTCCACTCAGAGCAGTGAGCTTGAAGTACTGAGCCATAACACTCTGACTGGACAACAACATCAAACATGTAGCCAGAGCGAGTGTCACGCGTTTAAGAGTAAATCTTTTCATCGCTTTTTTGGTTTTTAGTTAATAATAAAGTTAAATTATATCGTTTTTCTTTTATTTATACCTAAATTATTCTTTTTTTTAAGTGCATTTTGCACGAAAAGCATACAAAAATAGAAAATTTGCATCAGACATTAACCATATTTATATGCTTTTGTCTGACTGTTTAACATTATTTAACCGTGCAAAGCGTACTTACACTCTTACACTTTACTTAAGCATCACCTTCTTGCCGTTCATGATGTAAAGGCCCTTCTTCAATTGAGAATTGAGAATTGGGAATTGAGAATTATGACAATCCACTTGCCCCTTGCTCCTTGCACCTTGCACCTTACGGCCAGCAAGGTCGTAGATGGCTCCCTCGCCTTCGGAGAGGGATGGGGTGAGGCTGATTCCGGTTTCCACATTCCCTGACGCTATCTGGAAATCATAAGAGGTATAGTTGGTGGGACCTAATGTGGCATCGTTAACCCGCTCGTCTATCAGAACCCAACAATCATCATTGGGGTCGTTAGTATAGGTATTGCTACCATACAACCTCCACGTATCAGGGTTACGACCAGGATAGTACCTGGTATCGTTTGCCGTATAAATGCGATAGCCATAGGGCATAACGGCCTCTTGTGCATCAAAGAGGAAGTAAGCAGAATTACTGAAGTAAGAACAATACTTGGTGTACACACTATTGTCACCGGCATCGGGCCAATTATGGTTGGAAATAGTGCTCTCTGTACCCTTATATATAATAAGGTCAGGATAATCCGTGCCTTCTTCGTCAAGAATATCGAACTCGGCAAACTGAATGGTACCATTCTTGCCATCATTTATACCAAGGACCTCCCATTTATAGTAGCGGTATTTGCTTAGTTGCGTCTCCGTGTTGTTAGTATATACGCCGTCTATATTATAGACCATGCCACTTGAGGTCTTCAGGACAGGATGTCCGTCAATCTCTCTTCCGTTATCAATATTCTGATACCACAGGGTATTGCCATTACCGGTATTCAACAGATAACAGAGTTCGCCTGACATAACATCAGTAGGAGTAACAAATTCCACCTGATGAGAATAGGCATCATAACAATTCTGCAGAGAAGCAGAATTATCTGTGTAGGCAAATTCCTTACCTTGGGCAGTACCGGAAACCTTGCCGGCATTATAGCAATCTGTAACAAACAGATATCCTGCGGAAGGTGCGACAATGGCTGCAGCCATGCTGTCGGCCTGTATCTTGCCCAGATTATAAGAATCCTGCACATATACAGTAGCCAATGCACGAGCGAATCCCAAGAAGCCAGCTGCATATCCGCCCGTTGCAGTAACAGTAGCGGCAGTGCTGCACCTCTTAATCGTTACCTTACCGGAACGCGCAAATCCAATCATGCCACCAACGTAATTCGCTCCTGAAACCGAGCATGTAGCATCAAGATTCAGATTCTGTATCTCAGCCCCGGGACCCACCATGCCAAAGAAACCGACATTGTCTTTCCCCGTGATATTCAAATTACTGATAGTATGACCATTACCATTAAACTTACCGGCATACTGTTTCTTGATATTTCCAATTGGGGCGAAGTATTCCTGGAGACCTTCCATGTCTATGTCGGCATTCATGACGGCATTTGCACTTGTCTGACCGTTATTGACAAGCTTGGCAAACTCGCACAGGTCATGGGCTGAGTTAATCTGATAAATACCGTTCTGTTCTTTCAACTCGCCATAAGAAAGCATCTGATCCATCCACTCAACACGGTTATACACATAGTCGCGAACACGATCCACCTCCTTATCCCAAGAACCGGGGACCACGGGGTTGAGTGAAAGCCACTGGTTAAGATATGGCCAGCGGATAAAATTCAAGCGTGCAGAAGAACTAATCTCTCTGCGCAGAGAATCCACGTCTGCCGCCACATCCTTAGGTTCGAAAGAACCTTTCATGCGAAGTTTCGCCCACATGACCTGAAGCTTGGAAAAGACCGACGGGTCAGAAAGCACACGCCCCACAAAGTCTGACCAGTTGCCAGTATCACGGACTTTGTATGTCCAATCCATACGTTGATTGGCAGGATAGGTAGTCTGGTCATTCTCGAGGGCAAGGTCTGCATCCCAGACAGGACCTACATAGAAATGGTCATCGCCACGTTCCTTATACAGGAAGACCTGACAGAGCATATCTGTATTACCATTGAACTCGCTGGTGAGGAAATGCCTGAGGAAGGTCTCCAGATCAAGAACAGAACGGATACCCCTTTTGGGGTCAGTATAGCTGGGGCTATAGACAACACTCTCCATGTTGTTCCAAGTATCCTGAATATACTGGAACTGTTCAGGCTGCATGATATCCTCGTCTGGATCATGAACAGAAATAGGATTGCCGTAATAAGATGTAAAATTATAAGGTTCGCGATAAGCATTGTTATCCACCTCTACATAATAACCGCCGGTGATGGACTCTTCATCAATGTCCGCCTCTGTCATTTCCGTGATATCAATACGGCCTGAATGAACATCCACATGGTCTGCCAACGTATAGGTGCCGCGATAGTCTCCATTGACAACAAGGTCAACGACCTGACTCCAGGGTGTCCACTTCATCTCGGCACGTTTGGACATCGCCCAAGCCACAGGATTACGCATCAGGGTCTTGTCGCGATAGCTATTGATAAGCACCCACTTCTTGGCCTTCACAGGAGACTCGTTCTGTGCGCCTTTCATCACATGGTGGCTCTTGCCATCGTTGTACTTCATACGGAAAGCCTTGTTCTCGTGAGTAGCAGAGTAATTACCTCTTACACGGAACAGGATAGGATACTCCTGCAACATCTTGCCGTTCTCGTATATCAATACCGACTGCGATTCGAAATCCTCGCCGCGTTCAGTAGGAAGAACGTTATCCTGGACATGAATACTGAGCGTAGGCAAATTGGTTATCTGATAGAACTGACTGTCGTCACCCTCGCCGGCATGACCATAGAACCTTAATTCTGCAACATTACAGAATGAGCCTGTTCCACCCACATAGCGTATATACCGGAAACCACGACTGACATTGACATCCGCTCTTGAGAAAACATCCTTGTCAGGCCGCTCACTGATAAGATAAAGGGGTACGGCATCCATGAAGTCGGGACTGTTGGCTCCCTCAAAAAGGCTGAGCACCATGCGATCACGACCTTGGGTGCTGGACATAGGCATATATTCAACACGGGTGATGACATGGGGAGCGCCCAAATCAAGGCCTATCCATTGCAAGTCACGCGACATTGCGCTATAGTATGTTGTTGGATCATCATCGAAGGCATAAGCGGCCGACGAACTATTACCCGAATAAATCAGCGTACCTTCCAGAAGATGGTCAACATCTCCGTTATATGCACAAACCTTATTATTATTAAATAAAACTAATACAAATGTTACAATCAGAAGTTTTCTTAAATTCATATCCAAAAATGGCTCTTCAAGCGAGTTATTGGGCCCGCTCTCTTTTATTTCGGACGCAAAAATAATTTTTTTTTTTGGAACAAGCAAAAAACTTCCTATCTTTGCAAGGAAAATAATATGAAATAAGCTATATGAGGTAAGGAGCAAGAGAAAAGCCGTATCACTCTCAGAGAAACGGCCTATCGCTGGCAGAGAAAAGCCGTATTGCTCTCAGAGAAACGGCATAACAGTTCTTCTGCCCCTTATCCTTAAAAGAAAAACATAATCATGGGAAAGAAGAAAAACGGAGGCGGTCGCCTCAAGAAGAAAAACCTGGAACAGATGGTAATTGCCCTGTTCGAAGAGAATCCCACCCAAGTATTTGAACTGAAGACCCTCTACCGTGAGCTTCACCTGAACACACATCCGGCTAAGATGATGCTGATGGATGTGCTGGAGGTGTTGCTGATGGACGACTATATCAAGGAGCAGCCACGTTTCAACTATACACTAAACAACCCCACACAGGTAATGGAGGGAATATTCCACCGCAAAGCAAACGGCAAGAACACCTTTGAACCTGAAAATGGCGGGGAGCCTATTTTGGTAGCTGAACGTAACAGTATGCATGCCATGGATGGCGATAAAGTACAGGTGACCATGCTGGCACGACGCAAGAATCATGTACGTGAGGCTGCTGTAACAGAAATCATGGAACGCAGCGACAAACAGTTTGTGGGAACCCTGCAGGTCAGCAAGAACTATGCCTATCTGCTTACAGAAGACCGCACACTGGCAAACGATATCTTTATACCCAAGTCATTACTGAAGAAAGGACAGACAGGCGATAAAGCAATTGTAAAGATTGTAGAATGGCCTGAGAATGCCAAGAACCCGGTAGGTAAAGTAATAGACATATTGGGTAAGACTGGCGAGAATAATGCCGAGATGCATGCTATACTGGCAGAATACGGCTTGCCATACGTATATCCTGCTGCCGTAGAGAAAGCAGCCGAGAAACTGAAGTTAGACATCACGAAGGAGGAGATTGCACGTAGAGAGGATATGAGAGATGTCATGACTTTTACCATCGATCCACGCGATGCCAAGGACTTTGACGATGCCCTGAGCATTCGTCAACTAAAAGCCGGACTTTGGGAGATTGGCGTTCATATTGCTGATGTCAGTCACTACGTCACCGAAGGCTCTATAATAGATAAGGAAGCGCTGAAGCGTTCCACCAGCGTCTATCTGGTTGACCGTACCGTACCCATGCTGCCCGAGCACCTTTGTAACTATGTCTGCTCTCTCCGTCCTGATGAAGAGAAACTTACCTACAGCGTTATCTTCAAGATGAACGAGAAAGCCGAAGTGAAAGACTGGCATCTGGCACATACCGTCATAAAGAGCGACCGACGCTTTACCTACGAGGAAGTGCAGGAAGTACTGGAGAATCACCATGAAGCCAGTGAAGAGGACTACAAGAATCCCGGCGACAAGGTACTCCCCCAAAGGGGGAGCGGAGAGGGGGCTCCTGCCGAAAACTTTGCCAACGAGCTTATCACCCTGAACCGCCTTGCCAAGGAGTTGCGTAGGAAACGCTTTGCAGGTGGTGCCGTTGACTTTGACCGTTGCGAAGTACGATTCGAGATTGACGAGAAAGGCAAACCTACCAGCGTATACTTCAAGGTAGCCAAGGATGCCAACAAACTGGTGGAGGAATTCATGCTGCTTGCCAACCGTACGGTGGCAGAAAGCATTGGCAAAGTTCCCAAGAACCAGAAACCCAAGGTACTGCCCTACCGTATTCATGAGTCGCCCGACCCAGCCAAACTGATGAACCTGTCAGACTTCGTAGGAAAATTCGGCTATAAGCTGAAGACAAACGGTTCAAAGGGCGAGATGAGTAAGAATCTGAACCGAATGCTTACAGATGTAAAGGGCAAGAAGGAGCAGAACATGATAGAGATGATTACCCTGCGCGCCATGATGAAGGCCAAGTACAGCACTCACAATGTGGGACACTATGGCCTGGCATTCGACTACTATACGCATTTTACCTCTCCAATCCGTAGGTACCCCGACCTGATGGTACATCGCCTCCTGACAAAATATGCTCAGGGCGGACGCTCTGCCAATCAGGACAAATACGAGGAACTCTGCGAGCATTGTAGCGAGATGGAGCAGACAGCTGCTCAGGCAGAACGTGCCAGCATCAAGTACAAGCAGGTGGAATTCATGAGCGAACACTTGGGAGAGACCTTCGAAGGAACCATCAGCGGTGTAACGGAATTCGGCATTTACGTGGAAGTAAACGAAAATAAGTGCGAAGGTATGATTCCATTACGCGACTTAGATGACGATTACTACGAGTTCGATGAGAAGAACTATCGTCTGCGTGGCCGTAGCCATCACCATTGCTACAACCTTGGTGATTCCATAAAGGTTCAGGTAGCAAGGGCAGACCTCTACCGCAAACAGTTGGATTATAAGTTGGTGAGATAGAGACCCCCTAGCCCCTAGGGGGAATCGGTTAGCGGTTAGGGGTTAGCGGTTAGCGTAATTTTGAATTTTGAATTTTGAATTAACTTTTCTCTCCCCTACCAAATATCCTCTGGCGTCTCGGGATTATCATAGATTTCCTTCGGGCAGTACTCTATATGATCCATGTAGAACTCTGAAGTGGTATTATCCAGTACCGACTTTATCTTCAGGTAATACGTCTTATCAGGATCAAGAGTGGCTCTGGTTATGATACGGCGGATGATGTTACGGTTCACATTATCACGGGCTGTAGTACCAGGTTGCTTAAGGATAAGGATGCTCTCCTCACCCTTCATGAAACCGTTGTTACGCATCTGTTTGTCGATCTCGGAGTTAAGATCATCGTCATATTCAGAGTCAGCTGCCCAACCTGTGTTAGGATCAACACCTCCTAAAGTCAGGTTCACGGGAATACCTGTCACAGGCAGACGGTCGGGGTCATCACCAAAGTAAAGCTGCCCCACTCCACGATTGGAGTTTGTAAGGATACGGTATCTGACCTCGTAAGTACCACGTTTGGGAACCGGAGGCAAGGTAAACACAAGTTCCCAATGGCCCACACACTTCACCTCATCGCCACAAAGACTACCAAACTTCAGACCGTATGCATTATAATAAACAAAGGTAGAGCCTTTGTTGATACTCAGGTTTTGTATATAACGGTATTCATCATCGTCGGGGAAATGTACCCATTGGTGAGGCGCATCAGCCAAAGGCACGCGACGTATATCGTTGTTCATCACCTCGGGGAAGAAACTCATGCAATCCATTCGGATACGACTCTTTGCCAGATTATTGCGCGTAGCTTCATCATAAGCCAGCGGAGCATCTATGGCATAGATATAACCGTTTGCGCCAATGTGATCATAAAGGGTCTCATCCTCCTTAAAAACACGACAGCCAATCTTGTCGGGATTACAAGCTATCTCATGGCCCGTACCACGACGTGAATTGTCAGTGATGGGGAAACGATTCAGATATACACCCTGCGACTCAGGACTTTCGTATATCTTTACCAGTCGGCGTTTACCCATAGAGACATAATACTCCATAACAGGAATACTGTATTTATTCGGACTACCGGAATAGTCATATCCTTTCTCGTTGTAATGGAAGACCAGTCTGTCTGGAGACATCTTAAAGGGCAGAACATGGTAGGTAGTCCACTGATACAACATGTTCTGAGGCGACTCGAAATTATCATCCGCTACTGCCTCAGGATAATAGTTCCCTTCTGCCACCCAAGCCTGCACATCGGCAGGGGTGATATCAGATGCAGACTTGCCTAACTTTTCCTCCCAGAAACTATCCGGTTCTGCAAAGATGGTAAAACCATACTTCCTATGACGAGGGGCATAGGAATAACCGCCCGTCATAGTAGCCAAACCATTAGCAGGTGTTTTCTCCTCTATCTTACCTGTCAGATAAAGCTGCTCGTACACCTCGTCCTGACGTTTTGACAAGGTGTCCATCAAACCACATGCCTTACACAACTTGGCCATTACCACAAAGCCCTGCTTGTAACCTTTCAGATATTCATCAAACACGCCTGCCAAGGTAATGTCTGTAGGAGCTATTACTTTCTCTACCTGATGTATCATACCGTTGATGGTACGGATATCACGGTTCTCGATACTGACAGGACAATTACGATTGATGAAAATGCTATCCGGATTAGTGCCATAAGAAACACTAAGTTTCAGCTCATTCATGTTGTTACGAGCAAACTCCTCGTTATTCTGTGCAGGAAACATCGATACCTCGTAATAGTCCTCATCCCCGCTGTCGATTATACTATTGTAAACAATAACCTTACGGATAGAATCCGCTATCAGGCTGTCTGTAATGGCATCCCATGATGGAGCAGGGATAATCTCATCCTCGGTCAGTTGCTGAAGATACTTTTCTATAGCCTCGTTATTAGGGGCGAAAACCGTGAAGTGACCACGGGCACTCAGGAGCTGATATACCGTACTCTTGCTTTGTTTGCTGATAGGCACTTGCTTAAGAAGATTTACGTATGAAGAATAAGAATCATGTTGCAACATATAACTGAGTACAGTATGATCCTTAAAGACATATCTCGACGAAGTGTCAACTGTTTCTGAACATGATATAAGCAGGCCTAATTCTGCCACTAAAAACAAGAGTAAATATAACTTTCTCATGATGTGGAATGGTTGTATAATTTTTGCAAATGTAATAAGAAAGTGTAATATAATGCAAGTAATTTGCAAACAAAGTGTGATATAATTTGCAAAAAAGAACAATCGGGCGTGACAAAATAAACCCTACCTTATATATATAATAAGGGCAAGGGACAAAATATGTCCCTTGCCCTATAAAAGTATGAAAAATCCTCTCTTACTTCTTCTGGTTCTTCTGGAATTCCTTTACAGCCTTCTCCAACATCTTCTGGTACTCGGGCATACTCTGAAGGCGGGCAAAGGTAACGCTGCCGCAAAGACGGCCTGCATCAACATCACTCTGATAGTGGAATCCTACAATCACACGACTCTGCCCCAACTCATAAGCCACCTTCATAATCTCCTCGCTATGAGCGGGATCAATAACCATCAATGTCAAACCTACCAACCATGATGCATGAGTATGGCCGGAAGGATAACTGGAGAAGTCCTCTGGGTCCTCATGTTCTGGAACACTTGTAGGTTCCTTAAACTGCTGATAGGGACGTACACGATGGAAGTAGGCTTTTGCACTGGCACCGCCCTGCTGCTCTGTCAAATGAAGACGAGAGAAGAGACGATACATCTCTGGGTATTTATCGGCAGTCAGCTCTATTCCTATAGCCTGACCATAACGCTCCATAAAATATCGGGCACAGATACCTGCATCTGCTATAGCCTGCTTACCACGTTCAGTCTCACGAATGGACTTACCCCACTGATACTGTGTCCAATCATAGAAATAACGGGAATCAGTAAGTGCAGGAGGTACGGGCAATACCTTCTCCATATGAGGAGCATCCGCTGTTACATAAAAAGGTGTAAACTTCTCCTTGGTTACGTCATCCTGAGCATAAACGCAAAGGAACACGGGCATCAATAGTGCCAACGAAATAATCTTCTTCATATAATTCATAGCATTTCCTTTATAATAGTTGTTTCTGTCTGCAAAGGTATCATTTTTTGTCCCTTTACACAAACAAACCCACAAAAAGAAGGTTAAATCTATACTAATTTCAGGAAATCATTTGCACATTATTGCAAATCGTATTAAATTTGCGGTGAAATTTTAACCATAATCATATAAAACAATGAAGAAAAAAGGAATTTATTCGCTATTACTGTTCTTTGCATGTACATTGAGTTATGCACAGAAAACAGAATTGCAGAATTTTCCCAAAGGCTTTACGCCTGAGGAAGTAGGACATCGCTTAGCATATCATTTTGTGGATGCAAAACACGGATTCTGGGGAGGAAACACGAAATACATCAGCTATCATGAAATCTGTGCCTGGAATGGTGCCGTCATGTTCGGACGTGCAGCTGGCGACCAGAAGATTGTGGATCTGATGCGAGACCGTTTCGAACCTTTCTTTGGTGCAGAAAAAGAATATCTGCCCTTAAAGAACCATGTGGATATGAATATGTTCGGTTCATTACCACTTATGCTGTATCAGGTATACAAGGACGAACGCTACAAGCAGATGGGATTATCTTATGCCGACACACAATGGGAGCTGCCCAAGGATGCCAAGGAAAGCCAGAAGAGACTGGCACGTAACGGTTACACATGGCAGACACGTATGTGGATAGACGATATGTACATGATTACCATTGTACAGTCATGGGCTTACCGCGTAACAGGCGACCGCAAATACATAGACCGTGCTGCACACGAGATGGTGAAGTATCTGGATGAACTGCAACGCCCCAATGGCCTGTTCTATCATGCACCTGACGTACCCTATTACTGGTGCCGTGGCAACGGCTGGATGGCAGTTGGATTAACAGAAGTGCTGAAAGCCTTACCAAAAGACAGCCCCTACTACAAGCGTATCCTGAAGGGTTACCGACTGATGATGAAGAGCTTGCTGAAATACCGCAATGAAGAAGGAATATGGAATCAGTTGGTTGACCAGCCCGACTTCTGGACAGAGACCAGCGGCTCCGGCATGTTTACCTATGCCTTCATCTGCGGAGTAAAAGAAGGATGGCTGAGCGCCAAGACATACGGTCCGGCTGCCCGCAAGGCATGGATGGCACTCATCCCCTATATTAATGATAATAATGATGTACGCGAGGTATGCGTGGGTACGAACAAGAAAGCTGACTTTGACTACTATCTGGACCGTCCACGTGTAGCAGGCGACTATCATGGCCAGGGTCCCTACCTGTGGTGTGCAGCAGCTTTGCTGGAGAAATAGCCAATTTACCAAAGAAGACATAAAAATGAAAGCAAGAAAGACATTGTTTGCGGCAGCGGCATTGCTATTTTCAATTAGCACATTAGCAGCTGAAAGAGCATATGTAAAACTGGACTCTAAGTTGGGACACGGAGGACAGCAGACATGGATGATGATGAAAGCCTCCGATGCCAAAGGAAACGGGGCAGAAATCTCTTCCAAGGGATTCAACACAAGTGCCTGGGCAGAAGCTATCGTACCCGGTACAGTCCTTACCAATCTGGTGGAACAGAAGGTTTATCCAGATCCATACTACGGTCAGAACAACAAGCTGAAGAATGGCCTTATTCCCGACTTGGCGAAAGCAGGGCGCGAATTCTATACCTACTGGTTCAGAACAGAATTCGAGGTTCCTGCGAAATTCAAGGGACGCCGTATCTGGTTAGAGCCAGAAGGCATCAACTACCGTGCAGAGATATGGGTAAACGGTTATTTGATGGGGAACATGGCAGGTATGTTCAACAACCAGCCCTTCGACATAACAGACCGTGTAAAAGCAGGAGAGAAAGCAGTCCTGGCCATTCGCGTCTATCCCGTAGATGTTCCTGGCACCAGCATGCCAAAGTCATGGGGTGCTGCAGGTGAGTGGCATAACGGAGGAGACGGATGGATGGGACAGAATGTAAGCCAGCTGATGACTATCGGTTGGGACTTCACCTTCGAAGACGGTATTCGCGACCGTAATACCGGCATCTGGAAAAGCATACGCCTCTATAGTACAGGCAACATCCAGTTGCGGAACCCCTTCGTGACATCCAAGCTCTCTCACCCCAACTACGACAAGGCTGCTGAGACAATAAGCGTGGAAGTGTTCAATCCCAACACGCAAACCTTTGAGGGTATAGTACGTGGTAAGATTCTGGATACGGACATCCAATTGGAGAAAAAGGTCAAACTGATACGCGGCGAGCATAAAGTTATAACCTTTACGCCTGAGGAATTCCCCCAACTGAACATCAAGAATCCACGCCTGTGGTGGCCCAAGAACAAAGGAGAACAGAATCTGTACACCTTGCAGCTAACGCTGACCAACCTCTCCAACCATCTGTCTGACAGTCTGCAGACACGCTTTGGCATACGCGAGGTAGTAGCAACGCGTGAGACACCGGACAAATCCAAGATGTTCATCATAAACGGACACAAAACCTTTGTCCGTGGTAACAACTGGATTCCGGAAGCCATGCTCCGAACCGACGACAGCCGAATGGAAACAGAATTGGCCTATACTGACCAGTGTGGCATCAACCTGCTGCGTCTATGGGGCGGTGGTATTGCCGAAAGTGACCGTTTCTATGAGCTATGCGATGAATACGGAATCATGGTATGGCAGGAGTTCTGGATGACAGGTGACACACGTCATCCCCTTGACGAGTCTCTCTACCTGGCAAACGTAGAAAGTACCGTTAAGCGTATCCGTAATCACCCCAGCATCGTTATCTATGTAAGCAGCAACGAGAGCACCTGCGTAACGGGGGCTGAGGACCTTATCAACCGACTGGACGGCACGCTTCCCTACCAGATGCAGAGTGAATGCGACGGCGTTCACGACGGAAGTCCCTATAAGCAGGTGAACCCCATGCGACACTATGAGAATACAGCATCGGACCGTGGCAGTCGTGTGGATGGTTTCAATCCCGAATACGGGGCACCTACCCTTCCTATTGTAGAGAGTCTGCGTGAAATGATGCCGGCACAGGACCTCTGGCCCATCAACAAGGAAACCTGGGATTATATGGACGGTAACGGTTTCCACCTGATGAGCACGCTCTATACCGAGATGACCAACAAATACGGCGAATCAAAAGATATTGAGGAGTTTGCGCGCAGAGGTCAGATGGTAGGAGCTATCAATAGCAAGAGTATATGGGAAGTATGGAACGAGAATAAGTTGAGCTATGGTGACCGTTGGTGCTCAGGCCTGCTCTTCTGGTATCACAACTGCCCACAGCCTCAGGTATGTGCCCGCATGTGGGACTGGATGCTGGAGCCTACGGCATCACTCTACCATACCATGCACGCCCTGGAGCCCATACACGTTCAATATGATTACCTGAAGAATACAGTATCCATTGCCAACGATTATCTGCAGGAGCAGAAAGGCATTACCGTTACTGCTCAGGTATATAATATGGATAGTAAACGACTGCTCAGTCTCACAACCAAGACAGACGTCCCAGCTGACGGAGTGGCTAACGATGTACTGAAGATTGAATTCCCAGAGAACATCTCGCCCGTACACTTCATAGCCCTGCAAGCCAAAGATGCCAAAGGCAACGTAGTGAGCAAGAACTTCTACTGGCGTTCTACCAACAAGTATGAAGGAAAGAACACCGTCACAGGACCTTGCACAGCAGGATTCGAGCCTTTGGGCAACATGGCAACTGCCAAGCCTTCAGTAAAAGTAAAGCCTTTGGCAGACAAGGACAGCATGCACCAGTGGCAGGTGAACATCAGGAACAGCGGGAGCAAGATCGCCTTCTTCTGTCAGCTCTTGTTAACAGATGATGAAGGAAACGCCGTTCACCGCACCCACTACTCTGACAACTTCATTACCCTATTGCCCGGAGAACAAGAGACAATACTGGTACGTACTCCCATAACGGGGAGCCAAAAGTACCAGTTCAAGTTCAATGAGAATATGCAACCTTCCAAGAATATTGCCCTGTGAAATCAGGGCAATATTCTTTTATTGCCGTTCACAATGTAAACACCCTTCTTCAAAGAGTTGACGAGTTGACAAGTTGACGAGTTGACAAGTCGGCCACTCAGATCATAAACAGCATCATCGCCATTTTTAATTTTGCTTTTTGAATTTTGAATTCCATCTATTCCCGTTTCATACTCACTTGCCGTCTGACCGTACAGGGCAAACTCATAGATACGGGTAGTGTAGCCATCTCCTTGTTCTCCGTGTACCATCTGTAGTCTGAAACGGGTAGCAACAACAGGTTCTTCCAATGAGCGAGTAACCTTATTGGTCTGATTGGAAGTAACATCAGCAAAGTCCACCCAGTCTCCGTTATCATTCTGATACTGTAGTTTGAATGCCTCAGCAACATAACCTCCACTTTCGCTTGCTGCACAGAGTACCATCCAACGATCTACACGAACAGGCTCGGCAAAAACATACTGCAGGTAAGGGGTTTTACTTTGCGAGCTGGTAGCACACCACTTAGTGGCAGGATTCTTATCGTTGGCCATCTTTCCTGCCTCATTGGTACCATTCTGATGAGATGCCGTTATGGTCTTGGGCATTAAACGGTTGTCCTCTGTATTCCCTTTCAATTCTTCATAATCAACCTCGGTCGTGAGAGGAGTGAAAGCCACAAGGTCATCTGTATGACTGGCAGAGGTGGTAGCAGCTAAAACAAAAGTTTTACGGTCTGAACATGATAACTTGACCTCATTAACACCCTCTGGCAATGCTATGCAGTATTTGTACATATACATAAATGCCATTGTCTCATTACTCTTACTACTTATATTGTGGGCATGAGACGAGGCAAAGGCAACATTCTGCTTTCTATATGAACTACCCAGATTGGTGCAGGAAAGCGGTTCTCCTATCTTCCCGGAATGATAGGGAACTTCAAGCGTAACAGGCTCTTCCTCTCCCATCGAAACAGATACTGTACTACCTGCCTCTGTTGCCGAAGCCATAAGAAGGTACAGCTTATTCTCACCTGCCGCACGGTTAAGAGTTATGACATTCGTACCCGATATACGCAGAGCATTTGTCTTACCATCCGCATGGTTACCCATAACAAAACGTACACCGTCAATCATCATGGTATCAGGGATAAGCTCAGCAGGATAAGCATAAGTACAGTAGGTGGCGTTTGCATTTCCACGCTGTTTGTCGTAACTCATTACATCAATATTGTATGTAAATGTAGCAGGGGTTCCAGAGCCCTCCAAACCTCTCTGTGAAGAGAGACCTAAATCCCGGGAAGGATCCTTTAGTCTTACAGCAAAGGTCTTAGGCTGATAATGGCCGATGTCAAAGGTCAGGCTGTCACCAGAGAGTTGATAGTTGACAGTTGAGAGTTGAGAACTGTTATCCTCCTCCAAGGCGTTCACCTCACGAGCCGAGATGATTTCTGCAGGGAAATGAATACTGACATTCTTCTGATCCTGGCCACACCATTCATAGACACGTACTATCAGTTCATCTGTTTCCTCGGCTTTCTTTAAAGCCTTAATGCTTACCTTGTCAGTATTAAGCGAAGCAAACTGCAATGTGCGACCCTTCTGACCAGCATGCTTTGGTGCAACAAAAGCCATCAGAGGCTGGTTCAGATGAGCCGCCTCCATCTGTGTCTGCTGACTCCACTTGCCATCATGAGGGAAAATAGAATAGGTGTATTTATTGGGACCTATATCCATATTAGCCTGGTGGTCATAATTCTTACATGACGGGGTATGCTGCAACGTCAGTCGAAGGTTCTTGGCATCGGGTTTGTCCCATCCGTACTTACAATCATTAAGGATAGAAACACCATAGGTAGAAGAACTATGGTCGGCCCACTGATGACCGCACACCTCATACTCGTTGCTGGAGCGTACACCACGCTGTATGGTTCCCAACGAGATATCATAGGTATCCTTTGTGGTAGGGGAGGTAAAATAGAAAGGAAAGTTAACCTTAAGCATACGCTCGGGGGTGTGCCAATCCACCTCGTTCACACAGTCTATACGATCAGAAAGTGCTGTCATACGTACATACTGAACAAACGTAGAACCGGCAGTCTGTCTGTAGATACGGAACGACTTGCGCAAGGGACCATCCTCCACAAGCTGGATATCAGCATCTCCGCCTACATATTCAGATGGTGTCCTGCATACATCAGTATAGCTAATCTCCCATGCCGGCCATGTATCCTCGTGATCGTAAATCAACTGCTGGCGGATAGCACTATTGATTAACGTACGTGAGTGCTGAGTATCGTAAACTCTCTGTATATCACCATTTACATTGATATTTACATTATAACGTCCATTGGAAAGCAGCCTGGTAGATTTATCTGCCTGAAGGGCTGATGTAAGTTCGCTCTTCTCGCCCAGACGAACATCATAGACAGCATAACCCAATGAAGGAACAGTTGCTGCAAAAATAAAGCTCACCTGCCCCGCTTTCTCATCATAACCGGTAATCTGGGAAAGTACCTCCTCACCGTCCGGACCTATAACCCTCATATCATAAGGTCGCTGAGGACAAGCCATACTTCCCTCTACGATATCAGTGCGATTATGGGAAAGAGGGTTATATACCACTAATGGAGTCCCTTCAACCTGCGTGTCAAGCACTTGCGAAGCGGTTCCAATGGCATTGGTCAATTGTTGGGCAAAAGCACGATTGGCTATGTAATATTCATTGAAGGAATAGTTATTAGCTTTCAGGATGGATGTTCCCGTAAGGCCGTCATGGTGCTGTTGCCAGATGGTACGAATCCACGCATCACGTAATGCTTCTGTAGGATAGGCTGCTACCCCTAACCAATATGAAAGGGAGGAAGCTTTTTCGGCAGCATCCGCCAACAACTCATTCTTACGGTTCCATCTCTTCAGCAATCCCCAGCTGGTATAGGAACCCACTCCATGAGTCTTCATGGGCAGTTCGCTGTTCCATACCTTATATTTTGAGTTCTTGTATTGGTCCAGATAGTCGAAAATCTCGTCGGGCGTAGCCAACTTAACCTGTATCTTTCCATCTGTCTTGCCTACATTATAGTCAAGCCAATAAGGAGTATTCTCGCCCTCCTTGTCTGCATTGTCCTGCATACCGCCTCCACGGTCACCACGGGTTCCCACATACCTTATTCTGGCTGCTACACCGTAGTTGGTGTAGTTATCCTGGATTTTCTTCAGTAACTCGGCATCCGAAGTCAGATCCTTGTTATACTCCTCGTGCGAATCATAGGCACCAGGCTTATGGATAGCATAAATCTGGCTGCCGTCCACACCTTGCCAAATACCAAAGGGGGGCAAGTTGTCATAGGCCGATGAGCCCCAGCTCAATTTCTGAGAGTGGAAGCCCTTAATACCCGCATGCTTAGCCAGCGAAGGAAGGGCGTAAGAGAAGCCGAAGCAGTCAGGCAACATGATATCATAACCACCACGCACGCCAAACTCGCGCTGGTAGAACTTGTTAGCATAGAGCATGCTATGCAGGAGGCTCTCTGCCGATGACATCATCACGTCGGTTGCATCAACCGACATTCCGCTTACATGCCATTGGCCACGCGCTATGTACTCCTTCAATTTCTCAAACTCTGTGGGATAATATTCTTTCATCCACATATATTTGATGGCACCCTCGTAATTAAGTCTGAAGTTGGGATACTTGTCCATCAAGGCCATGTTCTGCGTAAGCGTGTTCTTGATATACTCATTGATGGTAGTCTTTACATCCCAGTTCCACTGGGTATCAAGGTGTGTGTTTGAAATAAGAAAAAGCGTCTCCTTGTTGGCCTGACCGTAAACTACGGAAGATGCGACAAGGAGAAGTGAAAGAAGGATTTTCCTCATAATAACAGTTGGTTTATTTCTATATTTACTTTTTACCTGTTTGTAATACCTGCTTAAGCAGTTCAATAGTTTGTCCTGTGGGATACAGATTCCAGTAGTTGTCGGCCTTATAGGTATCCATTGCCAACCGCCGCAAGGCATTGGGATGCTGCACTATATATTCCAGGTCGGCTTTTGTGAACTGGAAGTGAGG
This sequence comes from Bacteroidaceae bacterium, assembly GCA_017619585.1. The sequence goes on from JAFZSA010000042.1 coordinate 42,541, forward strand.
ATAGGCATAAAGGGGCTTTTCCTCCATTGTCGCTCCCGGCTGATAATTAGCACCTGAATACGTCTGTGCCAAATGATAATCGTTAACCTCATAGGGAGCTACATCCACGGGGTAAGCATCCACCACGTTCTCCCATTGCATCAGCAGCTGATCCATATCCGTGAGTACCAACACAGTTCTTCCTGCCGGATACTCATCTGTTATACGATCCATCTTCACAGGCAGAATCAGCGTGAACAACGTATCGTTCAATTGCTCTATCCATGCCATCTGTTTGACATCGGTTCCCATATATATTCCACAGAAGAGTCCATCGGACTTCAGCACCAGTCGTTCTTTGCCAATAAGCGGCGATGTACGGCGAGGCTCGAGTGTGACATTGAACGACTTCTGTCCAAGCATCTTATGCGTGAACGTCCTATAGCCTGGCGCAAAGAATTGCAGCGAGTGCTGCGCATCCCTTACATAAAAAGAGAACAGACCGTTCTTGTCCGCCTTGGTATGATTATAAATACGATGATTGGCATCTACTTCTCTGACAGATACATTAGGGATGCGACCATTGGGACCGCTTATACGGCCACTTACATTCTGTCTCTGTGCCAACAATGAAGCCGACAAGAGCAATAACAAAGAAGTTAATACAGTTTTCATGTTGGTGTTTTTTTTAGTTAATATCCTCGTTGGCTATAATAGAGATACCCAGAGTTCTCCGATTTCTCGAAGGACTCTGAGTGTTATGCGAAATCAGAACAGAACTTTCTTGCCGTTCACAATGTAAATTCCCTTCTTTAATGAGTTGACAAGTCGACCGCTCAGGTCATACACTTCATTATTATGAATTATGAATTGTGAATTATGAATTTCATCAATGTTGGTTTCCCCATTCTGTGAGAATCCACATATAAGGGTATAATCGCCTCTGTCATACTGCCATTGCAGAATGGGATAACCGTTACCGGCAGCAGGATTCGCGTACCAGGGTGCGCCCCATGTGGCAGCTATCTGCTGCAGTTCGGCATGTGTCTTGCCCTCCTCTACAGGAACATCATTCACCTTCATGCCATTCAACGTATATACATCTGTCAGCACATCACCTGCTGCCGTTGTGCCGAATCCTAATGCCGTTGTACCGGAGACACTTGGGTTCCACGCTATCACATTCTTATATACAGATGCGGGCGTTGTGCTGTTCTGACCTCCAGCTACCACACCACCTGCAATCGGAGAATCAATAGTTCCTGCAGCATAGCAATTCTCTATGGTCAGGTCACTCCTGACTCTACCTACCAATCCGCCGGAGTAGTTAGCCGAACTGCCGTTACCTGTTATATCTACAGCGCTGTAGCAATTACGGATGATGATGGGAGATGAGTTCAGCGTGCCGCCAATAGCTCCTACGTATCCCTTGGCTGTAATCTGACCTGTTACATAACAGTTCTCAACAATCACAGGGTACATATTCTCTTCTGCATCCTTAAAAGTACTGTGTCCCATGTAGCCACAGATGATTCCTGCACCTGATGCCGAAGATTCAACCTTGGCATTTACGAATCCCACGTTACGGATCTCTCCACACATAGTTCCGAAGAAACTGGGATAATTCTTGGTTCCCTCTGGGGTAAGGTTATAGATGATGTGTCCCTTTCCATCCAGTGATATCCAGTAACGATAGCTGTTATTTGACGTGTTCAGCTGTTCCCATACGAAATCTGCCATGTCAACGTCAGCATCCATCTGGAAGTATACCATCTGCTCTTTTATGAGCACGTTACGCATATTATCCAACTGTTCGGGACGTGAGATGATATAGGGATTATCCTTGGTACCATCGCCCTTCTGATAGGCATATACCATATCATGGGCCACGGTCTTCATACGTGCCAGCAAGTCCTTCATCTGAGTGGATGTATAAGAGTACTTTGCTGATACCTCCTCGGCCTCTGCCAATGTATTCTGAGCCTCTTCGCTCAGATAGCCACCGGTGGTAGCCTTCTCGATATTGGCTCTCAAAATATCAATCTCCTCTTCCAATGTCAGATAATCTGCTATGCTGGTCTGGATACTGTCTATGGTCTTGCTTGCCTTAACCACAATGTTATAGCGCTCCGTGGCAGTCTCTGCTGCAGCAAAAGACTGCTTGTATGTTTCCATACTGGCATCAAAGCCGGCATAATGACGCTGGCCTCTGGCATTCATGGAATCAACCATAGCAGCATATGTATCCATCAAGCTTTGCATAGCCTCTACATTCTTCTCGCGGTACACCACCTTCAGGTTACCCATAAAGAAACGCTCATCGGTAGCTAAGGTGTCACGGGTACAAGCACCTATAGTAAGTTTGCCATTGGTAACCAAGCCGTACACTTTCTGTGTAAACCTGTTGTTCAGGAATCTGTTGCTGACAACAGCTTCTGATGTGGGAGCAACGTCTCCTGTAACCGAAGTGTTATTAGATGGGGTTACAGCATTGTTCAGGTACAGATTGACACCGCCCTGCGTACAGAAGTTCTCCAGTGTCAACTCATACACACCGTTCTTCAGATTTGATACCGTCTGCTGCACATCGAATTTACCTGCTGTCTTGGCATATCCGATAGGCATAAAGGCAGAACCCTTACCACTGGCTGTAACACAATCCTCACTGGCATTCATGGTCCAATATTTCCAGCCGCTTTTCATCAAATCAATATTCTGGAACTTATACGTTACATTGGCGCCGTCACCTGTATAGAAGACGGGAGCCGGCATCTCATCGCTACTGGGATGACCATCGTTGATGGTGGGCCATCCATCCGAGCTCCATGTAATCTTGTCCAGCAACATCAGACGACCGTTACAGCCATTGTTCATATCATACGAGTGATAGAGCAGCCAGTCATCGCCATTATCGTCTGTGATAATCTCCGAGTTGTGACCAGGGCCCTTCCAACGGTCGTTACCACTGATAATAGTTGTGTAATTGTTATTTATCATCTGACCGCCCTGCTTATTGGTATAGGGACCTAACAACTTGGTGGAACGACCCACAACAGTACGATAGGTACTATTCTCACCCTCGCAGCAACTACCCACAGAGCAGAACAGATAATAATACTGACCACGTTTATAAATCATTGCACCCTCAAAGGCACCGCCTCCCAACTTGGTCACACCCTTATGGCGTGTCCAACTGCCATTAGGCTGGGGATTGTTAATGGGAGTGAAGTTCTTGATGGCCAAGGCATCGTCTGTAAGCTCTGCTATACAGATATCATTAAAACTACCCCAGACAAGGTACTTCTTATCGAACTCCTCCACATAGCAAGGGTCAATACTGTTCTTTACACCAATCTCAGTACTACGGAACACCTTTCCCTTATCCGTAAACTTGGTGGGAGTGTCACCCACAGCTACACCTATACCGGTACGGGTGCCGTTACCCCAGAGGGCAGAAGCATAGAAACAGACATACTTGCCATCTACATAACTGACATCAGCAGCCCACAGACTATAAGAGTCCTTTTTGCTGTTACCTTCAGAATCGATATACGTACTATCATTCCAGGTAGGACGCGAGATAACACCACTCACATTTGACCAATTTACCAGATTGGTACTACTCTTGGCCTTACAGCCAGTAGCATAGGCATAGAAAGTACCGTCCATGGCACGTTGTACCGTAGGGTCTGGGAAATCAGAACCATAAACAGGGTTCTTGTACGTTTTCTGTGTCTGTGCGAAGGCGGATACTACAAGACACGCACAGACAAAAGGGGTTAAAATCCTTTTCATTAGCATAGTAATTTGAGCAAATTTATACAATTTTGTGCACAAATATAGATAAAAAAAGTGAAATGCCATATCCTCTCGCCTAAAAATTATCTTTTCTTATAAGAAAAGGTAAAAACATGGACGTAAATATGGTATGGTTTTTAGGGGTTAGCGGCAAGGGGTTAGAGATTAGCGGTTAGCGGTTAGCGTAATTTTGAATTTTGCTTTTTGAATTTTGAATTACAAGTGTAAAACTATCCTCTAACCTCTAACCACTAACCGCTAACCACCTACTGAAGCAAGTTAATCTTGCGAAAGAGTAGGGTATGATACAGCATGCAAAAGGCCGCAGGAAAACTCCCACGGCCTCTTGGAATGATAAAAACAGTATGAAATTACTTTATCGCAATTTTCTTGCCGTTCACAATGTAAACTCCCTTCTTTGATGAGTTGACAAGTTGACGAGTTGACAAGTTGACAAGTCGGCCACTCAGGTCGTAGACGGCATTAGCAGATTCATCATTCTTCATTCTTAACTCTTCATTTAATGAGGTTTCTCCCTCCTTGAAGTAGAAGGCCTTTACGCCGCTGGCGCTTTCCAGATAAGCCTTACCAGACTTAATGGTACCGCCATCTGCCAGATAGAAGCCAATCTCACCACCTTCGGGCTTAGCCAGAACATACTTGCCAGCAGCATCCATATCCTTTGCTGCGCCCTTCAGGTCGTTCTGCTCTGCCTTTACCGCATCTGTTGTAGGAACAAAGCTGTAGTAGCCTGCAGCACCTTTCAGGACAACGGGCTCTGCAGCAGCAACCTTACCCTCAATAGATTTCAGATTCAGGAATCCGCCATCAACTACAATACCGGCAAAGGCAGCCACGCCCTCAGGAACAGTAACATCTGTATCCTCAACATACATTGTAGCGTAGCCGGCTTCAGTAATCTGACCGACAATACCCTTGGCATCATCCAGTACAGGATATTTATCAGTACCTATGTTTTGGCGGAAGGTGCCTCCCAGATTATATGCTACCTCACCGCTTGCCAATTGCTCGTCAGAAACCTTTGCAACCTGCTGAACTGGCAATGTGACAGTACTTGCAGAACCATTCACGTTATCGCCCTGATAATAACTGTTGGCAATAGAACATGTTGTATTCTTAACAGCACCATAGAACTGACCTGTTATCTTGGACTGAACAGAGCCTATAGAAAGACAGTTCTTTGCCGTTACCATAGGACCGGCACCAATGTAACCAACCATACCACCAAAGGTACAACCGCCAGGGACCGATGCAGTATTCTTCAGTTCGCCGTCAAACAGACAGTTGGTGATATTGAGGACAGTAGAAGTAGAATTCTGGGTATAACCAACTATACCGCCATAGTTACCATTACCCTGATTATCGTTACTATCCATAGTTCCCGAATAGGTACAACGGTCAACATTTACCGTACTGGCATCGTTAGCATGTCCAACAATACCACCCACACGGGCACCGACCCTTGTGTTAGTGATGTTCACATAACTTCTGACGTTGCGGATAGTAGGATTATCATCGCGTGCAAAACCGACTACAGTACCAAACGGACTATAAGCATTATTGGTAATAGAACCGGAAATGCTGAAGTTCTCTATGAGCGCGTCTGAAGACAGCACTCCAAAGAAGCCTGAGAAGTTCTGGGTTGTGGTATAGGTCAGGTTCTTGATGGCATGTCCCTGACCATCAAAATGACCCCTATAAGCAATCTGGTTAGTACCCCAAAGACCTATAGGAGCAGTCCACTCCACACCTGTCATATCTATGTCATTAACCAGAATGGCATCTGCTGAAACATCTCCTGCGTTTACCTGGTTGGCGAATGTCAGAAGATCCGTTGCATTGCTGATCTTGGCAACAGATGCCAGCGTGAATTTCTTGACCTCGTCATTATAAAGGTTGGCTGCAGCCGTCTCTGTAAGTGCACCATTGTAGATACGTGCAAAGACAAAGCTACATGCAGAGGAATTCTCTGCCTTGGAATCACAAGCACCTGAAGTAGCATCACCACCCAGACAGATCCACATACCCTGGTGTCCCTTGATGGTACCGCACTGGGGCAGAGGCATGTCTGTTGCAGCACGAGTGCCTGTACGTACCAGCTGTCCGTTAACGAAGTATCGGATAACATGGCTTACCCTATCCATTGTTACTACCAGATGATAGAACTTACCGGGGATTAGGATACGATTACCCTTGAAATTCTTGACGCTACTCTTCACGCCGCTCTTGTGGGTATAAGAGAAGGTACTTGCATAATCCGAGTTATAGAAGGCCCATCCGCCATCCTGCTCATTACCCATGATGCAGGTCTTGGTTACATTGCCGTCCTGATCCTCCAGGGCATCCATGCGTACCAGCATCTCCCAGGTTACGCTGTTATTGAAAGCATCCGCCAGAGGTGTACCCTCATCGTAAGTAGCATAGAAGTAGTCAGAAGCAAGAGCCTTTGTGCTGCCCAGATAGACGTTGTTCTCTGCATCAAAGACTGTAGTGGCAGTACCTTGCTTGCCCACCTTGGCATCGTATGAACCCTTGTTGACGATACCATCCTGTGTAAAGCTGATATCCAGCAGACGCTCTGCCTCTTCCACCTCGTTAGAACGCTTCAGATCTACGCTGATAATACCCTGCTCAACCAGAGCCTTGGTAATGTGTTCTGCCATCAGGGTGAAACCATCTGCCGTTGGGTGGAGATTACCAGAAATCATATACTTGCTCCAGTTGCTGCTGAAAGGAATGGTAGAGCAGTCAATGAAGTACTGACCGAACTGCTCGGCAATGTGCCGGATGCTGGCGTTGCCATCGTTCTGTGACCAACCTGCAGCATTCACCTGAGTGGCAGATTCTCCACGGGGCAGAATGCTCAGACATACCACGCGTGCTTTGGGGTAGCGGGTAGTCAGTTTATGCAAAAGCAGAGAGTAGGCACCACGGAAAGAGAGAGAGTCCTTGTACTCCCCTGTTGTACAGTATTCACCCAGAGGGATATTAGAACTGTGTGCCCAGTCGTTGGTACCACCCAGCACGAAGATGAAGTCGGGATTGCCGGCACGACCCAGCGCCTTTACACGAGCATCGCTACAGAATGGAGCAATACCGTTGAGTGTACTGCTGTCAAACGCAACGCGTGAACCGCTCCATGCAGCATTGGCCAGGAAAGAAAGTCCGGACATACGGCTGAGCTGCATCCACCACTGGTCGCCCACCTGAAGATTGTTGTCCTTCTCGCGGGCGGCAGTATAGTAGATGGCATAGCCAGTAGGAATATAGTCATAGTAGGTAGAGATAGAGTTACCCAGCACAGCAAAGGTAGGCTTGTCTGAAGTCTGAGCTGTGGGTTTAATACCTTCTTCTATTCCATCCAGACCGAAGGCCAATGTGCTTACATTAACACCGTCAGGAGCCTGGAAGTAGCCCTGGAATGACTTCAGGGTTACAATACCTGACACACGAGCCGTCTTGTTGCCACTGACAATAAAGCTTCCTGTTGGCGCATAGCCTGCCTGGAAGAGGCCGGTAAAGGTCAGGTCGTCTATTGTAGTCCCGGTCAGACCCCCTTTGATGGTCTTACTGCCCAGGCTGATGCCGTTGACATCGTTCTGCACCTTTACCATGTAAGCCTTACCTGCCACGATGCCTGATGCGGTGGCAAAGGTGATAGTATAGTTGCCGTCTTCTTCTGACACACTTACCGGTTCCTTGACTTCAGCGCCGGCACCCAGCTGTGAGGTAATCTCCTCCGCTGTCATATCAAAAGGAACACAGAAGGTCTCCCAGTTGCCGCTCTTCAGGATTTTTATCAGGGTAACAGCAGTAACATCAAAGTCGGTGCTTGTGCCAAAGTCCTTATCCTCAGCAAGCGCAAGGGTAGCAGCTGCATTCTGATAGGTACCGTTCAGGATGACAACATCACTGCCTGTACCAATCTTGGGGAACTTGTCTGTACCTATTGTCTGACGATAGGCTGCACCTAGCTTGTAGGCCACCTCACCGCCGGCCAGCTGCTCATCGGTAGCCAGGATGGTATTGGCAACAACCATCTCACCCGATGACAGCTCTCCGCCACCTACTCCCTTAGCACCACCTTTATAGAAGTTGTTGCTGTAGCTGCGAATATTGCGCAGGTAGCTTACCAGAGTACCCACTCTAGAAGAGGCCGTGTTCTGGACGCTTCCGTATGAGAGGCAGTTCTCCATCACGGCATTGCCGTTATTCACATAACCCAGAATACCTCCGAAGTATCCTGTGCCAGTACCGGTAACAGTACCAGAGAAGACACAGTTGGTAACGGTACCCAGATTGGTGTATCCCGTTATACCTGCCACACCATTGCTGGAGGAATAGCCGTTCAGAGTTCCCGCAAACTCGCAACGGTCTATGGTTGCATCACGCAGAGAACCGGCAATACCGCCAACATGGGTTGAGATCTTGGCATCAATAGTCATGGTGCTCTTGATGTTCTGAATCAGCGTTCCGCCTTCGGGCCAGCCTACCAGGGCACAGCCCAAATCGCTGGTCTTACCTTCTTTGTTATCAAAGAGCATTGTACCGTCAATGGTGAAGTTCTTGATGGTGGCACCTCTGGCGCTACCGAACAGGCCATATCCGTAGCCGGCAGTGAAGCCGCTACTGATAGTCAGCGAGTAGTTCTGAATCTTATGACCCTGTCCGTCGAAGACACCACTGAAGGCATTGGCAGGACTACATCCTATGACTTCTACCTCTACGCCCTGCAGGTCAAGGTCGGCCGTCAACCTGGCATTAGCAGCGCCGTCAATCTGGTTAACATAAGCTGCAAACCACTTCAGCATCTTAGCGTTTTCTATCTCGAAGTAACCGTCAACGGCAGCATAGGCGTCTGGAACAACCTTACCACAGACAGAGCAGAACCCGTCAACGGGATCATGCTTATCCACTACCATGCCAGAATTCTGGTTGGAATAGGCAACGGCTCCATCGTAAGGAGTGCCGTCGCAGTGCTGGCGTCCGTTCATGTAAACAACATCAGTACCATTAAGAGTGGGACACTTGTCGGCATCCAGCTTCTGGAACCAGTTGACGGTCTCAGCCTGTCCTCCGTTCAGGGCAAAGCAGATTTCTCCGCTTGCCAACTGACTGTCAGTAACCTTTGTGGCACCAGTCAATGTTACAGTACTTGCAGAACCGTTCACGACATCACCCTGATAGTAGCTGTTGATAATAGCGCTGCTTGCAGAACCTACAGCACCCCAGAACTGACCACAGATTTTAGACTGTACGGTACCTATAGAGAGACAGTTCTTGATAGTTATTATTGCCGAATTGCTGTAACCCACCATACCGCCAAGGGTACAGTTGCCAGGAGTGGTGGCAGTATTGATGACCTTACCATCAAACAGACAGTCGGTAATGTTGCATATAGAAGATGCGGAATTGTTGCCAATACCTACCATGCCACCATAGTTCCCGGCATTCTCAGCATCCACAACACTCAACGTACCCGAATAGATACAACGCTCTATGTTGGTGGTACCATTATAGGCATTACCTACAATACCTCCTATGCGCACACCAGCCTTTGTGTTATTGAAATTCAGATAACTGTGAACATTACGGATGGTGGGATTGCTATCGCGGGCAAAACCCACAGTACCAAACTCGTTATAGCTGGCATTGGTAACGGTACCCGTAATGGTAAAGTTCTCAATAAGGGCACCCGTGGATACTACGCCAAAGAGACCATGATAGTTCTGCTTGGTAGTGTAGACAAGATTGCTGATGGTCTTGCCCTTGCCATCAAAATGCCCCTTGTACATTACACTGGCATTATTGATCTTTGGCGACCAGCAACCTATAGGTTTGGGCCATTCCTGTCCTGTCATGTCAATGTCAGTAGTCAGTACGGCATCCAGCGTCAACTCTCCGGCATTCACCCTACTGGCAAAAGCTATCAGGTCAGCAGGAGTGGAGATAGACACAACCTCTCCAAAGCAGGAAAGGACGAAGCTTAACAACGTAAGCAATGTGTAAAATCTGTTTCTCATAAATTATATTTGTTAGTTACTACAATCCAAGGTTACGTTAAGGTTTTCTCGCACGCATCACGCGCACAACCATATTATTCCGGTGCTAAGTTATGGACTTTTTCACAATCAGCCCCGCCCTATACGTTAAAGTGTGTTAAAGACCCCCATACCCCCCTTTAGGGGGATTCGGTTAGCGGTTAGGGGTTAGCGTTTTTTCAGAGTAATCCGAATACTCAGAGTATTCCGTCTTTTTCAGGCTATTTTGAATTTTGATTTTTGAATTTTGAATTAAAACCCCTATCTTTGCCTTCTGTTAAACAAGAAATCACTATGAAACAAAGCTTTACCCTACTGCTGGCACTCTGTCTTGCAGGCTTTTCAGCAAAAGCACAACGGGCTGAGGTACAACTCAGCGACAAGGAATCCTTCTCGATGGTTGTATTCGGCGATGCACAAAGTTATACACGCTTCGACCAGAACCAACCCGTACTGGAACTTTGCACGGCATGGATGGCTGGTAATGCCCAGAAACTGAACCTGCAGGCTGTACTCTTTACTGGCGATGTTATCCAGACAAACGATAACTTTGTGGTAAAGGGACGTAGCAATCACAACCAGACCAGCCGCCAACAATGGCAATGGGCAAGTCATTGCCTGGAGCGACTGGACAATCGCGTACCCTATATCATTGCAGGAGGCAACCACGAATATGGCTTTACACGTGGCAACGAGGACTTTACTCACTACCCCGAATATTATACGCCCGAGCGTAACAGCAAGACCAAGGAGCATCTGGTAGCTACCTTCCCCAACCGTATGGGGCAGGCATCGCTGGAGAATGCTGCATGGGAATTCGAGACGAAGCATTGGGGCAAGCTTCTGATAATAGGAACGGAATGGGCTCCCAGAGATACCGTCCTGACATGGGCACGTGAACTATGCGAAAGCGACAAGTACAGAAATCACACGGTTATCTTCCTGACCCACTCTCTGCTAAAGGAGATAAAAGGAGGCGGAATACCCAAATATACCAACAACAGCGGCTACAAGGTTTCCAACCCCAACTGGGGTCAGCAGATTTGGGACAAACTGCTCTACCCATGCCATAACATTCGTCTGGCTATCTGCGGACATACAGGCCACCCCGCTGCCGATGACGGCAAGGAGCCTGGCACCGACTATGACTTCCTGAGCAATATGGCATACCGGTGCGACAAGAATGCCTCTGGCCTGTCTGTACATCAGATGATGTTTAATGTACAATATCTTTCTGGCGGAGCCGACGGCTGCGGTGGCGACGGCTGGCTGCGTCTGTTGGAGTTCATGCCTGATGGCAAGACCATAAAGGCCAGCACCTACAGCGTGCTGCTTGGCTGCTCACCCGTAACAAAGCACCTGGCCAACAGGACAGACGAATGCTGCAAGTTCGAGATGAGTATTGAGAAATGAAGAACCCAGAGCCTACATTTGCGCCCTCCCCGAGCCTACACGTGTAGACTCCCGGGTATCGCACGTGCAGACTCCCGAGGCTGCAAATAATAGACCCTGGCACAGCAATATGCCGTTTCTCTGGTAGCGATACGGCCTTTCGCCGGTAGTAACAAGCCGTATTGCTGATTAGCATATATAACTTGTCGTAAAAAACAACTTACTTTTTGCTCGAAATCAACTTGTTTTTATACAAGAATCAACCTACAAAAAAAAACTCAATCCGCATAATCCGGCATGTTCGGCGTCTCGGGCTCAGGTGACAGCCCCTCCTCTTAGGCCCCTATAAGGGGCCATAGAGGGGGGCTTAGCCCACTCATGTGTATTCAGCCTTAATTCAAGGTGAATTCAGCGTGCAAACCCATCGAATTCACGCTGAATTCAACCCGTATTCAATAGCATTCCCAAATGCAGCCTATTATACACAAGAAAAAGGCTGACCGATATTTCTTCGGCCAGCCATTTCTTCATATCAAGAATGTGAGGTTACTTTACAACATGGAAGGGATTATTCTTGCTCATCAGAATCTGAATACCTTATATTCGTGTCGTATTCACCTTTCTTGTTCCTAGTGACAACCCATTTGCGATACAACTTGTTCTCTCTGATCTCATCCCATGAATACTTCTTGGCATCACTCCATTTGATAAGGAAGAAAAAAGTGGTGTCAGTTTTGTTGTTATCGAACAAATAGTAATAATTTATCGAACAAATAGAGTCTGGGAATATAATGTCTCTTTCATCGAAGCAGAAAGAGGGGGCGGAGCTCTTCTTTAATGAAAACTCTTCTGTATTGAACTCTCTTACTGTATAAAAAGGGGTCAAAACATAGTCCAAACCATCTATATTATTGCATTGAGAAGCACCTATCAATAAAGTGTCATTTGTACAATTATTGAAAAAAACTTCTTGCGTCCAAGGCTCACATACTGTGCTTGTAAATAACAGATATACGATGGGTAAAACTACCCGCACCCTAAAAAAACTATTTTTTTTCATTCTATTCACAACATTCGATTAAATATTATATGTCTACAAGTATAATAACACATAAATTGCTATGTATAAATTTTAATCTTTTCACGGAGTGAGATTGTTCAGCAACAAAGAAGTAAACTAAACAAAGGGAAACCTATCATTCTTGCTTGTGCAAAGCTAAGTTTTTTTGGGGGGATTTCATAATTTGCGGACGTATTTTTTTTCTATCTCTAAAAAAAACGTCTTCTTATCATAACACTATGACAAGAATACATTACATAATCGAATTGTTTAGTTGCGAAACACTCATCCTGATCTTATTCCAAGGGCTAATGTTTCCAACAGGATACATTGATGAGAATTTTGAGCCAAGCCATTTTATTCCAAAATACCCTTTGGACAGATAATTTGCCCATTTCTCTGTCCAGAAATTCCAATGTAATGAAAGGTCACCCTTGAAACTGGCATATGAACAACTGAGACCACTTTCAATCCCTATTACTGACCAATATGCTGCTGGGTACATACGATATTGAAGGATATGCCCAAACTCATGTTGCATCATAGCAATTCCTTTTTCCAGACCACTAGTATATACTCCTTTCCCTGCTATTATTCCACGTTCAGGAACAGTAACAGCTTTGTAAGCGTGCTGCTTAATGTTTCCCAATTTCTCAGTTTCAAAAACGTTTACCCCTTCAAACTTCCCAACATATGTCCCTGTAATAGTTTTATCACCTATTTCTAGACCAAAAGGCCAACACTCAGAACAGAAACATGCACCATTAAGATCAATCTTAGCTCGTCCCGTAAAGAAATTTGTATGTTTGCTGACTGCATCTATTCCACCCATTATTCCGCCTATAGCTGCAGAGAAAGCTGTCTGCATAAGACAGTTTGTAAAACTGAATTTGGTTCCTGAAATTGCCCAGTTCATCAATCCTTCGGTAACACTGGAAGTAAATCCTGTTATAGCACCTGTAAAAGCACCAGAAATAGCACCTGTCGCTCCAAATCCAAGTCCAACCGCAGCAGACGGGCCAAGCCATCCACCCAAGGCACCTGCACCAGCACCTATACTAAAGGATTTAAAAAAACTTCCTGCATTATCAATGTTATCAAAGTTTGCAAAGACATTGCCGAATCCGCCAAATACTGCAGCTGAAACAATCAACCAAGGAAACTCTCCGTTCCTGTCCATGTACTTATAAGGATTGTTCCTTGCATATACATAGGGATTATAGTCCCATGCACTTCCCTCGCTGTTAAGCAGGGGGTCAGGGCTAACGAAGCGACCAAGATAGGGGCTGTACAGACGGGCATTGGCATTCAGCAGTCCGAACATCCAAAGGTCTTCATGACCTGTATAGGTCCTGTAGAAAGGACAGTATGAATAGCGTGCTTCAAACTCGCCTGGCTGATAGAAATGTGTTTCATCACCTACATGAGTCCTTACTCCCCAAGGTGAGTACGAGAACCGGAAATTATAATATGAATCGTCCTCATTCTCGTACTGCAAAACACTTCCCAGGTTATCTCTGGTTATCTGGTATATACTGTTGGTTCCGGCCTCCCAATTCATTACCTTAACAGCAGGGGCTGTATATGCATCTCCTCCGGCATAGTACATACAGATTCTATTTCCTGTATTTTCTTCCGTCCACTCCACGTTCGGACTCAGGTAGTATCTCGTAAGATAATGGCCGTATCGCCCAGAGTACTTACCATAGACCTTCATCATGTAGCGATCTCCGTTACCGTCATAGAAGAATTCTGCCTTGTAATGCTCATTCTCTATGCTCTTGGGACGTTCTATAGCCTTGTAATAAGTGATGCGAAGACTATCGTCTATAACATAGCTGCTATCTGCATTCAAATCTTCCACTCTGTACTCGCTATACGAGAACTCGCCCACGAATGGCTGATTGGTGATGTTGCCCTTTCTGTCATAACTATAGGTATAGTCTCCATATCCCGTCAGGCGATTCTGTTCATCATACGTAATGGGAATGTCATTCTTGCTAATCATGTTCCCTGTGTGTATGTCGTATGTGTACGTTTCGCTTATCGGATGGGAGCTCACACGGTTCATGGTAAGCATATGACCATAGTCATCATACGTATGGGTGGTGGTTCCAATGCGGTCCTTCTCTTCCTTCGTACGTCCCCAATAGTCCTGTTTGGTCAGTCTCCACAGAAGCTCATGATCCAGCGTGTCTGACACCAAATAACCGTTCCTATAAGAAAACTCCTCTACCACCGACGGGAAGAATTTGCCTAAACTGCTGGAAGCCATACTGACCTTATTATCTGCATTATACTGATAATAAGTGGTTACATATTTTGATGATGTATCAAAAACACTATTCCGCTTATTAGTAACTCTGCCGTATGTGTCATAACTAATAGTATTTGTATACCCCTCTCCTTCCTCTTGCGTCAAACGGAATTTATTGTCATATGTATAGGTAACCGTATGAGGAGACTCACCTGAATCTGCCCACGACTTGCTACGCAGTATGCCATACTTGTCATAAATTGTTTCAACATAGCTGCCAGCAATGGTAGTCCTGTAAGGGTAGCCATTCACATCATAAGAGTATTCCTTGGTCACACCGTTCACATCAGTTGTCTGAATCAGTCTCCCATAATCATCGTATTCGTAACTTGCAGTATGGTCTTCGCAATCTGGTCCCATGTCCGTATGGCCTACATTTATGGAACTGATTTTCTCATCCATATTATAATCGTAGTAGACTGTTCCTCCGGCAACACCATATTCTCTCGGGAGATATTCTTTAAGGGAATCTCCCACACATTGCACTATATCCGGAGCATAGTAATATGTTACTTTTCTGACTCCGTCTATACGGCTGTCGACACACCTTGGCGTGTATGACCATGTGTTTGTTTTGCCGTTAGAATCTACTTCACTAATCTTTCTGAATAAGGCATCATAAGTGTAAGTGGTACCGTCGGAAGTTGTTTCGTTATACTTGTGAGGGAATGAGACAAAGCCGAGTTGTCCGTTGGACAGGTAATGATAATCCGTGTACATGATAGTTCCGTCGGCAAGAGGGGCAGACTCTGCAATCTTTCTTTCCCATGCATCATAATAAGTAGTTACTGGTGTTTTGCCAGTTACAGCTTCCTTGATGTAATAAACTCCGCCTCCGTAGCTGGAAAGTGCCCTTGTAGTCTGGCAAGTTTCTATTGTTGCTCTTTTCCTGCTTGTTTCTCTTAACAGGCCATCGTATGTATATCGAGTTGTCACACCGTCAAATCCATAGACTGATGCCAATGTGCCATTTGAAGAACTATAGGTGTATCTCCTATACAAACCCTTAGGGTCATATTCTTTAGACAGTTGCCCCTTCGTGTTATACTCGTATCTGGTTACAAGGGTGTCTGTGGAATTGTATGCAACGGTATAATGCTGAGTCACCTGGCCATATTCATTATAGGAATATCCGTCTATGCTGACAGGCAGGTCGTTTCTGGTTCTTGTTTCCTTAAGGACAAGACCTGTGGCGGGATCTCTCTCGTATGTGATGTTCTCGTAAATATCATCACCTACAATATCATTAGAAAGCGCGGTCTTAGTGATTTCAATTTCCTCGGGAAGGCCTTTTAGATATACGTTGCTGAGCGGGCTTTCCCAATAGGTGATTTCTTTCTCGCAATCAACTAATCCGTCGTCTGATGACTGAGAAAGCGGGAAACCGTTCCGATAAGAGTTGCTGCCTTCGCCGCTACTAAAATTATTAAATGAATCTTTCTTAAAGCTATCAGAATGAATTGTTCTATATGAACGAGTACCCGTTCCAGAAGAACCAACCCTTTCTATTCGCATAGACTGCCCCCCCCGGCTCATTTCTGCTCCATTGATATTGCTTTCGGAGGTAGTGCTCGAAACCAGTACATAGAAGGTGGAATCTAATTTACAATGTGTATCTGTCACTACTCCCACACTAGATTCCGTCCTTAAGTCCTCAAAGCCAATGAATCCCTTTCCCTGCACGTGGACAAAGCCGTTGGCATAGGAATAATTGGTAGTTCTGCTGTCCGTAGGGATAGATTCCGTCAAGGTTTTCACAACAGGCATCGGACCCGACAAGGGAATCAGCGGGTAGTTGTGACTCTTATCTACACTATATACATCCTTGTCTGTCAGAAGGCTGTAGGCGATACTGTCTGTAGCACCCAGTCCGTCTGTTATGGATACAATCTTCTGTGATGAGGGTTTGATTGTGGAATTCTCAAGGACATGCCAGCCTACGGGTTCCTGATTAAGTCCTTTCCCATAATACATAATCTGGGCGTTAGCCTGTCCGTAGAAGTTACCAGCTGTAATATGGCAGTAATCCGGATAATTTTGCTCCAGAAAGGTTTTTGATTTAAGCTTAAGAGTATTCCCTTGTGACACTAAAACATAGATATAACCGCTTCCTTTTTGTCCCTTTTTGGGATACCCTACAACAGCATCACTTCTTCCGTCTCCGTTTATATCCTGAACAATACAATATAGTCCCTCCTTATCCTTGGAAGATAAAGTGGAACCATTACTAATGACATTAAAACCTTTAAATGAAAAGAAGTCACCGGTCACGGTTCCTGTATTTTGCGCAATAGACCAATCTCCACCCATTGAATAGCGTACAATCAAGTCAACAAGTCCGTCGCCGTTGAAGTCACCCAATTCTAAGATATCATATTTATTGTATACATTATGAGGGTCAACTTTTGAATACCGATCAGAATCTGAGAAACCGCCATTTTTGTTCCAATAAATATAGTATCCATATGCAGTCGATATCAGCAAATCCGTCATTCCGTCAGCATTAAAGTCGGCACATCTTATCTTGTCCGGTACTCCTATTAGATTCAAATTGATTTCTGTGAATCTAAGATAACCTGTCTCCCGATTATATGAGACCAAATATGCGGGATACGTACCATTGTGTTTTTCTTTCTCAACAACAAAAATATTATCCAATCCATCCTTATCAGCATCAAAAATCGTATAAAGAGGAAAGTCCTCAACATCATCAGAACTTCCTTTCAGAGGAATGTTTAAAACAGAATCCTCTAAAACAAAATCCTCTTCCATGAATTTAAACACAAGGCTCTTACTATCATCGGAATTATCTCTGATAACGTAAGGCATTACCAGATAATTCTCTTTTCTGTGACTGGCATGCATGACGAATCCGCCGGATACAGTCTTAGAATAAAGATCAAAGAGTTGAGTTCCTGCCCATGTATCATACGAATAACAGAACTCGAATTTCTGCGTCTCTGGGTTCCATTTCCTTCCATAGAACCAGGTGCGTTTCGGCGTGGTTTCGTCAGGAAGAAGCGGATTGTCGGATTTTGTCTCCATACTTATCAGCTCAGTAATGCCGTCACCATCCAAATCGCCGGAGAAAAACTTCTCTTTGCTGAAGTCTTCCAGCAAATCGGTTTCCATGGATCTACTATTACAATCTAACTGAAACTGTGCAGGTACTTCCCATTCAAAAGTGGTGGGAGGTACTGAGGCTGAGCCGGTTCCTGTTTCCGTAACGGATATCAGATGCGAAAACACATCCTCTGTATAATTAAGCGTATATGTCCTATATACATTACCGGCATACTTGCATTCGATGCTCTTAAGACGCTTTGTCAAAAAACACATTTCACCGAACAAATATACCGGGATGGTGTCCGGACGGCTTTCGTAAGTAAAAGATACCATGCAGTCCACACCGGCCGTTCCGTGTATGTTGCGGCCATAAGTAATGGAGGTGGGATACAGAACGCCCTCCTGAGAGTAGTTGTACTGTATATAGTTACCCAGAATATCCTCAGCATAGTCAAGAGCCCACTGGTATGACTTTCCGTTGCTTAGGGTACGTCTTCCAGTGGAACTGCCGTACCTGTAGGTGGTACCGTTTGTGGCCTTTACTTGGAATGTGGCGGGCGTGCCGTTCTGGGAATCGGTAATACTGATAATGTTATACTGTTCGTTCTCGGTCCTGTAAGTGGCACCTGTCTGACCATTCTGCCCTTCCTTCAGTAGCAGACGCTGACCGTCAAGGGTAAAGGCATTGTCTTCACCTTGTTTGATTTCTTCTACATGATTATCAAAGTAAATGGTTTTTTGCGCAATCGATATGGAAGAGAGGCCTGATATACCAAACCCTACTCCGGCAATTCCGTTTCCGGACTGACTACTGTACGCCAATGAAATACTGGGGACAAAATCACTTAATCCACTCTGAACTTTAATAGGTATGGTATATGTGGCGGCACCTGTAGGAGACACAGAGAATGCTCCCTCTGTCTTACCCACCAGTACAGCTGCAGATATAACCTGCGGTAATAGCGTGATTGCTAAAAGATATAAGAATATGCGTTTCATCTGTTATTAGTTTGTCTTGATGATTTTACTTTCTGTTACTTTCTTGTTCCTGCTATACTTAAACAGGTATGTTCCCTTCTTAAAGTTAGAGAGATTGAAAGAGACACTGCAGGATTCCAGGCGGAGCGAGGCAACCAAAAGTCCTCTGTCTGAGTAAATATACAGCATATCGCCGTCCTTTACTTCCTGGTTGATTTCTACCTGTACATCCGACCATGAGGCATTTGTCTTGATGCTGACCTGGGGTTCCTCCTCCGGGCTTTTGCTCAAGGCTTTCTGATTATGCCTAATGTACGTTCTGACTCTGGATGTGATGTTACCTGCACCGTCATAGGTATACAGGAAGTGATCACCCGTTGTTTGTGCAAATGCATATTGGGAAAGCATTATTCCCAACAGCAACAGTTTAAAATCTTTCTTCATATCAAATTATATTATGAGTTTCGTGTGCAGATTAAACGTGTAATAATGTGTGTGTCGCCTTGTTCAGAAGTTCATTACGCGGATGCAAAATTACTGCCATTCACAAGGCTGAACAATTTCCGAATGTTTCATTTTATTTCACTAAATGTTAAATAATGTTACCCCCCCCTAGTATACAAATACTTAGAAAAGAGAAAAATGTCAACATTTTAGTTTTATACTCATAATTATGAAACAAAATGAAACATTTTTAGGTCAGAAAAGCCATATATATGAAAGCTTTTCGCTCTTCCTCTCATTGAAAAAAATAATGAGCGAAGAAAAACAACTTAACTTTGACCAAAAAGTAACTTAAATAAAACAATTATTCAACTTGATTGTGCGATGCAATCAAGTTAAGAAAAATAGCATACAGAAATCATAGCAATTCGACAAATAGGCCAGAAATACCTAAGGAGTGCCTCATGTGTGCCTCAAGGTTACCTCAAGGTTTCCTCTATGTTCAGAAGCAAGAGATAGAATTGACATTTTATAGCGGCAATGTAGGAGCGTACACCAACGTCTCATCTACGAGCCATCTACGAGGGCATAAACTTCTCTTTAATTATGTGTCGGCTATTATCTTCAGTACTCCTGCCTGAAATACTCGAGTACTCACGTTGGAGGACTGGAGTATTCTCGTTAAAGTACTGGAGTACTCTCGCAGGAGTACTGACCCTATCCATTGACTACGCCGAAAGTACTCTCGCTCGGGAATAAAAATAAATGAATTTATTTTGTATTCCGCTCACTAATTCGTACCTTTGACGTGAAATTAGAGAATTGAACAAAATGGTTAAGCACATTATTCTCTGGACACTGAATCCAGAACTCTCTGAAGAGGAGAAAGAACAAGTAAAGAAAGGTATTAAAGAGGGACTGGAAGGCCTGAAAGGCAAAGTACCTGGCCTGACAGACATAGTAGTGAACATCAGCGGACGACTGGCATCCAGCAACTGCGATGTGATGTTGGACTCTACACTGGAAAACGCCGAGGCACTGAAGGCATACGCTACACACCCAGCCCACGTGGCTGTGGCAGACACAAAGGTACGCCCTTATACGGTGCAGCGTACCTGTCTGGACTTTGAGATTTAATCCCCTACTCTTTCACTTCCACCCCGCAATGAGGACAGAAGTGAGCCTTCTGGGGTAAAGGACTGCCGCACTCCTTGCATTTTTGCTGGGGAGTTGCGGTTTTTCCATGGTCATGAACGAACTGGGCACTGACAATACCTGTGGGTACGGCCAGGATGGTATAGCCCATAAGCATGATAATGGCACTAAGGAAACGCCCCACGGGGGTGACAGGGGCAATGTCTCCATACCCGACGGTGGTCATGGTTACAACAGCCCAATAGATACTGGTGGGAATGTCCGTAAAGGGCGTTCCCTCCACATTGCCCTCAGCCATATACATGAGGGTTCCCATGGAGATGACCATGATGACCATGAAAAGGAAAAAGACCATTATCTTGCGGCTACTGAGTATAAGGGAACGCAGGAGAAGGTCGCCTTCCTCGAGGAAGCTGAACAGTTTGAACACGCGGAACACCCTGATGAGACGGAAAGTACGCACCACCATCAGGTAACGTACAGGGCCGATTATCCATCCTACATACAGGGGCAACGTGCTGAGCAGGTCTATTATGCCAAAGAAACTGAAGGCATACTTACGCGGCTGAGGTGAACAATACAGACGAAGCAGGTATTCCAGGGTAAAGAAGAAGGTGAAGACATACTCCAGTACCGTGAAGATCTGCTTGGCAAGAAGAGGAATCCCCTTGGTACTCTCAACCACCACAATCAGGATACTTAACACTATACACCAGAGCAACGCCACATCAAAGGCCTTGCCTATGGGCGTGTCACTCTGGAAAATAGTAATGTAGAGACGACGACGCAAGGCATCGTTATGCATGAAACGATGCCAGGCCTCGCGAACACAAGTAATAGGATTCTTCATACTCTATTTAAATTTAGGGGCAAGGGGCAAGTGGTTAGGGGCAAGAGTAATGTTTTGCGGTTAGGGGTTAGGGGTTAGCGTAATTTTGAATTTTGAATTTTGAACTATTAGTGTATAACTATCCTCTTGCCCCTTGCTCCTCGCCCCTTGCTCCAGAATTAACACTCCCCCTCGGGGGAGTTGAAGAGGGGTCTCTATTTAAACAGCGAGTTCTCAATAATCTTACCCATCTGCCAAACGCAACGAACGCGGAGCTTCTCGTCGAGGACTACGATATCGGCATCCTTACCACGAGAGAGGGTACCCTTGCGTCCCTGAATGCCCATGATGTGGGCAGGCGTATCGGTAATCATCTTGACAGCATCCTCGAGGGGCACATCTGCCTGCTGTACCATGGTGCGGATAAGACGGTCTGAGGTAGCACATGAACCTGCCAAAGCACCGGAACCGGTGAGCTTGCAGACACCGTCCTCGACATAGACGCGTGAGTCATAGGCCTTAGCATCCTTGGGAGCTGCTGCAGGGGCCAGGGCATCTGTGATAAGAGCCATACGCTCTACACCCTTTACCTTGTAGGCCATACGCAGGATGGTAGGAGGAACATGTATTCCGTCAGCTACACACTCTATGGTCATATCATCAATCAAGTAGACACTCTCTACCGTTCCCTCGTACTTGTATCCCTGCTTGTTGTGGAAACCAGGCATGGCATTGTAGAAGTGGGTAACGTGAGTAAAGCCTACCTCAAAGGCCGAACGGACATCGCTGTACTCGGCATTGGTATGGGCAATACTGGGAAGAACGCCCTTCTCGGCACAATACTTACCAAACTGCAAGGCTCCGGGCAGCTCGGGAGCAGCATCCCAGCGAGCCAGACAATCAGAGTGTTCCACTATGGGAATATACTCATTGGGATCCGGGTTCTTCAGCCAGTCGGGCTGCTGAGCACCTGCCTTGTTGGGATTGAGGTAATGACCCTCGAGGTGAAGACCCATGATAGGGCTGTCCTTCTCCTTCATCAGTTTGTTACAGGTCTCTACAGCTTTCTCTATCATAGGAACAGTACTACTGCTCAATGTAGGGAAAATGCTGGTGGTTCCGTACTTGGCATGAGCAGCAACGGCTGTGCGGAAGGCTTCCTCTGTACCTTCCTGGAAGTCGGCTCCGCCGCCTCCGTGCACGTGCATTTCTATGAATCCGGGCACCACGTACATTCCCTTGACATCTATGAGCTCTGCTCCGATGACTGCCAGATCGCAGTTTGTGACTTCAAGTATCTTACCGTCGCGTAATATTACGCTACCATTCCTTAACCACCCCTGTGGGGTCAGTATTCGGCCATTGATGATTTGTGTTAACATAGGTGTGCTTCTTTAATTCATAATTCTTAATTCATAATTCTTAATTGAATCAGACCATTTGGTAAACTACGTCCATGATCTTCTTGCCTATCTCGTCGGCAGCCTCCATGGTGCTGGCCTCGCTATAGACACGGATGATGGGCTCAGTATTGGACTTGCGCAGGTGAACCCACTTGTCGGGGAAGTCGATTTTAACACCGTCTATATCATTTACCTCCTCGTTCTTGTAGAGTTCCTTTACCTTAGCCAGGATAGCATCTACATCGGTATCAGGAGTGAGGTCTATACGGTTCTTGGCAATGAAATAAGGAGGATAGGTGGCACGAAGCTCACTAGTCTTCATACCCTTCTTGGCCAGATAGGTAAGAATAAGGGCGATACCTACCAAGGCATCACGACCGTAGTGGGCAGCAGGATAGATAACTCCGCCATTGCCCTCTCCACCGATAACGGCACCAGTCTCCTTCATCTTGGTAACAACATTCACCTCGCCAACGGCAGCGGCATTGTACTCACATCCGTACTTACGGGTTACATCGCGTAAGGCACGGGTACTGCTGAGGTTGCTGACGGTATTGCCAGGGGTGTGCTGCAGGATGTAGTCGGCAACAGTAACAAGAGTATATTCCTCGCCATACATGGTGCCGTCCTCGCAGAACAGGGCCAAACGGTCAACATCGGGATCGACAACAAAACCGATATCGTGACCGCCCTTCTGCATGAGAGCCTTAATGTCTGCAAGGTTCTTCTCCAGAGGTTCGGGATTGTGCTGGAAGTCGCCAGTGGGCTCGGTAAAGAGACCTGTAACGGTTTTCACACCCAACTGCTCAAAGAGTTTAGGAAGGATAACCCCACCTACGCTATTGACGCTATCAAAAGCAACACGGAAGTTGGCCTTCTTGATGGCTTCGGCATCCACAAGGTCGAGACCAAGCACCATATCTATGTGCTTCTGGTCGTAGGTGTCATCCTCGCGATAGCTACCCAGGTGGTCAACATCGGCATATTCGAAGTCCTCTGCCTCGGCAATACGAAGCACCTCATTGCCCTCCTGCTTGTTCAGGAACTCGCCCTTCTCGTTCAGCAACTTCAGGGCATTCCACATACGGGGGTTATGGCTGGCAGTAATGATGATACCACCACAGGCACCCTCCATGGTAACGGCAATCTCGGTGGTGGGAGTGGTAGCCAAGCCGATGTTGACAACATCAAAGCCCATACCCATAAGGGTTCCACAGACAACATTCTTGACCATGGGACCTGAGATGCGGGCATCACGACCCACAACAATCTTATTACTCTGTACCTTGGTGGTACGACGAATCAACGTAGCATAAGCCGATGTGAACTTAACAATATCAAGAGGATTGAGGGTGTCACCTGCACTACCTCCGATAGTTCCTCGGATTCCGGAAATGGATTTAATCAGTGTCATATCTTTTAATATAGGTTATTGGTTAGTGAATTATGTTCTTTTACTTGAGTAATACTTTCTTACCGTTTACAATGTACACACCCTTCTTTAATTGAGAATTATGAATTGTGAATTGTGAATTAAATCTACGACCCGCAAGGTCGTAAATCTCTGCATCAGCCGGCAGATCACTTAAGGGCAGGATGCCTACTACCATAGGATCCAGGACGTGGATGTTTACACTACCAGAAATGCGACTGCCGTCAGTTGCTGTTGCCGTAACAACGGCATCACCAACATTGCCTGGGACAACATTGCCCTGCTGGTCTACAGAAGCTATAGTAGCATCTGAAGTTGACCAGGTAATATCCTTCTCGGTAGCCAAGACTGGCAAAACGGTAGGAGTAAGAGTTGTCTGACTGCCCTGCATGATGGTAACATCAGATTCAGGGAATACAATGCTGCTGACATACGTCTTGGAAAAAGTGACGTTATATGATGCATCACCGACTTCTGCATGTGAGCCGTCAGTTGCTGCAACACGGATATTGCTCAGCGAGAAAGTGGAAGCATCCGCAAAAGCAGAGTCGGCATCTAAGATAAAGTAGAATGCCGCACCCGTCCGGTTAAGAAGGGAGGATTGAGTGGGAGAATAGACAATGAGCCTGATACCATCCTCGGTCTGCCCTACTCTGACAATGTGCGATTCTGAGACGATAGTACCTAACTGTACTGACTCTGGTTTGGCAGAAAGCTTGGGACCAAACTTTATGTCGGCCTGCCATGCCGTAGCAGTCTGGGCTGCCGACAGTGTGACGGTAACCTTGCGCGTTCCGCCTGCCTTTATGTTTGTGTTGGAGGCATAGAGGCGAGCCGTAAAGGTCTCCTCCTTCTGCGGATTACCATCTATGTAATTGCGTATGGCTATCATATCATAGACATCAATGGCATTGTCATTGTTCATATCGGCCCTATAGAAAGAGAAGTCTGGATCTGTAGGATTCAGGATATAATCTGCCAACAGCGAGATATCCTCCTGCGTAACCATGCCGTCGTTGTTAATATCGCCCTTGAAATTACTCTTGTTATAATATGAGCCGTCTTCTGCCTTGTAAACGGTTAAATGAGAATTGTCCAAGACAGGATGTACATCCTTTCCTATATTCTGAAACCAGCAGACACCCTCTGTGGCACCCTTGTTCAGGTTATAACACAACTCGCCACTGGCGACAGATTCCATAGAGATAACGGTAGCCTGACCTTCAAAGGTACTGTAGCAATTATCCAACGTAATACTGCCACGGACCATATCATTGCCCCATGCATACCCAGTGACTGTTCCTATATTCCAACAGTTCTGCACAACACCGTTATTGCCTATCCAGCCACAAACGGCAGCGCTTTCATAACCACCAGTGATGGTTCCGGTATTATAGCAATCAGAAATGAAGAACTCGCAGGATGAGTCCATATTGCAACCTATGATGCCTGCCACATTCTGTGCCGTACCGGTAATATTCGCTTCGTTACCCACACATGAGATAGAAACAAGTCCTGAGCCGGAGCTAACACCAACGACTCCTACATAAGCACCGCCAGTGATAGAGCTGCTGCTGTCCAGTACAAAATTCTTGATGGTGGCACCGCCCGTTACAGTTCCGAAGACACCAAAGCCGTTTTCTCCCTTGATATTGAGGTTAAGAATACGGTGAGACCTTCCATCGAAAGATCCACAATAGGGCTTAGCCTCAGTACCTATGGGGACATATTCAGCAGAATAAGCTGCCATGTCTATGTCGGCTGTAAGATAGGCATTAGACCCGTTGGCTCCCATGCTGACTGCATGCGCAAAGGCCATCAACTCCTCTGCATTGGAAATGTAATAGGTGCTGTCCTTATAAACAGGAGCAGCCTTGTAATTAAGGAAGTTGTCTATCCATGCAACACGCTCACGGCAATACTTACGCACCACCTCCACCTCGGCCTCGTAACTACCATAGGCCTTTACATTCTGATGTACAGGGGTGTTCAAAATAGGCCAGCGGATAAAATTGAGCTTCTGGGATGCATCAAGCACCTGAGCCATACTGTCAACATAGGCAACAAAAGACTCGGCGGTGAAGAGACCACAGTCACGGGCATCTGACCAGATATCAACAATTTGCTGTTTGGCAGCTTTGTCCGAAAGGATGCGGGAAACAAAGGACCTCATGTTGGGTGCCGCACTACCGCCAGTATAGGCCCAGTCAGACCGACCGTTAACAGGATAGATACGTTTGTCATTATCGAATGCTAGGTCAAAATCCCAACATGGAGCAACTATGAATTGATCTTCCTCGCGGTTCTTGTACATATACGTACTCCAATACGTGTCCATATTGCCAGAGAACTCTCCAATGATAAAATGCTTCAGGAAACTCTCAAGGTCCAGTCGGCGACGGAAGCCCTCAGCGGGATCAGTATATTTGGACTTCCAGAGATCCGTCTCAAGCAAATTGAAATAATCCTTTATGTATTTGCTCTGTACAGTAGTAATCTCGTCAGAATCGGGAGACTTGATAGTAACAGGAATACCTCTGCCACTGGTAAACCATGAGGGCTCCTGATTGGCATAGGCATCAATCTCTATCAGATATCCACCTGTTATCAACGGATCTTCCTTATCATCTGGCGTCATCTCCACAACAGGAACGCGATTGGGATCGACACTTATCTGATCGCAAAGCTGATAGCAACCTTTGTACTCACCGTTCATGATAACATCCACAGGCTGGCAATAAACAGTGTAGGGCATATTCAGGCGACGACTGATCTCGAAAGCCAGAATGTTTCGCATCAACGTCTTATCGCCATAGTTGTTGATAAGTGTCCACTTCTTGGCCTTAGCGGGACTCTCAAGAGAAGAACCTTTGAGCATATGATGACTCTTGCCATCGTTGAACTTGATACGCCATGGCTTCTTAGGGAAACCCCACGATGCATTTCCCCTACCCTTGGTTAGGATAGGATACTCCTGAATGCGGGTACCACCATCATAAGTGATAGTGATGTTGGCTTCTATCTCCGTGGTCTTACTTTGGGGATCATTGCCACTATAGGTATGAATGCTAACAGTAGGCAGATTGGTTATCTGATAAAACTTACTGTCATCGCCCTCGCCTTCATAACCATAGAATTCCAACTCGCCTATGTTACAACGCACATCATTAGGACCAACATAACGGACATAACGGAATCCCCTGCTCACGTTAATATCCGCATAATCCAACTTGTTGGCTGTACCGCCTTCAGGAATCAAATAAAGGGGAACAGCATCTAGGAAGTCGGGGCTATTAGAACCCTCAAAGATACCCAACTGTACACGTTTAGGTTGGCTCTCGCGAGGACACCAACCCACTTTGGTTATTACATGGGGAGTACCCAAATCCAAGCCTACCCAAGTTCTGCTCCTATCATAAGACGCATAAAAAGTCTTGGTGTTTCCATCAAAAGCACAGGCAGGCGTATTAACCGTGGTAGACGGGCTGACTGGATTTGTACTATAATCTACGCTGGTGGAACCGATGGGGGTTCCGGTTAACTTGTTTTCAGTCTGCTGAGCATTAACAGAAGCAGCAGAAAACAAAAGTATTACAAATGTTAGGAAATGATATGTATTAAGTTTACTCATCTTTCTATTTTGCCCATTTTAAGGGTATCAGTTGGCAAAAATAAACAAAAAAACTATATGATGGAAATAAATATCTATTTATTTGCCACTGAATGCAAAAAGATGTAACTTTGCATTCCAAAATAAATAATTCAATCTCATGAACAAGTACGATATCCCTGTTCTGCTGCTCACAGGCTACCTTGGCAGCGGAAAGACTACATTATTGAACCGAATACTTTCTAACGAAAAAGGAATACGCTTTGCTGTCATTGTAAATGATATTGGTGAAGTGAATATAGATGCTGACTTAATACAGAAGGGAGGAATTGTAAGCCAAACAGACGACAGCCTAGTGGCCTTGCAGAACGGTTGTATCTGCTGTACGCTGAAGATGGATCTGGTACAACAACTCTATGACATCATTGCCACACATCGTTTTGACTACATAGTTATAGAAGCCAGTGGAATTTGTGAGCCCGCTCCCATTGCCCAGACCATCTGCTCTATCCCATCAATGGCACCAGAAGTTATTAAGAATGGCGTTCCCCAACTTGACTGCATTGTTACCGTAGTGGATGCACTGCGTCTGAAGGATGAGTTTGCCAACGGAAATGATTTGATGAAACAGAACTTGGAGGAAGATGACATAGAAAACCTGGTCATCCAACAGATTGAGTTCTGTAACATCATTCTGCTGAATAAAGCAGCCGATGTAGAACCACATGAGTTGGAAAGGACGAAACAAATACTTCGTGCCTTACAGCCTAAAGCGGAAATTATTGAATGTAATTACGGAGATGTGGAACTGAATAAGATTCTGGACACAAATCTCTTCAATTTCGAAGAAGTGGCTACCTCTGCAGCCTGGATTAACGAGATAGAAAACCATCATCCTGATGAAGAGGAGGAAGGTCATCATCATTCAGAAGAGGAAGGTCATCACCACCACCACTCAGACGAAGAACATCATCACCATCACGATGAGCATGATGATGATGACGAAGAGGTTTGCCCTGAGTGCGGACACCACCATCATCATAACGAGCATTGCAACTGTGGATGCCACCATCATCATCATGGAGAAGGTGAAGCAGAGGAATACGGCATCGGCACATACGTTTATTACCGTCGCCAGCCCCTCGACCTAAGTAACTTCGATCATTTTGTTGCCCGCCTTTGGCCTAAAAACATCATCCGCGCCAAAGGTATCTGCTACTTCAAGGGTGAAGAAGACATGTGTTACCTTTTCGAGCAGGCAGGCAAACAAGTTAAACTGACGAATGCAGGTCAATGGTATGCAACCATGCCCAAAGATGAACTTGAAGCTTTCATGCAGAAAAACGAAGGATTGCGTCGCGATTGGGACGAGCAATACGGTGACAGAATGCAGAAACTGGTCTTCATTGGACAGCACCTTGACCGCGAAGCCATTGCTACCCTTCTAGATGCATGTCTGGTAAAGGAGTAATTTCTACTCCCCTACCCTATACCCATTCATAGATGGAGTTCTCGTACTCGGCCAACTGTGCCAACGCAGCTTGGTCGAGTCCCACTCCCTCTTGGTAGTGTTGCTGCAAGAACTGATGCAACGCTGCACGGACGACATTCTGCTTTTCAAATTTGTTACGGAAAGCAATAAAATCAAGTGCGTTCCTATCCTCTTCAGAAGTAAAGAAGGAGAAACCACCTACCTTCTGAATCTTACATACCCTTTTCAGAGCCTTAGGAGCAGGAGTTTCCTGTACAATCTGTGTACGTACTGCTTCATTTGTTGCCAGAGGAACTGGTTGTACAAAGTTTCTGCTGGCATCCTTAGCTACCTGTGCGATAGGTAGACTTCCTTTCTTAATAGCCATATATACGAATGTTTATATGTTTGTATATTTTCAAATATTTGAATATTCAAACACCTGAATGTTTGCGTATCCGAGTATTACGCTTCCCTCTCCTTCATGAACCGCTTGAAGGCTGTATTAGCTATTTGTCCCCAGCGAACCGGAGTCCAAGTCTTGGGACGTGCCTTCCTTCCAATCATATATTCAGCAACCCTCATATAATCATCAGCTGCAGTGCAGTCAGGACTATATTCGAAGAGAGACATTTCATAAGCAACACTCTCAGTACACCTGACACATTCACGGATGTTAACAGGGAAGAGGGGAGCCTTCACCTCGTCTTGATTGCTATAATAAGCCTTGACCTCTTTACTGATAGCTTTACGAGCATCCCAGCGAACCAAGAGGTAACCAAGAATGGAAACAGGACAATGTAACTGCGTTCTGACCTTCTCTATGTAATCAAGTAATCTGGGTAAACCCTGCAAACTGTATATTCCAGCCTCAGTAGGAACAATAACATAGTCACTAGCCACAAGAGCATTAGTGTTCATAAGTGTCTCACCTCCTGGAGCGCAATCAATAAAGATGTAATCATACATGTTCCTGATCTTCGCACCAGACTCCGGATCAACAGTGTTCAGAAAGTTCTCAAGTCTATGCTCACGATTGTACATCAACTGCAACTCTGCATTGATGTTACTCATACTATGACTACCTGGCACATAATCTAATCCATCATATCTTGTATAAATAGGAAGAGATCTCATTTCCCCTGGCTTGAAGTCATGAAGCCATTCATATATGGTACTTTCCGCTTCAAGATGTACGGTCTTGTCAACCGTATCAGTCATATTACACTGAGGGTCAGTGTCAATAAGTAACACCTTTTTCCCTAACAGCCATAAAGCAAAACCCAGATTAACACAAGAGGTTGTCTTAGCACAACCGCCTTTATCGTGTAATAAAGAAATAACCTGTGACATACAATAAAATGTGTCTTTTTGTGATTTTATGGGGCAAATTTAGTCTTTTATCACAAAACAACAAAGAAATATTCAAATATTTTCAAATATTTACATATAAAAATACCCATATTCTTGGATATTTCTGCATACATGACGCTATAACCGCACAAAACACAACAAATATTTACAAATACTCACACATACTTATAGATATTCACATACGCACAAATACCTTATTATATTTATATACTCCCATATATGCAGATTTGTATATTCAGATACTTCCGTATTCTAATACCCGGATACACAGATTTCTTTATACTTCAATATTTGAATACTCAGATATTTAGATATACAACTATCCAGGTGTATACATATCGTAGGGAAACATGCGCTTCTACATATATACAAAGTATATATATAAAGGAAGTGTTCCTGATCTCCGCATCAGATGTACATGAAGTTCACACCAAGTCTTCCCAAAGTTCTCGCCAAATGTTCACATTCTACGCACCTAATAGAGGATAAATATCTATAAAACAACAAGATACGTTGATGTATAATAGAAATAAGAATATACTTCGAAAAGAACTTTTCTTTCACATTTTATTATAATGTTTATTTATAATAATATAGCTATGCGCTATGTTGTTGATATTTAGTCGCTTAGACATAGGAAGGTGCGTACTTTATGAACACTTGGTGCGAATATCCGGAACACTTATTGCGAGGTTTAGGGGCTTTTGGTGCGAAGTTCGGGAACATAGGTGCGAACGTTAGGAACAATTGACGTATATGTACGCCTGGTGCGAAGTTCGGGAACAATTACTCTATATAATAATGTATTATTTTATAATAATGTATAAACACAGGGTAGGGGAGTAGGGTAAACTATGGTAGGGAGCCTGTAATAATAGTGGTTGGATACTACGGTAACATCTATATGCGAGTGTTTAGTATCATCTGGGTGTGAAACCATGGCAGAGGACGGGCATATAGTACGTTACACATCGGTAATAAAGAGATGATGATTCAGGTTGGATATATTGAAACACCAAATTGCGAAAGTTCGGAACATTTTCTGGTTATAAAATTTGGAAGTTTCGTTGAAATGGAGTATTTTTGCCCCCAGAACTTAATTTTGGACTAATATGGCAAAGAAAAAAGGTCCTGCTATTGTAAGCAAAACAAACGAGTTGGTGCAGTCCATCTCGCAGAATAATGATATTGACTTTATCATGAATCCTATCACGTACACTCAGATACGTGGTAACTTTTCGCTTGTCCAGACGAATTTGATGATTGCCATTATTGCTCAATTGCAAGACCGCATAAAAGAACAGTTAAGTTTTGACAGCATGTCCACGCTTTTCAAGCCAGAGGATTTGAGCGGAAATCTTCTTAACTTTGAGATTCCGCTAAAGGAGCTTGGTATCAGTCCCAAGAAATATGGTGAGCTTGAGACGGCATGTGATGCATTGTTGAAGGTTGATATGTCGTATAAGCGTTACGACGAAAAGGAGGATACATGGTATGATGTTAAGCAGAACATCTTTCATAAGATAGAGTTCCCGACTGCCGACCTTAATGCGGAAGGCGAGAAGATGGGTTATAAGAGCGGATTCAGAAGAAAGGGTTTTATCCGTATTCAGATGGTGGATGAAAGTGCCAGGGAAATCCTTAATTTAAAGAAAGGATATACCCGCCATCTGAAGGGAATTACACAGTTATGCCGTAGTCCCAGGACGCCTCGTCTTTACATTTATCTTAGTGCCTGGCGTAGAATAGGATCTTGTAATGTAAACTATATTGACCTAAAAGAGTTTTTCGGTGTACTCACTTACAGCAAGGACCACAAGAAGATTGTTGATGACCATTACCTGAAGTATGGTGCTTTCCACAGAGATGTTCTGGATCCTGTTCAGCGCGAAATGAAAAAGCTTTCGGAAGAGGGAAAGGTGGAATTCTGTTTTGACTATAAGCCGGTCTATCCGCGTGGTGTCACCCGAGGTAACCCAGAGAGTATCCGCTTTACTATTATAGAAGGTAAGATGGGGCAGGCCCAAAATCACGAGAACTTCCTGGGGCAGGTACATTCGGACCTTATTACCAAGTACCGTTTGCAACCCATGGAGTGGGAACGACTGCAGAATTACATCTATGATGGACTTGACCTGAAAGACGAACTGGCAAGGATTGACAAACTGATAGAACAGCATCAGCCGGACAATGTCCATGCCTATGTAACGGAGGTTCTCTATAATTGGTTAACAAAGCAACAGTCTCGTGAACCCAAATTCGATGTTGCCGAGGAAATCTTTGATGATACTCCGGAGCGTCCCTTTGTTCAGCCGGCTTTCAGGGAGAAATACGACTGGTGGATGGAACGTGCCAAGGAAAGGCTGGGCGAGATGTTCTACAATACTTATATGACCTGTTGTGATCTTTGGGCGGTAAGAGATAAGAATGTATTGATTGCTGTACCTAATAGCTTTGTACGTGACCAGTGGGAAGAGCATATAGGTGAAATCAGTAGTTATTTCTATACGGCTTTCGGAACGGATAGGGTAGTGGTGTATATAGAACAGGACCTCTCTTTCTTTAAATAAGGTAAGGGTATAAGTTTCTCACTAGGGAGAATTTGTTCCCATACTGGGAATATTTCATTCCCAGTATGGGAACAAATAATTCCCACGTTGGGAATAAAAAAGAAGGCCTTGAATGTCTCAAAGCCTCCTTCTTGTGTATTTTTGGTTGAAAATTATCCCAGGTAAGAGCGGAGCAGGCTGTTGCGGCTGCCGCTGCGGAGTTTGCGGATTGCCTTCTCGCGAATCTGACGAACACGTTCACGGGTCAGTCCGAAGCGCTCACCGATTTCCTCCAGAGTCATTTCCTGGTGATTGATGCCGAAGCTCATTTCCACAATATCTTTCTCGCGCTCGTTAAGCATACTCAGGGCACGGTCAATTTCTGTTGCCAGGCTTTCGTTCACCAGACTCTTGTCAGCCATTGGTGAATCTGGGTTCTGCATTACGTCCAGCAGACTGTTTTCCTCGCCCTCTACGAAGGGAGCGTCCACACTCACGTGGCGGCCACTGGCACGCAGGGAGTCGTTAATCTTCTCGGGCAGTTCGTTAACCAGTTCAGCCAACTCATCAGCACTGGGCTTGCGCTCGTGCTCCTGCTCGAACTTGGTCATAGCCTTTGTGATCTTGTTAACGGCACTAACCTGGTTCAGGGGCAGACGTACAATACGGCTCTGCTCAGCCAAAGCCTGCAGAATAGTCTGACGAATCCACCATACGGCATAGGAGATAAACTTGAAACCACGAGTCTCATCGAATTTCTCAGCTGCCTTGATAAGTCCCACGTTACCCTCATTGATAAGGTCGGGTAGGGAGAGACCCTGGTTCTGGTACTGTTTGGCAACGGAAACCACAAAACGCAGGTTAGCACGAACCAGTTTGTCAAGAGCTCGGCGGTCTCCTTTCTTTATTCGTTGAGTCAGTTCTACCTCCTCGTCAACAGTAAGAAGTCCTTCACGTCCGATTTCCTGCAAATACTTATCCAGCGAAGCACTATCGCGGCTGGTGATACTCTTTGTGATTTTAAGTTGTCTCATTGTGTACCTTCTGATATTTAAGCGTGCGAAGATAGGACTTTTTTCTGAAATGGTCTGAAATTTCCTCAAAAAATGTTGTTTATTTTCACTAATTGATATCTTTATTTAGAAAAATCACTATCTTTGCATTGCAAAAATGATGTTTAACATATAAAACAGAAAAATTATGGTTGCATTAATCGTAGTAGCAGTTATTGCTGTAATTCTTGTTGTCTGGATTATTGGTATCTATAACAATTTGGTAGCTCTCCGTAATAACCGCGAGAATGCTTTTGCCAATATTGATGTTCAGTTGAAGCAGCGATATGATCTTATTCCTAACCTTGTAAATACGGTAAAGGGTTATGCCGAGCATGAGAAAGGTTTGCTGGAGCGTGTGACCGCTGCCCGTACTGCTGCTATGGGAGCAACTTCTCTGAATGACAAGATTCAGGCTGAGAATGCTTTGAGTAGTGCGTTGGCAGGTTTGAAGGTTAGTGTAGAGGCTTATCCCGACCTGAAGGCCAACCAGAACTTCCTGGAGTTGCAGACCGAGCTGGCTGACATAGAGAATAAGTTGGCTGCCGTTCGTCGTTTCTTCAACAGTGCCACCAAGGAGCTCAACACAGCTGTTCAGAGTTTCCCCGCTGTACTGTTTGCCGGAATGTTCGGTTTCCATCAGGAGCCCATGTTCGAGGTTCCTCAGGAAGAGCGTGCTGCTGTACAGAAGGCTCCCGAAGTAAAATTCTAAACTGATAGGATGAAGTACGTTGGTATACATACACAGCAGGCCAGTAATAATTTCAAGAGCCTGCTGTTGCTCATACTCTTTCCCTGTATCCTCTTGGGGATGGTCTATCTCTTTCTGGTAATCCTCAATTATTGGGGTGTTTCTGATCCGTATTATGGACAGGTTACCCGTGTGGATTGGGATTACGTGAACTACGAGATGATGAGCATCCTGCCCTGGGTGGTGGGCATTGTAGGTGTGTGGTTTGCCATCGCATACTTCACCAATACGGCAATGATACGTCGTGCCACAGGTGCACGACCCCTTGAGCGTAGGGAGAATCCTCGCGTATATAATATAGTAGAGAATCTCACCATGTCTTGTGGCATGCCAATGCCCAAGATAAATGTCATTGATGACCCTCAACTGAATGCCTTTGCCAGCGGAATAGATAACAACAGCTATACTGTAACTGTAACCACAGGTATTTGTAACCGTCTGAATGATGAGGAATTGGCAGGCGTGATAGCACACGAGTTGACGCACATCCGTAATCGTGATACCCGTCTGCTCATTGTCAGCATCATCTTTGTCGGTATCATGAGTACCATCATGACATTGGCAGTCCGCATTATGTGGAATACCTTCTTGTTTGGTGGCGACAGGCGAAGGAGCAGTAACAACAAGAATGGTGGAGCCTCCATCATGTTGGTCATGCTTGTTGCCTTTGTCTTATCAGCCATCGGATATGTATTCACGTTACTTACCCGTTTTGCTATCAGCAGGAAACGCGAATATATGGCAGATGCCGGAGGTGCCGAGCTAACAGGTAATCCTTTGGCTTTAGCTTCTGCTTTGCGTAAGATAAGTTATGACCCTGGTTTGGGAGATACGGACCGCGAGGATGTAGCTCAGCTCTTTATCATTCGACCGCCTGAATTCAAGAGTAGTTTCACCTCCATGGTCAGCAACCTCTTCAGTACGCATCCAAGCACAGAAAGCAGAATAGCCTACCTTGAACAATTCTAACCCTGAAAACACAAAACCTTTGAAGAAACAACTTAAATCTATAATTGATGAAAAAAATACTACTACAGTTAAGCTTTGTGCTTCTGGTTTTCTGTTCGGCATATGCTCAGGAGCTGTCGGTTTGTTCCTACAACCTAAGGAACAAGAATAGCAGCGACACAAACGCCGGTAACGGATGGGCCACTAGGCGTACATACCTTATTAATCTTGTCAACTTCCAGCAGCCTGACTTGCTTGGCGTTCAGGAAGCTATCTCTTCTCAGATGACCGATATGCGTAATGGGCTAAGCGCTTATGGTTCTATCGGTGTTGGCAGAACAGATGGTGTCAATAGCGGTGAGTTTTCTGCTATTTTCTATCGAAAGGAGACTCTGGTGCTTCTTGACAATGGCGACTTCTGGTTGAGCGACACTCCCTACAAACCCTCTAAAGGATTTCCAAGTAAAGGAGGCAGCACCTCGTACTACCGAATTTGTACATGGGGTAAGTTCTTCCACAAGCCCACGGGTACGGTCATCTATTATTTCAATACCCATCTGGACCTTGACGAGACAAACCGTCAGCAGTCATACTATCTCATAAAGCAGAAGATTGAGGAGATTGCAAGCAAGACAGCTCCTGTAATTATATCGGGCGACTATAATGCTGTGCAGACAGGCGATGCATATAAACTGTTCTACAACTCAGGATTTCTATATGACTGCTATGTCCGTGCCAAACAGAAATTCATTACCAATGGCACTTGTCCCGGTTTCAATGCTAATGGCTATAGTACAGTCAGTGGCGAGTTAAGACGTATCGACCACATCTTTGTCACCCGCGCCTTCAATATCGATCATTATGCTGTGTTTAATCCATGTTACTATTCTGAAAGCGGTTCTGTCGACTATCATCTAAGGGCCTATTCAGACCATAGCCCTGTGTTTGCCAAGCTTTCCATTAGGAATCCGGAGATGGCTGAGCTTCCTACAACTCCTCCACCATCAGTCAATGGTGTTTACCAACTTTCTACTCCAGAGCATTTGCTGGTTTTCTCTTACATCGTAAATGGTAAGGCTGGTTTTTCACAGAATGCAGCTGCCAAGGCTGTTCTGCTGAATGACATTGATATGAAAAATGTAAACGGTTGGCTGCCTATTGGAACGGAGAGCAAGCCCTATACAGGCACGTTCGACGGTCAGGGATATGCCATTCAGAACCTTACCGTCAAGACGGGCAAGTCGTACTCCGGCCTGTTCGGAAAGACGTCAGGTGCTACCATCCGGGATTTCCAGCTCAGCGGTTCTCTTACTGTTGCAGAATGGACCAGCGAACATGGCGCTATAGGATATGCTGATGCTTCCACCATCACGGACGTTCATTCTGCCTTGAACATCACTTCAAGCAAGGCTAATAATGACACAAGGCACCTGGGGGGAATTGCCGGCACAATTGCAGCCAGCTCTACCATCAGCCGTTGCTCATATACAGGTACACTCTCTGATGCTGGCACTAATACTGTTGGTGGCATTGTGGGTTATGCTGATGGTACTAACAATAGAATCTCCAATTCTATCAACTACGGTTCTGTCAAGTCGAAGGGCAGTGAGACAAACACAGGTGGCATCTTGGGTTATGTAAATTATGCGGGCTTCAAGGTTTCCAATTGTGTCAATGTGGGTACAGTAAGTGGTAACGAATCTTATGCCGGTCAGATTATGGGCCGTCAGGTAAAGGCTATGTCCACTCTTCCTACTGATCTCTATTACCTGGACGGTCAGACGTTGAAAGCCTTCGGTACAGAAACAGAGACATCTTCTGCTACTGGTGCCACAGCCGTTACTGCTGAGCAGTTGGCAAGTGGTGAGGTTTGCTACAAGTTGAACGGAGACCAGTCTGTGATTAACTGGTATCAGACACTCCCCAGTTCAGATGTAACGATCCTGGCAGATCCTTATCCCATGCTTCAGACAAGTCACCAACGTGTTTGGTGTTATGATGGTGTGTACTCCAACGATAGTCCTAATGGTATTAACAGCCTCACCCCAACCTTCTCCAGAGGCGAGGGAACCATTTATAACTTGGCTGGACAGCGTCTGAGCAGGATGCATAAGGGTATCAACATTATTAACGGGAAGAAAATTATTAAGTAGCTATGAGAAAGACATTAACAATTATCATATTATTTCTGATGACGTATTGCGCATACGCCCAGAACCTTTATATTGGCAGTTTCTACGTAACATCAGCAGATGAAGAGAAACTTTATGGCGATGGTGGTGACAAGTGGACAAATCGTATGACTCCTATCTGTGATTTGTTCAACTATGAGCAGCCTGATGTTCTGGGACTGCAGTCTTTTACAGAATCCCAGCTTTCGCAAATTACCAGGCGCATGACAGGCTACAGTGTTGCAGGAGATATCCTTTACAAAAGTTCTCTTCAGCTGGATTCATGTGGTACAGTCAGCGAAATGCCGGAGGGCAGTATATGTTCATGGGTAAGATTGCAGAAAGACGATAAGGCTTTCTATGTCTTCAATATCTGCTTCTCTACTGAACTTTCTGTTTCTGTTTCATCAGCATCGCGTGTTCGCACAGCTATTACTGAGATTAATCCTGATAATCTGCCCTGCTTCGTAGTCGGATATCTTGGCGTCAGCGAATCCAAGGCGCCATATAGCAGATTTACAGTCAAGTTTAATGATTGCTTCAAGCAGGCTCCCGTTGTCAGTGCCGAATACGGAACGATAAACAACTTTGATCTTGAAGCTAATCATGGTACAGACCGATTCGACTTTGTATTTGCTTCTAAGAATAATGTTACCGTCAAGGCCTACGGACAGCTTCAGAGTGCCTATTTCACTCAGGAGTCTGGTGGTGGTTATAAGCGTCGTCTTCTTTCTACGCACTTCCCCGTTATGGCCAAGGTTTCGCTCTCTAAATGATTCAAAAAAGAGCATAAGTTGGTGTAAATTAATGAATTTGTTCGCATAAAAGGGGATTTGCTTCGATTTTGGCAAATCCCCTTTGCGGATATTTACAGTCTGACATTTCTTCCCAATACAATCTTGTCAATTCTGGAAAAATGAGGTAAGAAAATGTTTTAAAGTTAATATATAATGTAAAAAAAATATATACATTTGCGTACTCAAATACGTAACCAAATGAATATTTTATATTAACTTTAACAACATCATTATGCGTAAATTTTTACTCTCAATGGCAGCAGTGTTGATGTCACTTGCTGTAAGTGCTCAGGATGGAATTACCGCCGTGGGTGCTAACATTGCCATTCTTCCTTCGGCGCGATGGAGCAAAGCTCCATATAAGGCCAAGGTTCTTGTTGTAAATCCTGATTATGACTATGGATCGGATTGGAGCGACAAGAATGGAAATTACAATTTGATCCTCTTGGAGGACGGTCCTGCCAAGGATGCCAACGGAAAAGCATGGTACGAGATTGGCTATGACGAGACAACTCTTACAGAAGATGAATTTGACTGTACAGAGGATGGCTTCTTTAGGTGGACAGAGCAGACAGCTCCTTTTAGTAGCGATGAGACATGGAATGGAATGAAGTCGTTCCAGTGGACTGGCAATAGTAAGATTGCTGACATTTATATCCGTCGTACATTCAGCACAAACAGACTGCTTTCCGGTGATGTTTATCTGGCTTGTGGTCACGATGACGCTCCTTGTGAATATTATCTGAATGGTCAGCTTATCTTCTCAAAGACCGGATATGAGATTGATCATTATGAGTATATCTATGCTACAGATGATGAAGGTAAGGAAACAGACGAAATCTTAGACAGTATTCCCCGTTATAAGCAAGGTTGGAACAATGATGAGGTTTATAAACTGACAGACGAGCAGAAGAAGTTAATCCTCCTTGATGGTCAGGAGAATCTGTTGGCTGTTCGTGTTCATCAGAACTGGGGTGGTGCTTTTGCCGACTGTGGTCTCTACACATTAGTAGAGGGAGGTCTGGCAATGGGTTATGTTGAACCATGGGAGGGTAAGGTACTCTTCAATAATGTTGGTGGTTACAACTTTGACGGTAAGTCACCCAGTAACAATCCCAAGCATCCCTGGTCTGCACTCTATGAGGCTCAGGAAGGTGATGAATATACCTTTACTATGCCAGGTGCCAGCAATGTTGAAGATAATGATTGCGAATGGAAGGAACAACTTCACTTCAAGACCCCCATACCATTGGAAGAAAGTGTGTTCTATACTGTTAAGTTTACCTTGACTGCTTCTTGCCCTTATTCTTCTGTCCGCATTAAGATTTGCGACAATGATAATGACGAAGAAGATGCAACAGCATACGATGATGTTGAGGAAATACTGGAGGGTACACCTTTGGAATTCGAGACAGAGATTGCTGGAAAGGATGCTATCCATAACCTGAAGCTTGTCTTTGACTTTGGCGGAGGTGAAGAGAATTCTACCATCAAGATTAGTAATCTGTCTATCAAGGACGATGACGGCAATGAACTCTGGGTAGGAACTCATTACTTCAACTACTTCCATATGTGCAAGCGTGTCACCAAGTACTATGTTTGGGACCAGTCACTTAAAAACGGTGAGGGCGACTACAGAGAAGCCAAAACTGATGAGGAGAAAGAGAATCCTGACGACATAAAGATTGTCTACGAGGAAGCCGATGCTCCTGAGGTGACAGGTCGTGTAGAGACTCTGGCATGGACACTGCCTGACTTCGATGACTCTATGTGGGACAGCCAGATGATGCCTGTTGGTAATAAGGATTATATGGCCGAAGTACAGACCGTTTGGCCAGGTGGTGATAATACCAACTACTGGATCCGTCGTAACTTCGAGCTCGACAGAATTAATGATCGTCTTTCTTACGCCCTGAACGTTTGTCACGATGACGTTTATGAGACCTATGTAAACGGTCACTTGTTGCAGAAGAATGTTGGTTGGACCAACGGCAAGAACCCTGTTCAGGTTCATATTCCTGCCAGATACCTCAATGTAGGTAAGAACGTTATTGCCACTTACATCCAGCAGAACTGGGGTGGTAAGTTCTATGACTGTGGTATCAACGTAGAAGAAGTTAACTACGATGAGAGTGTTAAGCAGTTCAATGAAGCTATAGCTTACGCTCAGACAGATACATTGTTGACAAACAAGATGCATAGTAATGTTCAGGCTCTTATAGACCAGGCTTATAAAGACTTCGATGAGAACAAGAATGACCCTGCCGAGATTAAGAACTTTGCCAGAGAGTTGGTATCTAATGCAAATGCTATCTTCGCTTATAGTTCAAGCGTTAAGCTTTTCAAGGACACTTGGGATATTTGCCGCAAGATGAAGGATACTGGCTACTGGGGCACTGCTCTT
Source organism: Bacteroidaceae bacterium (assembly GCA_017619585.1). The sequence goes on from JAFZSA010000042.1 coordinate 83,583, forward strand.
ACTGATGCTACTGCTGCTCTGGATACTTGTGCCACATCTGGCGACCTCAACAAATATCTTGAACCTCTGCGTAATGCCCGTAAGGCAACCGCCATGGAGCGTCGTACCGAGAAGTTTGTAGGTTGCACACCTCAGGTTCTTTCACAGGAATGGATTGGCATTGAAGAAGATGAAGATTTCAAGCCTACCCCCAGATATTATATATATAATGTAGGTGCCAAGCAGTTCCTCTGTGGTGGTGAAGACTGGGGTACACACCTTGCTCTTGCCTATGCCTCTAACCCAATGATGCTTGTTCAGGCTATGAAGGATGTTGTTGACGAGGATGGTCTGCCTACTGGTGATGAAGAAGCTGTCGAGGGCGCATTCCTCCTTGAGACCTTCCGTCCTAACGGTGAAATCGGTTCTATGGATTTCATGGGCTGGAACGGTTATGTTGACTGTGCACCCAATAATTCTTGGGAACTTATCCCCGTTGAGGGCAAACCTAATGTATATAACATTGCCCAGTATGGTCAGACCTTCAGTGATGCAGACACTACCTGCTACAACGGTACCATCTTCAATCCTGGTGGAAAGAAACTGCTGGGTCTGCGTAGCGGCGACAATAAGTACGCCCCCTCTTACTATGTAGTTGATACAGACCTGCATTCTCCCGAATTGGAGACCAACCAGTGGATGTTTATTTCTCGTGAGGAAATGTTAGGCTTTATCTCTTCTGCAACTGAGGATAATCCTGCAGACCTAACCTTCCTTATTAAGAATCCCGGATATGATCAGCGTCTTACCGATAGTGAATGGAATTTCACGGGTGGTAGTATCCTTGGTCGTGGGTCTAACTTACCCAACTTTGTATTGGAGTCTTATGACCAGGTGTTCTTCCAGAATTATACGGATCTTTGGCCATATGAAGAAGACCGTGCACTGCCTGCAGGTACCTACAAGTTGATGGTTCAGGGTTACTATCGTGATGGTATAGAGCAGGCTCATGTAGAGAAGGTTCTCAAGCACGAGGCTGCTGCTCAGCGCGCCTTTATTTTCGCAGGTGCTCAATTCTATGGCGAGGAAGATCTTTCCTCAACGGATACTATTCCTCTTATGTCCATTCACATGGAGGCTAATAAGGTGCCTGGTATAGGTTATACCTATGGTGGCATGACTATGCCTGGTACATATAGTGGTCAGCCAATGAATGCTACACAGCAGGCAGCTACTGAGTACTTCCCCTGTGGTCTTTATTGGAACGAGCTTACCTTCATTATCCCCGAGGAAGAGGCTGGCCATCTGTGTATCGGTATCTGTAAGCCAACCGATGCTGAACTTGCAGGAAAGGGCGACTGGATTGTAATGGACAACTGGCGTCTCAAGTATTGCGGTAGCAATGCTGATCCTGACGGAATCAATGATGTTATCAAGACTCCTTCTCAGGCTTCAAAGGAGATCTTCAACCTCTCTGGTCAGAAGTTGAAGAAGGCCCAGAAGGGTATCAACATTGTCAATGGCAAAAAGTATGTAGTTAAGTGAATAAGTGTTTTCTCCTGTCCTTTCTAATGGACAGGAGAGAACGTCCCCCTTTTTCTCAAAAGTAGGGGGATGAATAAATAAGGGAGCGCCTCCAATCAGGAAGCGTTCCCTTATTTTATTTTTTAATGCAAAAAAAAATCCCCTCCTTAACAGGAGGGGTAAGGGGTAAAATTTTTACAGTGAAATTGCACCACTTGGGCAAGCATCTGCACAAGTACCACACTCTGTGCACTGCTCGGGGTCAATTGAGTACTTGTCGCCTTCAGAGATAGCTCCTACGGGACATTCATCGATACATGTGCCGCATGCAACACAATCATCACCAATTACGTATGCCATAATCTTATAATTTATATTTGTTAAACGTTTCTTCCTTCAAATCTCAATTGAGAATTATGAATTGAGAATGTGAATTAATGTAGGGGCAAAGGTAATTAATTTTAGTGATTCATACACTATGTTGGCTTTCTTTTTTTTACTTTATCATCAAAAATAGTGATTTATGCAATAAAGCTCTATACTTTTACGTTATTTTCATGATGAAAATACGTATTAGAGTTTTGGTTTTGGCGTTGATGGCGCTCTGCTGTGTCTGCGGAGCGGTGGCTCAGCCGCGTAAGGTAATGAACCGTCCTTATCTGGATCAGCGCAAGTTGCATTATGGCTTTCTCTTGGGTTTCCATTTGCAGGATCTGGAGTTGAGTAACAACGGGTATATAACTCCGGAAGGGGAGGAGTGGTATGCTGATGTTAACAATTATAACCCGGGATTCACCGTTGGTGTGCTGGGCGAATTGCGTCTTAACAATCATTTTGCCTTGCGTTTTTCGCCAACCATACATTTTGGTCAGAAACATCTGGTGTTCCATGAACAGGTAACTCAGCGAGATACAACGCAGAACATCAAGAGTTGCTACCTGTCACTGCCCATTGACGTTAAGTTTGCCGCTCCGCGTTACAACAATTTCCGACCCTATTTTATAGCCGGTCTTAATCCTATGGTCGACCTTACGGCTCGTAAACACGGAGCACTCAGGCTAAAGCCCTTTGATTGCTATTTGGAAGTCGGAATGGGATGCGACATCTACCTGCCGTTCTTCAAGTTGAATCCTGAACTCAAGTTCTGTTTCGGTCTTATGGACATTATCCAGAAGAACCGTTCAGACCTAATAGACAATACCTTGCACAAGTTCACCCAAAGTATAGATGGCGGACATTCCAAGATGATAGTCCTGACCTTATACTTTGAATAAAAGAGTCCGAAGCCTTCGGACAGACAGTAATCATTCATCGAACCTTTCTGAGCGATATGCCGTATTGCTGTTAGAGAAACGCCGTTTTGCTAATAGTGAAACGGCGTTTCTCTATTGTGGGAATACCCTAGTTGAAAAAGGTAACTTGTTATAAGAAAGCTTTCTACCAAAACATTGCCTTTTACGATAATTGTATAGTCGAAAATTTTATATCCGTGAATGATTTGATAGGATATTGAAAACACCTATATTTGCAAACGAATTTACTCAAAATAGCGATACTATGGACAGAGCAAAAAAGTTTGAAGAGTTTATTAATAACTGTAAGGAACGACACCAATGGTGTGGTATTGGGAATCCATTTTCTCAAATACTTCTTGTTGGCCAAGAACTCTATGTTCCAAAAGAAACAAAATATGATTTGGATCAGATATTGGATGAGAATTATAAATATTGTAAGGACTTATTAGGTAATAACGACCCTTCAATATTTATAAAACCACGCGGTGAAGTAAAAGACGGTAAGTTTAAGAATAACACCACATGGTGTAATTACCAAACACTTATTGGTAAAGTTAAAGGTGCAAATAGCTCTGTCGATGGTATGCTAGACTTTGAACAGTTTGCATTTACTACCGAATTAAGCAGTATACCCAAGACATCCAGCAAATTTATTGATAGTAGAGAAAGGGCTCTTGTGTTAGGGCGTGTTTCTGAACGCCTGAAATTATTCAAAGAATCATCCTTTATTAAGGATTTCCCTGTTGTAATCTTGGCATGTGGAGGCTATATAAGGAATCAAGGAGAAGGGACAGACAGACAGATTGATAATACATTTGATGTAAAATATGGAAATAAGGATGGGGAACCCTATGGGAAATATACTAATAAATCAAAAAAGAAATGGTTTTACACGCATTACTCAACAGATCCACAAAAATACAGATTGGTTATTCATACTGGGCAAGTAAGTCGGTACGATGGAAATCTATGGAATGATATGGCTTCAATCATTAGTGAACATTTGGACCGTTTAGCTGATCTTGGATTATTATAATCATCTACCTATTATGGAAGATAAATTCAAGGGACTTAGTTACGGAGAAGTATGGGAGATGCTGGATGATTGCCAGAATCTCGATGAGAAGATTAAGGTCTATCAGAAGATGGTGGAGCTTGGTGAGGAGTTTATTCCTGATGATCTTGATCTTTATGCAGCTCCATTGGATAATCTGGCAGCATGTTACATGAAAAGGAATGAGTATGCAAAGGCTGTGCCCCTTCTGGAAAGAGCCTTGCTATTATACAGAATACAGGAGTTCAATGACTCCGACTTCGCTTATCAGCGATGCAATGCCCTAAAGAAGATGGTGGAATGCCAGAAGGAACTGTGCAACAAGACTCTGGCCATACTCTACGAACATGAGTTAAGGCTTTTGGAAGATGGTTTGGGCAAAAAGTAATCATTTAGGAAATACATACAATAAAGGGGAGCCAACGACTCCCCTTTATTAATATATATAATGTATAAGGAAATTACTTCAGTTTTGCAAGGGTTTCCTTGATACGCTTCATAGCCTCTACGATGTTCTCGTCGCTGGTGGCGTAACTCATACGGAAGCACTCGGGGCTACCAAAGGCATCGCCGCCTACGGTGGCTACATGACCTACCTCCAAGAGGTACATGGCCAGGTCTGTGCTATTGTTGATAACACGGTCACCATCCTTCTTGCCAAAGAAGCTGCTGCATTTGGGGAACAGATAGAAGGCACCCTGGGGAACGTTAACCTCCAGGCCGGGGATCTCCTTGGCCAACTTAACAATCAGGTTCTTACGACGCTCGAAGGCCTTACGCATATCCTCAACACACTGCTGGTCGCCGGCGAAAGCAGCCTCGGCAGCTTTCTGGCTAACAGAACAGGGACCGCTGGTGTACTGACCCTGCAGCTTGTTACAACCCTTGACAATCCAGTCGGGAGCAGCAATGAAACCGATACGCCAACCGGTCATAGCGTATGCCTTAGAAACACCGTTGATGATAACAACGCGGTCCTTGATATCGGGGAACTGTGCCATTGAAGCATGTTCGCCAACGTAGTTGATGTGCTCGTAAATCTCGTCGGCAACAACAATCACATTGGGGTACTTCAGCAGTACGTTCTTCAGAGCCTCTAACTCAGCCTTGCTATATACAGAACCTGTAGGGTTGCTGGGAGAGCAGAGGATAAGAGCCTTTGTCTTAGGAGTAATAGCAGCCTCCAACTGAGCTGGGGTAATCTTGAAGTCCTGCTCGATGGTTGCCTCTACAAAGACGGGAGTTCCCTCTGCCAACAATACCATCTGAGGATAGCTTACCCAGTAGGGTGCAGGAATGATAACTTCGTCGCCGGCATTCACCAATGCCATGATGGTGTTGCAGACACTCTGCTTGGCACCGTTGCTACAGAGAATCTGGCTGGGAGCATAGTCCAGACCGTTCTCGTTCTTCAGTTTGTTAACGATGGCCTTCTTCAGTTCGGGGTAACCGGGAACGGGAGAGTAACGGCTCCAGTTGTCCTCTACTGCCTTTATGGCAGCAGCCTTAATGTGGTCGGGGGTATTGAAGTCGGGTTCACCCACGCTCATGTTAATAACATCAACGCCCTGAGCCTTCAGCTCGCTACTGCGCTGACTCATTGCCAGAGTGGCACTGGGTGCCAAACGGTTCAATCTGTCGGAAAGGGTAGCCCCCTCCCGGCTTCCCCCTTTGGAGGAGGAGTGGTTAATTTTCTGTTCCATATTGTTAATCATTATATTGTTATTTATTGTTTCTTACTGTATGTCACTCCCCCAAAGGGGGGAGCTGGGAGGGGGCTTTTAAAGCTTATGTCCCATCCTAACTCTCTTGGTCTCCAAGTAGCGGCGGTTGTATTTGTTGGGCTCAATGATGATGGGGACATTCTCTACAATCTCCAGACCATAGCTTTCCAGTCCCACGCGCTTTACGGGGTTGTTGGTAATCAGGCGTATCTTGCTGACACCCATCTCCTGTAGGATCTGTGCACCTACGCCGTATTCGCGCTCGTCAGGTTGGAAGCCCAAGTGTATGTTGGCATCAACGGTATCATCACCTTCTTCCTGCAGTTTATAGGCGGCAATCTTGTTCATCAGACCAATGCCGCGACCCTCCTGGTTCAGATATACTACCATTCCCTTGCCTTCTTTCTCTATCATCTGCATAGCACGGTGGAGCTGCTCTCCACAGTCGCAACGCTGGCTACCGAATATGTCACCTGTTACGCAGCTGCTATGCATACGTACCAGAACGGGTTCGTCTGCCGACCAGTTTCCTTTGTACAACACAACATGTTCCAGTCCGTTGCTCTTCTGGCGGAAGGGGATGATGTGGAAATTGCCGTATTCTGTTGGAAGCTCGGCCTCTACACCTTTCTCAACCAGAGATTCCTGTTGCAGACGATAGGCAATCAGGTCTCGGATAGAGATAATCTTCAGTCCGTGCTCCTTGGCAACTTCCTGCAGTTGAGGCATACGTGCCATGGTACCGTCTTCGTTTAGAATCTCTATCAGAGCAGCTGCAGGCTGAAGTCCTGATAGACGTGCCAGATCAACAGCAGCCTCAGTATGTCCGGCTCTGCGCAGCACGCCCTTGTCCTGAGCATAGAGTGGGTTGATATGTCCTGGACGTCCGAAGTCGGAAGGCTTACGGTTAGGATCTGCCAAAGCACGTATGGTAGCAGCACGGTCATGTGTACTGACACCGGTGGTGCATCCTTCCAGTAAATCCACTGTTACTGTGAAGGGTGTTCCCAGCATGCTGGTGTTGTCCTGCACCTGATGGTCCAGTTCCAACTCCTTGGCTCTGCTTATGGTGATAGGCGCACAGAGTACACCACGTCCGTTGCGGAGCATAAAGTTCACCTTCTCAGGCGTAATCATTTCAGCAGCGGTGATGAAGTCGCCTTCGTTCTCGCGATCTTCATCATCAACTACTATCACGAACTTACCCTGGCGGAAATCCTCCAAGGCGTCTGCTATAGAACTTAATTTGAAATCAGAATTCATATTTTTTATTTTCGTTATTGTCGTTTTGGCGGTCTGTTCGTTATGACGTTATATCGTTATTACGATTTTTTGACCGTCTCGTTTTCTATTGCATTGATTCTCTTTATTATCTCTTGCCCAATCTCCTGTACTTTGTCCAGGTCACGGCTCAGGCGCAGACGGTATCTCCAGATTCTCAGCCAGAGAAGTATTCCTACTGGCAGGATGACACCAGCCCATTTATTTCGTCTGGCATTCCTGAAGGGACGGGTATGTGCATCTGGGATTATAAATGGAAGCATATTCAGCAGACCAATGATGACATTACTCTTGCTGTTGTGCAACTCTTTTATCAGTGCCTCTAATCTCTTACTGATTCCTATGACCGTTGTATCCTCCTGGTATTGGAAGAAGATGTGCCAATAAGACGGCATCATCAGCAGGAAATGATTATCTGAATATGTCTTGCAGTCTTCTATCAGTTGCTGCATTTCCTCGCGGCACTTAGTATAGTCGGGGTCATAGAGGATAACTTCCTTGCGGTTGAGCTTTCTGGAGATGCGTAATCCTAACAGCTTCATGAAGAACTTCTTGTATCCTTCTATATCAAATACCACGCTGTCAGAATTAGCCTTGTAAGTAAGCCATCCGCCAATGGGTAACAGAACCATACTGCTAAGCCATTCTCCAAAGTATGCATCCCATGCACCTACCTTGGCATTATTCTCACCGGCAACATTGATGATATAGTAGAATATGAAGAAGACTACACTTACTACAACCGGGATGCCTAAGCCTCCCTTTCTGATGATAGCTCCCAAAGGCGCCCCGATAAAGAAGAAGAGCAGGCAGGACAGGCTTAACGTATATTTTTTCTGTGCTTCCATCAGATGACGGCGCAACTGGGTATTCAACTCTGTGGTGTAGCAGGTAGAACGGAATTCACATTCTGCCTTCATAGTCTCTGTACGGTTGAGGGCACTTTTCCAGGCAGAGGATTTCTGGTCGTCGCGAAGTTGATTGAACAGCGTGTCAAAGGGAGCAATGTCTGCTACCTCCTTGACAATCTTGGCTGAGTCTTTTCTGCCAGCTGACAGTTCGCGTGACAGATAAGACCTTTTGGCATTCTCGTATATGCTGTGTCCGATACTGTCGGTGCGTGAGCGTATTGAGTCAATGCCGCGATAAATCTCGCTCAGGTTTTTGGCCTGTGCATTACCGGCAAAGAGACTTGCATCAAAGAGGTTGAACTGGTTGTCGAAGGCAATATAGTCTATTTCCTCTATGAATGATTCTCTCATATATGGGATGTTGGCTCGTAACATGGCTCCTGACTGGTTGCTCATGTTCTTGAAGCGCTCACCATCATATAATGTAAGTTTCAGATGTGTCTTGTCTGCCGTGCTCTGCAGTCTTCCGCTATCAGCTATGACAATCTGAGTGTCCTCGTAGTTGTCTGTGTTGGTGTAAATCATCACACCATACAGCATACCCGTTTCTGCGTCCTTACGTTCTACATACAGATTGTAGCCTGGGATGTCGCTGTAGAAGATTCCTTCTGGGATATCCAGCTCCGGCGACTTCTGTCTCATACTCCACAGTAGGGAATAGAGTTGCTTATTGGCTTCCGGACTGACATTGTTCTGGAAATAGAAACTGCCCGAGCATATCAGCAATGCTGTAATGAAGACGGGCATCAGGATGCGTATCAAGGGGATTCCTGATGCCTTCATAGCCAGTAACTCGAAGCGTTCTCCGAAGTTTCCGAAGGTGATAAGACTGGCCAATAGGACGGCCAGAGGAACGGATAAAGGTATCAGTGTCAGGGAGCAGTACCAAAAGAATTTGGCAAGGATATCCCATGTGAGACCCTTGCCAACTAAGTCGTCTACGTACTTCCAGACGAACTGCATTAAGAATATAAAAAGACAGATGAAGAACGTACCCGCAAAAAGTTGCAGGTACCCTTTCAGAATAAAGATGTCAAGCTTCTTTATTATTCTCATCGGACTTTTTTGTTCTAGAATCTAGGAAAACCTAGGCTGTCCTAGGATTTCCCAGATTATCCTAGGATTATTACTCTACGTAGCTTTCCAACAGTTTTGCCTGCTCGTCTGGTACGATGGTTACAGAGGGAGTAGAGGCAGGAACTACCAGAGACTCGCCTGCATGCAGGAAGATACCCTGACCATCGGGAGAAAGGAAGGCACACTCACCACTCAGGCACATGTAAACGCGGAAAGAGTCAATACCTGTGTAGTCTCTTACATAACTCTTGGTAAGCTTCAGTTCATTGGTGGTGAAGAAAGGACTTGTTACCAAAGGAATGATGGTGTCTCTTTCTTCTTTGTAATTCACTTTGGGATTCTCGGTGATATCATTGAAGTTGATAGCATCCAAGGCTAAATCTGTGTGGAGCTCGCGCAGATTACCATCGCGGTCGCGACGCATATAGTCATAGATACGATAGGTAACATCACTGGTCTGCTGAATCTCTGCAATCACCATACCGGCGCCAATACCATGAACTCTGCCAGCGGGAATGTAGAAGCAGTCGCCTTCAACTACGTTTACCTTGTTCAGGTCGTTCTCAATGCTGCCATCGGCTACCTTATTGGCATAGTCGGCAACGTCTGTTCTCTTGGCAAATCCTGCAATCAGCTGGCTGCCGCGGTCGGCATCTACTACGTACCACATCTCGTTCTTTCCCATCTTGTTGTGACGTTTCTTGCTCAGTTCGTCATCGGGATGAACCTGAATAGAGAGGTCCTGGCGTGCATCTATGAACTTGATGAGCAGGGGGAAGTCCTTTCCAAACTTCTCGGTATTCTTCTTGCCCAGGAAGTCGGCGCCATAGCGTTCTACTACCTCAGGCAATGTAAGACCTTTGTTTTCGCCATTCAGTACTATTGATTCAGATCCTTTTACAGCAGAGACTACCCAAGTCTCAGAGCCCCACAATGTGGGCTTGAAGATAGGATTAAACTTTAAGATTTCCATACGTATATGTATTTATGATATTATTTCGATTGTTGAATAAGATAAACTATGTATGCCAGACGGATTTCCTCCTCTTTGTACACATCGCCATACTCCTGAAGGGCGTTCTCCATGCTGAACTTCTTCTGGCTTGCGATATAATCTACCAGTTCCTCTACACATTCCTCGCCCAGTACCTCATTGGTGAAGTAGGTAATATCTACGTTCAGTCCTTGGCGGATCAGTTTCTCCAGCTCCTCCAGTACCTCATCGAACGACATACTTTCGCTCTCAGCGAAATCATCCAGTGCAATCTTCCTGTCAATGGCGTGAATCAGCTTTATCTGCTGTTTTGTCTTGGTAGATGCTTTCTGCTCAAGGCTGTTTGCATCGCCACCGGGGATATCTGCCATCAAGTCCTCCAGATCTCTCAATCCGCTCAGGTTCTCGTCAGTAGCTTCCTCTTCTTCATCAACTATGAAGGGAGTAGGTTTCTTGGCAAATTTCTTTCCTTCCGTTGATGCGGTAAGTTTATCGCTCTTAGATGGTTTTGCTTTCAGGTATCCGCTTTCAAAGGCTTTGTCTATAATTGTTGTCCAATAATCATCTTCGTGGGCATCTCCGATGCCGTATGTTTCATTTTCGTCTAGGCCCAACTCTTCTATCTCGCGGCTTTCCTTACCTGTCAGATAGTCTGTCAATACCTGACGTGAGACGGGCTGGCCTATTTCAATAAGTGATTTTATTATTTTTATGAGTGATTCTTTTGCGTCCATATTTTGCTATCCTTAGTTTTCGGGGTGCAAATATAAGGCAATTATCATTTGTGGCAAAAGTTTTTAAGCATTTTTTTCAAAGATTTATATTAGGAAATTTTGCACGATTTTCTCCGTCTCATCCCATAGCGTCTGCATGTGTTTGTGATGCACGTATTTATCCCCCAATTTTACTATTTTGTTTGATCTGCAGAAAGTTCCTGTCTGCCCTTCCTTCTCTGCATCAAACATCAGACGGATGGCTGTATCTGCCCCTTGTCTTGGGGTTCGGATAAAGGGACGGAAGAAGAGGTCTGCCAAAGGGTCCAGCAGTTTGTTCTGCAGGTGTATAATCTTGGTGTTCACAACGCCAGGGTCGGCAGCGTTTACTGTTATACCTTTGTTCTTAATTCGCTTAGCCAGTTCTAATGTGAAGAGCGTTAGTGCCAGTTTGCTGTTGCCATAAACCAGTATGCGTTGCCAGAACCCCTTCCTTCCTTTCTCGAAGAACTCAGGGAATTGCAACGTGCCTAAGATGTAAGAGCATGAGGTCATGTTGACTATTCTGCTACCTTTACTCATCAGGGGAATGAGCAGACGGGTCAGCAGATATGGGCCTACGTAATTCACGCAGACGGTTCGTTCCAGGCCGTCCACTGTCCTGTGGAACCCTGTCTCTAGGGTTCCAGCATTGTTCATCAGCAGGTCTATGTGGTCGAACTTGGCTTTTACTTGGTCGGCAAAGTTACGTACGCTCTGCAGGTTAGACAGGTCCAGCCCCATGATCTCTACATCAGAGCATCCTGTCTCCTCTATCATCTGCTGGCGTCTGGATTCCGACTTGCTGGGGCAGTAACACGCCATTATGGTGTGGTAGCCTTGCTGCAATGCCTCCTTGGCCTCCTCATAGCCCATGCCACCGTTGGCACCGGTTATTATTGCTACTTTCATGCGTTCTGTTCTTTTTCTATTCTGGCTATTTCCTTCTTCAGTTTCTCTGGAATCTCCTCCTGCAGGTTTTGATGGCAAGCCATCTCCAACGTGTACATACGTCCTATGCAGTAGTTGCTATGCTTGCAGCCACAACGGTGGTGTGGATCTTCCTTCAGCTTGTTCACGAAGTCGGGTTCGTTCAGCAGACTGCGTGCCATCTGAACAGCCTCGAAACCGTGCCCCAGCACCTCGTTGATTTTATCGCCAGCTACCAATCCTCCTACATAGATGAATTTCATGTCTGGCATTGCCTCGCGGAACTTCAAGGCATCCTCCAGGAAGTAGGCCTCCTGATAGTTCACCGTCGGTATCATCAGCTTTCCGCAAGCACGGACGCTGTACTTGAGCCAGGGCTTGTCCATATAATGAGTCAGAGTCTGGATGGGCATTTCTCCACGCATCACATACATGGGAGTACAGCTTACCAAACCGCCGCTCAGTACAATGGCATGAACGCCCAGTTCCTGCAGACGCTTGGCAATGGGAATACTGTGCTCCTCCAGCGAGATACCGTTCTTACGGCCGTCGCGCATATTCATCTTGCAGACAACGGCCATATCATCCTTGGCGGCTTTCATCACCTCCTCTATACACATGGTCATAAAGCGCATGCGGTTCTCCAGTGAGCCTCCGAAGTTATCATGCCTATGGTTGAAGTAAGGGTTCAGGAACTGGTCTATCAGATAGCCGTGTCCGCAATGAATCTCCACACTGTCGAATCCTGCTTCGCGAGCCAGATTCACAGCCTGTCCGAACTTTCTGGCCATAGGAGCCATCTCTTCTACACGCAAGCCGCGAACCAGGGTGGGGCTGTACAGGTTGAATCCTGTGCAGGCACTAACGGGAAGACAGCCGCATATATCCTTGTGACTCATGTTGCCACAGTGTCCCAATTGAATGCCGGCAGCAGCACCAGCCGCATGGATGCCGTCAGTAAGATGACGTAGGTCGGGGATTATCTCGGGGCGCATATACAGCTGGCGGTCAAAGCTCAGACCGCTCTCTGTAACGGCTGCATAGGCAACGGTGGTCATTCCCACGCCGCCCTTGGCAACGCTGGTATGATAGTCATATAGCATCTGACTGGGTTTGTGCCCAGGGCACATACTCTCAAAAGCAGCGCTTCTGATGGTTCTGTTTCTTAAGGTTAGAGGGCCTATATGGGCTTCCTCAAATATTTTGTTCATAGTTTTATAGTTATGACCCCTTCTAAATCTCCCCCAGGGGAGACTTTTCTTCTCTCCCCCTCGGGGGAGATGGAGGGGGGTGTTAGTATATAAACGGTATTATTCTTTTCCTGTTTCCTACCGCCTCGTTTCCGAATTCGCTGCGGTACTTCTTGTTGATGGCATGGGCACGAGGCACCAGATTGGCAGCTGTCCACCAAACGAATACCCATGCAGCAGGAGAGCCTGCTACAATGGCAAAGCCTGTCCACTCCAGTAGTTCACCAAAATAGTTTCCACTGGTGACAAAGTTGTACATGCCGTCCTTAGGCAAATAGTGACGGGTATCGCCCGGCTTGCGCAAATGACGGATAACGTGATCAGAATGCAGGTTGATAGCCATTCCTGCGAAGAAGACAATCAATCCAATGACAGCTATTCCGCTGGCGAAGTATTCCCAACCCTGCTGATATGATTCCTGAGGGAACCAGAACAATCCGCCGCCCTGCATAATGCCGTTGATGACGTTGAAGGTAACGCCTGACAGCATGATGGTAACAGGCATCTTACTGTGGCCCGACATCAGGAAGGGGAAGATGAAGCTGCGCTGGAAGTAGTGCAACAGGAACAAGCCCAGCAGTACTATCTGAGGGGCTGCTGTTGGGCAGCCGCTGGCTATCCAGATGCCCAGCATGGTCAGGAAGGCGGGTGCCTCCATTAGCACCCAGCCCACCTTATTGTTGATACTCCAGCCCCACTGCTTGGTATGGAATTGCCCGTAACCGGCAGTTACAAAATACAGGCTAATGAAGACCACCAGGCCCATTGCCACCATACCTGCAAGCAGGTAGTTGAAGATTTCTTCAGTCACGTTGAAGTTCTTTATAGATATTCTTATTACATCTTATCCATAGCCTGCTCCAGGTCGGCTATGATATCCTCTACGTTCTCAATACCCACTGAGAGACGAACCAGGTCAGGAGCTACACCAGCCTCACGCAACTGCTCGTCGCTTAGCTGACGGTGTGTATGACTGGCAGGATGCAGCACGCAGGTACGGGCATCAGCCACGTGGGTAACGATAGAGATGAAGTCCAGATTGTCCATGAACTTGATGGCATCCTCGCGTGTACCCTTCAAGCCGAAGGCAATCACACCGCAAGAACCGTTGGGCAGGTATTTCTGTCCCAGCTCATAGTATTTGTTGCCAGGCAGACCACAGTAGTTCACCCATCCCACCTTGGGGTTCTTCTCCAACCATTCTGCCACCTTCTGAGCGTTGGCACAGTGCTGACGCATACGCAGGTGAAGGGTTTCCAGACCCAGGTTCAACAGGAATGAGTTCTGGGGACCGGGGATACTACCCAGGTCGCGCATCAACTGGGCAACCAGCTTGGTCATGTAAGCCATCTTGCCAAATGCCTTGGTGTAGGTCAGGCCGTGATAGCTCTCATCTGGAGTGGTCAGGCCGGGGAACTTGTCAGCATGGGCATCCCAGTCGAAATTGCCGCTATCCACCACGCAACCACCTACCTGAGTAGCGTGACCGTCCATATACTTGGTGGTACTGTGTGTAACAATGTCGCAACCCCACTCAAAGGGACGGCAGTTGATAGGTGTAGCAAAGGTGTTGTCCACAATCAGGGGCACACCATGCTTGTGAGCCATCTTGGCAAAGCGCTCTATATCGAATACGTTACCGCCAGGGTTGCTGATGGTCTCGCCGAAGAAACACTTGGTGTTGGGGCGGAACTCCTTCTCGATGCGCTCATCGTCCCAGTCGGGATCGATGAAGGTGCACTCTATGCCCAGCTTCTTCATCGTTACGCCAAAGAGGTTGTATGTTCCGCCATAGATGCTGTTGCTGGTGATGAAGTGATCGCCAGCCTCGCAGATATTGAAGATAGCATAGAAGTTGGCAGCCTGACCGCTGGAGGTCAGCATAGCGCCCACACCACCTTCCAATGCTGCAATCTTCTTGGCTACAGCATCGTTGGTGGGATTGGCCAGACGGGTATAGAAGTAACCGCTGTCCTTCAGGTCGAACAGACGGGCCATCTGCTCGCTGGTATCGTATTTGAATGTTGTACTCTGATAGATGGGCAACTGCTGAGGTTCGCCCTTTGTCGGCTTCCATCCGCCGTGGATGCAAATTGTCTCTAAATTTCTTTTCATTATCCTAAAATTTATGTGTTATTCTTTATTGTTTCCTATATTTACATTTACGTTCAGTCTCTCATGAAATGAAGTTACGCCTTGGTTAACTGTAAGTTTTCCTTTCTTGTCAATCTCCAAGGGACTTATCAGCACCACGCGCTCTCCTGGGTTGTCCGCCATACGTCCGTGATAAACGCAGTAACGATTGTCATTGGGTAATGTGATGACCATGCAGTGGCCGGTTCCTAACACTTCTCCTTCTTTTTGAAGTACGGGGTTGTTATCCGCTTTCTTGAAGGGACCCAATGGGTTCTTGCTGGTAGCATAACCTACGGCATAGTACTCGCCACCATAGTGATTGGCGCTATACATTATATAATATGTATCTCCCTCGCGGAAGATGTAGCTCCCTTCTGTCCAACGGCGGTTCACTTCTTTGTTTGTGGCACTACGGCTTTCCCACTCAGCCTGAGCATCGTTCAGTTTCTTGGGCGGACAGAGCAATAGTTTGGGTTCGCCAATCACACCGCTGAAGTCGGGCTTCATCTCCACACCATATACCCAGCTCTCCTCTATGTTGTCATATACACCGGCAGCTTTCAGGCTATCAGCAATCTCGCTTTCTACGCTGTGCTTGTAACAGCAACGGCTGAAGTACAGATAGCACTTGCCTGTCTTGTCATCGAAGTACACGTTGGCATCAATGATGGGATATTCAGGGTTGAAGATGGGACGGTTATAGAGGTCTTTGAAAGGACCGGTAGGGGAGTCGCTCACAGCCACGCCAATCTTGAAGTTCTCACCCTCGTTGGTGGGGTTCTCCTTGTAGTTGGCGCTGAAGAACATATAGTATTTACCGTTGCGCTCATATACCTCGGGTGCCCAGAAGCAGTTTACGTTCCACTGGTCGGCCTGACCTCCCTGATAGACACGTCCGCAAGACTCCCAATTACCAATGCTGTCGCTGACGTAGGCTTCAAAGCCATCCTCCATAGAGGTGCCGTACATATAATACCGACCGTCGCTGGCATGCAGTAGAAATGGATCGCCGAACTTTACGGGCAGTGGGTTGCTCCACGACAGGTTATAGCTCTTCTGGTATTTATAGTTTATGCAACTTGTCATTGTCCAGCATGCCATCAGGCACAGCATTAAGGTAAAAAACTTCTTATAATTCATAATTCACAATTCATAATTCATAATTATCGTTTTGGCGGCCTCTTCGTTATTACGATGGGCGCCTTCGTTATTACGTTATTACGTTATATCGTTATAACGGGAATTTTGTTTGGCGCCCCACTCTCACCTCCCTTCCCTTTGGGAGGGGTTGGGGGTAGGCTTATATTCTTCACTCGTTGTTACCACCTGTGTATTCCTGGGGTCAGAATCCGCTTTGCGGAACCAGTCGCTGTACTCTATGTAATGTGCAGCATAGGTTTTGTTCAGCGCCTGAGCCTGTTCAGGGTCCACTTTCTTGATGAACTTGGCAGGCACTCCGCCCCAGAGTTCGCCATCGCCAATCTGTGTGTTGCTCAGCACCAGGGCACCAGCAGCTACGATGGCTCCTTTGCCCACTACGGCATGATCCAGTACTGTAGCTCCCATTCCCACCAGGGCTCCGTCCTTTACCTCGCATCCGTGTAGGGTTACGCTATGGCCTATTGTCACATCATCGCCCAGAATGCAGGGAGCCTTCCCGTTCAGGGTGTGAATGCACGAGTTGTCCTGCACATTGGTACGGTTGCCAATCTTCACAAAGTGGACATCGCCACGAATCACCGCATTGAACCATACGGTGCAGTCGTCGCCCATCTCCACATCGCCTACTATCACGGCACCTTCGCTGAAATAGCAGTGTTTGCCAAAACGGGGAGCAGGCATCCCCTCAAGTCGTTTTATTATTGCCATATTGAAGCCCCCTCCCGGCCTCCCCCAAAGGAGGAGGAGATAGGAGTGGGGGATTATTATGATTTAACATTCTTCATTTTTCTCTCCCCTTCCCTTCGGGAGGGGTTAGGGGTAGGCTGTCTTTCTCCTCCTCACTCAGATAGGGCGAGAGTTCTTCGTACACTCGTTTGTGATAGGCATTCAGGTATGCAATCTCGTCAGGCAGCATCATTTCCCAGATGATGGGAGTGGTGTCTATGGGACAGAGCGTCAGGGGCTCCAACTGGAGGAATTCTCCGAACTCCGTCTTTTTGTACTCCTGCACTATCATTGTATTCTCTATGCGCACACCATGTTCGCCTGCCCTGTAGATTCCTGGCTCGTTGGTTACTGTTATACCAGGCAGCAGGGGAGCAGGTTTGTAGTTCATGCGTATCTGGTGAGGGCCTTCATGCACATTCAGGTAGGAACCTACGCCATGACCTGTTCCGTGCAGAAAGTTGATGCCGTGCTGCCACATGGCGTAGCGGGCAAGGGCATCTATCTGGGTACCACAGGCTCCCTTGGGGAACTTGGTCAGCGCCAGTCGGATGTGGCCTTTCAGTACCAGCGTGTAATCCAGTTTCTCTGATTCAGTAAGCGGACCTAGGGCGATGGTACGTGTGATGTCCGTTGTGCCGTCCTGATATTGGGCACCGCTGTCCAGCAACAACAGGCCCTTAGGCTCCAGCTTCACATCCGTCTCTGGTGTTGCCTCGTAATGAACGATGGCGCCATGCGGACCATAGGCAGCAATGGTATCGAAGGATATATCGCGGAAGAGCTTCTGCTCAGCTCTCAGGGCAGTCAGTTTCTTGTCGATACTGATTTCCGTAGGGAGTTGACAGCTGACAGTTGACAGTTGACAGTTGTTCATTGTCTGTTTAAGCCAATATAGGAACTTCACCATAGCCACGCCATCGCGAATCATGGCGTTGCGGAAGCCTCTGATCTCTGCCTCGTTTTTGATGGCCTTCATGGGGGCAATCAGCGAGTTGTGTTCCACAACCTTACAACTCTCAGGCAGCGAAGCCTGCAAGTTCCAGTTGCTGGTGTTGGGGTCAAGGAGCAATGTTTCAGGCTTGTAAGCCTTCAGCGTCTCTGTGATATCAGCGTAGGGTAGGGTGTTTATATTGTTCTCCTTAAGGTAGCCGGTTACCTCGGGTGTTATCTTTGCAGGGTTGGTAAAGAGGGTAGCCTCACTTTGTGTCAACAGCAGATAGGCAACAAAGACGGGGTTGCAATGCACATCCGTTCCACGCAGGTTCAGTAGCCAGGCAATCTCGTCCAGCTGACTGACAACGGTCCCTTCTGCTCCTGCCTGTTGCAGGGCTTCACGCAAGCGGCTTATCTTGCTTTGGCAAGTCTCGCCTGCATATTCCAGGGGCTGAATCTCAATTGGGTTGGTGGGGATGCTGGGTCTGTTCTCCCAAAGTTCATCAGCAGGGTCGCCTCCAATGTAAAGTTGCAGGCCGGCTTTTTCGGCCTCTTCCATCATACATCTGACATCTGCCATCATATTCACCCAACCGTCAATGCCAATAACCCCCTCCGAGCCCTCCGTCGCGAATGGGGATTCGCTCCCCTTTATGGGGCCGGAATCACATCTAGTGATTCCTCTAAAGACCCCAGTCGCCCCGAGGGGAGGGATTGAGAATTGAGAATTTTTAGACTGTGAACTGCAATTATGAATTATGAATTGTGAATTAAGAATTTTATCCTTAAGCCACTGGCTGATGGTGGGTGTTTCTTCCAATCCGTCTTTCATCAGGCAGAAGGGGGTATCGGCCAGTTGGTCGGCAGCAGCCAAGAAGTAACGGCTATCCGTCCATAGGGCAGCATCCTCCAATGTCACGACTGCTGTTCCAGCGCTTCCGTCGAAACCGCTTATCCATTGGCGCGTCATCCAATGCTCAGGCACGTATTCGCCACAATGGGGGTCGGTGCTGGGGAAGATAAAAGCCTGTAGCCCTTTCTTCTGCATATATGTGCGCAGAGCACGCACGCGTTCGGTTATTTCCTCTTTTTCTGCCATGTTTGAAGTAAAAAAGCCTTCAAAGGTACGAATAAGTGAGCGGAGTACAAAATAAATTCATTTATTTTTATTCCCAAGCATGAGTTATTTAGAGACAACTGTTTCAAACTTATGATTAAGTGAGTGTTTTGTTGTGTCTGTTAATATTATTTAACAAAAAGTTGGGAGTAGTTGGGAGTAAAATTGCTTGGCTGGGATAGTTGAATCGCATATCTTTGCCTCAGAAAACTTGTTTTTTTTAAAAAAGAGGCATTGGATTATGAAAAAGTTTGTCTTAAGTGTTGCGTTTATGGCCGCTTCCTTCCTGGCTTTCGCTCAGGAAAATGAGCCAAAGAAAATTGAGTTGACCACTCAAGAGCGTCAACTAGTGGAGAACAGCAACGACTTTGCCTTCAACCTCTTCCGCAAGGCTCGTGGCGTGAGTAATAGTATAATGTCGCCTTTGAGCATCACCTATGCTTTGGGATTGATGAATAACGGAGCTGCCGGCCAGACGCAGAAGGAGATTAACGAGGTTCTAGGCTTTGGCGAGGCAGGTGCTGATGCCATCAATGCCTTCTGCCGTAAAATGCTGACAGAGGCTCCCACATTGGATAACACTACTGCTGCAGAGATTGCCAATACCGTCTATGTGAACAGTGGTCAGAACTGTATATTGCAACAAGGCTTTATAGATAAGGCCAACCAGTATTACGATGCAGAGCCTCAGTCGCTCAATTTCTATGAGAAGCAGGCGGCAATGGGTATCATCAATGGATGGGCCAATGATCGTACACATGGTATGATACCAATGCTTTTCGATGAAGAAACGTTCAATGTAGATGCTGTTAGCTATCTGCTGAATGCCCTTTACTTCAAGGGTGCATGGACCTATAAGTTCGACAAAGAATACACCAAGGAAGAGCCCTTCAATGGTGGTGAGGCTGTGCCTATGATGCAGCAAAGTGGAGTGGAGTATGAAAGCACATGGAACAACCTCTACCAGGCTATTCACCTGCCTTATGGCAATGGAGCTTATAAGATGACCATCTTTCTGCCTCAGGAGGGTAAGAGCATTGATGATGTGCTCAGCCAGTTGAATGGAAGCAACTGGAACTTCAAGGGATGGAAGAATGAGATAAGTTTAAAGTTGCCACGCATTAAAACCGACACATTCCTTCCTCTTGTTGATATTATGAAGGAGCTGGGTATGATAACAGCTTTTACTCCTTGGGCAGAGTTCCCTTACTTCTGTAACAGTGATGTATATATCAGCAATATGTTCCAGAAGGCTGCTATCGAATTGGATGAGGAAGGTACAGAGGCTGCAGCCGTCACCGTGATCGAAGTTGAAAAGACAGCCATTACTCCTTATTTCTACGCCGACCGCCCGTTCATCTACATTATCAGCGAGCAGAGCACAGGCACCATCTTCTTCATGGGTCAGTTCACGGGCAGGGAAATGACAAGTGCCATTCAAGCTCCTTCCATTCAGAAGAACTCCAGTAATGATGATGCTATCTACGACCTGCTCGGTCGCAGAATAGATTCTTCATTTAAAAAGGGATTCTACATTCATAACGGTCACAAGTTCTTAAAATAACTATAGTGTCAATTTTCTTCTTGGAATTCCCTCTAATGCCTATTAGGGGGAATTTTTGTTACTATTAATGGCCGCAATTTTTTCTATTAGTAGTAACAATTGTTTCTATTAGTAGTTCATTTAACGCCGATTACTGTCGCTTCTTTCTTTGTAAATATTTTTCCTAAGACAATATTCAATGCTCAATGTTCAATGCTCAATGGATTTCTTCCTCCCTCACTAGGCAGAAAAATTTCCCTAACTGGGGAGCAAGTTTTTCTTGGTTAAGAAAAAAAGACAGCCTTTTATGGTTCTCTTTGTTTTGTCAAGAATCTTTCTGGCTCTATCCCCGATGGTTCTCGAAGAAGAGGAGAGGTATATGTTTGGTGAACATATACCCAAGATGTACCTAACATATACCCCACTATGTACCTTGTCGACTAGAATCTTTCAATATCAGGAAAAGAGGTATATGAGAGGTATATGATAGGTATATGTCAGGTACATGTTGCTATAACGTATACCTACCTCCGATGCCGATAACCATCGATATTTGGTGCATAATGAGGTACATCCTTGTCAGTTCTACAAAGAAACGTTAAATATCTTCTGCTTTATTGTTTTTCTCTTCTAATACATAGAGAATAATGTTGGAAAGTAGTACATTTGTCGTAGGAAAGATAAATATAGGATACAGAAACACACAAAATAATGAAAAAGATTTGTGCTTTAATGATGGTAGGATTATGCTTGTGCTTGAGCTCATGCAGCTGGTTGTGGACTATTAGCATTCGTTTTTACAACGAAACGTCTATGCCTGTCAATGTAAGTTATATGTATTTTATGGCATCTGATAGTGACAAGAGCACTCATTTGCATGACTTGGATACGGTCTATCATAAAATTGATGCTGGGAAGAAACTGAAAGTAAAGTTCTTGGGTTATGATACAAAGTCGTTCGTCAAGGATAGCTCCTATTGTGAATTCATTAGATTTGAAACGCCGACAAAATCTGTTTGTTATAGAGACTCGGATGAGATTTGCGATTTTTACCGCTCGGCTAAACTTTCGAAATACAATTTTTGGGGTGTGGCACGTGGTAAGATTTTCATTACCGACAGTCTGTTTAACAGCAAGAAATAAATCCAATCATCATGAATACAAATAAAAGAAACAGATATTTTCTTAGTATAGCGATTTTATTCTTTTACATGTTGGCAACCTCCACTTCTTGTCATACGGAGATACCCTTTGTAAATTGCACGAATGACACGCTATTTATTGGTGCATCTCACTACAACAACATAGATAGCATAGATGCTCAGTTAGTCCCAGATTATTATGATAGTATAAGTCTGGACACCACTAACATCTCTTTGTGGGAGGATAGAATCATAAAAATTGACAGTGCATCATTTAATGTAAATGCATACAAAGACTGTTTTATATATCCAGATTCTATGTGTACGATTGAATACTGTTATATGAATGATAAATCTAAATCAGATACCACATATTTTTTCCTAATCAAATGGAGTGATGCGAAGAGGTACTCATGGGATGAAATCCGTGAGAACAAACTATATCGCAAATGGTTTGCCGTTAGGAACAAAAAAGGTGAATTCGACAGGAATATAAGGTACTCTGATTCTGACAATCAGTAATACGGCATATCACTACTAGAGAAAGGCCGTATCACTCTCAGAGAAACGGCAAATTGCTATGCTAGGGGCTAATATTTGCAGCCTCGGGAGTCTGCACGTGTTATACCCAGGAGCCTACACGTGTAGACTCGAGGAGGGGGAATGACTTACTGTTAAATAATTGTAACGGCACAAAACTTTTGTGACCTCAATGTTTTAGTATTGCTCTTTTTTCATACCTTTGCATAACTATTAAGATTTATTTTATAATGAAGAAACTATTTAATGCATTGATGTTTGCACATGTTAGGTCTGGTGTGCTTGCTTGTTTGATAGGCCTGTTATGCCCGCAGAATGTTCTTTCGCAGGGAATAACTAACCTGATTATTACTGGTAACGATATTCCAGAATCTGGATTGGCGTCAGCTTACATTTCGCATTCTTTCCGTATTGATGGCGAGGGGATTGGCAACATCACGGATGGCAAATGGGCATTTGTCCTTCCATCAAGTAATGGCGAGGAGACAGTAGTCAAAAGTGCTGAAGATGGCTTGTCTTTTGATATTGATTCGTTATCCAATCCTGATGATTTTACAATTAGCAAGGGGGGCATTATCTGTGGCAGAATCAGGTTTTCTGGTATCTTGGACGGACAATCCGTTGATCTGCAATTGGATGTTACTATTGATCTTAAACCGCTAATATCAAATGTGACTTGCGAGACACAAAAGATTGACGGCTATGATTCATACAATGCGTTTTGCTCGGCAGAATACAAAGGAGCTGATTATGTATATGTAAAACTCGAAGAAGAATATGGAGCAATGGTAAGAACTCAGTTTGTAAGGGAACCTTATTCCGCCCATTTTGCATGCAGAGATATTGCGTCCCCATATTATGCTTGGATTGACATTGAGGCCGCAAATAAATATGGAAGAACTGTCTACACAATAGAATTGCCACCGTTTGATGATCAGCAGACGGCTATAGACAATCCCGTGGGTGATGACAATGTCTATTCTGAGATTAAGGTTTATACTGCAGACGGGAAATTTCTGAAGTCCATTTCTGACGTATCAGCAACGCAATCTCTTTTGCCAGGAATGTATGTATTTGCCTATTGCAAGGGAAATAAGGTTGTACGTACCTCAAAGATTCTAAGATAAGCGCTATTTCAGCTTAATCTTCTTGGAACGAATCAGCTGGTTCTTGTTGTTGAAATATTGCAACAACAAGGTGCAAGCGTGAAAGCTTGATAATTCAGAGATGCTTTTGATCCGTTTCATGAATCGGCCATCCAGAGAGTAGATGTCTATATGATCTGTCTTTGCTGGACTCTTGTCTATGGAAGTCAATCCGTCTGCATAGTCTTCTGACATAACGGGAAGCTCTATGGTTAGTGTGTCCTTTCCGTATTCATTTTCTGCAATGACGTCTACCCATGTCATTCTTCCTCTGTTTAGATACTTGAGATAGACGTGTGCTGGAGATGGTTCATTAATATGAATGATATCATAATAAGGGTTGTATTCCTCTTCCACACCGATGGTGATAGACGTGGCACCCTTGTATGTTACATCAAAGCTGAAATCATAGTATGTTGCATACTCAGTATCGTGGACTTGCTTGTTGTCTATAGAAATAATCTTCGGAGCACTCCCAGGTGTGTTCTGGGCGCTGATATGGCAGCATGCAGCCATGACAATAAACAAGGATGCAAATAACTTCTTCATATTGTTTGATATTTTGCTGCAAAATTAGTTGTTATTTCTCGGAAATATTAGGATTTGACTAAAAATCTTATTAGGAATAACATAGTTTAACAGACAACTGGTGATGGGGCGGGGGAAGACTGTGTGAAAATAGAAATCGCCCAAAATAAATAGAAGAAAGGGCGTTAGGTTTGGTCGTTATCTGACTTTTTTGTATTTTTGCAGGCAATAATGCATAAATTCTAATGACAGATAATGTTTCTATGACGGATGGGATCACCCATCACCTTAACAAAATGTACCAAAGCTGGTTCTTGGATTACGCCTCTTATGTAATCCTGGAACGAGCAGTCCCCCATATCGGCGACGGCTTCAAACCCGTTCAGCGTCGTATCATGCACTCTATGAAGCGTATGGACGACGGCCGTTACAACAAGGTGGCCAACATCGTTGGTCACACCATGCAGTTCCATCCCCACGGAGATGCCAGTATCAAGGATGCCTTGGTACAGTTGGGACAGAAAGACCTGTTGGTTGACTGTCAGGGAAACTGGGGTAACATCATCACAGGCGACGATGCTGCTGCTGGTCGTTATATTGAGGCTCGCCTCAGCAAGTTTGCCCTGGATGTTGTCTTCAATCCCAAGACCACAGAGTGGAAGCTTTCTTATGACGGTCGTAATAAGGAGCCTATAGCCCTGCCCGTGAAGTTCCCCTTGCTGTTGGCACAGGGAGCTGAAGGTATTGCCGTAGGTCTGAACTGTAAGATTCTGCCCCACAACCTGAACGAAATCTGTGAGGCAGCCATCCAATACCTGCATGGCGAGGAGTTCCACTTGTACCCCGACTTCCCCACGGGAGGTAGCATAGACGTGTCCCGTTATAACGACGGACAGCGTGGTGGCGTAGTACGTGTACGTGCCAAGATTGAGAAGCGCGACAATAAGACGCTGGCCATCACAGAGATTCCCTATGGCAAGACCACAGGTACGGCCAGCAAGCCCAGCACCTTCATAGAGAGTATCCTGAAGGCCAACGAGAAGGGTAAGATCAAGATCCGTAACGTAGAGGATCTGACGGCTGCCAAGGCAGAGATTCTGATTCACCTGACTCCAGGTGCCAGCAGCGACAAGACCATTGATGCCCTGTATGCCTGTACGGATTGCGAGATTAGTATATCGCCCAACTGCTGCGTCATAGAAGATAAGAAGCCCTGCTTCCTCTCTGTCAGCGATGTGCTGCGCAGCAACGTAGATACTACCCTGAACCTGCTGAAGAAGGAACGCCTGATCCGCAAGGGCGAGCTGTTAGAGGCTTTGCACTTCGCTACTCTGGAGCAGATATTCATAGAGGAACGCATCTACAAGGACAAGCAATTCGAGAATGCCAAGACCATGGATGCCGCCTGTGAGTGGATTGACGAGCGCCTGACTCCCTGGTACCCCAAGATGGTTCGTGAGGTGACCAAGGATGATATCCTGCGTCTGATGGAAATCAAGATGGCACGCATCCTGAAGTTCAACAAGGACAAGGCAGAGGAGAACATCGCCCGCATCAAGGACGAGATAAAGCAGATAGACAAGGAACTGGCCAATATGGTGGAGGTTACCTGCGACTGGTTCCGCTTCATACAAGAGAAATACGGTAAGGATCATCCGCGTCTGACGGAGATCCGTAACTTTGACAATATCAGCGCCGCCAAGGTGGTAGAAGCTAACGAGAAGCTGTACATCAACCGTGAGGAGGGCTTCATAGGTACATCATTGAAGAAGGACGAGTTTGTCTGCAACTGCTCGGACATCGATGATGTGATTATCTTCTACAAAGACGGAACCTACAAGGTGGTGCGCATAGCCGAGAAACTGTTCGTTGGCGAGACGGAGCGCAGCAAGGCCGAGAAGAAGAAGGCAGAGATTATACACCTGGCTATCTTCCGCAAGAGCGACTCACGTACCATCTACAATGTGGTGTACAGAGACGGTAAGAACGGCATTTGCTACATCAAGCGCTTTAATGTGACCAGCGTCACCCGCGACCGTGAGTACGACCTGACTCAGGGTAAGCCTGGCAGCCGTGTGCTCTACTTCACAGCCAACCCCAACGGCGAGGCCGAGGTAATTAAGGTTATCCTGAAACCCAACCCCAAGCTGAAGCGTGTATTCTTCGATAAGGACTTCTCTGAACTGGCCATCAAGGGTCGTCAGAGTATGGGTAACATGCTTACCAAGCTGGATGTAAGTCGTATCACCCTGAAGAGTCACGGCCTTAGTACTCTGGGTGGCCGTAAGGTCTGGTTCGACCCCGATGTGAAGCGTCTGAACTACGACGAGCAGGGCAACTACCTGGGCGAGTTCAACAGCGGTGACCAGATTCTGGTGATTCTGAAGAGCGGTGACTTCTATCTGACCAACTTTGATGTGAACAACCACTTCGAAGACAATCTGCTGCGCATAGAGAAGTACAATGCCAACAAGATATGGACGGTGGCTCTCTTCGATAAGGACCAGAGCGGCTTCCTGTATGTGAAGCGTTTCGGCATGGAGGCTACTACACGCCGACAGAACTTTCTGGGCGAGAACCCTGACAACGAGATGCTCATCCTTACGGATGTGGCCTTCCCCCGTCTGCTGGTTACCATGGGTGGTAACGACAGCTTCCGTGAACCCATTGAGGTGGATGCAGAGGAGTTTATCTCCGTCAAGAGCTTCAAGGCACGTGGCAAGCGTGTCACCACCAATAATGTGGCTAAGGTGGAGGAACTGGAACCTACCCGTTTCCCTGAGCCTGAACCAGAACCCACAGAGAGCGAGGCTGAGGCAGAAGCACCGGAAGAGGAGGATGTGGCCGACGACTTCGATGGCAAGAGCCAGCAGGATGTAGCCGACGAGATGAACGGACAGTTACATTTGTTTGATGATTAATTCAACTTTCAGAAGTTGATATGATAAAGACAAAAACCATAAAAACCCCACTCATGATGGCTGAGGCCTATGGCCCAACGTATTGTACTTCCGCCCATGTGCTTGAGAGCAAGCTCTCGCACAAGCCAGAAGCACAGTACGGTTTTGTTCCAAAACTCATCCATCATGGTGGAAAAACCCCGTGCTTCGCACTAAAAAACAAAGAGTGGTTATTGGTTATAGGTTATTGGTTATCGATGACATTAATCAAAAAAGTTGCCATTAAAAAGGTTTTTTCTGGTTTTTCCTCTGGAGATGTCTTATGTTGCGAAGCAACGTGTGATGATGGCAGGGCTTGTGCGGGAGCTTGCTCACAGGCACAGAGCCATGACGTCAGCACTGATACTCGAAGAATAAAGACATCGGAAGAGGGGTTTTTGAGGTTTTTGTTAACAACCGAAACTTCAAAGATTAAGAGATTTTTTTCCCTAACGTTCCTTTGCCTCTTTGCCTTGATGGCAGTGGCACAGGATTATTCTGCTCTGGTAAGCGGTAAGGAGAAGAAGGATGCTGACGCAACCCTCTCAAGACCCTTGCAGGCAAGTGTGCTGTTCGGCGTGGGATACAGCAACCAGTTGGACACCTATCTTTCCCCTATGGAATATACGGGTTACCAGCTGAGCTTCCTGACATCGAGGGAACGCTTTACCAAATGGGGCGACGGCAATGTCTCCTTCCAGAGCCTGTTTCAAGGTGCCTACTCCCATACCCAGAATCCTGCCCGTACGGCTACAGACTGGGGAGGACGTCTGGCTTACGATGCCGGTTGGCATTACCATTGGATGCTTTCAGACCGTCTGTCCCTAAAGGCCGGAGGTCTGATAGGTGCTGATATGGGTTTCCTCTACAATGCCCGCAACTCCAACAATCCTGCCCAAGGCAGGTTAAGCGTGGATATCTCGGCTTCGGCTGGTGGCAGCTATAAGTTCAATATCCGTAAGTTGCCGGTACGTCTGAACTATCAGGCGGATCTGCCTCTGATGGGTTGTATGTTCAGCCCTCAGTTCGGACAGAGCTACTATGATATCTCAGAGGGCAGTCGCGACCATAACGTCTGCTTCTCGCATCCTGGCAACGCTCTCTGCTTCAGACAACTGCTGACGCTGGATCTGGAGTTCAACCGTGCCTCCTTGCGCTTCGGCTACATGGGCGATATCCGCCAGAGTCATGTTAACGGTATCCGTATGCATGATATCAATCACTCTTTTATGATTGGTTACGTCAGGTACTTAAAGATTCTAAAGCGTAATGAAAGATAAATTGCTCATACTACTTGTCCTGGTGCTGGGCCTCTGCTCCTGCCAGAGGGGAGAGACAGAATATGATGAGACGCCCCAGGGTAATCTGGATGCTCTGTGGACTATCATAGACCAGCGATACTGCTTCCTGGATTACAAGGAGGCGGAGTTGGGCATCTCATGGAACGACATACATGCCAAATACAGCGCTCGCCTGAATCCCAAGATGACACGTGCACAACTCTTTGAGGTATTGTGCCAGATGCTGGGCGAGCTGAAGGACGGACATGTGAACTTGTCCAGTAGTATGGATTTGGGTAGGAACTGGTCGTGGAAGGAGGATTATCCCCTGAACTTGGATGAGGAGTTGCGTGATGCTTATCTACAAACCGACTATAACCTGGCATCAGGACTGAAGTACCGTATCCTGCCCGATAACATTGCCTATGTGGTGTACGAGAGTTTCCAGAATGGGATAGGAGAGGGCAACTTGGATGATATGTTCTATGCTCTGCGTATATGCAACGGTATGATTCTGGACATAAGAGGCAACGGAGGCGGCAATCTTGATAATGAGACTAAGTTGGCCAGTCGTTTTACCAACGAAAAGGTGCTGGTGGGTTACCGCTCGCATAAGACAGGTACAGGCAGGAATGATTTCTCGGCTCTGGAACCTGAATACATAACACCCAGTAAGGGGGTACGTTGGCAGAAGCCTTGCGTGGTACTTACCAACCGTTCCTGCTACAGTGCTGCCAATACCTTTGTGCGTGATATGAAGGAGATGCCCCTTGTCACCATTATGGGCGACCAGACGGGTGGCGGTTCAGGCATGCCCTTCAGCAGCGAGTTGCCCATAGGATGGAGCGTCCGCTTCAGCGCTAGTCCCAGCTTTGATGCACAGAAGCAGCAGATAGAGTTCGGTATAGCGCCGGACATCTCCTGCTCCCTGGATGCAGGGAAAGCCGCCCAAGGCATAGACTCCATGATAGAAGCGGCCAGGGAATTCATTGGCGGCCAAACTTCGTAATAACGTTATAACGTTGTAACGTCATGACGAAATAAAGAGGCCGCCTCCAAAAAATAGAAAACAAAATTTAAATTAACCATATATGAGAAGTCTATCAGAAAAAGAGATTACCATCCTTACTAACCAAGGTTGTATAGCAGAAGATTGGTCGGCCATTCAGGTCAAGGATGAATTCACTCCCCAGTATATAAATAATGTAGAGTTCTACGGAAAGGTCACTCTAGGTGTCTTCCAGAAGGATGTTGAGGTTGCTCCTGGTTTCAGCAAGCATTCCGGCATCCGTTATGCTACTTTGCGTAATGTTGTTATCGGAGATAACTGTCTGATTGAACATGTTGGAACCATCAACACTATTACTGGTGCTACCTTTGGACAGGGTAAGATTATTTCCGTACTGAACGAGGTAGGCGACGGCAATGTTATGATCTTCGACGGTTTGAACTCGCAGTTGGCAAGCCTGATGGTGAAATATGAACACGACAAGGAGTTCACCCAGGCTATCCGCACCATGATTCAGAAGAAGATAGAGCAGACTAGTCAGCCCATCACTACCATAGGAAATGATGTGCGCATCACACATACAACGGCTATCATCAACTGTCACATCAGTGATGGTTGTCAGATAGATGGTGCCCTGCGTCTGCAGGATTGTACCCTGAAGAGTATGCCTAGTGCAATTGTTAGAATCGGCGTGGGCGTTATTGCAGAGGACTCTGTAATCTATAACGGTTCCTCTGTACTGAACAACGCCAAACTGGAGAACTGCTTTGTGGGGGAGGCCTGCATAATCACTGACGGCTTTACAGCAGAGAGCAGTCTGTTCTTTGCCAACTGCTACATGAGCAATGGTGAGGCCTGTGCCGCCTTCTGTGGCCCCTTCTCAGCCAGTCACCACAAGAGCTCATTGCTGATTGGCGGTATGTTCAGTTTCTATAATGCCGGTTCAGCTACCAACTTCTCTAACCACGCCTACAAGATGGGACCTGTACACTGGGGCGTTCTGGATCGTGGAACCAAGACTGCCAGTGGCAGCTACATCCTGATGCCTGCCCATATAGGAACCTTCAGCGTCTGCTTTGGTAAGTTGATGCACCACCCTGATACACGTAAGCTGCCTTTCTCTTACCTAATTGCCTATGGCGATGAGATGTACCTGATTCCTGGTCGTAACCTTACTACCGTAGGCTTGTACCGCGATATCCGTAAATGGCCCAAGCGTGATAGGCGTCCTGATGAAGCTCGCAATTCCATTGTCAACTTTGATTGGCTTTCGCCCTTCTCTGTTGGCGGCATCATGGTAGCTAAGCGAACGCTGGAAGGCTTGCGCGAGATATCCGGCGATGTGGCAACATACAACTTCCATGACTATGTTATCAAAAACTCTTCCCTGAAGAAGGGTATCAAGTACTACGATATTGCCTTGCGTATCTATATGGGTGCCGTTATGAAACGCCATATTCTGGAAGTCCCCCGTTCCAGCGTAGGAACAGGCAAGTGGAGCGACCTGAGTGGTCTGCTCATTCCCGTTTCTGAGGAAGAACGTATAGTAGAGGCTATCAAGAGTGGTAAACTGAATACCATAGCCGACATTCGTGAGGAGTTTGTTAAGGCCAACCGTAACTATTCAGA
Organism: Bacteroidaceae bacterium; assembly: GCA_017619585.1. The sequence continues at coordinate 114,185 of JAFZSA010000042.1, forward strand.
GTACCGTTGGGCATGGAGCTACCGACTGATCCGTGAATACTATGGTATAGAAGGAAAGATAACACAACAGGACGCCGAACGAGTGATGGAGGATTACATCACTGCCCGACGTGCCTGGATTGCTGAGATCCGTAAAGACGCAGTCAAGGAATTCGAGTTGGGCGACATTGATCAGGACGTCCTCGACGAATTCCTTGAAGTGCTAGACAAAGAGGTGGAATACGAGCGTCTTATGAAATACGAGATGTAATGTCATAGGCATGATAGTTTGCCTGCTCGTGCTTCTTGCTTGTCGGTAGCGATGCAATGTATTTCTCCAGCAGAGGAATCAGGACATCCTCTGTGATATTTCCTGTGATGACGAAGGTGAAGTCACTCGCATTGCTGAAACGTTGTGCTACTATCTGCATCACTACATCATAGTTGATGGCGTCCAGATCCTTTTTGGTCAGGTCATAGGTAGAGGTGCTCTTCTTGTTAGAAAGCTCCTCGCGCTTATGCTCACGCCATGTATTGAAGGCTGTCAAGTCGGTACGCAGGGAGGTGAAGTACATGTGGTTCAGTTGGAACATTGTCTCCAGATCCTTGGGTGCAGCACTTGAAGAGATGAATTCTCCGTACAAGCCGATGTAGGGGGTTACGCTTACTTTGTGTCCTGCCAATGTCTTGTTCAGCTCGCTCTCGCTGTAGTCGCCTAATCCGCTTACAGCCAGACACTCATTCAGCACCTTCAGGTTGGCAGGCAGGATATTGGTGTACAGAGATGTCCCGCCGTTGCTCAGGGCATACATGGTGACCTCGTTTGTATTCTTGCTGTCTTGACGGTAGAGTACTGTTACGCCATTGGATAAGGTATAGCGGGCGAATCCCTGTGTATTGGGTACATTCTTTACGATATGTCCGGGTGTGAGCTGCTGCTGTATCAGCGATACATTGCTAACTGCTTCTGCTGCGGGAGCTTCGCTCTCGGCACATACTGTGTTGAAACCACCGGTCAGTAACACTGTCATGCAAAATAGAATCTTTTTCATTGTAGTAATCTTTATGGGTTTAACTTCTTTCTACACGTATGTCGCAGGCTACTACAAGAAAACTACACTTTTTCAAAAATATTTTTTTCTTTGGTAAATTCCCTTTAGGGAAATATTTGCATTGTTTCTTTGCTTGAGTCCTAAAAAACGCTATCTTTGCAGTTGTTAACTTGAAAAGATCACATGAAGACTCAATTATCTCTCCTGTACATTCTTCTATTAGGATGCCTTTCCAATATATACGCAGATACTCCCATCGAGGATGGTGTTTATTCCATCTCCTGTACCAAACAAGATGGCTACTTGGGCTTGGGTGCCTACCATAATGCAGATCCATATATATATTATGTAAGTGACGGACAGGATAAGACGGACGATGCCTACTGGGTGATTACCAACACGCAGTCGGGCTATACCATTCGCAATCAGGCTTCAGGCGAACTGTTGGTTTTTACCACCGAGCGTGTTGACCAGTACTACAAGTATATGACGTTGGCGAAGGAACCCATGGGCGACCAGTCGGAATACTGGAATATCATAGAAGGTACCGATGGTGCGTACTGCGTACAGAGTGCTGTAAACACTGGCTACTATTGGAATCTTCGTTCCGGCTCCAATATGCTTGGCACCTATAGGGGTAGTGGTGGAAACGGTGTCAACGAGCGCTATGTCTTCCAGAAGAAAAGCGACGTTCCGGAGCCCTTTATAGATCCGATTTCTGACCCTACGGTTATGCCGTCCTTCCCTGAGGCACTACACATCTATCTTTCTGATGGCAGGATGGAGGCCTATCCGCTGAAGTATGTTACAGGATATAAGGAGGCCGATGGTAAGTTGGTTATCAGCACCAACTTTGGGATGACTTACTCCTACGACCTCTCTAAGGTTGATAGCTTGAGCGAGCGGAGGCCCGCTTTCCCATCTTTCGAATCGTTCAAGTTCAATAACAAGTTCAACGATCAGCTTTTCTCTGCTGTCAATGGCGAGATGGTGGGCGATACCGTCTTTGCAACGGTTGCAGCCATTGGCAAACGCCTGACTCCCTCGTTCCAAGTAGCAGACGAGAATGTGGTCGTGTATGTTAAAGGTCAGGTTCAGACAAGTAAGCAGAGTCGTCTGCGTTTTGACAAGGATGTCTATTATATAGTCACCTGGAACGGCTATACTATTCTTACCCCGGAAGAAGGCAATAAGTACTCCCAGAAACCATACGGAAGGGTTGTCCGCGTTCATGTTGACTGGCTGACGGATAGGGCAGAGGTGCCTACTATCTACATCAATACAGTTGACGGGAAGGCTGTTACCAGCAAGGATTATTTCAAGGATGCCACCATCACCATAGACGGACACGGCATCTTCCCCTCTATGGAAGAGACCACTATGCAGATAAAAGGAAGGGGCAACAGCAGCTGGGGATGGGCCAAGAAACCCTATCGTATCAAGTTTGAAGAGAAGGTAAAGCCCCTTGGCATGACCAAGGGTAAGAACTGGGTGCTGCTGGCTAACGGTATCGGTGGTTCGCTGATGACGAACGCCATAGGTATGAAGGCTGCCAACCTTATAGGGACTGCAGCTGCCAATCATATCGTGCCTGTAGATCTGTACCTCAATGGCGAATACCGTGGCAGCTACAACCTGACAGAGAAGGTGGGCTTCTCCAACAATAGTGTTGACCTTGACGACGAGACGGCAGCTGCCTTGCTGGAACTTGATTCCTATTACGATGAGCCTACGGGACAGAAATTCCGCTCGCAGCCTTACAACCTGCCCATCAATATCAAGGAACCTGAGTTCAACGAGGGGACAACAACCCTGACGCTGGATGTGATTAGGAATAGCTTCAACAGTTTCATGCAGGCACTCAATAAGGAGAAGGACATCTCACGATACGTAGATATTAAGCAGTTGTCTCGCTTCCTTATGGTGAACGAGCTTATCTGTAACTTCGAGCTCTACCATCCCAAGAGCACCTTCTGCTACCGCGAGAATTTCGAGGTTGATAGCATTAAGTACATCTTCGGTCCTGTCTGGGATCTCGACTGGGGTTATGGTTACGAGCAGAACCGCAGTTATTTCAAGAATAATGCCACCAGTAACTACTGGATTGATATGCCTAACTTCGAGGTGAAGCAGTTCATTCAGGACCTTCGCTGGAACTATGAGCCTATGTGCGAACTTTATAAGCAACTGTGGAAGCAATTCCTGGACGAGAACTTAGAGGAACTGAAGGAATACTGCCAGGATTATTACGACTTTGCTTGCAACTCCTTCAACAGCAACCGCGATAAGTGGGGCGACAAGACGGATTATGCACAACAGGCTATAGAAGCGGCCAACTGGTTAGATACACGTGCCAATCGCATCTATCAGGATATTCTGGATGGTGTCCGCCCAGCCAAGCCAGAACCAGTGGATCCTGTTGAGTTTGCCAACAACAAGTTGTACAACATCTCCTGTCCGCGTGGCGATTTGATCCTTAGCTACGACTACAAGGGGCTGGAAGCAGGACAAAATGCCTGGTGGACGGTTACCGACTCTGAGAAGCAGTTTGCTATCATCAATATAGAGGGAAATAACTACCTCTACAGCCCGTACCTGAAGAAATATCTAAGAACCGGTACCGCCTCGAACGGAGAGTGGATAGAGGCATTAGGTTCCCCCATCTACTTCGATCCTTCCTATCCTGATGGTGAATACCTCTATATGATGAGCACACTCACAGTAAACGAAGATATTAAATGGTTCAACAATAATTCCAGTACTATTGTCATCAATAACTATAGAACCCCCGACCCTGGCGACCGCTGGATGATAACGGAGGTGGGCGACTTCGACCCTACGGAGGCTCTACTCGTTGCTCAGAACAGTATGTTGGCTGTAACGATGAATCTCTACTATAAAGGTGAGTTCGTCACTTCTGAAACGAAGAAGCTACCTTACGGAGCAGATATGCCTGAACCGCCATCGGAATGGGAGAATTCCTTCGTGATGCTGACTCCCATCGGTACGCATCCGTATATGGTTACTGATGACACTTCCGTAGATTACGAGGCTAGGTGGATAGGGCCTTTTGATTTTACTACCTCCGAGAATGATGCCAAATGGTATAACATGACCATTCGCACGGAATATATGGTGGGAAAGACTGCTACGGAACCCTATTATCCAGTTGCCGTGCATAGTGTGGATACATTGGGGCTGCCTACCTTCCAATGGGCTTTCAGTGGTAATCCTTATAAGGTTAAGGTGTATAACCGCTCTACTGGCTTGAAGGAGGTGCTGACACTTGTTGGTTCTAATGCTGTTATGCGTCAGGGCAGCTATGAATGGGACCTGATTCCTAATCAGGATGGTTTTGTGTTGCGTGTTCCGGGTACTTCCTGCGTATGCCTCAATCAGTTTGGAGGCAGTACGGGACCTCTCAGCTGTTGGGATGATGCCCGAAGTCTTTATAATGATGGCTCCACCTTCCGTGTGATAGAAGGACCTGATCCTGACGGAATAGAAAGCCTCACCCCAGCCCTCTCCGAAGGCGAGGGAGCTATCTACGACCTGAGCGGTCGACTTGTCAACTTGTCAACTCGTCAACTTGTCAACTATTTAAAAAAGGGTCTTTACATTGTGAACGGCAAGAAGGTTATGGTTAGGTGATTTCCTCTTTTTGATTGTAGCTTTCATAACGTTTTCGTTATGACTTCGTGAGTTACTCTCATACAATCAAAAAAACAATAATGAAAACAAAAAAGGAACTCGTTTGAGTTCCTTTTCTGTAGCGGGAGTGGGTCACGATCCCACGACCTCCGGATTATGAATCCGACGCTCTAACCAGCTGAGCTATCCCGCCATTTTCGCGTTTGCGGTTGCAAAGGTATGGCTTTTTCTGCTATCTGCAAAACTTTTCGGGGGAAATTTTTTGCTGTAGCTGTAATTATTCTGCTGGAAGTGTTACCTTTGAGCCGTACCAAGTGTGGCGAAGTGTGTTCAAACGCTCTTTTACCTCCTTTTCTGACAAACCTTGATTCATGCGTTTGCCATTCAGATATATATTAGAGGAGTGAGCTACATGGCTCAAAGTATCACCATCTATAATAGGCATGACGGCATAAGACTGGCGTGAACCGTTTACGCTTCGGTTGATAGCCGTTACATCATGTATGCGTGAGTGTGGCGTGCCTTTCTTCTGGCCGCCTGCTACTATTCCGCCGGCGTACTGACCTGTTACGTTGCCTGTACTATAGCAGCCTTCCATAACAAACGGGGCGCGTACTTTGCCAATAAGTCCGCCTGCATAGCTGCTGATGCTGCTGACGTCAACGTCAGAGTAACATCTGTTCAGTACTGATTTGCTGCCGATGTTTCCAATCAGTCCACCTGCATAGCTCTGTCCGCATACCCTGCCTGTAGCGTAACAATCTTCAACAACTGATGCCTGAGTATAGGCAGAATGACCAAGGTAACCGGCTATGGCGCCTGCTCCGTATCCGTTGCAGTAGATGTTTACATTCTCGAATCCTACGTTACGGCATACACCGCACAATACTCCAAAGAAACTTCCGAAGTAGCATGATCTGGTGGTGGTAAGGTTACGGATAACGTGTCCGCGACCGTCTAATGTTACCCAGAGTGAGTATTCGTCTGCCTTGTCATTAAGCGGAATCCACTCAATACCCTGAAGGTCGATGTCGCTGGTAAGTGCAAAGTAGGTCATCTTATAAGGAGTGAGTGCCGACTTCATGTTGCACATCTGACGGGCATTACTGATAAGGTAGGGATGCTCTATGGTTCCTTCACCGCCCGAGAATCTTTCTGCGTTCTCGGTAGGTTGGAAACTCGCCATGTCACGAGTGGGGTTTACACGTACTTGATAAAGACCGGGTTTCAGTGCCTTGCTAACATTAAGTTGTATATTACAGATGCCCTCCTTATCTGTGGCAATTTTTTCCAACTCTGCATATACGGCTCTTGACACTGCAGTATTCCTATAGTTCTCCTGTGCCAGTTTAACCTCTTCCTCTGTACGGGCTCTACAATAGGTGTTGCCGGTTATGGTGTTGTAAACAAGTTCGTCGCCTGTCTGCATGTGAACCACCTGTCCCGTTTTGTTGTCTGTAAAGTCAACTTTTCCCTTATCCAAGGATAGTACGTCCTTCTGGCTGCCTTTCTCGCTGACCAGATAGAATTCGGTTCCCAACACGCGAACCTGTTCCTTTTCTGTAGTAATGGTAAAGGGGTGACTGGCATCTGAGGCGACATAGAAATAGGCTGCTCCTTGGAACTCGATGTTACGTTTGCCACGTGTGAAATCAGCTGAAGAGTAAGAAATCTGTGAGCTTTCCTTGAGCATTACCTGAGTGCCATCAGGTAACTGAATCGTTGAGGTTTCACCAGCTGCCGTAGATGCTACCATCTGACCATCATGCAGGTTAGTGATATTATAGTACATAACAACAGTGCATGTAAGCAAAATGGGGAGCAGAATAGCTGCAGCCCAACTCATGACACTGTGAATATTTGCCTTGTTGCGAATGAACCATGTACTTTTTGTTACATTAGAGCGGTTCAGAACATGTTTCTTGAAACGGAGAAACGCCATCTCGCCATCATAGTTTCTCTCTATGATGGAAGCACCCATCCATGCCTCACGCATACGGGTGAATTCCCGACGGTTCACATCGGACTCCTGTACCCATTGGGCCAGTAGCTCCTTGCCTTCGTCCGAGATTTGTCCGGTTAGGTAATCTATGATATAAAGACTGATATCTTTAAGGTCTTTCATTCTTCTATATTTGCTTGTCCTCATATCTATGACAAAATTTTTGCCCTCCTGTGTTAAACTAATACCATAAAAAATGTTAAAATGGCCAAATATTTAGAGAAACGCTTCTCAATTAGTTTCAAAGCTTGCTGGATTCGCACCTTAATGGTGTTAGCTGAAACGCCATCTTCGGCACCTATCTGACGGTAGGTCATATCCTGGAAGCGGCTTTTGATAAAGGTACTCTTTATTGGCTCAGGGAGTTGCTCTATACAGTCGTGCATGAGACCTTCCAGCTCGCTGTCGAGCAGTTTACCCTGTGGTGTAACATTATCAACACCTGCGAAAATATCTGTGGTGTCGTTATCGCTAAGTGTGCTGAATGTCTGAACGGTACGTACTGTCTTGGAATGAAGAAGATTCAGACAGTGATTGCGCGTACTCATCATTAGGTAGCTGCGTAGGTTGGTCCGAATCTCAACCTCGCTTCGTACCTCATAAAGGTGACTGATGACATCAGAAACGGCAGCCTGAGCCAGAAACTCGTCTAGAAGGATGCTCTCGGCCAGGATGCACATAGGTCCGTAGTATGTCTTGAACACATACCGGTATGCATTCTCTGAGCCTTCCATCAGGCCGCGGATTATGTTTTTCTCGTCAACAGCCATTATTAAATAGGTTTACCTCCTTCTATATATGGCCACTCGTCCTTGTCCCACTGGATGCATGACATGAACAGGGGACGTCCTCCCGGATGATGGCTATCGCGTACATGACAATGATAAAAGATGTATTCTTTACCGTCTGATGCGGTGAAGATTTCGCCACAATGACCTGGACCGAAGAAATTGTCACCCTCATCGCTGTGTAACACGGGTGTGGCATATCCCTCAATCATTGGTTTGCCTTCGCGGTTGAGAAACTGCCCCGTCAGTTCTTTGCTGCGCCCTACCTGTAACTGGTAGGTGTGATTGCCATAGAAACCTGAACTTACAAACAGGTACCAGTAGCCCTTGTGCCAATGAAGGTAGGAACCTTCGAAGACCTGTGAGCGGTTGGGACACTGGTGTACGGTCAGGCCGGCTACATGTTCGTATTTTGCACCTTCCTTTATGGAAAGTCCATCCTTTGAAAGCTCTACGCGGTGGATGCCGCCCACGGAGCCGAAGAACATCCACACCTTTCCTGTCTGGGGATCTGTAACTACTTCCGGGTCTATGGTATCCTCAATACCTGTCTCGCGTCCTCTTGTAATAATCCCCTTGTACTGGAACTGGCAGGGAGAAGACTCCTGAAGGACGGCTATGTTGCTGTCCTCGGAACTATTATAAAGGGTAATATACATCAGACGCTTGCCATCCACGATAGTAACGTCAGGGGCCCAGAAATTATGCGAAATGCTTGAGATTGCTTTCCATGAACTGGAATCGATAGGGGAGATGTCCGATATGCGCCAGTTGAAGAGGTCATCGCTGACAAGGCTACGACGGGGACTTGTGGCGATACAATAATATCGTCCGTCATCTGCCTGCCAGATAGTAGGGTCGGGCCAGCTACGTAACCATACAGGATTTTTAACCTGCTGAGCAATGGCCAGTAGGGAAATCAGGAACATAGGTATAATAAGGAGCAAACGGCCAACCCTATTCATAGTTATCTCTATGGTTTTTTTCATTACAAGTGGCAAAGTTACACATTTTTCTGTTTTTTGTTAAAAATTGGAGGAAAAAATGTGGCTCATTGATAGAAAATGTGTACTTTTGCACCTCCATTAGCATAACACGTACGCACAAACAAACATAATATATGGCAGAAACAAGAAAAATCCAGCGAGCTCTGGTATCTGTATTCCACAAGGACGGATTAGAGGAGATTCTGCGCACTCTGAATGCGCAAGGTGTTGAACTGTTGAGCACAGGCGGTACTCAGACTTTCATTGAGAGCCTGGGCATTCCATGCCAGAAGGTTGAGGATGTAACCACATACCCCAGCATCCTGGGCGGCAGAGTGAAGACTCTTCATCCCAAGGTATTCGGTGGTATTCTGGGACGTCGTGAGTTGGAGAGCGACCAGCAGCAGATGAAGCAGTATGAAATCCCCGCTATCGACTTGGTGATTGTTGACCTGTACCCCTTCGAGGATACCGTAGCCAGCGGTGCCAGCGCAGCAGATATCATTGAGAAGATTGACATAGGCGGCATCAGCTTGATTCGTGCTGCAGCAAAGAACTTCCGCGATGTTATCATTGTTCCCTCTAAGGCCGAGTACAAGCCTCTGTTGGATCTGTTGCAGAAGAATGGTGCTCAGAGCGAGATTGAGGATCGCCGTTGGTTTGCTACACGTGCCTTTGGCGTAAGCAGTCACTATGACACTGCTATCCATGCGTGGTTTGAGAAATGCTAATCGCTAACCCCTAACCGCTAACCAATATAAACGAAAGCAAAAGAGTTATGAAGTGGTTTTCGCTTAACAAGGAACTTGCAATGGACTTGGGTACCGCTAACACCATCATCATCAGTGATGGCAGGATAGTGGTAGATGAGCCCAGCGTTGTTGCCCTGGATCGTCGCAGCGAGCGTATGATTGCTGTGGGCGATAAGGCAAAGATGATGTACGAGAAGACGAACCCCGAAATTCAGACCATCCGCCCCCTGCGTGACGGTGTGATTGCGAACTTCAATGCCTGTGAGCAAATGATGCGTGGCCTGATTAAGATGGTTCATTCTGGAAACCGCCTGTTCTCTCCCAGCATGAGAATGGTAATTGGTGTTCCCAGTGGTAGTACCGAGGTGGAGCTGCGTGCCGTAAGAGATAGCGCAGAGCATGCCGGTGGTCGTGAGGTTTACCTGATATATGAGCCTATGGCTGCTGCCATCGGTATAGGATTGGATGTACTGGCACCCGAGGGAAATATGATTGTTGATATAGGTGGCGGTAGCACAGAGATTGCAGTAATCAGCTTGGGTGGCATCGTTGCCGACAAGAGTTTGCGTATTGCGGGCGATGTGTTGACAGCCGACATTCAGGAGTACATGGGCCGTCAGCATAATGTTAAGGTCAGTGAGCGTATGGCAGAGCGTATCAAGATACATGTTGGTGCCGCCCTTGCCGACTTGGGTGATGATGCACCCGAGGACTACGTTGTTCACGGTCCTAACCGTATCACAGCATTGCCTATGGAGGTTCCTGTATGTTATCAGGAGATTGCCCACTGCCTGGAGAAGACCATCGCCAAGATTGAGGCTGCCATCCTGAGTGCCTTGGAGGAGACTCCACCAGAACTGTATGCCGACATTGTAAAGAACGGTATCTATCTGGCTGGTGGCGGTGCACTGTTGCGTGGTTTGGCAAAGCGTCTGACAGAGAAGATCAGCATTCCGTTCCATGTGGCAGAAGATCCTTTGCACTGCGTAGCTAAGGGTACGGGTATTGCATTGAAGAACATTCGTGAATTCCCCTTCTTGATGTAATTTGAGAGAACTACTCGACAGAATATCACAGAACGTCCACTGGGTTATCTTCCTGCTTTTGGAAGTGCTCAGTGGATTCATGCTTTTCAAGTTCAACCACTATCAGGGCAGCGTTTGGTTTACACAGGCCAATACTGTAGCCGGAAAGGTGCTGGAATGGGAAGCAAAGGGTCTGCAATATATGAATCTGGGCAAGGAGAATGCCTACCTTGTACGTCAGAACACCTTGTTGCAGAACAATTTGAATGTACTCCGTCATGAATTGGCGGAACTGAAAAAGGATACATCCGTAACGCAGCAATATCAGATAGATTTGCTGAAGGATATAGAGATGATTCCTGCTCAGGTTATCTCTAACAGCGTCCGACAGCGCGATAACCTGATAACTATCAATGTAGGCAGTAATGACGGTGTAGAACCTGAAATGGGTGTTATCAGCGGAACAGGTGTTGTTGGAATTGTCAGCAAGGTCACACCGCACTATGCTCTTGTACTATCAGTTCTGAACAGCCGGAGCAGTATCAGCTGTCGACTGAGAGGAACAGAATACTTCGGTTATATGAAGTGGAACGGAGGCAATCCCTTACAAGTGTCAATGGATGATGTGCCCCGTCACGCCAAGCCCCGTATAGGCGATATCGTAGAGACAAACGGTTTCAGTAGTTTGTTCCCCCCAGGTATTTTCCTGGGTAGGGTAGCGCAGATTCATAACAGTGAAGACGGCTTGGCATATTCGCTTGAGATTCAGATGGGAACGGATATTGCTCATGTGCAGAACGTTTGCGTGCTGAAGTATCACATGAAGGAAGAATTAGATTCACTCAGAAGTCAATGATAATAACTCTGCTAAAACGGTTGTCGGTAATGCTGCTGTTGGTAGCATTCCAGGTGCTGATGCTTAATCACCTGCAGATATCGGGTTATGGTACTCCGATTATCATTGCCTGCATGGTGCTGTATATGCCTTTGGGTAGCCTGAAGGCAGGTGTACTATTGTGGGGCTTCTGTACAGGTATGATAGTAGATATATTCAGCAACACACCCGGTGTAGCCAGTGGCGCAATGACTTTTGCGGCACTGATACAGCCCTCCCTGTTGAAGCTGATGGCTCCCAGAGATGCTGCCGAGGATATCACACCTACCATCCAGACCATGGGAACATGGAACTACGTAAGGTACACCATGATTATCTTTATGATTCATCATCTGGTGTACTTTGGGCTGGAATGTTTCTCATTCTATCACATTGCAGATGTTGCCTGGCTGATGCTGGCTAGCTGGGTTAGCAGTGTTCTGTTAGCTCTGCTCCTTGAGACTTTCCGCAGAACAAAATAAAACGCCCCCATCCGTATGGCTGTCAATTACGATTTAGAGAAGCGGAAATACATATTGGGTGGTGTGGCATTCCTCATCATACTGATTTATCTGGTCAGGCTGTTTATGTTGCAGTTGCTGAGCGACGACTTTAAACGTAATGCCGACAGCAACGCCTTCCTGCAACGCATACAATATCCTGCCCGTGGTATCATCACAGACCGTAACGGAGAAATACTGGTGTACAACCAGCCTGCCTATGACGTGATGGTGATTATGAACGAGCAGATAGGCGTGGATACAATAGATCTGTGCCAGAGCCTGCACATCACTCGTGAGTGGTACGAGCGACGCATGGAGGAGATTAAGGATAGCCGCCGCAATCCTGGATACAGCAAATTTACCCAGCAGCTCTTTATGAGTCAGCTTTCTACCGAGGAGTTCAGCCGTTTTCAGGAGAAACTGTTTCGTTTCCCCGGATTCTATATCCAGAAACGTAGCATCCGCCAATACCGTCATCCCTATGCCGCCCATATACTGGGTGATGTGGGAGAGGTGAACCCTGATGATTTGTTGGAAGATGAGTATTACCAGAGTGGTGACTACATCGGCAAGTTGGGCGTGGAGCGCAGCTACGAGAAAGAGTTGCGTGGCGTTAAGGGAAAGGAGATTCTGCTCAGGGATGCACGTGGTCGTTTGAAAGGCCACTACCAAAATGGCAAGTTCGACGTAGCTCCTGTTCCCGGTCGTAACTTGAAGCTTAGCATTGACATAAAGCTACAGGCCTTGGGAGAAAGGCTGATGAAAGGCAAGTTGGGCAGCATAGTTGCTATAGAACCTTCTACAGGAGAGGTGCTTTGCATGGTATCTAGTCCTACCTATGATCCCAAGATGATGGTAGGTCGTCAGCGAGGCAAGAATCATATTCTGCTGAGTCAGGACACGCATAAGCCTTTGCTCAACAGAGCCATCATGGGACAGTATCCTCCGGGCTCTACCTTCAAGACCAGTCAGGCTCTGACTTTCCTACAGGAGGGTGTCATAACACCCGGAACAGCATATCCATGTAGTCATGGATTCCATAACAGAGGTCTTACGGTAGGTTGTCACGGTCATGGTTCGCCCTTACCGTTGATTCCTGCTATTGCCACATCTTGCAACGGATACTTTTGCTGGGGACTTTACTATATGTTCGGCAACCGCAAGAAATATCCTACTGTCCAGGATGCCATGACCAGATGGAAGGATTATATGGTATCTATGGGTTTTGGCTACAAACTGGGTATTGACCTGCCTGGCGAGAAACGCGGGATGATTCCCAATGCCCCATATTACGACAAGGCATACCGTGGTGACTGGAGCGGGTTGACGGTTATCAGTATCTCTATTGGCCAGGGCGAGGTTAACCTGACTCCCTTGCAGATTGCCAACTTGGGAGCTACCATTGCCAACAGAGGCTACTACATCATACCCCATGTTGTGAAGGAAGTTCAGGGACAGCCGTTGGATACCTTATATACGCATAAGCATCACACCATGGTGGAACGTAAGAACTACGAGTATGTGGTAGAAGGTATGCGTCATGCTGTTTTGGGCGGAACCTGTCGTACAGCCAATACCAGTATGTACGAGGTGTGCGGAAAGACGGGAACGGCACAGAATCCTCATGGTCAGGACCATAGTGTGTTTATGGGATTTGCTCCACGTAACAATCCCAAGATTGCCATTTGTGTATATGTCGAGAACGGAACATGGGGTGCCACCTATGGCGTTCCCATCGGTGCGTTGATGATGGAACAGTACATCAACGGCAAACTCTCAGAGAGCAGCCAACAACAGGCCAACGCCTTTGAACATAAATATCTCTTTACACCCACAATCTACAATGCGACGGAATCTGAATAAAACAAACCAAGGTCCTAACCTGTTGAGTTCTATCGACTGGTTCACCATACTCATCTACCTGATGCTGTTGGCTATGGGATGGATGAGTGTCTGCGGTGCCAGCTATGATCTTGACCAGGGGGGAAGCATTGTGGACTTCGCTACCCGAAGCGGAATGCAGATTATTTGGATTGGCACCTCCTTATTGTTGGGAACCCTGATTCTGATGACCGACGACCGTTTGATAGAATCCCTCTCATACATTATATATTTAGGATTCCTGGTCTTGTTGGCGATCACCCCGTTCTTGGCTCATGATATCAAGGGCTCTATGTCCTGGATTAAGATAGGAAGTTTCAGCATACAGCCGGCAGAGTTTGCCAAATTCGGAACGGCACTCTGTGTGGCCAAGGTTATGAGTACCTACGAGTTTGATGTCAGGCGCTGGAAGGATTTTGTCATAAGCGTAGCCCTGATTCTTACCCCTATGGTGCTGATTGTGCTGCAGCGTGAGACGGGAAGTGCCCTTGTGTACAGTGCTTTCTTCCTGATGCTCTATCGCGAGGGTATGCCTGGCAGCATACTCTTCTCAGCCGTTGCGGCCGTTGTCTATTTTGTGGTTGGCGTACGTTTCTCTGAAGCAGAGCTGATGGAAGGTTCGCATATGGCTTTGGGACAGACGCTGGTGCTTATACTGGTACAACTCTTTACGGTAGGGATGGTATGGGTCTATACAAAGAACAAGCAGGTAGGATGGCGCATCTTAGGCTGGGGCTCTCTGGTAATGATTCTGGCATTAGTGTTCACCCGTTTTTTTATAAGGTGTAACGTAATGTGGGTATTACAGGGTGTGTGTGCTGTCACCATAATATACCTTATATACCGTGCCCTCAGGGATAATCTGGCCAGATATTTCTACATTTCCATGTTTGCCCTGGGTAGTTTGTGTTTCTTCTATTCTGCCAACTTTGTGCTGAACAATGTTATGCAGGCACATCAGCAGACGCGTATCCGTGTCTTGTTGGGCTTGGAGGATGACCCGCGTGGTGCAGGATACAACGTCATACAGGCTAAGATTGCCATCGGCTCTGGCGGATTGCAAGGAAAGGGATTCCTGAATGGTACACAGACGAAACTGAAGTATGTACCTGAGCAGGATACCGACTTTATCTTCTGCACGGTAGGAGAGGAGGAAGGCTTTGTAGGCTGTGCTGTGGTTTTGCTGCTTTTCCTGGCGCTGATATTAAGGCTAATTCATTTGGCGGAAAGGCAACCCTATACCTTTGGACGTGTATATGGGTATAGTGTGATGAGTGTCTTTCTGTTCCATGTCTTCATCAATGTGGGCATGGTATTGGGTTTGACCCCTGTGATTGGTATCCCTCTGCCATTCTTCAGCTACGGGGGTTCCTCGCTCTGGGGATTCACCATTCTGCTCTTTGTGTTCCTGAGGATAGATGCAGGACGTAACAGGATGAAGCGTTAGCGTATGATGTGAATGCCCACATCCGTAATGCCGGGCAGCACTTCTCTGTGCATCAGATGACGAATTCTTATCTCTCCGGTTTGCCCTTTCTTCAAATCCAAAGGCAAACCCTGTGTCTCGTATTGGAAGTAGTTGATCCCTTTTGCTGTGAACTCCCCGTTATTTCCCGTTAGGTTATATGTAATGGTATCCAACCTGTGAGTGGTAGGATGCTGAAGGTCCTGCTCTACCTGTATTACCAACTGTTCATAAGGGTAACTGTTGGTAAGCCTGAGGCCTATCAGAACACTACAGTTATCATCTTGGGTCAGAGCGGGCAGGGTAAACCGTATGGTGTCTGCTCTGTCCCAGCAGTTATCCTTCACCGGTTGGTAGGAATGCATCAGTGTGCTTCTGTCGCAACTTGCCAGTAGAAGGACAACCATCAGGAGGAGTAAGACCTGTCTATGCATTCTTGGGTTCTTTCTCCTTGGCAGCGGGTTGTGTATTGTTCTCACCATCGTTGTGATGATGGGGTTTCTTTTCTTTTTCTTCTTGTCGAATCTGTTCAGGTCGTCTTGAGTTGCCAAGTCAACAGGACGTTCCGGCTCTTTGCGTCCTCCCAACTCGATGGTCTCGGGCTTCTCGCCCTTCTTGTTCATCTCTGCAATCTCAAGGGCGCGGTCAGCAGTTATGGTAACCAGGTTGGCAGCCAGACGCTTGTCGGATGAGTAGGTAACCATACCGCTCAGTACATCAGCCTTGAAGAAATAATAGTCGCCGTCCTGACTCTGCAGTATCACATCCTTGTGCAGAATCTTCTGTCCTGCCTCTATGTACTGGTCAACCTCGTAGTTCATGCAGCACTTCAGCTTGGCACACTGTCCTGCCAGCTTCTGGGGATTCAGGCTCAGGTACTGGAAGCGTGCTGAACCTGTTCCTACGCTCACGAAGTTCTTCATCCACGTAGCGCAGCAGAGCTCTCGACCGCAAGGACCGAAGCCACCTATGCGTCCTGCCTCCTGACGGGCACCAATCTGCTTCATCTCTATACGTACACGGAACTCCTCGGCCAGCACCTTGATGAGTTGGCGGAAGTCGACACGACCATCGGCAATGTAATAGAAGATGGCCTTGTTGCCGTCGCCCTGATATTCCACGTCGCCTATCTTCATCTCCAGGCCTAAGTCCTTGGCTATCTGACGGCTTTTGATCATCGTCTCGTGCTCGCGTGCCTTGGCAGCCTCGTAGCGCTCCAGATCGTTGGGGCGTGCAATACGGTAGATACGTCTGATCTCCTCGTTGCTCTTCAGGTTGGCCTTCTTGATTTGCAAAGCTACCAGCTTGCCCGTCAGCGTTACCGTGCCTATATCATGTCCGGCTGTTGCCTCCACAGCAACAAGGTCGCCGTTCTGCAACGGCAGATTGTTGACGTTGTGGAAGTATCCTTTACGTGTATTCTTGAACTGAACCTCTACCAGGTCCGTTACCTCTTGGTTTTCAGGTATGTCAGCAAGGTAGTTGAAGGTGTTCAACTGTCCGTAGTGACCTGTGTTACTGCCTTTGGCGCAGAGGCCTCTACCCCTGCATCCGCATTTATAGTTGTATTCCATTATCTCTTTAACAGTATTATCATCTTCAGGGCGAAGTCAAAGAAGACCATCTGCGCATTCACGTTTTGTTCTATGTCGCGCTGAGCATCGGAGAGCTCGTCCATAATTCCTATTACATTTGTCTCGTTTATGAAGGGAGCAAATCTCTGGCTGAACTGTTGCTCCTCTTGTGTCTGGTAACTCATTTCTTCCTGGTGGAAGTTGTAGATGAAGTTCTCGCGAATCAGTCGTTGGAAGTACTCCAGCATTCTCTTCTGTCGTTCGCGTCCCAACTCCTTTACACTCTGCGTCCATTGCTGCAGGTTGCGCAGGTCTCTCATGTAGCTGCTTCGCATCAGTTGTTTGAACAGCTCAAAGAACTGCTGCTGTTCATTGCCTGCTTCCAGTCGTTTCAGGGCTTCTGTATAGTTGCCGCGTGAGATGTGGGCAATGTTACGTGCCAGTTCCTCTGGCACGGCATGCAGTGTCATTAGGGCGTTGGCTATTTCTTCTTCCGTAAGCGCAGGTACGTTGATTCTCTGCACACGGCTCTGAATGGTTCCCAACACCATCTCAGGGTCCTCGCTTACCAGCAGGAAGTAGGTGTGCAAGGGAGGTTCCTCTATCAGTTTCAGCAGTTTGTTGGCTACCTCCTGACTCATCTTCTCGGGCAACCACATCAGTACCACCTTTCTTCCTCCCTGACTGGACTTCAGCGCTAACTTGCGCTGTATGGCATCACTCTCCTGCACATAGAAGGTAATCTGCTGATTCTCAGCTTTGATGTCGTTCAGCCACATTTCCGTATCGAAGTACGGATTCTCCAGCAACTGGTTACGCCACGCATCCAGGTAGTTGTCGGAGACGGGATGGTCAGAAGACTTTCCTTTGTAAACAGGGAACGAGAAATGCAGGTCGGGATGTGCCCATTTATCCAGCATACGGCAGCCGGCACATTGTCCGCAGGCATCGTTGTCTGTAGGTTCTGTGCATAGCAGATAACGTGCAAAGGCAAGGGCGAGGGGCAGCTTGCCTGCTCCCTGAGGGCCGCAGAACATCAGCGCGTGGGGCAATTGGTTCTCCCTGGCCATCTGTATCAGATGTTCCTTTACGCTCTGCTGTGCTATTACCTGCTGGAATCTGTATGCCATATATCCTTATCTCTTAATAAACTTGCTTTGCTATCTGTGCTATGCTGTCCACGGCACTTACAGTATAGAAATGCAGGCTGGGAGCACCCTTCTGCATCAGTTCCTTGCATTGTTTCACGCACCATTCAATGCCCACCTGCTTGATTTCCTCGTCTGTCTTGCATTTCACTGCCTCGGCATAGAGGTCAGAGGGCAAGTCGCAATGGAAGGTCTTGGGAACAATGGAAAGCTGGCTCAACTTTGCCAAAGGCTTGATGCCTGGTATGATGGGGATGTTGATACCCAGCTCACGGGCTTTCTCTACAAAACGGAAGTACTTCTCGTTGTCATAGAACAGCTGTGTTACGGCATACTGAGCTCCCATATCGGCTTTCTGCTTCAGCACCTTCAGATCGGCATCCAGGTTTGCAGCCTCCTCGTGCTTCTCGGGGTAGCAGGCAACGCCGTACTGGAAGGGCACACCTGGTACTTTAATGGTGGAGCCGTCCCAGAACTGTCCGCCGTTGAACTTATTGATTTGCTCTATCAACTCTGTAGCATGGGCAGGACCGTCTCCAGTGGGTTGGAAGCAGGAATCCTCCTTGGCCTTGTCGCCTCTCAGCACCAGCAGGTCGTTTACACCCAGGAACTGAAGGTCCAGCAGCATGTACTCCAGGTCTTCTCTGTTGTTGCCGCTGCACACAATATGAGGTACTACGTGCAGGCCATATTTCTGCTGGATAGAAGCCGCTATGGCTATGGTACCCGGGCGGCGACGGATACGCTGACGTTGCATCAGGCCATTCTCCAACTCGCGGTACACATACTCGCTGCGGTGGGTGGTGATATTAACGTATCGCGGCTCAAACTCGCGAAGGCGCTCAATGGTGTTGAAGAGGTTCTGGGTTCCAGTACCCTTCAGCGGGGGGAGCACCTCGAACGAGAAAGCCGTTCCTTGTTTGCTATTTATGATGTCTATTACGTTCATGTAATGTTACAGGAATATCAGTTGAACAATGATGAAGATGGGCAGACAGATGATGAGCGAGAACTTCAGCATATACACAAAGAAGCTGGGCATGCGGAATCCGTTCTGTTCTGCTATGCTCTTCACCATGAAGTTAGGTCCGTTGCCGATGTATGTCAGAGAGCCGAAGAATACGGCACCCATTGATATGCCGCGTAGCAGGGGCTCTGAGACACCAGCCACCAGATTGACGGCTCCCGGCTCTGCCAGCGTTGTGGCGGTAGCATGGAACACCATAGCCGTTGGTGCATTATCCAGGAAGGCCGACAGCGATCCTGTGCAATAGACAAACTGCCAGGGCTCTGTGATGGGCAGCGGATGCTGCTGCAGGTACATCAATGCGGGAATCATGGTTGCAAAGATGCCGCAGAAGACACAGGCAACCTCCAGGATAGGTGTCCAGGAGAAGTTGTTGTTGGTGCGCACCGTCTTCTTGGTTGTCAGGACAGACAGGATGATAATCAGTATGAAGGCCCATTCCCTGAGCAGCTTCAGGTAGAAAGGAGCGTCAGTCTCACCCATGGCGGGTATATAAGTACTGTTGATGAACATGGTGCTCAGTATCACGCATGCCAGCCATACCAGGTTGATAAGACCTGTTACGGTAATCTTCTCTTGTTCTGCCTCGTCGGCCTTCAGTCTCTCGTGCGACTCGCGCTTGTAGTAGAAACTGTCCATCACATAGTAAACAGCCAGTAGCAACAAGCCTGTTGTCAGCCATTCAGGAGCCATGCCCATGAACCATCCAAAGGGTGTTCCCTTCTGGAAGAGCAGGAACAATGGGGGGTCGCCCAGCGGGGTAAGGATACCGCCGCAGTTGGCCACCATGGCTATGAAGAACAGCACCGTGTGGGTGGTGTACTTACGCTGACTGTTTGTTTGTAGCAACAATCTGATGAGCAACATGGCTGCTCCTGTTGTTCCCATAAAGGATGCCAGCAGGAAGCCCACAGACAGGATGGAACAGTTCACCAATGGGGTAGCCTTCAGGTCGCCCTTGATGCAGATGCCGCCTGTGGTCACAAACAGGGCCATCAGCAGCAGGATAAAGGGTACGTAGTCATATACCATCTGGTGCTCCAGCTCGTGGGTCATTCCGTTCATGCAGAGCCAACCCGCAACGGGAAGGCCCAACAGGAAGGACACCATCAGCTTGTGCGTATTGTTCTCCCACCAGTGCTCCAGCTTAGTAAGCGGGAATACTGCTATGCAAAGAAGCTGACAGACAAAGGGTATCAGCATCCATGTGGGTATTATGTGTTCCATTACTTAACAGTTATAAGCCCCCTCCCTGCTCCCCCTTTGGGGGAGTGATAGATTAGGGGTTAGCGTGACTTTTATCTTTTAGTTCTAATCTCCTCTGTTCTCCCCCAAAGGGGGAGTTAGAGGGGGCTTTTTATTTATTCGCTCTCTTTCTCTCCAGGTGATCCAGGATGACCTTACGCATACGCATGCTCTTGGGAGTCACCTCAACGTATTCATCCTCCTTGATGTACTCCAGTGCCTCCTCCAGAGAGAAGATGGTGGCGGGGATGATACGAGCCTTCTCGTCGGTACCACTGGCGCGGACGTTGGTCAGCTGCTTAGCCTTGCAAACGTTGATGACGATGTCGTTGTCATGCACATGCTCACCTACAACCTGACCGGCATAAACCTGATCCTGAGGCTCTATGAAGAACTTACCTCTGTCCTGCAGGTGGTCAATGGCATAGGCGTATGCATTGCCGCTCTCCAGGGCAATGAGTGAACCGTTCACACGACGTGTTATCTCGCCCTTGAAAGGCTGATACTCCTTGAAGCGGTGAGCTATGATAGCCTCACCCTGACTGGCAGTAAGCATATTGGTACGCAGACCTATGATACCACGGCTGGGGATATTGAACTCTATGTTCACACGCTCGCCTTGGCTCTCCATGCTGGTCATCTCGCCCTTACGGCGTGTTACCATGTCTATCATCTTGCTGGCAAACTCCTCGGGTACGTTGATGGTCATCTCCTCTATGGGCTCGCACTTCACGCCGTCTATCTCCTTGTAGATAACCTGTGGCTGACCAACCTGCAGCTCATAGCCTTCACGGCGCATGGTCTCAATCAGCACACTCAGGTGCAGCACACCACGGCCGGATACAATCCAGCGGTCGGTGTAGCCCTCTGGGGTTTCTACACGCAATGCCAGGTTCTTCTCCAGCTCTTTGGTCAGACGGTCGCCAATATGACGACTGGTGCAGAACTTACCCTCCTTGCCGAAGAAGGGAGAGTCATTGATGGTGAAGAGCATACTCATGGTAGGCTCGTCTATGCTGATGGGAGGCAGTGCCTCAGGATTCTCGTAGTCGCAGATGGTATCGCCAATCTCAAAGTGCTCCAGACCTACTATGGCGCAGATGTCACCGCTGGAAACCTCTGATATCTTCTGGCGACCCATACCTGTGAAGGTGTGCAGCTCCTTGATTTTAGTCTTCTCCTTGCTGCCGTCGCGGTGTACAATGGTAATGTTCATACCCTCTTTCAGGGTACCGCGGTGTACACGTCCTACGGCAATACGTCCTGTATAGTTGCTGTAGTCAAGGCTGGTAATCAGCATCTGAGGTGTGCCCTCCAGTACCTCGGGGGCGGGGATGTACTTCAGGATGCTGTCCAGCAGATATGTGATGTTATCTGTGGGCTTGCTCCAATCCTCGCTCATCCATCCGTTCTTGGCAGAGCCATAGATAACGGGGAAGTCCAGCTGATCCTCTGTAGCGTCCAGGTCGCACATCAGGTCAAAGACCATCTCGTACACCTCCTCGGGGCGGCAGTTGGGTTTGTCAACCTTGTTGATGACCACTACGGGCTTCAGGCCAATCTGCAGGGCCTTCTGCAGCACGAAGCGTGTCTGGGGCATGGGACCCTCGAAGGCATCCACCAGCAACAGACAGCCGTCTGCCATATTCAGGACACGCTCTACCTCGCCACCGAAGTCGCTATGGCCCGGGGTATCGATAATATTAATCTTTGTGTCCTTGTAGTTAATACTAACGTTTTTAGAAAGGATAGTGATTCCGCGCTCACGTTCCAACTCATTGTTATCCAACATCAATTCACCTGTCTGCTGGTTCTCGCGGAAGAGGTTACCAGCCAGCAACATCTTGTCCACCAACGTAGTTTTTCCGTGGTCTACGTGGGCAATGATGGCTATGTTCCTAATACTTTGCATACAATCTTTTATAAATCGCCTGCAAAAGTACGAATAAGTGAGCGGAATACAAAAAAACTTGTTTATTTTATTCCCGAACGTGAGTAATTTCGAGGCTTTAGCCTCAAACTTATGAAAAATTCGGTTAAGTAAGGGCAGGAAAAAAAGTTTATTATGTTGAGGGCGAGTATTTTATCTAATAAGTGAGTGTAATACAAAGATACTGGTTCTTTTTATTCAGATATCATTCCTAAAAAGCCATCTTTTTCCCATTAACGACATATATGCCCTTTCGTGGATTATCTATTTTCCGACCAGTCAAGTCGTAGGAATATTCCTCTTGCTTCGGGGCATGGATGAAGGAAATTCTGTCGTTTTCATCAAATGCTTCTATTTTCTGAATACGGAAGTGGTCCACTTTAAAACACCCGTGGTTGTTGTTCGTTGCCCTTGTTCCGCCTGCTCTGTGATTGCTGGTTCGGATGCCTATCTTCAGACTCTCGCCTTCAGCTACTGTAACTATTACCGACATGGGCTTCATCAGCATTTTCCCGTCTCCAGAGCCCACATAATTGGCAAACGTATTCGTTTCTCCCGATGTCATCATGCTTGGTACATAGTCTACGTCTTCTTTCCCATAATATTGTACATTATTGTTGGCAAAGAGTCTGCATGTACCCAGTTTGTCTTTCATCGCCCCAAGCAGACAGCTCACCAGATAAGTGCCTGGTTCTATCTTGTCAGCGTTAATGGTTTGTGATAACTCGTAGATGTCAGGCATGGGAGTGCTTGTGGCCCAATAACCGTTGATGCCATATAAATTCTTGGCATCCTGATTCACGCCCCATGAGTTGCCTTTCATCTTACCGGTCGTACTCCATCCCTTTGGTACTCCTCTGCCTGTTGCACCCTGGACATTCAGAGCACCTGAAGCGTTGTATTCAAAGTCAGCATTCACCAGCAGCGTGCCAGTGAGGTCCTGGGTATTATAGTTCATAGGGATGCTTACCAGTGCACTCACGGTAGATCCTGGGTCCATGAAATATACACGAACAGAAACTTTCTTGTTCTTATCGCTGACATAGTGGACGGCAGCCCTGGTGTAGCCTTGTACAACTGTCTCGTCCCAATCTTGTGTCATGGCTGTAGTCTTTACGGACAGAATTGAGGGCGCACTCCCGTCAACTGATATTCCCACTCTAAGGTCATAGTTTGTGTTGATGGGGAAGGTGGGCAGACAGCGTACCTGAATCACGTTTAGTCCTTGGTTTACTGGTATTTGGTATTCAGCATACGGAGCTTTGTCATAGGAGTTGTAGGCCGTCATGTCCAGTGGCCAGACTGTAGCTGTACTACCCGCCAAGCCAAGACCTTTCAGACTAACCACTCTATTGGTGGCATTCTTGAAACTGCCACCAGGAATGATGGTAATCTCTGGCTGTATAATCGAGCTCCTTTTGGGGTTCACATCAGCTTCTGATGCCACGGTAGGCATTAGATGCTGGCTCATGTTGTTGGGCT
This sequence comes from Bacteroidaceae bacterium, assembly GCA_017619585.1. Next base: position 137,549 of record JAFZSA010000042.1, read on the forward strand.
TGTAACTCATCATGCCATTCCACTTACCGTTGGCAATTCCTGTATTGAATTTCTCTGTCATTGTCACTATCTCATCAAATGCGCGTTTAGATGCCGCTGAGTATTCAAGCGCCTTGTCTCTCTGACCGGCCCATGCATAGACAAAGCTTTGTCTTCCACGTAGAATCTTGATGTTCTGATCGGCACAGGTTCGCATGGGATATTCAAACATCTCATAAAATGCATCCCTCAGTGATGTTGGGATCTTGTTTCGCAATGCCACCGTTCGGTCGTATATCTGTTGGTATTGTGCAATTCGTTCGTCAATCTGGGCATTTGAATGGTCGAAGTAACATAGGTGCACATGCTCTGGCTTAGCTGCGATCCCCAGCCGATAGTACTCTAGTTTTATGTTGCTCATCTCATCGGCATATTCCTCACCAAAGGTCCGTGCTGCCCAGTCTCGTGTATACAAATATGCATTCTCGGGTGTCCAGCTGTTAATGTCCCATGCCAGGTCCATACAGAATTCCAGTTCCTCCTCGGCCGGTTTAATATCGCCTACGTTTATGATCCATTGGTTACGAGCCCCTTGGTCATAAGCCTTGCATAACTCATAGCAACAGAGAGAAGGTGATATGGTACTTAACCAAAGGTATCCGCTGGGTGTACCCCAATATGACAAGTGATAATAGACCGCGTTTCCTCCTGAACGTGCCTGCTCCTCCGGGGTTGGTAACTGTCTGAAATATCCATGGTTGTCATCCACCCACATTAGTGTAACATCGTCCGGGACCTTCAGTCCGGCATTGTAGGCTGTCAGCACTTCCTTGTAAGGTATGAAGATCTGGGGGACAGTAGTCGGGTCGCCAATACTGTCTGCAATAAGTTGTCGCTGGTGTGCAATGATGTCGGTTAATGCCTCCACTTTCTCGGCAGTAGTGTTGTAACCGTTCATACCCGCATCGTGCACGGCACGCATGCCCAGCGTATAGATACCATTTTTGTCTTTTGACTCGCTAATGCGCTGTCCCCAGTATCGCATTATCATCTCTTTATTGGAGTGCCATACCCAGTCCTCGTCTCTATGTCCGCCAAATCTCTCCCATTCATATTCGTTATTACATAACATTTGTTCACAGTGGCTGGATCCCATATATATATCATAGGCCATTACAAGGGGGATATTGCTTTTCTCATACCAAAATGCACGACTGCCGGGGTGCATGGCTGGCCATAGCGTATTGGCTCGCAGGCGCAGAAGCAACTCCATGATTCTACTATATGTGTTAGGACCGAAATTGCCCAGCTCTGTGTCAAGGTTCTTTACTGCCCATGGACGTAGTCCCCAATCTTCATCATTAACAAATATTCCTCGAAATTTGATTGATGGTGACTTGACAATTTTTTTACCTGGTGTAACATACAGGTAATTCTTTCGTGTTGGTGTTACATCGGCCCACCATATCCAAGGAGAGACACCCATCATGCGTGACAGCTCAAATGCGGCATACGCTGTACTGCGTGGTTGTGAGCCAAATAGCACCAGTGCCTGATTAACGCCCTCCATAGGATTCTTTACCACCTCTAGGCCATAGGCTTCCCATTGATCCTTTACTTCACTTACATCCAGTTTGCCGTTGGCAATCATCTCGTCAATGAACTTGCATTGTCCTATGGTTCCTACAATGATAGGATTCCTGCCAGCAAGTAATGTCCTGTTTTTTGACAGTTTCCTCATGGTAACTGCTTTAATATCGTCAACAAGGCACTTTATGGCTGTATCAACCACTTGCGCGTCATTCTCGTCGTACAGAATAAAGGCATTCCCGCCGCTTTCATTGCCAATAATACTGAAACATCCATCCTCGGGCGTTGTTACAACCTTAATGTCATTGGCTTTGCCTGTCAATGCCATCATCATACATAATAATGCAAAAAAAGTACTTGTTTTCATTTCCAAAAGGTTTTATGGCGCAAATATATGAAGTTATATAATACTTCCAAAAATTTTGCAAATAATTATGTATCAATTTGCAAATCTTTGCATTCTGTCACCTGAAATTTGTCAGAAAACAAAAAAGCCCGCTGCCCTTAGTGTCAGGACAGTAGGCTAATAGGGGTTAGCGGTTAGGGGTTAGCGGTTAGCGAAATTCTTCACTCTTCATTCTTCACTTTTTTCATCTCTTTCTTGAAGGCATGATATTTCTCTAAGACTTTATTATACCCGGCCTCGTCGAGGAACCATAGGAGGGAGTTATCCTCGGGAATGTTCAGATGGCTGGTGTCTGAAGGATTTAACGAGAAGCTGACTTTGAACTCAGGTCTGTTCTCGTCATTGGCTTTGACAAGGCGCAACGGAGCATTTACGTCATCAAAATCACATAGAATGACATCTTTATGATCTTCCTCGTTCCCCCCTTGTAGATCATTCATTAAGCTGGAAAAAGTCCATCCCACAATGGGTTTTTCCATATTCCATTCACCCGTATCCAACATAAGGTACCTTTTTCCATCATAGACAACAAAGGGCACGCCATGTTTCATCTTGTTTGCCAAGTCGGCCATCGAGTATTCTAACGCCAATTCATAGAGTACCGTTAGTTCCTTCAGATTTTGGATGCGCTGTTCTTGTGGTATCATTTCGGAATCCAGGAATGCCTGCTGGATCATGAGCGAGCCTCTGCGAATATCCAAGTACATCATAGTAAGATATCCCACAAGGATTTTCTTGTAGATGGTCCAACGGTCATATCTGCCCAATTCCTGGCTAAAGGCTTCAAGCCCTTTCTCAGTGTATTCAAAGGCTTTGTTGGTATCCCCTTTCATCATATTGAGCTCAGCCAATAACAGGTAGGTTTCTCCCTTCAGGGTATCCTGCAATACGGTCTGTTCTTCTGCAATCTTCAGCGCCCGATTGGCATAGACCATAGAGCGCTCAGGATCTCTCTTGTCACCCAGGTCGTTCCAGATAAGTGCCTGTCCGGCCCCTAATTGCATTTTACCATTGGTTGGGTTCTTGTCTGCCAATTTTACTTTCTGCTCTACTTGTTTTAGTATCTCTTCTACATCACTTTGGGCCATTGCCGAAGTGTGTGTCAACCAGCAACATAAGACGGTTGCCAACGTCATCATGGTCTTTTTCATAACTGCCATTTTGTTAATCAATTGGTATTTAGGATTTGGAGCTCATTGTATGGTGAGGGTTATGGCTGTTTTTATGGGATTAGATGTTCTGAGTGCAAATATAAAAAGAATTTTGTTAACATGCATCATTCTTCCTCAAAAAACATGAAGAACGTTTTTTCATTAGGTTAGCAAAAAAGAAATAGCCCCCGGGCATTTGCTCAGAGGCTATTATCTTTTTGTCGGAGTACTCAGATTACCCAGAGTATCCCGATCTTTGAATTTTGCTTTTTGAATTTTGAATTCTTGAATCCTTCCTATTCGGTCTTGTAACCTGCAATCTTGGCCATGCCCGGGGCAATCTCTATGTTGTCTATTCTGCCCTGGAAGATTTCTGTGCCGGGGCCGATGGCATAGATGGGCACATAGCCGTTAGAGTGGCCGCCGCTTGCCCAACTGATCATAGCCACCTCAGAGAGGATGTGCTTGGTGGTCTCGCAGAGGTCGCCAATGCGCTCTCCCACCTTCTTGCTGTCGTTGTCAGCCATAGCCTTCTCTATGTCCTTCCAGCGGTTCTGCAGACGCTCTTTCTGCTTGTCCTTCAACTCGATGCCTGCGCCAAAGCCCATCTCTTCTTTCAGTACCTTCTCTACAGCAGCCCATGTAAACTTCTTGGGAGCCTTCTTGTACTGCTCTGTCAGCATCCAATCCAGTTCGTTGATGCTCTTGCGCTGGTACTTCAGCAAGTCGGTATGCAGTTCATAAGGACCAACGCCCATTACCAAACCGCCTGTCTCGTGGTCGGCGCTGATAACAATGATGGTCTCATCGGGGTGCTGCTGGTAGAACTCATAAGCTACCTTGATGGCCTTGTCGAAGTCAATAATCTCGTTGATGCAGGTACCTATATCGTTGCTGTGGCAAGCCCAGTCAATCTCACCGCCCTCAACCTCGAAGAAGAAGCCGTCCTTGTTCTTTGCAGAGAGGAAGTTGATGCCGGCACGTACAATCTGCTCCAGTGTCAGGTCATCCTTTGTCTGGTCGATGGCATAGGGAATCTGTTCGCTATCCTGCTTCTCGTTGGCCTTGTCGCTCTGCACCAGGATGCACTTATCTGCCTGACGACCTTTCTTCTGGTACTCCTTGTAGCCTTTCACGATGGTGTAGCCGGCAGCCTTGGCCTGCTCATGCAAGGCAGGCTCGCCCTCCTTGGTGTAAGGCTTGTGGAAGTCGGAACCGCCAAAGAAGTCGAAGTTGCTCTTGCACAGGTCCTTACCCAACTCCCAGTACATGTTACGGTTGGCCTGGTGACCGAAGAAAGAGGCAGGTGTGGCGTGTGTGATGGCTACTGAGGTAGCAACACCAACGGCCTTGCCTGAGTTCTTAGCCCACTGGGCAATGCTGTAGCAGGGAGTCTCCAAGTCCTTCAGTACGCCAATGGCACCGTTCTTGGTCTTCTTACCTGTTGCCAGGGCTGTACCGCCGGCAGCAGAGTCGGTTACGCCGTTGGTGGCAGAGTATGTATTGACCATACCTACTACGGGCAGGCTGGTCATCAGCAGGGGTTCAATACCGATTCTACCCTTCAGGGCAGCCAGATAAGTCTCTGTTGCATTCACTTGGTTTACGCCCATACCGTCGCCAATGAAGTAGAATACGTACTTCACCTCGGCCATTGCGGAGAGGCTGATGAGAACTGCCAGCAGGCAGCTAAGAAAACGTTGTTTCATAATAGTATTTTTAGGGGTTTTATAATGAATTATTCTTGTTTGCAGGCGCAAATATAGTAATTTCTATGCTCACCGACAAGATTCCCAGTCAGTTCTTTCTGGAAATACCTGAAATTGGTTAGTGGTTAGCGTTTTTTAATCTCACGGATTTTTAACAAAAACCGGCAAAACCCTTCGGGCCCTCCGTCGCAAATGGGGATTCCCCTTCGGGCCCTCCGTCGCAAATGGGGATTCCCCTTCGGGCCTCCGTCGTAATCACAGATTACTCCCCTCATCAGGCACAGAAAGACATTCAGTCTTTCTTCCGAAGGGCCTTCTTCGCCCCTTTGTGGGGCCGCAGCCACATTCAGTGGCTACTCTAAAGACCCCAGTCGCCCTTTAGGGGGAATAAAGTTATCGTTGACGTTTGCGTTTACGTTTAAACAAAAGGGGTTTTGCCGGTTTTTGTTGAAAAAACATGGGGGTATTATGTGTTTTTTCTTGATTAAAAGACCGTTTGTTAGAATAAAGTGGTATTTTTGCCTTCAAAATGCTGATATAGGTATGGAAAGGAACCGTCAGATATACAAGGTTACCCTGGTAGGAGGGTTGGTGAACGTAGTGCTGCTGGTCTTCAAGTTCGTTGCCGGAATCCTCGGCCATAGTGCCGCTATGGTGGCAGATGCCGTGCATTCGTTCAGCGACTTCCTGACGGACATCATAGTCATTGTTTTTGTGCATATCAGCGGCAAGCCCAAGGATAAGTCGCACGACTACGGCCACGGCAAGTACGAGATGCTGGCTATGACCATCATAGGTGTGGCGCTGCTGGCTGTTGCCCTGGGTATTGTGTATGGCGGCATTGTCAAGGTTGTGGCATGGGCAAACGGCGAGTCGTTGCAGGCACCCGGCACACTGGCCTTGTGGGCGGCGCTGCTCTCTATAGTGCTGAAGGAGGGAACGTTCCGCTATTCCATGCATGAGGCCCGTAAGCTGAACTCACAGGCCGTGGAGGCAAACGCCTGGCATCATAGGAGCGATGCTCTCTCTTCCATTGGAACAGCCATTGGTATTGGCGGAGCCATCTTGTTGGGTCAGCGCTGGACGGTCCTTGACCCCATAGCCTCCGTTGTGGTGGGTCTTTTTATTGTCAAAGTGGCTTTCTTCCTGCTGCGCGATGGCATAGGCGACCTGATGGAGCAGTCGTTGCCCGATGAGGTGGAGCAGGAGATTCTGCACCTGGCAGCCTCTGTTGAGGGGGTGACCGAGCCGCACGACCTTCGCACCCGTCGCATCGGCAACCATTATGCCATAGAACTGCACATCCTGATGGATGGCAACATCTCCCTCCGTGAGGCGCACGACAAGGCTTCCGAGGTGGAGGACCTCCTCCGCAGCCATTATGGCGAAGAAACCCACATAGCGGTACATGTTGAACCCATCGCCCCCAAAGGGGGAGGGATGGGAGAGAAAAATTAAAAGATAATCCCCAGTGGGGGATTTAAGAATTGAAAATTGAGGCGGCAACGCCGCAATTGAAAATTGAAATAATGTCACGCGGAGAGTGTTTTCAACAAAAACCCAGAAAACAATGCTTCGGGTTTAAAACAAAAACCATAAAAACCCTTTTGTTCTGGTTGAGACTTCGTCTCTGATGCCGCGCCTGTGTTCTTTTCCTTGTAAGCTATGCTTCCAGATAAAAGCTCACAGCCACATCATCTATCCTTTCAGGATTTCAACCAGAACAAAAGCAAAACCCCGCTTCGCTCGAAAACCATCTTTTTGTGAAGAGTTGACGAGTAGACGAGTTAACAAGTTGTCGCCCTTGCTTCTAACCTTTTCCCCTCCATTACGGGCAATCGCGGAATCGTAGCGATTGGGGAACGAAGCGACGGAGGGCAGGTAAGGGGTGGGTCTTGTTTTTCAGCCCGAAGGGCGGGGTTTTTCTTTTTGAAAGCTTTAACATACGAAAGTATGTGTTATGCTGTTGACAAGAAGATGGTGGAAGCTTGCTTATAGCCAGATTCATGACAATGACAGGACAAAGGCACAAAGTGCCAAAGCTTGCAAAAAGGGTTTTCACGGTTTTTGTTAAAAATCAGAGGAATCTGAGAGATTAGGGATTAGACCTTAGTCTTTCGCTAACCGCTAACCGCTTTATACAACACTATGAACTACAGAAGACTACTGATTATTTTGCTGGCCTTTGCCAGTATGCAGGTAAGTGCGCAGGACTTGGCGCATTACAAACGTGTGATTAAGGAACTGGCAAGTGCCAAGTATCAGGGACGTGGCTATGCCAAGGACGGTGCCAACAAGGCGGGATTGTTTCTGGAGAATGAATACCGGAAGGCAGGCGTGGATGGCGTGACCCTGCAACCCTTCAAGCTGGATATCAATACGTTCAGTGGTAAAATGGAGGTTGAGACCCTCACCCCCGTCCCCTCTCCGAGTAGAGGGGAGATAAAAAAATATCCCTCCCCCTCGGGGGAGATGAAGGTGGAGACAAATTCAAAAACTCAAAATTCAAAATTCAAAAAACTTGCTCCTGGTGTTGATTTCTCTATGCGAGAGTATTCCCCTGATATTCATGGCGAGTTCCCCGTCTATCATGTAGATACCCTGAACTTTGATGCCGACCGCATGTTTGCCGACCTGCAGAAGCCCGAGTATGCCAATGCTCTGGTGGCTTGTGAGTTTTGGTTCACCTATCGGCACAGGGAGGCCTTCTCGCGTTTGCAAAAAGCGGGTGAATGCAACAATGCGGGCCTTATCTACACTTGGCCGGCACCCATCAAATACTTCAAGGCGTACGGTAATAGGGTAGTGGACAAGCCCATCCTCTGGGTGACTCCCGAGGCCATAGAGGGCGTGCAGCGCCTGCGTGCGGAGGTGGATAACAAGTTCCTGAAGGACTACCAGTGCTTCAATGTCATTGCTAAGGTTGAGGGGGAGCGGCACGACAGCTGCTACGTCTTTACGGCGCATTACGACCATCTGGGCAACCTGGGCGATAAGGTGTTCTATGCCGGTGCCAACGATAATGCTTCGGGTACCGCCTGCATTGTCACCCTGGCTGCCTACTATGCCAAGCACAAGCCACAGTATGATATGTACTTCCTCTCCTTCTCGGGCGAGGATGCCAACCTGCGCGGCTCTGAGTTCTTTGCCAACAACCCCATTGTGCCGCTGAGCCAGATCAAGTACCTCTTTAATATAGATATGATTGGCGACAACAGCCCCGTTCAGTACTGCGAATGCAGCGACGAGGGTATGCGCGGCTATCAGCTGTTCGAGGAGATAAACACAGAGAAGAAGTACTTCACCTCTCTGCACCGTGGTGATTTGGCTGCCAATAGCGACCATTACCCCTATGCCACGCGCCATGTGCCCTGCATCTTCCTCGAGAACGAGAAGGGCGATGCCTTCCAATACTATCACACCATCTATGATACGTACAAGACCGTCCGCTTCGACAGCTATGAGCCAGTTTTCCGTCTGGTGACGGACTTTATTGAAAGGTATTAACAGCCTACCCCCGTCCCCTCCCAAAGGGAAGGGGGGATTGGTTAGCGGTTAAGGGTTAGCGGTTAGCGAAATTTTTGATTTTTGAATTTTGATTTTATAATTTTGAATTTATAATTTTGATTTTTTTCCCCTCCCGACGTCACCTTTTGTCCTCCTGAACTGTTATATGTGTAGAAACCGGTTCGGAAAACAAAATGTTTAACAGTATAAAAAATAGACAAAAATGAAAGACTTAGCTGGATTGTTATTCCTTGTGGGATGTGGTGTTGTACTTCCTATCTTCGGAATTTGGTGGGGTGTACGTCAGAAAATGAACGAGACCAACAAGCATGCAGAGGTTTTACTGGCTGCCATAGAGAAGAATCCCGACATGGATCTTGAGGACGTGATGAGAAAACTCACTCCCAAGAAGAAGTCGTTGAAGGAGGAACTGCTCTCTAAACTGCTACGCGGATGTATCACTTTCTTCATTGGAATCTGCCTCCTTGGCTATGCATTCTGGATTGATTGCATGGGTGGAAGTAGCATACCTTTCCTTCAGGGCGCTTACCTTGGCGGTTTCATCATGATTGGTGTAGGCATTGCCTTCCTCATCAACTATTGTGTAGGCAAGAAGATGCTTGCCAAGGAGATTGAAGCCGAGGAACAGAAGCTGAACGACTGAAATTGTGAATTAAGAATTATGAATTGACGGAAAAGTGACCCGCGAAGAATTCATAACCCACGTAGAGCGTGAGCAGGAGGTACTGAGAAGTTTCCTGTTCGCCCTCTGCTGTGGCAACAAGGATGAAGCTGACGACCTGGCACAGGACTCGTTGGTCAAGGCCTATCTCTCCTCAGCTGGTTATCAGGACAAGGGCAAGTTCCGCTCTTGGCTCTTCAAGATTGCCCACAACACCTTCCTCAACCACCGTGCCAGCCAACATTATACGGAAAATATTGATGACGAGAGAATAAAAGCACTCCCCCTCGGGGGAGACGGAGAGGGGTCGGAACCTTACGAGGACCTCTATCTTGCCCTTTGCACCCTTCCCCCTAAGGAGCGTTCCGCCATCACTCTGTTCTACCTGACCGGCTACAGCATCAAGGAGATAGCCCAGATAACCGATACCTCCGAGGATGCCGTCAAAAAGCAACTGTCACGAGGGAGAGATAAACTAAAAGAGAAACTAAAACCCCTCTCCCCGCTCCCCCGAGGGGGAGAGCCCTCGCTAACCCCTAACCCCTAACCTCTAACCGATTAATTATGAATTCTGAATTAAGAAATATGAATTCTGACAATTCCATCAGGGAATTGTTTGAAGCCCAGAAGCCGCATTTTACGGATGGTGCCGAGTTTATGGCCAAGCTCAGTAAGCGTTTGGATGCCGTAGATTATATCCGTCAGTATCAGGAGCAGACCATCCGCCGTTACAAGATGGCTATGGTAGCTGCCCTTGTGGTAGGTGTAATCAGCGGTGCTGCCACCATTGGATTCCTGCTCTCCACCCCTGCCGATGTACCCCTCTTCACTTTCCAGGTGCAGACAGGCTTCTTCCTATGGTTGGCACAGAACTCCCGCATCATAGTCTCTACCGCCCTTTCCCTGCTCATGACCCTTGGCATCATCAGCATTATCAGCAATATACAGGATATAAGATTAAGGCCTCACCCCATCCCTCTCCAAAGGAAAAGCCTACCCCCGTCCCCTCCCAAAGGGAAGGGGGACTTGGTTAGCGGTTAGTGGTTGGCGAAATTTTTGAATTTTGAAGTTTGAATTTTGAATAAAAGGGGTTTAGGCGCTCTTCCTTTCCCTATATTCCAATGGTGTCTGCCCCGTATGTTTCTTAAAGTAGCGGGTAAAGGCTGTCTGGTCAGGGAATCCTAATTTATCGCTTATCTGTTGGATGGTGTACTTGTGGTGATTATGCAGCAGGTGGCGGGCTTGTACCATTATATAACGTGATATTAATTCGCCGGCACTGTACCCCAATGTCTGGCGAACAACTGTGCCAAAGTATTTGGGAGACAGACAGAGCTGCTGAGCGTAAAACTTCACTTCACGGTGCTTGGTATAATTCTGTGCAATCAGATTGTGCAATTGCAATATCATCTGCTCCACACCCGTTTTCTCCTCGGGAACGAAACCGTTCTCCGTACAATACACCTCTGTAAGGTGAGCCATAATGTCCATCTGCGAGGTCAGCAGCTGGTTGCGGTAAGGGTGGTCTATTTCGCTCAGAATCTTAATCTGATGCATGCATGATTTTATACCCTCGTATTGCTTATCGGTCAGGTGGAAGACGTTCTGGTAGTAGTGTACGTACTTATAGCTATTGGGAAACATCTCTGCCAGGATACCGTAGAATCGTCGGGTCATAAACAGCAGGGTTGCCCTGTGATCCTCACTGGTTTCCAGGACATGCATCGCATGACCAGGGCTCAGGAGGAAAAAGTCATTTGCACCCATTATCTTCTCTTCGAAGTCAAATTCACAACGTATCCATCCGCTGTGATTTAAGAAGATGATGACATAAGGACTTGTAACAGGCTCTTTATAAGGTGGCAAGCCTGCTGTCTCAAGAACTGCTACGTCCTTTGCTTCAAGAACCTTGATAAACTCATCAAAATAGCGTGTGTTGCTTTCCATATTATCAATTTGGGATGCAAATATACAAATAAGTGAGCGGGAAACAAAGGGAAAACCCGTTTTTCTTTTCGGCATAGCTTTAATCTTTTTTTTGAATTTGTAATACTTTTTCCTATCACTCTCAGAATGGGTTCTTTTCTGCCATACTGGGGAGAATTTTCCGCCCAGTTAGGGAATTTTTACTGCCCGGTTGGAGAGGAATATTCCTCCCTCTTTGACACTGCAAAGATACAACATCAGCATTGCGGTCTTCGAATAATCCGTCAAGAAAATTTCAAAAATTTTCAAGCAGGGTGGTCACGAGTGTCACGTGTCACGAGTGTCATTAACAAAATCAGAGTGCGACAAACCTCATAAGTATATATAAATATTATTTATATTACTTATGGGCGGAAAACACACCCCGCAATCCAAAATCCTTAATGACATTCATGACACATGACATTCATGACACATGATTTGTCTTTTCCTGATTTTGGTTGACAGTTTACTGGAATCGTTGACACCTAAGGTTGTCTTTGATTCATATTTCGGGGTAATGCAAAAATAATTATAAATTTCTTGTCATTTCATTCGTAAACCGCAATGTCAGTGTTGTATCTTTGCAGTGTGGAAAGGCGGGAACAACAAACAACACAGGAACGTGATGCAGGCTATCCGAAATATGGTGTCTGCAAGAGCCCCAACATGTGGGATGATAAATGAGAAATTGAAGAAATGAAAATTTCGGGATTCCGATATTTTTTCCTATTTTTGCGTCATGAAAATTAAAAATCAACACATTATGTTAAAGAAAACCTTATTCATTTGCCTAATGATGGTGAGTCAGGCATTGCTGGCTCAGCACGTGAAACCTGTCTATCTGGATGATACCAAGGACATTGAGGAACGCATAGAGGATGCGCTGAAACGTATGACACTGGCCGAGAAGATTGGCGTGATTCATGCCCAGAGCAAGTTCAGCAGCGCTGGTGTTAAGCGCCTGGGAATGCCCGACTTCTGGACGGATGACGGACCTCACGGCGTGCGCCCGGATGTGCTGTGGGATAAGTGGGAGCAGGCGGGTCAGAGTAACGACTCGTGCGTGGCTTTCCCTGCACTGACCTGTCTGGCCGCTACGTGGAACCCCGCCATGTCTGAATATTATGGCCATGCCCTGGGAGAGGAGGCGCTCTACCGTGGAAAGAATATGATTCTGGGTCCTGGCGTTAATATCTACCGTACGCCCTTGGGAGGCCGCAACTTCGAGTACATGGGCGAAGACCCCTATCTGGCTTCGCGTATGGTGGTTCCGTATATTCATGAAATGCAATGTCTGGGTGTGGCCAGCTGCGTGAAGCACTACTGCCTGAACAACGAGGAAGAGTACCGCCACCAGGTGAATGTGAAGGTGAGCGACCGTGCCCTCAGGGAGATATATCTGCCTGCCTTCGAGGCTGCCGTCAGGGAAGCCGGAGCATGGGGCGTGATGGGTGCCTACAACCTCTACAACGATGAGCATAACTGCCACAATAGCATCACGCTGAACAAAATCCTGAAGCAGGAATGGGGCTTCAAGGGTGTAGTGGTGAGCGACTGGGGCGGTGCACACGACTTGGATCAGGCTGTCAGGAACGGACTTGATATGGAGTTCGGTACCTGGACAAACGGTCTGACGGAAGGTGCCTCTAATGCCTATGATATGTACTACCTCTCAAAGCAATACCAGAAGGCTATCCTGGAGGGTAAGTACACCGAGAAGGAGTTGAACGACAAGGTCCGCCGTGTGCTGCGCCTCTTCTTCCGTACTACCATGAACAAGAATAAGCCCTATGGCTTCCTCTGTAGCGAGAGCCACTATGAGGTGGCACAGCAGGTGGCGCAGGACGGTATTGTGCTATTGAAAAATGATAAGATTAAAACATTAAAAAATGATAGGGGTGAAACGGTGCTGCCTATAGACCCCGTTGGCAAGAAGATTCTGGTGGTAGGCGAGAATGCCATTAAGATGATGACCGTAGGCGGCGGTTCCAGTTCGCTGAAAGCGCAGCACGAGATTAGCCCCTTGCAGGGCTTGCAGAAACGTCTGAAGGACTGCAACTGCCAGATAGAATATGCCCGCGGCTATGTGGGTGATGTAACGGGCAACTACAACGGCGTTACAACGGGTCAGAACCTGAAGGATGAACGCACGCCAGAGGTGCTCATTGCCGAGGCGGTAGAGAAGGCCAAGACGGCCGACTATGTGATTATCTTCGGAGGCCTGAACAAGAGCAACCACCAGGATTGCGAGGGACACGACCGCAAGAGCATGGAGTTGCCCTACGCTCAGGACAATCTGATTAAGGCCCTTGCCGCCGTCAACAAAAGAACCATCTACGTGAACATCAGCGGCAATGCCGTCTGCATGCCTTGGCGCAAGCAGGTGCCCGCTATTGTGCAGGGATGGTTCCTGGGTAGCGAGGCGGGAACGGCTTTGGCATCTGTGCTGGTGGGCGATGTCAATCCCAGCGGTAAGCTGCCCTTTACCTGGTACGAGAACCTGAAGCAGGTGGGTGCTCACAGCTTCGGTGAGGAGGCCTTCCCCGGCATCTGGCGCAATGGAGAGAAGAAGATTATTGACGAGGAATACAAGGAGGGTATCTATGTGGGATACCGCTGGACGGACAAGCAGAAGTTGAAGCCCGCCTTTGCCTTCGGTCATGGCCTGAGCTACACAACCTTCAGTATCAGCAATCTGAGGGCTGACAATACCCTCACCACGGACGGTCAGATGACCTTCAACGTGGATGTTACCAATACAGGAAACATGGCAGGCGGCGAGGTTGTTCAGCTCTACATCACGGACCTGAAGTGCAGCGTTGACCGTCCCGTGAAGGAACTGAAAGCCTTCCAGAAGGTCTTCCTGAAACCAGGCGAGACGAAGACCATAACCCTGAAGACCGACAAGCGCGCCCTCTCCTTCTGGGACGAGGAAACTGGCAGCTGGAAGGCTGAGCCGGGCGACTTCATGGCTCAGGTAGGCAATGCATCGGATAATCTGACGTGCAAAGTGAAGTTTACGCTAAGATAAGACCCCCCGACCCCCTTTAGGGGGAGGGAAGGATCCTAGACTAAAAGATCAAAATTCAAAATTCAACAGAAACCCTTAATTCCCCCTAAAGGGGGCTAGGGGGTCCGATAATGAAAGTAATAAACAGTATAGATGATCCGGCAGTGGCACCATACGCCACGCTGACTGAGGCTCAGCTGCGCAACAGGCTTGAGCCGGAGAAGGGCATATTCATTGCCGAGAGCCCTAAGGTGATAAAGGTGGCACTGGAGGCTGGATACCAGCCGCAGTCGTTCCTGTGTGAGGAGAAACATATTGAGGGTGATGCCCGTGAGATTCTGGCTATGGCAGGCAATGAGGTGCCCGTCTATACGGGCTCGAGGGAGCTGTTGGCACAGTTGACCGGCTATACCCTGACACGCGGCGTGCTCTGCGCCATGCACCGACCGGCACCCCGCCCTTTGGCAGAAGTGCTGAAGGATGCCCGTAGGGTAGTGGTGGTGCATAGCGTATGCGATACCACCAACATAGGGGCTATCTTCCGCTCGGCGGCTGCCCTGGGCATGGATGCCGTACTGATGACCGAGGATGCCTGCGACCCGCTGAACCGCCGTGCCGTGAGGGTGTCTATGGGCAGCGTGTTCCTGGTGCCCTGGACGTGGATTCCCACTGGCGTGGAGGGCTTGCGGCAGCTGAACGACTTAGGCTTTAAGACGGCTGCCATGGCGCTCAGGGACGATAACATAGACATTGATTCGCCTAAACTGAAGGAAATAGACCGCCTGGCCATCATCATGGGAACAGAAGGCGAGGGATTGCCTCAGAGCACCATAGACGCAGCAGATTATGTGGTGCGCATACCCATGTACCATAAGGTTGATTCGCTGAACGTGGCAGCCGCCGCCAGCATCGCGTTTTGGGAGATGAAAAAACCCCTCTCCCCGCCTTGCCCACCGTCGCAAAGCTCCCCAATCGCTCCGATTCCGCGATTGCCCCGAGGGGGAGAGCCTTTTTAATTCAAAAAAGCAAAATTCAAAAATTTCGCTAACCGTTAACCCCTAACCGCTAACCTATTCTCCCTCCCTCGGGAGGGACAGGGAGGGGTCGCTAATTGATATATATGAAAATAGTAGAACTTGACGGATATGCAGCCAACCCCGGGGATTTGTCGTGGGACGGCTTTAGGGAACTGGGGGAACTGACGGTGTATGACCGTACAGAGCCCGAGGATGTGTTGGAACGTGCCCAAGGGGCACAGGTGATACTGACCAACAAGGTGGTGATAACGGAGGAATTGATGGAGCAGTTGCCCGACCTCCGTTACATAGGTGTTCTGGCCACCGGATACAATGTGGTGGATATCCCTGCCGCACGCAGGCATGGCATCATCGTGACGAATATCCCTGCCTACAGCACCATGTCGGTGGCGCAGATGGTAATGGCCCATCTGCTGAACATCACCAACCAAGTGGCTTTGCACAGCGAAGCCGTCAAGGAGGGAGAGTGGCAAAGGAACAAGGATTTCAGTTTCTCGCTGACTCCGCTTATTGAACTGGACGGCAAGACCCTGGGCATTGTGGGCTTGGGCAATACCGGTGCCGCTACCGCCCGCATAGCACAAAGCCTGGGTATGCGCATCCTGGCCTTCAGCAGCAAGAGTGCTGAGTCATTGGCGCAGTTGGGCATAGAGAAGGCCGAGAGCTACGAACAACTGTTCCGTGAGGCTGATGTGCTGAGCCTGCACTGTCCGCTTACAGAGGAAACCAGGCATCTGGTGAATGCCGACCGTCTGCAGCTGATGAAGCCGACGGCTATCCTTATTAATACAGGTCGCGGTCCGCTGGTAGATGAGAAGGCTTTGGCCGCTGCCTTGAACGAGGGGCGCATCATGGCGGCAGGTGTGGATGTGCTGCAGGAGGAACCTCCCCGCCAGGGAAGTCCCCTCATAGGTGCCCGTAACTGCTACATCACGCCGCACATAGCATGGGCCACGCAAGCCGCCAGAGCCCGTCTGCTGGACATAGCCTTGGAGAACATAAAGGCATTCCTTGAGGGGAAACCACAGAATGTGGTATAAAGCCTCACCCCAGCCCTCTCCAAAGGAGAGGGGGCTGAATCTTCTTTATTCTCCCCTCCTCTTGGGAGGGGTCGGGGGTAGGCTGTTTATTATTATTTTGAACAAATCATTGCTCTTCAAAATAAGCGGATTTCCTATCATTATCAGGTGTTCCTGCGCCCTTGTCATGGCTACGTTCAGCTTGCGGTCAATGAGCTTTCCGTCCTCGGTGAACGTATTGTTGGTAAGGAAACGCAGCTGATAATGCTTTTGGATGGTAAAGCCGTAGATGATGTAGCGGCGCTGACTGCCTTGGTAGCGCTCGACCGTATCTATGGTGATGTCCATCAGCTCAGGGATACCCAGACGGGCAATGGTATTGCGCACGGTGGCAATCTGGTTGCGGTAGGGCACAATGATGCCTACCGTATCCTGGGCATTGAACCTTTCCTTTTCTATCTTATAGATGCGTTCCACCAGGGATGCAATGATATCCGCCTCGGGTTGGTTGACCTTGTCGGAGGGTGAATGCTTGGGCGTCTTGCTGGGCAGGAACAGCACACGGCGGGTAAGGAGCAGGTTGGTCAGCTCATCATCCGTGCCGCCCTCCGTGGGCAGTTCGGCAACCTGATGCGGCAGGGGCACCACCTCTAACTTCCCGTTGTAGAAGAGCTGGTTGGGCAGGTCCATAATCTGGGGATGCATACGTCCCTGGCGGGTGAGCATGTAGGTAACGGAGGGGTCGTTGCCATAGAGGTGGAGAAGTCGCTCGAAGAGCGAGAACCTGCAGTTACGCAGACCTATCTGGTGGAGTAGGGGATTCTCTACTGCCGACTCCTGTTCTGTCTGCTGCACCACGGCAGGGAGCTGCTTGTGGTCACCAATCATCACAAAGCGCTGTATGGCAGGTTGCCCCTCGTGCGTGGCGCTGAGCAACCCTATGATATGCGGTTCCAGAATCTGGGAAGCCTCGTCTATGATGGCCAGTGAGAACTGCTTGTACCTGAAGAGTGCCTGGGCACTGCTCATGGCCGTAATGGTGCCCACATAGACACGCGTCTGCAGGATCAGGTCCTGCAGCTGCGACAGGTCGGCACAGGCCTTGACCTGATTATCAAACAGATGCTCCCGGTACTGAGGCTGGCAAGCCAGGGCATTGCCAATGCGCAGGAAAGGAATCTGCCCGTGCAGCTTGCTGCAGATCTCATCCACGGCCCTATTGGTATAAGCCAGTAGCAGCACATTCGTCTCGGGATGCAGCAATTCCTCCTTGAGGGTGTTGAGCATGCCGTAGGAAGTCTTTCCGCTGCCAGGAGGACCTATAATCAGGAATAAATCACGTGCCTGACGGACACGCAGGGACAGCTCATTGAAAGTGCCGTAGTCGCCCTTTAGGGAAAGGCTCTCGCCCACCTCGGGATGGCGGGCAGCCATCAGCAGTTGCCGCCTCCCGAGCGGAGCGGAAAGGAAGGCGTGCATGCCTCTGTAGAGTGCCGTATAGGAGGATTCAAAGAAGTCGTGTTCTATGGCCCAGTAGCGGTCATGATGGCGCAGGAAGACATAGGCATCCACCTGCGATTTGCGCAGGCTCAGCGTTATCTCTTCTGGTGTGATGCTGACAATGCTGCAACGGAAAACCATGGTGTTGCAGGCATCAGGGATGCTTTCCTTCTCATAAGAATACAGTATAACGATATCGCCCGGACGGAAGTTGCTCATGTCATTCACGGCCTTTCCGTGGAACTGCAGCACCACCTGATCCACACGTCCTTCGGTACCCTCGGCAGGAGAGACAAGGCGCAACTGGTGGTAGATGTTACCGGCAGAGAGTTTATCGTCGAGGCTATCAATCCAGATGCTGGAGAACCCCGAGTTCTCTTTCTGCTGATTGCCCAACTTGCTGAGCTGATGCTCGCGAGCTATGAAGGTGAGCATGCGGTAATAGTATGCTTTCTCCGTAGGGTTGGCTTGACGGATAGGTGCCAGCAGCTGCTCTATCTTGGGTCGTTGGAACTCTTGCCACAAACGGTTCTGCACCCCATTGCGGTTCAGCTGGTCGGGGGTGAGGGTTTCCAGTACGTTGAAACCTCCCTCTGCCAGACGGAACTGGTGCCATACCAACTGGTTACGCAAACGGAAGGCATGGAAGAGCAGCTCGGGGGCAAAGCCAAGGCCCAGGAGCGACTGCGGGTATTTGGAGTATAGCAGAAAGGCATGAAGTTCGCGGTTGTTCTCCTCGTACTGCTTCCGGTAGTTATAGCGCAGCAGTGCCATATAGAGGAGCAGCTGAACGTAATGAGTCCGTTGGGCCTTGGGTGTAGAGGGGTCGGCATCGCCAGGAACAAAGGCTCCGCTGCCTGCTTTCTGCTCCACAAGCACGCGCATGTCTAGTTGCAGCATATCCATACGTCCCTGCAGACCTAACATAGAAGAGAAGAAAGAAGGCTCTACCATCACCTTGTCTGTATGGAAACTGCCTACCTGGGTGGGCAGATCATGGCAGATGGCCTTGCGTATATGCTGTAGCTGTACTTGTGCATTGGCATGGAACTGGGCGCTGGGAGGGGTAGCCAACAGGCTCAGGGCGTTTTGCTGAAAGAATTCACGGGCAGATGCGGCATAGGAGTGCTCCTCTGCATGAAGGGTCTCGTCGAGCAACTGACCTGCCAGGTTACCCAGCATGATTGCCTCTGACTGAGCAGGCGGCTCTATCATGTGCAGCAGATAGACAAGGGGCGAATCGGAATAGCTGTCCATACACCTGGCAATCTGCGAGATATCCACCAGATAGTCGGGTTCCAGGATGATGAGTTCGGGGTAGAGGATACCCTCCTCATCGGCACGGGGCCTTATCAAATGAAGCTGCATACCAAGCTTCAGCAAAGGGGTCAGGTACGACCAGTCGAAGGGATAGAGCTCATTCCCCTGTGTATAGCAAACGCGTACCTCTTCCACACCATCGGTTTCCAGTCGGCCTGTCAGGTAATTATCATCCCAGCTTTCAACAATCATCCTAATGCATTCACCCATCAGCATGTTGCCAGAGTGTCTCTGCCTTTTGGCAGGGAAGAGGGCGGAAAGGGAATCAGGAACGGGGATGCCGTAAAGCAGTTTCACAAAGAGGCTGAGAGCTTGCACATCATCAGGGAGCATGCGCTCCTGTTCCTCGGGGGTAAGCTCTCCGTTCTTCAGGCGGATAAGCCTGACGCGCAGGTCGTTGACCATGCGGGAGAGTTTCCGGGAGGCGCTGTGATGCTTCAGTAGGTAGTCGGTCTTGGCAAAAGGACCTACCAGATGAACAGGCAGATGGGCGGTATGCTCCTCCAGCAGATGCAGGAACAGACGGTTCAGACGCACATAGCGGTCGGCATCCTTTGTCCGCTTGGACAGGACGTCAAGGATATCGGCATAAAACTCTGCCGCCGTCTGACTCAATTCATAGTTCATAATTCATAATTCATAGTTACGCTAACCCTCTTCTGCAATTATAATTCAAAATTCAAAATTAATTGTGCTCCCTCCCTGACGGGAGGGCCGGGGTGGGTCTGATATTCACAATTTTTACGCAAAAATAACGGAAAAAACTGGCTTATACAAGGGAATGTAAAGAAAAAGTCTTATCTTTGCTGAGCTAATTAATCACAAAACTAAAAAACATGAGCAAAATTCTTTCGTTTGTTATTTGCACACTAACAGCCTTGAATCTGTCGGCTCAGGCAAATAAGCCTACTACATTGGACGGGTGGGCCGACCGTCTGCAGAAGTTCGGCAAGAGCATTCCGCAGGAACAGATTTTCATTCATACCGACAATACATGCTACTTCTTAGGTGATACCTTATATTATAAGGCGTACGTGCGCAGGAGCGACGGACTGCCCAGCAGGGTGAGCAAGGTGCTCTATGTGGAACTGCTGAATCAGGACGGCTATCTGGTGCAGCGCCAGCAGCTGGAACTGGAAAAGGGAGAGGCACATGGCGACTTTGCACTGGAGGATACCCTGTACGGAGGATACTACGAGCTGCGCGCCTATACACGCTGGCAGTTGAACTGGGGTATAACGGAACATCCGCATACCGACTATGCCGAGAAGTGGTTCTACAATAAGAATATGGCCAAGGACTACTACAGGGATTACGAGAAACTGTATAGCAAGGTATTCCCCGTATATGACAAGCCCAAGGCTCCGGGCAGCTATGAGCATTTCATGACCCTGCGCCCTCTGCGCCGTATATACAAGGCCGATGGGGAAGTGCCGAAGGCTGTCGTGCAGTTCTATCCCGAAGGCGGCCATCTGGTGGCAGGCGTCAGGAACCGTGTTGCCTTCGAGGCAAATGATGATGACGGCATGCACATAGAGGGTAAGCTGACCGTTATGGATTCTGACGGTAACATAGTAGCAGAAGCCAAAGCCGAAAAGCGCGGAAGGGGCAGCATAGAGTTCGTCCCCGAGAGCGGTAAGAAATACAAGTCGGAATTCACGTGGAACTACAAGATGGGCAAAGAGGACCTGCCCAAGGTGGAGGACGACGGCTGTGCCATTAAGGTAACGCAGGAGAAAGGCGAGGTAAAGGTTGACCTGGCCCTCAGCGGAACGGCAGCCAATGAGCCCTTGGGTATGACGGTAATGAACCAGGGACAGATGCTCGACTTCAAGGAGCTGGGTACAGGACAGCAGCTCTCTGCTACGCTTACAGCTGATAAACTGCAGACAGGCGTCTGCCAGGTGACGGTTTTCAATGTGGAAGGAAGGATATATGCCGACCGTCTTTTCTTCTACCGCAAAGACGACTTCCAACCCCAGAATATTACCTTCAGCGGTTTCAAGGATACACCCAATGATCCCTTTGCGCCCATCAACCTGCAGGTAAACACCAATATGCCCGACGGGCATGTCAGCATAGCCGTACGCGATGCCGCACATACAGAGTATGTCTATGACTCGGGCAACATCCTTACTGAGATGCTGCTGAGCAGTCAGATTCGCGGATTTGTGGAGCAACCAGAATATTTCTTCGAGAAAGACGATGCGGAGCACCAGCGTGCACTGGATCTGTTGCTGATGATTCAGGGTTGGCGCAGATACGACTGGCATACAATGGCAACACCCAACGCCTTTGTCCTGAACCACATGCCGGAACAGACCCCCATGTTGATGGGAGATGTGAACAAGTACGAATCTGTAAAGGGCGAAGATCTTTATACTGAAGGAGCAGAGAAACAGGGTAATCAGGAAGAGGGGAAACTGCTTCAGGAAGGGGAGATTGTAACCAACGAGACAGTAGATGACAGGGAAAACAAAGAGATTAAGAACCTGCATGATGCCTACGGACGCTTCAGCAAAAACCAGGGTACCCTGAAGAGAGAGGTGCTGGTACATGCCAGCTTCAAGAAGCAAGGAGCTGACGGCGTAGTGGGAGAGGTTGAGACACAGAAAGGACAGTTCACCATTCAATCCCCTCGCTTCTACGAGGGTTGTGTTATGGAACTGGCTGCCTCGGACACAACCAAGTGGAAGGACGGCAAACATGTGTGGTTTGAAGCAGGAACTACCAGATATGACGACATCAACTATCCTGAGTTCTATGTACGTCTGCGTCCCATATATCCCAGGTTCGTAAAGCCCTACGGATGGTATCAGCAGCATCTGGCAGAGGCTCCCAAGGGGAGTGCCCTGGATGAGGAATGGGCAGAAGATGCACGTACCCTGCACGAGGTTACGGTAGGAGCCAAACGTAATATGCTAAGAAAGTTCGACCCCTCCAAGCCTGCCTTTGTGATAGATGCATATACCGCCCTTAATGAGGTTATAGATGCGGGTCTCTGCACAGGCTATTATATCGGCCAGCAGCGTTTCTCGGCCGATGTGGCACGTGCCTATATCGGCGATATGAACATGGACCGTCAGTATGATCTGAGGGTCAGACTGAATACAGAATTAGTACAAGAGATCTCTGAGGTGGAAAAGGGGAAGAGAGATACCAAGATTGAAGGCGGTTCTACTCCCTATGACGAGAGCTTCAAGATAACCCCCGCAGAGCAGGAGAAGTTTAACAAGTTCACCAATCTGGATAAGGTTTATATCTATACCGATTACAGTCCCCGCCGCGAGGGCGACAAGCATTTCGAAAGCAGTAACCAGCCGGAGGTTACCATAGACCTGCGTACCTACCCGGGGGGGGCGAAACGTACCGTAAGGCGTGACCGCTTGTACATCCTGCCCGGATTCTCGGCACCTGATGCGTTCTATCAGCCTGATTACACCAACAAGCCACTGCCCGATACCAAGGACTACAGAAGAACATTGTATTGGAATCCCAACCTGAAGCTGGATGCATCCGGAACGGCAAAGATACAGTTCTATAACAACTGCAAACAGACCCAGATAGCAATTAGCGCAGAGGGTATGGGCACCGACGGAAAACTCTTTACTGGCAAGAGTATGCCAGAAGACAGATAAATCCCCTAAACCGTAATATTATGAATGAATTGAGAAACATTATTGAGAAGTTTGCCATCCGTGGCACCGTGAGTGAGATAAAGCCTTTAGGCGAGGGTTTAATCAATGATACCTATAAGGTACTGACAGCAGAAGCTGATCAGCCGGATTATGTGCTGCAGCGTGTGAACCATGTTGTCTTCCCCGATGTGGATATGGTGATGCGTAATATTGATGCCGTAACCAGTCATATCCGTAAGAAACTGGAGGAGAAGGGCGAGAAGGACATCGACCGTAAGGTGCTGACCTTCATTCCGCTGAAGGACGACAGCAAGAAGCTGTATGCACTGGTTGACGGTAAGTACTGGCGTATCATGGTCTTCATCCCGGATGCTATCACCAAGCAGGCCGTGAATCCTGAGAGCAGTCGTGCCGCAGGTAAGGCCTTCGGTAATTTCCAGGCTATGCTGGCTGACATCCCCGTTCAGTTAGGCGAGACAATCAAGGATTTCCATAATATGGAGTTCCGTCTGCAGCAGTTGCGTGAGGTGGTGAAGGCCGATCCTGTGGGTCGTGTCAGCGAACCTCAGGTGCAAGAGGTTCTGCGTCAGATTGATGCTCGTGCCGAGGAGATGTGTAAGGCCGAACGTATGGGTCGTGAAGGTATTCTGCCCAAGCGCGTTTGCCATTGTGATACCAAGGTCAACAATATGATGTTCGACAAGGACGACAATGTGCTCTGCGTTATCGACCTGGATACCGTAATGCCCAACTTTATCTTCTCGGATTACGGAGATTTCCTGCGTACTGGTGCCAATGTGGTAGCAGAGGATTGCCCCGATATGGATAAGGTGCAGTTTAATGTGGAGATATTCAAGGCCTTTACAGAAGGCTACCTGAGCAGTGCTGCTTCGTTCCTGACCCGTGTGGAGATAGAGAATCTGCCATACGCTGTGAAGCTGTTCCCCTACATGCAGTGCGTACGCTTCCTGTGGGATTACCTGAGTGGCGACAAGTACTGGAAGTGCCAGTATCCCGAGCACAACTTCGTACGTTCCAACAACCAGCTGCATCTGTTGCTCAGCATTGAGGCACACGAGGCAGAAATGAATGATTTCATTAAGAAGTGCCTGGCTTCTTAAATTAAGAATGAGGAGAGGGCGGCCCAATAACCCTCGTAATAACGATATAACGTTATAACGTCATAACGAGACAAAGGCCGCCCCCATGACATAATTATGAATTGTGAATTATGAATTGCGAATTCAAGAAACTGTCAGCAAAACGTTATTCAGTCCGTTCCTACTCAGGTGAGCCTGTGACAGAGGAACAGTTACAGTATATACTGGAATGTGCCCGTCTGGCTCCTTCTGCAGTTAACCTGCAGCCATGGAAGTTCTATGTGATGACTTCACAGCAGGACAGGGAACTGTTGCAGCAATGCTACAAGCGTGATTGGTTGAGCCAGGCGCCCTTGTACATTCTGCTAACCGTTCAGCATGATGTGGAGTGGGTGAGAAGGGACGGAAAGCGTCATGGAGATATAGACATTGCCATTGCAGCCGAGCATATCTGTCTGGCTGCTGCAGAACAGGGCTTAGGCTCCTGCTGGGTATGCAACTTCGATGCACAGCTCTGTCACAAACTGCTGAATCTGCCCGAAACGGAAGAGCCTGTGGTACTTATCCCCATAGGAAAGCCTGCAGCAGGAATGGAACCGACGGAGAAGAAACGCAAGGAACTGTCTGAGATTGTTATCCGCCGTTAATCCTTGCGGAAGCGGAACCAGTCGACATCTACCCAACCGCCACTTTCCTTTGTGGCGTAGTTGAAGATGGCAAAGCGGTTGCCCATGAAATGGTCCAGGTTAAAGACCATTCGGAATTCCCCGCCCAAGGGTTCCCAATCCTTCCCGTTCTGGGAATAAAAGAAGGTAGCTGTATCCTTGGTGAAGTCCGCTACGGCTCGCAGATAGACAATATCAGAGGAATAGGGGATACGTGCCATCCCGACCTGCCGGTCAGTCATTAGCAGATAGTGCTGCCCGTTCTCTACAACAGCCTCTATGGTTCCAGGCTGAGAGCAGAACATGGAAAGGCCTGCATGGTCACCCTCCTTCATTTGGCTGATATCAATACGTATTGAGGCTTCGGATTTCGGTCCGAAGCTTCTTTGTGTCAAGGTGTTGCGGGCTTCTAGGAGGTTTTGTACTACCTTGCCTGTTCTCAGGCGGAGGAAACCTTTGCTCTCTGTGAGCGACCAGAGGGAGTTGTCTGGATTGTGGTTCCACTGCCATACAATGTCCAACTTGGATTTGTTGAACTCATCAGTTGCAGTGATACGATCCTTTGTTTTCCTGCTGATAACCGGCATTATAGGTTCAGGACTGATTCTGCCATTCTCATCCCCACACATAGGCCATCCGTCTTTCCATTGCATAGGCATAAGAACAGGGACACGACCCACTGCTTCGTGGTCTTGCATCATCATAGCCCACCACTCTCCATTGGGAGTATCAACGAAACACCCTTGCGCTACGCCGTGTCCGCGGTATCCCATGTCATCAGAAAGTATGACCTTCATATTGTCGGCATAGTTGCCGTCAATCTTATCTGCACGGAAGCAAACCTGTGTTCGGATGCCGCCTCGTGGCCACCAGATGCAGGTCAGGTAATACTTGCCATCATGTTTATAAAGATGTGAACCTTCCAGCAGACCTTCCGGCTGTCCGTGTATGACCTCGCACTTCACTCCGTCTTCCTTGAAGCCCGGACGGAAGTCGGGATGGAATTCCCGTAACTGTATGTGTGAGCCGTTGAAGAAAAGGAAGGGACGGTCGTCATCATCGATGAAGAAGGCGGCATCATGGAAGTAGGTGTTGCTCTGCCAGATAATCTTCCATGGCTGACGTGGGTCGGAGGCGCAGTAAAGATACGACCTCCCACCTGTACCGAAGAAACAATAGAATTTGCCCTTGTGATACTTCAGCGAGGCTGCCCATTGCCCCCTGCCATAGACATTGCCGTCCTCCAGATTGTTGCGTGGGCTTTCATTCAGTTCCTGAAAGAGGTAATTGACCGTCTCCCAGTGAACCAGGTCTGTGGAGTGCATGATAGGCGCTCCAGGAGCAAAGTGCATGGTGGTGGAAACCATCCAAAAATCATTATCTACGCGGACGATATCCATATCGGGTACGTCGGCGTAGATAACGGGATTTGAAAAAGTGTTTTGTGCTTCCGATATATTAGCCAGTGCCAACAGGATAATCAGAAGCAGTTTTCTGATATACATTGATTATTATTTCCAGTCGGGCACATCGTCCTCAGTTTCGTAGATGCCTACCAAATCTATCAGGTATAATAATGTACTATAGGCAGGAACGGCACTTGATGCCTCTGTTCCGTATGCCAGTTGTTGGGGTATATAAACGTACCACTTGTCGCCCTCAACCATATATTGCAGAGCAGTCTGGAACCCTTCTATCAAACCCTCGACTGACATTGTTACGGGTACAGCGGTAGTAGGATTAAAGTCGCCGTAGTAACTTTGGCTGAAGATAGCCATCTTCTCTTCCTTGGTAACGTTATCCTCTGAGATATACTCTGAAGGCATGAGCCATGCTCTATAGTGCAACTGCACGTAATCTGTGTAGTTTGGATTCTTTGTTCCCTTCACGGTACCAGGCTCGGATGGTACAATCTTGCAGATAATGCTATCGGTAAGTACCCCCTGCACATCACTGCTTAGCTGCAGACTTCTGAACATTCGCCATTGACAATGCTCCTCCCACTCGTTGCCATACTGGGCTTTTGCTTCAGCTATGGCAGTACGGGCAGAATCAGCAACCTCTGCAAACCACAGGGCATTTCTGCTTTCCCAACTGTAATAGGGGTCCCACTCATTGCTCTTCTCAGAGCAGGAGACGAAGCATAGGCTTGCCAGAAGTACTAGCGCTGCTAGCTTAAATAGAGAAACATTATTATTTTTCATTCTTAACTCTTCTTTTCCTCCCCCTAAGGGGGCGGGGGGTCTTACAGCAGTTTCTTCAGAAGGCTTGTGATGCTGACCTTATCTTCTATGATACTACGCAGGTCGCTAATGGCAACACGATGCTGTTCCATAGTGTCGCGGTCACGCAGAGTAACGGTATTGTCCTCCAGAGTCTGCTGGTCAACAGTTACACAGTAGGGACAGCCAATGGCATCCATACGACGGTAACGCTTACCAATCTGATCCTTCTCCTCGTACTTGCAGTTGAAGTGGAAGCGCAGGTCGTTGATAATCTCCTGTGCCTTCTCGGGCATGCCGTCCTTCTTGGTCAAGGGGAATACAGCCAGCTTAACAGGAGCCAATGCTGCGGGCAAGTGCAGAACGGTACGTGTCTGTCCGTCAGGCAACTGCTGCTCCTCGTAGCTATGACACATGATAGAGAGGAACATACGGTCAACACCGATAGATGTCTCTATTACGTATGGTGTATAGCTCTCGTTTGTTTCGGGATCGAAGTATTCTATCTTCTTGCCGCTGAACTTGGCGTGCTGAGAAAGGTCGAAGTTGGTACGAGAGTGGATACCCTCCACCTCCTTGAAGCCGAATGGCATCTTGAACTCGATATCGGTAGCAGCGTTAGCATAGTGAGCTAACTTATCGTGGTCGTGGAAACGATAGTTCTCAGCACCAAAGCCCAGAGCCTGGTGCCACTTCATACGAGTCTCCTTCCACTTTGGGAACCACTCGAGCTCTGTGCCAGGAGCTACAAAGAACTGCATCTCCATCTGCTCGAACTCGCGCATACGGAAGATGAACTGACGGGCAACAATCTCGTTACGGAAAGCCTTACCAATCTGAGCAATTCCGAAAGGAAT
>JAFZSA010000043.1 GCA_017619585.1 Bacteroidaceae bacterium
ATGTGATGTCGTTCAGCATCTCCCTGTATTCAGGATATCGTTCCAGGATTTCATTCATGTATGTCCCTTCAAACGTATCACTGACCAGGATCACGATATTGCCGGCTTCGGAAGTTTCATACAGCCCTTTTGTGGAGAAATTGGTTGTTATGCAGCTTGTTTCTTGTCGAATCTTAGGAAGATGCCTGCCAGTATGGTGCCGCTGATGCTGTGCCAGGCACAACTGATGGCGCAGGGAAGGACGGCAAGGGGCTGAGCGGCAAAGAAGTTGCCTGCCAGCACCGTTGCCAAGCCTGCATTCTGCATACCCACCTCTATGCTGATGGTGCGCTTCTTGGCTTTGTTGAAGCCTGCCACCTTACCTGCCGTATAGCCCAGTACATAGCCTAATGTGTTGTGGCAGAAGACCACGGCAAAGGTCCAGAGGAAGAGCCAGAGGCCACGAGCAATCAGACTGTCGTGAACCGTACTGATAACGCCTCCTACTATGCAGGCCAAACTGATTACGCTCAACCCTGGCATCAGGCTCTGTATGGTGGGGAAGTGTTGGCTCTTGGAATAGGTGTAGTTCAGGAAACAGCCTATTCCAACGGGTATTATGGTGACTATGAGGATATTCAGGAACATCCCAATGGCATCAATCTCTATAATCTGTCCAGCCGTAATCTCCATCAGTAATGGTGTCATCACGGGTGCCAATAGGGTAGAGGCGCAGGTCATGCCAACGGAGAAAGCCACATCGCCATGACAGAGGTACGACATGATGTTGCTGCTTACACCACCCGGACAACAGCCTACCAGCAGAATACCCAGCGCCAAGGCGGGCTCCAAGTGGAATACCCTCACCAGCACGTAGGCCACGCAGGGCATGATGAAGAATTGGGCACAGGCACCAATCAGTATGTCCAGAGGGCGACGGGCAAGGATGCGGAAATCATCCGTGGTAAGGGTCAGTCCCATCGTCAGCATGATAATGCCCAGGATAACGGTCTGCGTGGTACCTCTCACCCACAGGAAGAGATCAGGCACAAAGAAGGTCAGTACCGCTATGGCGATGATAAACAGGGAGGCATTACTGGCAAGCCAGCGGCTCAGACGAATCAGATTTTGCATAGTTTTGTTGTTTTGATGATGCAAAGTTAAGAATAATTCTTTTCCCTTGTATTCCTGCTGAGTCTTTTCTTGTTACTGAACCACCTAAATGTCACAATGTCACAGTCACATGGTCACGTTGCATTTTCACAGTTTTCACAATTCACAGTTTAAAATTAAAGGGGTACCCTCAGAAGAAGAGATAGATATACCTTATTATATCTATATAATTATATATATATTAATATATATTAATAAATATTAACATTCAGTACGCGGGTTTTTCTCGGGTGGGGGCTTAAAAAATAAACTGTGAAACTGTGAAACTGTGAATGGGGATGTTTCTCTGTCCTGATTTTTCCAAGTACTCCCATTGCCCGTAAAATGCGCCATTTTGCCACTATTAATAGTAACAATTGCTACTATACTGGGGCGCAAAAATTCCCTAGTGAGGGAGTAAATTTTCCCTCGTTGGGGAGTTTCTGATGTGGTGCAATGCGTCTGTATGATGTAATGATTTTTCCTTTTGTAATGAAAAGAAAAAGTAAAAGAATGAGGGCGCGGAAGGTGAAAATTTACTCTTTTTTGGCATTGGAAAAAGGGAATTTTCGTACATTTGTAGCCAATAAATCGTTAATACAATGGAAACGAAAGCAGAAAACAAGAGATTGGAGTCGTTGGATGCCCTCAGAGGATTCGACATGTTTTTCATTACCGGTGGTGCCACGCTGATTGCGGCCATTGCCGCATTGTTCCCCGATTCGTCCGTTTGGCAGGCTATTGCAGCGCAGATGGAGCATGTTCCCTGGGACGGACTGGTGCATCACGACACCATCTTCCCGCTTTTCCTCTTCATAGCGGGCATTTCGTTCCCCTTCTCGTTGCAGAAACAGCAGGAGAGGGGCAAGTCCATGACCAGCATCTACCTGAAGATTCTGCGCCGTGGCCTTATCCTTGTGTTCTTGGGTTTGGTAGTCAGCGGCTTCCTGAAGTTCGAGTTCGAGACACTTCGTTGGCCCAGCGTCTTGGGTCGCATCGGTCTGGCTTGGATGTTTGCCGCCTTCATCTTCACGGCTACGGGTAAGAAATTGTGGCCAAAA
This sequence comes from Bacteroidaceae bacterium, assembly GCA_017619585.1. Next base: position 2,193 of record JAFZSA010000043.1, read on the forward strand.
GTTGCGGTCATTCCCGTCATTCTGATAGGCTACTGGCTGGTTTCGGCCTTCGTGCATGCACCTGGCGTTGACCCCTCTATCGACCCTTTGACACGCGAGGGCAACATTGCCTGCTACATCGACCGCACGCTGTTGGGTGTCCATTGTTATAGGGAAGATTACGACCCCGAGGGCCTGCTCTCCACCCTTCCTGCCATCTGTACGGCTATGCTGGGAATGCTGACGGGCCTGTTCATCCAGCGCTCAAAAGCTACCTCACGGACGGCTCTCACGCTCTTTGTGGCTGGCGTGGTAAGTGCCCTGTTAGGTGCAGGATGGAACACGTTCTATCCCATCAACAAGGCCCTGTGGAGCAGTTCCTTCGTGCTGGCCGTTGCTGGCTACTCACTCATCATGTTCGCCCTGTTCTATTATATCATAGATGTACGTGGGTGGAAGAAGTGGGACCTGTACTTCAAGGTCATTGGTATGAACTCCATCCTCATCTACATGGCGCCCCGTTTCATCGACTTCTCCAAGCTGAACCGTCGCCTCTTCGAAGGCGTTTACAGTCTTCTGCCCGAGCAGTACTATGATGTTGCCGAGACGCTTGGCTACATGCTTGTCCTTTGGCTCTTCATGTACTTCATGTATAAGAAGAAAGTATTCTTGAAGGTCTAACCCCCCCCTCCAACTCCCCCGAGGGGGAGGGAGTAATTCATAGTTCATAATTCATAATTCATAGTTCATAGTTACGCTAACCTTTAACCGCTAACCAATAATCAATAACCGCTATGTATAATATTATCAAGAAAATTCTCTCCCCCAAAGGGGGAGTCGGAGGGGGCCTTCTCTTCCTCTCCTTATCTATATTTGCCCAAACTCCTATCGCTCCGTTGCCCCAGCCTCAGCAGGTGGAGTGGCAGAAGATGGAGACGTATGCCTTTGTGCACTATGGCCTGAATACCTTCAACGATAGCGAGTGGGGCTATGGCGATGCCGACCCCAAGGTGTTTAACCCCAGTCGGATGGATGTGGAGCAGTGGGTACGCACCTTCAAGCAGGCAGGCATGAAGGGCGTGATTGTAGTTGCCAAGCATCACGACGGCTTTGCCATGTGGCCCTCTCCGCTGACGGAATATAACATCACAAAATCCTCTTACAACGGCCCTAAGAACAAGGACGGAAAGGTGGATGTGCTGGCAGAATTAAGAAAGGCTTGCGACAAATACGGCCTGAAGATGGGCATCTATTTGTCGCCTTGGGACAGAAACCATGCTGAATACGGACGTCAGGCCTATGTGGATTACTACCACCAGCAGCTGACGCAGTTGGTTACGGAGTACGGTCCGCTCTTCGAGGTGTGGCTGGACGGTGCCAACGGTGGCGACGGCTACTACGGAGGGGCCCGTGAGAAGCGCAAGATAGACCATCGCAACTATTACAACTACCCCAAGATTCACTCCATCATACAGGAGCATCAGCCACAGGCCATCATCTTCAGCGATGGAGGTCCAGGTTGCCGTTGGGTAGGTAACGAGAGGGGCGAGGCAGGTGCTACCAACTGGTCGTTCCTGCGCCAGAACGTTGTCTATCCGGGCTATGATAAGAGCAAAGAGCTGACAACAGGGCATCCTGACGGCGACAGCTGGGTTCCTGCCGAGTGCGATGTATCCATCCGTCCAGGTTGGTTCTATCACCCTGAGGAGGATACGAAGGTGAAGACACCAGAGCAGCTGGCAGACCTGTATTATAAATCGGTAGGGCACAATGCCACATTGTTGCTGAACTTCCCTGTGGATCGCGAGGGTAGGGTGAATGCCATAGACAGCGCTAATGCCGTTGCTTTCCATCAGCTGATAAAGCAGGATTTGAAGACTGATTTGCTGCGTAAGGCCAAGGTAACAGCCACCAGTATCAGAGGCAAGAAATTCTCTGCTAAGAACCTGACTGACGGCAAATGGGACACCTACTGGTCAACGCCAGACGGCATGAATACAGGCGTGGTGACCTTTGCCTTCAAGAAACCCACGAAGGTGAACCGCCTGCTACTGCAGGAATACATCCCCTTAGGACAGCGGGTAAAAGCCTTCAAGGTAGAAGCTATGGTGGACGGAAAATGGCAAATGGTGGAGGCAGGCGAACCCACAACCACCATTGGCTACAAACGTATTCTGCGCTTCCCCACAACGGAAGCATCAGCCCTCAGAATCTCTGTTACAGATGCCCGTGGGCCACTTTGTCTGAATACTATCTCGGCTTATTTTGCCAGTCGGTAACAGCCTCCGCTCAGCAGGCGTACCACTCCCTTCATCTCCAACCCGAAAAGCAGGCTGGTAAGTTTGCTGATGGGCAATGCAGTATCTACGGCAAGGATGTTCATCTGCTTGCTGTCGGTACCTGCAAGTGCCTTGACGATGCGCTGTTCCTCTTCCGTAAGGTCGGGGAAGAGCTCTTGTTGCAGTCCCTCGTTCATCTGCTTCCTCAAATTGCATTCCGTCTCCCATCCCATAGCCTTTACAAAGTCCTCGGCACAGGTGATGAGGCCCGCCCGATTGTCTTTTATCAGTAGGTTACAGCCCTCGGAATAGGTATCGCCAATACGTCCGGGGAAGGCAAATACATCACGTCCATAGTCTTCTGAAATCTCTGCTGTAATGAGCGAGCCGCCTTTCTTGGCACTCTCCACCACGATGGTGGCATCGGCCATTCCTGCCACGATGCGGTTGCGTTGCACGAAATGCAGTTTCTCGGCTGTGCTGCGTGAGGGGAATTCCGTCAGCAACCCTCCGTGCTGAACCATTTGGACGGCTGTATCACGATGGAATCGTGGATAAATCTGGTTCAATCCGTGCGCCAAGACTCCTATGGTGTCCATTCCCTGCTCCAAAGCGGCCCTATGGCAATGGATGTCCACTCCGTAGGCCAATCCGCTGACTATCAGCGTATCAGGACAAAGCGCCTTCAGGTCCTTAACAAACTGCTGGCAGAGCTCCTTTCCGTAGGCAGTAATCTGGCGCGTTCCCACCATACTGATGATGTGCTGGGCGTTCAGGGATGTGGTTCCTCTGTAATAAAGCAGCGTGGGTGCATCTGGGCATTCACGCAGTCGGGCAGGGTAGGCCTCGTCATTAAAGCCTATGCACTGGATGTGTCCTGCCTGAGCAAAGGCCAATTCCTCCTCGGCTCTCTTCAGGTGCATATCCATCAGGCCCAAAGCCTCTAATGTGGATTTGCTGGCATCAGGGAAAATGTCCCTGAGATTATGGCGTTGCTCGAAAATCTCTGTTGCCGAGCCCATTTTCTCCCACAACAGCTTGCGGTTCAGCAGGTTCAGGCGCGGAACAAAGGAGAAGGCTATGGCATAAAGGGTCTCCTGCTCTGTCATGCTTTCTCCAGATAGGGTTCCAACAATGTTTCCAACTCAGGGCACTCGCTCAGTTGTCCGTTCACCACGCAGACGGTATCTATCTGACTGCGCAGCACCATCATCTCGTCTGGCAGGCGGAAGATATCCTGATAGAAGACAAAGCGTATGCCTTCCTTCTTGATGCGCATACGGCACACAAATTCGTCGCCACTCTTCAGGGGCACCTTGAAGGCCATCTTCAGTCGTGCCACCACGGCATCTATGCCACGGTTGTGCATATCGGCAAAACTGATGCCTGCCTGCAAGAGAAACTCGTGACGGGTATGTTCGGTGTAATGTTGGTAGTTGGCATTATTGACAATGCCCTGAAGGTCGCACTCATAGTCGCGTACCTTCATCTTCAGTTCATAAACGTATTTCATTTAATTCACAATTCATAATTCATAGTTCATAGTTACGCTAACCGCTAACCTTTAACCGCTTGTTTTTCCCCCTAAAGGGGGTTAGGGGGTCTTCAAAAATTCATATGCAAAGCGGCAGCGAAGGCAATCTTTGCGGTCGCAGTATTCACGTTTCAGTTGTATCAAAGCCTGACTGTCGGCAGCCGTCTCAACGCTCAGTCCGCAAGCCTTCCATTGGCGCAGGATGTAGTTGTCCTCGGCTGGCAGCTCTTCCAGCAATGCCGTAGCCTTCTGGATAAGCTTCTCCTCGCTCCTATGGATGCCATAGGCATAGAGCAGCGGCACTATGGTGTTGACGATAAGCAACCTACGACTGTTGGCCGATGTTCCTCCAACGGCCAGGATCCTGTGCATCTCCTTTATGTCTTTGGCTTCTATCAGGGCCGACATCTGCGCCTTGCCGCTGTGGTAGAGCTCGGCTATCTGCAGGATGCGGATATGCGGAAAATTCTTGGGGCGGGTGCGTAGGAATCTCCATTCGCTGGCTTTCATGGGCTCAGGCAGTTGGAACTTATGGGAGAGGAAAGCAAATTCACGCTTCCACTTTTCTGCCATCTCAGCACCCTTTACCTGTGCTGCATCGTCTATCAACCCTGCCATTCCTAAGAAGATAGCCTCCACCTGGAACAGGTTATCCCTATGCTTGCCCACACTCTTCAAGGGAATCATCATAGCCCAACGCTCGAAGGTGTCGCCATTCAGCCCGAAGCCGAAGTTACGGCACAATGTTACGAAGGTTGCCTGCTCCCAGTCGCCATTCAGGCGGTCGGCTCTGTCCTGCACTTTCTGGGCCCTCTCCTTCATGCGTTCAGCCAATAAGGCATCCATCCACATGTGGGCCTTCATGGTGGGGATAGAAGGGATGATACGGTGGCAACGTGGATAATCATCCGTCTGACAAAGTTCCTGATAGTTCAGGTACAGGTGGGCAGGGATATCCAGTTGCAGCTGGGGAGGGTGGCTGCCCTCCTCAGTAGTAACCTCGCAGTCAATAACTTGTGCAACATGCAGGATGGTATTGTTGTAGGCAGAATCTATGTCGTGCCCATGCTTGAACCAGTCGGATGACTTCAGGTGCAGCTCCACATTGCCTGCCCATAGCGTCCCGTCAATCTTGACTTTGGCATTGAAAAAATCAGGCCCTTGGTCGGTATTGTGCATGCCTGGGTCTATGATTTCCACCTCCCGACCGTCTGTCGTTAGCAATGCTTTCAGGGGAAGAATCTTATGTTTCCACACGTAATGGAGTAACTTTTCCATACGTTACAATCCTCATTAACTTAATTTTATATACAAAAGTAGTGAATTTTGGCCTAAAAGCATTATTTTTGCACGTGAAATGTATAATAAGGTATGAAAATAGCATTGATAGGATACGGCAAGATGGGCCGGATGATAGAGGAGATAGCCCTCTCGAGAGGTCATGAGATTGTTAGCATAATAGACATCGACAATCAGCAGGAGTTTGAATCAGAGGCTTTTGCCAGCGCCGATGTGGCCATAGAATTCACCACTCCCTGGACGGCATACGACAATTACCTGAAGGCTTGGAAGGCAGGCGTGAAGGTGGTGAGCGGTTCAACCGGCTGGATGAAGGACCACGAGGCTGAGGTGCGTAAGGCTTGTACCACGGAAGGTAAGACCCTCTTCTGGGCCAGCAACTTCAGCGTAGGTGTAGCCATCTTCGGTGCTGTGAACAAATACTTGGCTAAGATTATGAACCAGTTCGACCAGTACGATGTCAACATGGTAGAGACCCATCATGTGCACAAGCTGGATGCTCCCTCTGGTACTGCCATCACCCTGGCAGAGCAGATTGTAGAGAACCTTGACCGTAAGGAGCGTTGGGGCTTGCACGAGACAAAGCCTGAGGTGCTGCGTATCGACGATATCCGCCAGAAGGAGGTTCCCGGTATTCATACCATAACATACGATTCCCCTGAGGATATGATTACCATCACCCACGATGCACATAACCGTCGCGGCTTTGCCATGGGTGCCGTCTTGGCTGCTGAGTATACTGCCAGCCATGAGGGATTGTTAACAATGTCTGACTTATTCCAGTTCTAAAAGCCTCCCCTTCCCCTCCAAAGGAAGGGGGAAAGAAACAAAAACATACTATGACAAAGAAAAGCAAGAAAAAAGTAGCTTGGGCCGATTGGGCTCGTGCCATCATATACAGTGCATTATACATAGCTTTCCTCTATTGGGTGGATGCCTGGTGGGGACTGATTGTACTTCCCTTTATCTTTGATGCCTATGTTACCCGCTTCATCCCCTGGACGTGGTGGAAGGATGCCGAGAACCCTGTTGTCCGTACCGTAATGGGTTGGGTGGATGCCATTGTCTTTGCCTTGGTAGCTGTCTATTTCGTAAACGTATATTTCTTCCAGAACTACGTTATCCCCTCCAGCTCGTTGGAGAAGAGCCTCTTGGTAGGCGACTATCTGCTGGTAAGCAAACTCAGCTACGGTCCCCGTGTACCACAGACTCCCTTGCACATGCCCCTTTGTCAGCATACCTTGCCTTTAGGCTTGGGCAAGAGCTACATAGAATGGCCTCAATGGGAATACAAGCGTGTAAGTCCCAAGCCCATTAAACTGAATGATATTGTGGTATTCAACTATCCTGAAGGCGATACCATCCTGACTAATCCGGAGTTTCAGACAGATTATTATGCAAGATGTTATATCCATGGCTACGAGGCCAGACAGCAGCAGATAGAAAAGCCGTTCCCCATTTTGGACAGCCTTACCACTTTGCAGCAGCGCCAGTTTTTCCAGGAAGTATATAACTTGGGCAAAGAAGTTGTTAAGGCAAACGCTAATATTTTTGGCGAGATTGCTACCCGTCCTGTTGACCGTCGCGAGAACTACGTTAAACGTTGTGTAGGCTTGCCTGGTCAGACCTTGCAGATTAAGGACAAGGTGCTGTATCTGGATGGTAAGGTGAACCCCGACGCCCAGAATGTACAGTACATGTATAACGTTGACCTTAAGACCAATTACCTGCCAGATGATATCTGCTATGACTTGGGTCTGCGCATTGAAGATGTAAAAGAAATGTATCGGACAGGTCAGATTCCCCTGACTAAAGCTGCTAAGACTGCGTTGGAGAAACAAACGGCTTATGTGAACAGCGTAACTCCTGTGGAGCAAAAAGAGATAGGTGTACTTTATCCAAAGAATGCGTATACCGGTTGGACCTGTGATAATTACGGTCCCGTTTGGATTCCTAAGAAGGGAGAGAAGATTAAGCTTACATTGGAGAATCTGCCCGTCTATGAGCGCCCCATCCGCATTTACGAGGGTAATACATTGGATGTCACTCCCGAAGGTAAGATTGTTATCAATGGTAAGGAGGCCACGGAATACACCTTCAAGATGGATTATTACTGGATGATGGGCGATAACCGCCATTGTTCTGCTGATAGTCGTTTCTGGGGCTTTGTGCCCGAGGACCACATCGTAGGTAAGCCCTTGATTATCTGGTGGAGTACTGATGCTGACCGTTCTTGGTTGAGTGGACATCATGTCCGTTGGAACCGCCTGTTCCGTCTGGTGGACAATATTAAGTGAAGATAACCCCCTCCCATCCTCCCCGAGGGGAGGGGTATTTGTTTAGATTAAGTTTAAAGAGTTTAAGACTCCTCCCCTCGGGGAGGACGGAAGGGGGTTTCAATGATTGTTCTTCCTTGTTACTATTTGGCTCCAGTTTCGTACTATTCGGCCCTCTTCCGTGCCAAGGAAGGGGTGCTGCTGGAGGTGAACGACCGTTATCGTAAGCAGACTTTCCGTAACCGTTGCATGATAGACAGCCCACAGGGTGCCCTTGCGCTGAGTATCCCTGTTGAGAAGCCTGCGCCTCATGCATTGATGCGTGATATCCGTATCAGCGATCATGGTAATTGGCGACATTTGCATTGGAATGCCTTGCTGAGCAGCTACAGACAATCCCCTTTCTTTGAGTATTATGCAGACGATTTTGCTCCCTTCTATGAGAAGAAGTGGGAGTTTCTGGCTGATTTCAACGAGGATTTGCTTCAGCTCGTCTGCTCTCTGATTGATATTGACACACCCCTTTCGCGTACTACCGCTTATGCTGGTGAACTGCCAGAGTTTCCTCAAGTAGAGAAACCTTATTATCAGGTCTTTGCCCGTAAGCATGGGTTTCTGCAGGATTTAAGCATTGTGGATTTACTTTTTAATATGGGTCCGGAGGGTATGCTATGGCTGTAGCAATTCATCCCTTCCCCCTTGGGGGAGAATGGGAGGGGGCTCTACCTGAAAAGTTCACTTATCCTTTCTGCTACCAGCCTCATCCCTTATGTGTGATGGCTGCTCAGGAAGTCCGTGCCTATCTGAAAACCCAAAAGCAATGGGAACAGGAACTGAAGGCAGGTAAGATGTTTGGTGTCTTGGTGGTAGCCCCCAAAAACAATAGCCTCCCTCCTCGGAGGGAGGTTGGAGAGAGGGTCCTTTTCTTGGCCGCTTTCTCAGGAACCTTAGACGGAAAAACCTGCCATCCCTACTTTGTTCCACCAGTATTCGACCTGATGGAGCCTGGTTGTTATTTCCAACAGGAGCAGGAGGTGATATCATCCATCAATGCAAGGATTTCTTCTCTACAGGCTCAGGTAAAAGAAAGTCCTTTGCGTGAACAGATGCAGCAGGAGGTGGATGCCTATCGCTCAAAGATGCAACAAGAGAAAGAGGAACGCCATCGTTTGCGTGCAGAATTGCCTCCTGAGGAACTGGCAGCAAGAGAGCCGGAGATGATTAGGCAGAGCCAGTTCCAGAAGGCTGAGTTACGTAGATTGCAACAGGAATGGAAACGTAGGATAGAGGCTGATGAGGCTCCTTTGCGTGAGTTGCAGCAACAGATTCATCAATTGCAGGAGGAGCGTCACAATCGCAGTATTGCCCTTCAGCAATGGTTGTTCCAGCAGTTCACATTCCTGAATGCAAAGGGTCAGAGTAAGAATCTTACAGAACTCTTTGACGTAACGCCTCCCAGCGGTGCTGGTGAATGCTGCGCCCCACGTTTACTGCAAGCAGCCTACAAGGAGGGCTTGCAGCCAATTTGTATGGCAGAATTCTGGGTAGGTGATTCGCCTCGTGACGAGTTAAGACAGGAGGGGCACTTCTATCCTGCTTGTAACAGCAGATGCAAGCCTATATTAGGCCACATGCTGCAGGGACTAAAGGTGGAAGAGAATCCGTTGCTGGCTCAGGGAGAACAGAAACTGGAAGTTGTCTTTCAGAACGATGAGATGGCCATTGTGGCAAAACCTCATGGCATGCTTTCTGTGCCAGGGAAGGATAATCTGCCCAGTGTTCAGAGTATCGTAAAGGAGATGTTTCCACAGGCCACAGGACCTATGATTGTTCATCGCCTGGATATGGATACCAGCGGCCTGATGGTTATAGCCCTTACAGACGAGATGTACCACAAACTGCAGGAGGATTTCCGTTATCACAGAATCCAGAAAACCTATCGTGCGCTCCTGGAGAGAGAGATGCCCGTTGGTCAGCAAGGCGAGATACGCTTGCCTTTACGTCCTGATGTGATGGACCGTCCCCGTCAGATGGTGGATTATCAGCATGGCAAGACGGCAGTAACATATTATAAGGTAATAGAGAATACAGAAGGACATGCTTTGGTGGAGCTGCAGCCTCATACAGGCAGGACCCATCAATTACGTGTGCATTGTGCCCATCCTGATGGCTTGAACAATCCCATCGTGGGTGACCGCTTGTACGGAACCCCTTCTGAGCACCTTTGCCTTCAGGCTTATAAATTGGTTATTGAGGGCAGGGAATATACAATTGGCAGCCCCCTCCGGCTCCCCAAGGGGAGAGAAGGTTAAAGGTTAAAGGTTAGCGTAACTATGAACTATGAACTATGAATTGTGAATTATGAACTATGAATTATGAATTGAATAAAGTGAAACCTTTACTTGATGTACATACCCATACTGTAGCAAGTGGACATGCCTATAGTACCATTCAGGAGATGGCACACGAGGCAGCAAATCGTGGATTGCAGATTCTTGGTATCACCGAGCATTCGCCTGGTATTCCAGGGACTTGTGACCCAATATATTTCAGGAATCTGCATGTTGTACCTCGTCAGATGTATGGTGTACGCCTACTCTTGGGAGCAGAACTGAATATCCTGGATACCAAAGGTACGCTTGATCTGGACGAATACTACTATAAGATGCTGGATATCCGCATTGCAGGTGTACATTCCCTTTGTTGGAAGGGTGGAACCAAGGAGGAGAATACGGCAGGTGTAGAAGCTGCTATCTGTAATCCTTGGACGCATATCATCAGCCATCCGGGCGATGGTACGGCAGAATTGGACTTTGAGCCTCTTGTCCTTGCTGCTAAGGAATCAAAGACGTTGTTGGAGATTAACAACAGCAGCCTGAATCCTTTGCGAAACAAGGAAGCGGCAGTTGCCAATAACCTGGAGATTCTGCGTCTCAGTAAGCAGTACGGCGTTCCTGTTATCTTGGGTAGTGATGCGCATATCTCCTTTGATATTGCCGATTACAACTATATTTATCCTCTTCTGGCTGAAACAGAGTTCCCTGAGGAACTGATTATGAATGATAAGCCAGAGAAGTTCCTTACTTATCTGAATATCCCCCTTTGATATTCAGCATCAAAGAGGGATATGTATATTAGGTTAGGCATCAAAGAAATCCATCTTTCCTTGTACCTTCGGTCGTTCTACGCCTGGATAGGTACAGCAGAATTCGTTCTTCAGTCGTTCTACGTATCGTTTGGCCTCGTATTTTGCCATGGGCAGGTCGTGCATCAGGCAGTTGCCGCAAGTGGCAGGTGTGGTGCCTGGTACTTCGCCCTTAAAGTCAACCACAAATTGGAATGCCTTTATCATCAGCTGTCTGATTACTTCCGGGTCATGCTCTCCCTTCATAATCAGGTAATTTCCCGTAAGGCAACCCATAGGTCCCCAATAGATAATGCAATCTTTCCACTCAGAGTCGTTGCGCAGGTAGGTGGCCACCAGGTGCTCTATGGTATGGATAGCGGCTGGCGCAAGGGCAGGCTCCTGGTTGGGTGACGTCATTCTGATGTCGTATGTTGTAACTGGTTCACCTCCAACTTGATCTCTTCTGGAGATGTAAATTCCCGGATGCAGATTGGTATGATCAACTGCAAAGCTTGGTATCAAATCCATAATGTTAATATAGTATTTTTTTTCCGTTAATGATATTTATTCCACTTCTTGGGGCATTGAGTCGTTGAGCCGATAGGTTGTATATGCCGTTGAGGGATGTCTCTGTTGCTATAGGTTTCTTGATTCCTGTAGGAATGGGACGGATGCCGGAAAGACCGAAGTCGATATACTGTCCTCCGCCCTTGTTGACACATTCTATGGCAATGACGTTAGTGTTGTCCGGTGTCAGGGCATCCAGGGCTTCCTGATTCAGGGTGATATTCTTGTAAGCTGTAAGGTAGCCACTCTCCTTGAATGCTACAACGCTGTTAAAGTAAACCGTTACATCCTCATCGTGATGGATTCTGCCTGTAAGGGCCTGTATCTGTTCTTGTGTGAAGCCTGTAAGGTCCAGATGATAGCGCAGCCTGATGACAGAGGTGTTCCAGGTTGTGTTTATGTTGCTTCCAGGAGGATTGCTGGCACCAAAACCAGCCAACCCTTCTTTCCAAGAGAGTTCGCCGTAGTTTTTCTTGGTCCAGGTTGTACTTGTTGCCGCACTTGCTGCTGTAATATATTTCCATTTGCAGGCTTCTTCCTCTGCTGTTGGCAGAATCTTGCATTCTTCGTAGAAGAAAGTATCCAGGATGGTATTGAGTTCATCGGTAGTGATGACCAATACAGAACCTTCCTCAGCCTCTTCTGGCAGGGTAATCCCGTTCTCGTCACAAGGATACCACTTGTTCTCTGCAACGTTTCCAGAACGGCTCATAGTCTGTCCTCCATTGCTTGTAGGATTATAAAGCAAGAACCAGCCGGAATTGTCCAATGCAGGGAAAGTCTGTGGTGCACGTGCCTTGGGTATCTGAGAGCTGAAGATACGCTGTGGGTCAGAGAATTTAGCCGTTGTGGTCTTTATGGAAGCAGTCTGTGTGGTACAGATGTTCCTGTCGTTGTTGTAGAAGAACCCGGTATAGTTGTCTCCTGTCTTTTCTATATGCATGTCGTAAGCAGAATAGCTGGGAGCAAAGTACACTCGTGGCGAGGTAAATCTGTTCCAGTCCTTGGTTGTTGACAGATAGATGCTGTTCTTGTCGCTGTTCGTGGCACTCCAGTATATATAATAGGTGGATGTACTCTCTTCGTATATCCATTCAGGTGATTCTCCCTTGCTGGCTTCTGTAGAAGAGGGCTTTATCAGGATGTTCCCGTTCTCTCCGGTAGTCCAGTTGACAAGATCCTCGCTCTGCAGGTGATAGAATCCTGCTAGGCTCTCATCGGTGGGGTCTGCCAACAGATGGAAGACGCTTTTGCCGTCCACGTCAGTCCTGCGTATAAAGGGGGATTTCAGTTCTATATCGGCAAATTCGCCCTGCAGGATACTTTTGTTACCGTTTATAGTAGTCCATTTTGCTCCGTCCAAACTATAGGCATAGTGCAGCTTCTTGCTGGTAGGCAGGGTGTAGGTCAGCAGATAAGCCTTCCCGCTTGTGCTGTTGAATTCCGGTACAGGAGTCTTTTCCGGCATAGGCTGAACCTGCAGGTCGGAATTCTCCTTGTACTGGCACAGTTTCAGGCCGCAGTCTATGAACTGACCGCCTGTTGTCTGCTTGCAATGGATAGCTATCACATTGTCTGAGCCATCTGTCTTCAGGGCATTGAGGCCTGCAGGCAGCAAGGGCCACACCTCGTATTTGGTGTTGTAGCCGGTTACTTTGGCAGCAAGTTCACCATTGATGTATATCTCGGCATCCTCGTCGTGGAAGATCCATAGACGTAGTTCCTGAAGCTGACTGGCTTCCAGATTGGTAATCTTGAAGTTACGTCGTATCCAGATATCACTTGTTGACCATGCCGTTCTGCCGCCTCCGCCAAAGCCTGCTGTTCCGGTCTTCCAACCAGAAGCAGCAAAGTCTGTGGTGTACCAGTCGCCAGCAGGTTCTGTTGTCGTGTATTTCCATTGGATGCTCGAATTCTCATCGCCTGCAGCAACGATGGTCTTTGTTCCCTGGAATCGGCTGTTGATGGTTCTCTGAATCTTGGCTTTCATGATAGCCTGCTGTTCAGGTGACACCTTCAGAATCTTTCTGTCGTAGGTCATCAGACCGTTACACTCCTGCTCTACATCGGTAATCTGGGTGTAGACAGACATCCACAGACCTTTCTCTTGCTGCAATTGTTGCAGTCGGTCTGTATAGTGGTCATACAGGTTGCAGTAGGTGTCGGCATCTTCTACTGTGGTATAGTTTACGTCTGATCCTGCCCACATGTGATTTTCTATGAACAGGTTAATGCCGCCAAACTCACCACATGAGGCAATACGCTCGTTCACGGCATTGGTAGCTGCACCAGGGGCGGGGTAGGAGTGAACATCCAGGAAATCGCCCATTTCAACGTCCACCCATCCTGTTACGGCATGAACGAATCTGCCTGGGTCATGATTGGCTGCCATGACGCTGTTCACGCCCCTTCTGGTATGAGCCATTCCGTTTTCGGGATATTGTCCCCAACCCTCGTTCCATACCACCCAGGCACCTATACAGGGATGGTGGCGTGTTGCTTCAATGAGGGCTTCGTTCTCACGATAGAAGTTCTGCATTCCGTAGTCCATATTGCCTATCTGTCCGCTTCCGCATCCGGATGGCATATCCTGCCAGACCACCAGTCCGTTCTTGTCGCACCAGTCGAACCACAGGTCGTTCTCCAACTTGATGTGCTTACGCACCATATTCATGCCAAAGTCCTTTATCACCTGCAGGTCATAGATCATAGCCTCATAGGAGGGAGGTGTCAACAATCCGTCGGGCCACCAGCCTTGGTCAAGAGGTCCGTACATATAGAGGGGCTTGTTGTTGAGCAGTACGGCAGGATGTCCGTCAACCATGGCGCGTGAGAACTTTCTCATGCCAAAGTATCCGCTAACCTTGTCAATCTCTTTTCCTTGTTCCTTTATGGCGATGTCCAGGTCATACAGATTGGGCTCATCCGGACTCCATAGTTTTGCTGATGGAATGGGTAGTGTGAACGTGTCGTCCGAACTTCCTGTCTGCTCGGCTACTGTAGCCGTTCCGTCCTTTACCTTCAGGGTCAGCTGGCATGGGGCAGAGGTGTTTACTTTGATGGAGACGGTTGAGTTGTCAATGTCTGGGATAGGCTCGTAGCTGACGATATGAGTAGGGCTTACGGGCTCCAACCATACCGTCTGCCAGATACCGCTATTGGGTGTGTACCAGATGCCGCCTGGCGATACGCTCTGCTTTCCGTTGGGCTGTCCGCCGTCTGTAGGGTCCCATACAGCCACTTGCAATTCCTGCTCAGTCCCTTCCTGTAGCAGGGATGTTATATCCATGCAGAATGGTACAGAACCGCCGTCGTGGGTACCTGCCAGCTGTCCGTTAACATAGACATAGCAGCGCCAGTCAACAGCCCCGAAGTGAAGTAGTACATTTTTGTCCTTGAAGGATTCCGGCAAAGTGAAGGTCCTCCTATACATGTGGGTTGCCTTTCTGTTGGCAGAGTAGTTCTTATCCATAATACCCGAGAGTGCCGATTCAACGGGGAAAGGCACCAGGATGGCCTTCGAGAAGAGTGACGTTGTCTTCTCGTAGTCGTATTTTATAGACGAACGCTTGAAGTACTGCCATACGCCGTTCAGGTTCATCCAATCCTGTCTCTTCATAGAGGGACGCGGATATTCAGGCCAGACATTGTCGGCTGTCAGTTGCTCGCCCCAGGGGGTCATTACCGGGGCTGTCTGTTTTTGCCATAGACTCTGTGCATAGGCACTTCCTGTAAGGGTCAGCATGATGACTGTCAGCATCATCAGGCGGGGGATAGTACTTTTTTTCATTGCCAATCCTATAAGTGTTTGACTATTGGTTAAATAATGCACAAATGTACGCAAAATATTTAAGATGTGTGCTTATACATCATCTTTTGCGTACTTTTTGGGATAAAATTTGCGCAATTCGCATATTTTGTGTACCTTAGCAGCCAAAATGACACAATTTTAATATTATGGACAACGTTATTACAGAGATAACACCTCTTTCTGAGAAGGACTGTTTCTATATGATGGACAGGGATAAGGAGTGCTTTTCTTACCCCCTGCACAAGCATGATGAGATGGAACTTAACTTTGTTGAGAACTGTGACGGCGCTCGCCGTATTGTTGGAGACAGCATAGAAGTGCTGGGTAAGTATGACCTGGTACTGGTAGGAAGCGGACTGGAACATACATGGGACCAGTACGACTGCCAGAGTCAGTCCATTCATGAGATTACCATCCAATTCCCTACAGACCTGTTGGGTGATCAGTTCCTGCAGAAGAATCAGCTCAGTAGCCTTCGTGCTATGTTTGAGAATGCAAAGCGTGGTATCGCCTTTGACCTTCCTGCCATCATGGAGTTGTACGGAAAGATTACCCGTATCACGCAGGCTCAGCCCGGATTCTACAGAATGCTTGGACTGTTGGAGATTCTTTATGAACTCTCTCTGCAGGAGAACTACCACTTGCTGGCAAGTAAGTCTTTTGCCAACGTCAAGAATGCTCCTGAGAGCAAGCGCGTACGTCAGGTAGAGGAATATATCGACAAGAACTACAAGCAGGAAATCCGTCTGAAGACACTTGCTGATATTGCAGGAATGACTCCTGCCGCCTTCAGCCGTTTCTTCCGTACCCGTACAGGCAAGACGGTTTCTGACTATATGATAGATATCCGTTTGGGTCATGCTGCCCGTCTGTTGGTGGATTCTCCCACCAGCGTTGCTGAGATCTGCTATGCGTGCGGATTCAACAACATCAGTAACTTCAACCGTATCTTCAAGAAGAAGAAGGGTTGCTCACCCACAGCCTTCCGCGATAACTATCACAAGAGTAAGATTATCATCTAATAATAGTTAACGAGTAAACAAGTTGACGAGTTGACAAGTAGATTTCTAGGAGATACATCACTAATGATTATTACTTGTTAACTCGTCAACTTTTTTACCCGTCAACTCGTCAACTCGTTTACTTGTTTACTTGTCAACTAAAATGAAAAAACTATCCATTTTCACATTGTTGTTGTGCCTTTTTGCTCTTTGTGCCTGCAATCCATCTGCAAATACCGAGGCAGAGTTTGTAACCGTTAAGGACGGAAAGTTCTTCCGTGGAGATAAGGAATACCGCTACATAGGTACCAACTTCTGGTACGGAGCTATCCTGGGTAGCGAAGGCAGGGGTGGCAACAGGGAGCGCCTCCTGAAGGAGTTGGACCTGATGAAGGAAACGGGTATCACCACCATTCGTGTCTTGGTAGGTGCAGACGGTCGTGATTGCTTGGGAAGGCATATTTCTCCTATCCTTCAATCCCAGCCCGGTGAATACAACGATACTATTCAGCAAGGTCTGGACTTCCTGCTTTCCGAGTTGGAAAAGCGAGAGATGACGGCAACGCTCTATCTGAACAATGCCTGGGAATGGAGTGGGGGTTATGGTGCTTATCTGGAGTGGGCAGGATGCGGACAAGCTGCTGATCCTGAGGATTGGGACGCCTTCGTGAAGTATCATAGCCAATTTGTCAAGAACGATAAGACCAAAGAGTTTGCAGCAAACCATGTAAGGCATATTGTCAGTCGTACCAACACCATTACAGGCAAGCCCTATACGGAATCACCTGCTATTCTGGCTTGGGAGCTCGCCAACGAGCCTCGTGCCTTTGCCGGCGACTCTATCACCAAGGCATGTTTTGCCCAATGGGTAAAGGATCAGGCAACACTTATCAAGAGCCTTGATGCCAATCACTTGGTGACCACGGGAAGCGAAGGTATTTGGGGATGTGAGTTGGATGCCGACCTCTTTCGTCAGATTCATTCATATCCCGAGATTGATTTCATCTGCATTCACATCTGGCCCTATAACTGGCATTGGATAGGTCCTGTCTCTGGTCCTATTGCAACGGCTAAGGATATCAATGGCCCTACCTCTATGATAGACAGCGTGGATAATGCCATCAAGAAGACGGCAGAATACATAGACCTTTGCTACCAGAAAGTCTATGACTTGAACAAACCCATGGTACTGGAGGAGTTTGGCTATCCACGCGACAACTATTCTGTTGCGCCTGGAACCCCTACCATAGGCAGGGATCGTTATTATCAGGCTGTTTTCTGGTTGGTAGATATGTATCGAGATATGGATGTTGTTGGTGGCAAGTTTGTCGGTTGCAGCTTCTGGGGCTGGGGCGGATTGGCCTCTCAGCTTCATTACAAGTGGCAGCCTTGGGATGATTACACCTGCGACCCCGCCTTCGAGGAGCAGGGCCTTAACTCCGTCTTTGCTGCAGATTCATCCACCCTGCGCATCATCAGGGAGTTTGCCAACGAATAATACCTGCAGATTGCCTAATTTGTGTTTTCTTAGGCTCATTTCGTCTGCTGAGTGAAATTCTCTGGATAAAATTTGCTGTTTTGGAAAGTATTCGTAACTTTGTCCTGGATTAATGAATTTTTCATATGAAAACACACCTCTTACTAGTACTGTTTACCTTGTTTGTTTCCAGCGCAAAAAGCGTGGAGATTGATGGCATTCTTTACAGCTTTCATGGTACTAAGGCAGAAGTTGCCGAAAATCCAAACAAGTATGCAGGAGCATTAGCTATCCCGGAGTATGTAACTTTTGAAGGTGTCAGATACAAGGTGGAGAACATTGCTGATTTTGCCTTTTCCGACTGCAAAGACCTGACCTCTGTTGTCCTTCCCAATACCATAACCAGCATCGGAAATGCTGTGTTTCGCAATTGTAGCGGGTTGGAATCTGTCAGCATCCCGGAAACTGTAACTTCCATAGGTAATTATGCGTTCCGTGGTTGCAGGAGCTTGACCTCCATCACTATCCCTGAGGGTGTTACCCGCATTGGCACAGCCGCTTTCTGTTATTGTGATAAACTGGTGTCCGTCAGCATCCCTAATAGTGTGACCTCCATTGGCGTTTGGGCATTCTCGGATTGCTACGGCTTGGAATCTATTGACTTGGGGAATGGCGTTACCAGCATCGGTATGGAGGCCTTTTATGGATGCGGCCTGAAGTCTATCACTATCCCTAATAATGTGACTTCAATTGGTGAAGAGGTTTTCTGCGATTGCAGGAATCTTGTCTCTGTTTCCATAGGTACTGGTATTACTTGCATAAGCAGATGGGCCTTCACAAACTGTGTCAATCTGAAATCTGTTTCTATCCCAGAGAGTGTCACCGAAATTGGCACATGTGCTTTTGGCGGTTGCAAAAACATGACTTCCATCACTATCCCCAAGAGCGTTACCAAGATAGGGTCTTCAGCTTTCTCTTGTTACAGCCTGAAGGATATTTACTGCTATGCAAGTGTTCCACCAGTTTTTATTTATGACGAACATCTTAAGTATAAATCTATAACCCTTCATGTTCCTGCCGCATCTATTGATGCCTACAAAGGAGATAAGGTGTGGAAGAATTTCAAACAGATTGTGACAATAGAATAACTAACCCCGTAATATTACCATGAGAGTCCCGGCTATATATCAGATGACAGGGATTTGTTCCGTTATGCACCTGTTGGTTGACGGGATATGTGTCAGCTGCATGTATCTGATGCTCTCATCTTTCTCTGACACTCAAATCTTAGGCATATTCTTGTTATATAATGTATTGGCCTTTTTGTCCCAACCGTTTACGGGTTTGTGGGCTGACAGGTTGGAACGTAGGCACTGGATACTGCTGATATCTGCTCTGTTGCTCACTTTGGCTGTATTGGCTACATCGGTTGTTATGAATGTGGAACGTTGTTCTATAGGGATGCCTGTTGTGGCTGCTTTGCTGGGTGTTGGCAATTCGCTGTTTCATGTATGGGGAGGCAAGAAAGTTGCTGTAGATACGGACAATGATATTCGTGCGCTTGGAGTCTTCGTGGCAACGGGTGCTTTTGGTCTTTCGCTTGGAATAGTGTTCTTTTCCTGGACTTTGCTTTATGTGTTGCTGATATCTTTCTGTCTTTTGTCTGTAGCCAGCCTTAGTATTGAAGTATCAGAATCCTCTTCCGATGCAGCCAAAGTAAAGGGTAGCCACTTTAGTTCTATATTTGTGTTGTTGTCTATTATGGCGATAATGGCAGCTGTTGTGCTGCGTTCTTTTGTCAGCGAGACATTTTCTGCAGGAATACCTAAGAGCAGTACAATGGTGCTCTTGGCAGGCGCATTGTCCATGCTGGGAAAGATGGCTGGCGGTTGGATGGCACGTTGGCTGGGTGTCGTCAGGATGTTGGTACTGGTGTTGCTGATGCTTGTTGCCTGTTTCCTTTTTAGAGGTCAGGGTACAGCGATCTTATTAGCAGCCTTGTTTATTATAAACTGCACAATGCCGGTTACGTTGTATCTGGCCAATGTCGTCCTTCCTGGCAGAGAGGGGTTGGCATTCGGTCTTCTTGCTGCAGCCCTGATACCAGGATATTTAATAGCCCTAAATGTGTTATGGTGAAACAACTGCTGTTATATGCTCTTATTCCAACCATTCTGATAGAATTGGCGGTACTGCTGTTCCTGCGAGAGCGTAGGGCACGAGTACTTGCGGCATCGGTTGTCGTCAACATCCTCACAAATGTTTCGCTGAACCTTTATATAAACTGCATCAGCAACAGCCTTCTTATCATCATCTGTGGCGAAGTTCTGGTCGTTCTCATAGAGGCACTGTGGTATTACCTGTTTATCAGGAATCTTAGACAATCCTTTGTATATAGTTTCCTTTGCAACGCCATCAGTTTCCTCCTAGGTCTGCTGGCAGAGCTTCTATACCTATTCTCCCTAAGCATATAATTATCAATCCTATAATAATCAAGTGTTATGTTACAGTTATTAGACATTCTCCGTAGGATACCCGACACAACTCGGGTTATTCCCAAGAAAGTTCTTCCTGATTCTATTCCTCAGGATACTGCCAAGGCAGTTTCTACCGTTGATGTTTCTGGCGATATGCAGCAGGCTGCTGACATTTCCCCTTTGCCAGATGGCATTGTTGAGCAGATTGGCTCCAATATGCCGCTGACTTTTTTGGTTGTGCTTTTGGGCCTGTTCCTTTGTTTTCTTTTTGTCAAGAGATATAGGAGCCGTCAGCAGTAATTCTTTTGTGTAATGTACCTGTCTGAAAGGAAAATATTAAACCATACCTCCCGTCCTTTCTGCCCGATAACCATCGGTCTTCAGCCCTTGTTTTTGAGGGTGTGAGGTCTGTTTCGCATAGTCTATGATTTTTAGGGAGTAAGAATCATTGTGAGCGAAAGGCCGTTTTACTACCAGCGAAAGGCCGTGTTGCTATGAGAGAAACGCCGTATGGCGTATGATGGTATAATGTTTGTAGCCTCGGGAGTCTGCACGTGTTATACCCGGGAGTCTACACGTGTAGCCTCGAGGGGTGTGCAAATGTAGGCTTGAGGAGTGCTTCTTTCCTTTCCTTTGTAGCATAGGCGTAGCGTAGACGTAGCAAGGGCGTTCAGATATCGAAGAGATAGTATGCGGATAGTATAGGAACATCTAGAGGTATGTGAAAAGGTGTCTAATTGAAAAATATAAAAACGTTCTTCACTTTCCTCTTTCTATTATTAACATTAATATTTAAAGAGGACGGCAAACTGATGGGTCTTAAGATATATCCCACCCGACAGATATAAAAAAGAGTCGCCACGAACCTGACAACTCTTCCGATCGGGGACACCCCAATCCCTAGAAATGGAACACGTCCATTGTTCTGTGTGAAAAATTATGGTCAAACTTCTAATCATCCAAACATTTCTGCTATTATTATCCTCAAAATAATCCATTTGACAGTTTTGGCTAGCAAATCATGATGGTTTAATGTTGCCGAAAGGCTCGTAGACGATACGTTTGTGTACTCTCATAAGTACCAGTTGTAAAACGTGGAATGGCCAGTACTCCTGCGAGAGTACTCCAGTACTTCAACGAGAGTACTCCAGTACTTCAACGAGAGTACTCGAGTATTTTAGGCAGAGTACTGAAGGATAATAGGCGACACAGAATTAAAGTGAAGTTTATGCCCTCGGAGATGGTTCGTAGATGAGACGTTGGTGTACGCTCCTTAGTACAAGTAGTAGATGTGCGTTTATCTTTCTTTTTTGAACCTTGAGGAAACCTTGAGGTAAATCTGAGGTAACCCTGAGGTACTTCTGAGCTATTTGCCGTATCTCTACCAGCGAAAGGCCGTGTTGCTGAGAGAGAAACGGCATATTGCAAAAAGACTGACAACAGAGAGCAGTCGAGATTTAATAACCAGTCAACTCTATCCAGTCGTAAGACAGAAAACTGACAAACTAAATCAGCGAACTACAAAGTCTGGAGATCCTTTTGTGCATCTTTTTCTCAAGAGTGTTGTGTCAAATGTTAAAGGTTTATACGTTTGAATACATGTCTTATGTGTTGAACATAAAAAAATGGAGTTTTATTTCATTTTGTTCTCGGTTCTTTGTAATTTTGTGACACACTTTTGAATAACACACAAATTATAGCCAACAAACTATTATAACGACATGAAAGAGAACAAGACAAAAAAGACTGAGAAAGGTATGTCGCGTCGCGACTTCCTGGTAACGGCCGGTACGGGAATAGCTGGTTTTATGATATTGCCCAGCTTTACCATAGACGGCAAGCGCATTGCTCCGAGCGACAGGGTAGTGCTTGGCTTCGTTGGGCTGGGACAGCAGGGATGCAGCGACTTCCGCAGTTTTGCTGCCTGCCCTGGTGTACAGGTTGCCGCATGCTGCGATGTAGACAGCATCAAGAACGAGCGTTTCCGTAGGTATGTTACCAAATGGCAGAAGGAGAAGTCTATGCCCGTCCGCTGCGATGTATATGAGGAATACGAGCGGATGCTTGAGCGTAAGGACATCGATGCCATAGAGATTGCAACTCCAGACCATTGGCACGCCCTTGTGGCCATCCACTCGCTACAGGCTGGGAAGGATGTTTATTTGCAGAAGCCATTGGCATATACTATTACAGAAGGTCTGGCTGTACAGCGTGCCGTCAGGGCCAATAACCGCATACTGCAGATGGGAAGCCAGCAGCGAAGCAGCCAGGAGTTCCAGACAGCCATTCAACTGGTGCGCAGCGGAGCACTCGGAGACATCAAGGAAATTCACGTCCGTGTGGGTGATCCTCCAAAGCCCTTCGACTTGCCTGAGATGCCTGTGCCTGATAACCTGAACTTTAACCTCTGGATGGGACCGCTCAACAATCCGAAGATTCATTATCATCCTGATATCTGCCCTGTGGTCAGCCTTGATCCTGACAAGAATGAGTCGCTATGGGGAGCATGGCGCTGGTATGAAGAGACCGGTAACGGATATCCTGCTGACTGGGGAGCTCACATGTACGACATAGCACAGGCTGCCATCGGTATGGACGGACTGGGCCCTGTTGAGTTCATTCCACAGGGTTACAACGGAGCAGAATACGGAACGATGAAATATGCCAACGGCATCGTTATGCAGGAGAGGCCCTACTGCGAGGACAAAGAGGCCAGGGGTCTTAAGTTCATTGGCGATAAGGGTTGGCTGAAGGTGGCTCGTGGCTATATTGAGTGCTCGGATAGCAAGCTGTTGAAGAAACAGCAGGAGACTATCGCTGCAGGACAGTATGAGGTTAGCTCGCCCCACATGCAGAATTTCATAGATGCCATCCGTGAGCATAAGGATCCGATAGCACCTGTTGAATACGGATGCAGTACCAACACGCTTTGTTGTCTGACCAATATTGCTCGTGAGCTGAAGCGCCCAGTACACTGGAATCCCGCTACGCTGAGTTTTGGCGATGACAAGGAGGCCTTTGCACACCGCCTGTACTATTACGACTACCGTCGTCCCTATACGCTACCATATCTGGAAAGGCGCGGATAGGGGTAAGATTTGTAAATTATCTAAGTTGGATTATTCCTTCACCCTAATCAGGGTAAGGCCATCACGGAGGGGTAGAATGACTTTTTCTACCCTTTCGTCTTTTGCAACGAGGTCATTGAAGGCCTGAACGCCTTGGGTCTGAAGGTCGCTTTCGCGAGGATGTTCTTCCAGTACGTGACCATACCACAGGGTGTTGTCGGCAATGATAAAGCCACCCTTGCGCATTCGGGGCAATATCATCTGGTAGTATTCCACATATTGGCGCTTATCGGCATCAATAAAGGCAAGGTCCCAGGTAACATCCATTTGGGGCACCAGTTGCAGGGCATCGCCAATATGAAGATGAAGTTTACTGGCATAAGGGCTGCCATCAAACCATTTGCGGATGAAGTCTTCCTGTTCGTCGAAGATTTCAAAAGTATGCAGCTCAGCCCCTTCCTCCAGTCCTTCTGCCATACTGAGGGCGCTATAACCGCTGAAGGTGCCTAACTCCAATACCATACGGGGGCGAATCATCTGCACCAGCATCTTCAGCAAACGTCCTTGCAGGTGCCCGCTTGCCATCTGGCCATAAGACAGCCTGAGCTGTGTATCTCGCCACAGCTCATGCAGGTATTCTCCCTCGGCATCAATATGATGCAGTATGTAATCGTCGATATTCATATTATGACCCCCTCTATATCTCCCCGGGGGGAGACTTGTGGTTATTTTCCCTCCCTCGGGAGGGGAAGGGGAGGGGTCTCACTCTTCACTTTCATAAGACGAAGCCTTATCTATCAAAGCTTCAATGGCAAGACGATAGCTGTCGAGACCAAAGCCCATGATAACACCCAGGCATCCAGGGCTGATGAGGCTTTTGCGACGGAACTCCTCGCGCTGGTGAACATTGGTGATATGTACCTCTACGGCAGGAGTGCTTACACTCTTCAAGGCATCCAGAATGGCAACGCTGGTATGCGTATAGGCACCTGCATTCAGGACAATACCATCGCGGTCGAATCCAACCTCCTGAATCTTGTTGATGATTTCACCCTCCAGATTACTCTGGTAATAGTCGATACGTACTTTGGGGAAACGTGTACGCAGGTCCTTCAAATAATCTGCCCAAGCCTTCTTTCCGTAAATTTCAGGCTCGCGAATGCCCAATAAATTCAAGTTAGGGCCGTTGATAATTTGTATTCTCATAATTATTATGTACTTTTGCCGCTACAAAGATAAGGAAAATAGCTAAACAAGTGCGCATTATTGTGCAAATTTAATCTAAACGAAAGGATTTTGAGTTATCAGTTCACAAATACAGGCGCTATTTCCCCTCAGATTCTGAGGCGTTATATGCAATATCTCAGGTTGGAGCGGTCGTATACAGGTAACACATTGGATGCTTATGTAAGGGACCTGCAAAAGTTGCTGAACTACTATGCCGACGTGGGTATCGACTTTCGACATGTAACGCTGGAACAGTTGGACCATTTCTCAGGAACGCTTCAGGATTTGGGAGTCCAGCCGCGTAGTGTGGCCCGCATCCTTAGCGGTGTACGTTCGTTCTACCGTTTCCTGGTTTTGGAGAAGGAGATAGAGACTGATCCGACGGAACTATTGGAAAACCCGCAGATAGGGAAACACCTTCCGGAAGTGTTGAGCATTCAGGAGATAGATGCCATAGAGCAGGCCATAGACAAGAGCAAACCTCAGGGAGTGAGGGATGTTGCTATCATAGAAATGCTGTATAGTTGTGGCTTGCGCATCAGCGAATTGTGTAACCTGAAGATGAGCGAGCTGTTCCTGGAAGAGGGCTATATCCGTGTTCATGGGAAAGGACGCAAGGAACGACTGGTGCCTATTGGTGAACAGGCTATAGAGAAACTGCGCCAATGGTTTGTGATAAGGGTAACTGTAAAAGCCAAGCCTGGACACGAGGACTATGTTTTCATCAGTACCAAACGAGGAACCAAGCTGAGTAGAATTACCCTCTTTGTATACATCAAGGATTATGCTCAACGGGCTGGCATACAGAAGAATATCAGTCCGCATACCTTCCGCCATAGCTTTGCCACACACCTGTTGGAAGGCGGTGCCAACCTGCGTGCCATTCAGGCTATGCTGGGACACGAGGATATCTCCACCACGGAAATCTACATGCACATAGACAGAAGCCACTTGCGTGAGGAGATTCTGGAACACCACCCGAGGAATATTAAGGGACATTGACCATTGAGCATTGACCATTGAGCATTGAGCATTCCAGATGGCGTTTGGTGGTTATTTACAAAAATGTTCAATGTTCAATGTTCAATGTTCAATGTTTTTTTGTACCTTTGCACGCAAAATATCAATTAGGTTAAATTATTATGCAAAAATCTCATGTTTTTATGATGTCAGCAGCCGTTCTGGCGCTCTCATCTTGTAGCAAGCTTGGAAAGCTTAGCTCAGATAACTTTACTGTTACTCCTACTCCCCTTGAGGCTGTTGGTGGACAGGTTCCCGCTACAATTAATGGTACTTTCCCCGTTAAGTATATGAAGAAGAAGGCTCAGGTAACTGTTACTCCCGTCCTGAAGTATCAGGGTGGCGAGGCTGAAGGCCAGAGTGCTACTTTCCAGGGCGAGAAGGTTGAAGGCAATGCTACAACTATCAGATACAAGGCTGGTGGTACTTATGCAATGAAGACCAACTTTGCCTACATAGAGCCTATGCTCAAAAGCGAGTTGTATGCTCGTTTCGATGCTAAGTTGGGTAAGAAGACTGTTTCTATCCCCGAGGTTAAGATCGGTTATGGCGTATTGGCAACCAGCCAGTTGCTGAACCGTTGCAATATCACTGGTGCAACTGCTCCTGACGGTTACCAGCGTATCATTGCCCAGAAGCAGGAGGCTAACATCAAGTTCCTGATCAATCAGGCTAACCTTCGTGCCAGCGAGCTGAACAATGTCAGCGTTAAGGATTTGGGTAAGATACTGAAGGAGATTAACGACAATGCCGAGACTCGTGCCCTGCAGAACATCGAGGTAAGCGCTTATGCCAGCCCCGATGGTAAGTACGACTTCAACGAGAAGTTGGCCGAGAAGCGTCAGAACGTCAGCAGCGATTACCTGAAGGGTGAGCTGAAGAAGATTCGCATGAAGGCAGATGTGGATACCAAGTTTACTGCTGAGGACTGGGATGGTTTCCAGGAGTTGGTTTCTAAGAGCAACCTGCAGGATAAGGAGATTATCCTCCGCGTTCTGTCTATGTACCAGGAGCCCGAAGAACGTGAGCAGCAGATTAGCAACATGAGCGAGGTTTACACAGACATCAAGGAAAGCATCCTGCCCGAGTTGCGCCGTGCCCGTCTGATTGTTAACTACGAGGTTATCGGTCGTAGCGATGAGCAGATTCTGGAGCAGTTCCAGCAGGATCCCAGCAAGCTCAGCGTTGAGGAGATGGTATATGGTGCCAACAAGCTGACCAAGGATGAGGCTACCCGCAAGCAGTGGAACGAGGCTATTGCCAAGCAGTATCCCAGCGACTATCGCGCTCTGAACAATATGGCTCAGCAGGCTATTGCTGCTGGTAACACAGAGGTTGCCAACAACTACCTGAAGCAGGCTGCCAGCGTAAGCAAAAATGCTCCTGAGGTAAACACCAACCTGGCTCTGCTGGCCCTGAAGAACGGTGATGTAAACGCTGCTGAGACTTACCTTGCAAAGGGTAGCGGCTCTGACACCTTCAAGGAGGTTATGGGTAACCTGAACATTGCCAAGGGTAACTACACTCAGGCTGCTACTGACTTGGCTGGCACTTATTCTAACAGTGCTGCTTTGGCTCAGATTTTGGCTAAGGATTACACTAGCGCTAAGAAGACACTTGCTGCCATCAAGAATGCTGATGCTATTACCAGCTATCTGCAGGCTGTTTTGGCTGCACGTACAAACGATACTACTACTTTGGCTTCTGCCCTCAAGAGCGCTATCCAGCAGGATGCTACTTTGGCTGCCCGTGCTGCTAACGACCTTGAGTTTGCCAAGTATGCAAGCATCATTAAGGGTATCATCAAGTAAATGAAATCCAAGCTATTCTATATAGCATTCCTGCTCACCCTGCTCAGTTGCAGCAATCACCCCGGTCAGGTTAAGATTCAGGGTAGTTTTGCTCACCTTGAGCAGGGTGAGTTCTTTATTTACAGTCCCAGCGGAGGAACCGACCGCTTGGATACGCTGCATATTGAGAATGGTGAATTCGAGTATATGGCATCCATAGAGGGAGATGTTATCTTCCACCTGATGTATCCCAATTATTCCGAGCTTACCATTTTTGCCCGTCCTGGCGATGACATTAAGATTGTAGGCGATGCCCAGAATCTGAATGCAGTAGAGGTGAAGGGCACCGAGGATAATGAAACTTATACCGAATTCAGGAAACGCATAAAGGACCTTTCCGACAAAGAGGCACGTGATGTTGCCCAGCAATATGCTCTGGAATATCCTACGCTGGCCCTTAGCCGTTACCTGTTTTCATCGTATTTCCTTTTGAACGACAGTATTCCACAGGCTCAGATATCGGAAATCTATGACAGTTTATGCCGTGCCTGTCCTGATAATGTGGAGTTGAGTAAACTGTCCCGTCAGGTTCGTTCTCATGGTTTGCTGGCCGAGGGTCAGGAAATGCCTAAGCTTAAACTGAAAACCCGTCCGTCCGTCTTTAATGACGAAGGCGGAAAGGAGATATCTACAGAAGATTTCCGTGGCAATTACTTGCTGATATCCTTCTGGGCCAGTTGGAAGAGCGGTTCACAGAGTGCACTCTACCGTGCCCGTAGGTTCCGCAGGGAAATGAAGGAGAAGGGTATCAGGGTGAATGCCCTCAGCTATTCACTTGATGCAGCATCCTCAGAATTGGCAAGGATTGAGAAGAACGATAGCGTAGACTATTACAGTTATTGTGATTTCCAATGTTTCAATAGTCCGCTTGTCCAGAAATGGGGCATTTGCGACTTGCCTTTCTTTGTTCTTATAGATGCCAATCTGAAGATTGTTGCCTCCGGCACGGATTGGCAGCGTGATATAGAACCTCACATCTCGAAATTATGCTTGTAAAAGTATATGGTGCAACAGTTCAGGGCCTGCAGGCGGTAGCCGTAACCATTGAGGTGAATGCTACCAGAGGATGCCGGTTTGTTATGGTAGGCCTGCCTGATAATGCTGTCAAGGAGAGTCATGAGCGTATCATGGCTGCCATAGAAAATAGCGGTTACAGATTTCCTACCAGACAGATTACGGTAAACCTGGCACCTGCTGATGTCAGGAAAGAAGGCTCTGGTCTGGATCTTCCCTTGGCAATGGGAATCCTTGCCACAGAAGGTGAGGTGGATGTGAACCTGCTGAACCGCTATATGATGGTAGGTGAACTGAGTCTGGACGGCTCCCTGATGCCAATAAAAGGAGCACTCCCCATAGCTATCAAAGCCAGGGAGATGGGCTATGAAGGATTGTTTGTTCCAGAGGAAAACATTCGTGAAGCTGCTGTTGTCAACAAGCTTAAGGTTTACGGTGTACGTCATATCAATCAGGTGGTGGGACACCTGAATGGCATGCATCCTTTGGAGCCTACCGTCATTAATACGCGTGCCGATTTCTATGCCCAGCAGAATGATTTTGAACTGGACTTTGCTGATGTCAAGGGGCAAGAGCATGTAAAGCGTGCTATGGAGATTGCGGCAGCAGGCGGACATAACCTTATTATGATAGGCCCTCCTGGAAGCGGAAAGAGCATGATGGCAAAACGCTTGCCCAGTATCTTGCCTCCTTTGTCATTGCAGGAAAGCCTGGAGACAACGCAGATTCATTCCGTTGCCGGCAAGTTGCCTGGCAACTGCTCTCTGATTGCCCATAGACCTTTCCGTGCACCCCATCATACTGTTTCGCAGGTGGCTTTGGTGGGTGGCGGTTCCAATCCTCAGCCAGGCGAGATAAGTCTGGCCCATAACGGAGTCCTTTTCTGTGATGAGCTTCCTGAGTTCCAGCGTAGTACCCTGGAGGTTCTTCGTCAACCTTTGGAGGATAGGGTTATTAATATTTCGCGTGCCAAGTACAGCATTTCCTATCCTTGTTCCTTTATGTTTGTTGCCAGCATGAACCCTTGTCCTTGCGGCTATTACAATCACCCGACCAAGCAATGCTGCTGCACGCCCGGACAGATTGTCCGTTACCTGAATAAGATTTCCGGTCCCTTGCTTGACCGTATAGATATACAATGTGAGATAACGCCCCTTTCCTTTGATGAACTCAGTCGTACGGCTCCTGGCGAGAGTAGTGCCACTATTCGTGAGCGAGTGGTCCGTGCCCGTAGGATACAGGAGGAGCGTTATAAGGATGAGCCTGCCGTACATTGCAACGCTCAGATGACAAGCAGGCTGATGCATCGTTATGCCGAGCCGTCTCCCAATGATATGGATATGCTCAGGGAGGCTATGAACCGCCTTCAACTTTCGGCACGAGCTTATGACCGTATCCTGCGTGTTGCCCGTACTATTGCCGATCTTGAAGGCTCGGAACAAATCCAGACACATCATCTGCAGGAAGCCATAGGCTACCGTAATCTTGACAGAAGTTCCTGGGGAGAATAGGAAAAAGAAAAGCGCGCTGCCCCAAAAGGAGACAGCACGCTAGATTTCTAATGCAAAAATAGAATGGTTATTAGAACTTCAGGTCTGCACCAGCCTTGAACTTAACAACCTTCTTTGCGGGGATGTTAATAGTCTTCTTTGTAAGAACATTGATACCCTTACGTGCAGCACGCTCAGCAACAGAGAATGTACCAAAACCAATCAAAGCTACCTTGTCACCAGCCTTTACAGCACCGGTAATAGCCTCCAATGTAGCCTCCAAAGCCTTCTTGGCATCAACCTTACTCAAACCTGCGCCTTCTGCAATCTTTGCAATCAAATCAGTCTTGTTCATAACTTTGCGTTTTTAGATGTTTATAATTTAGTTAAATTCAATAATTTGTATCACAAAAATAGGTAATCTTGGTATATAGCCCAAGTTTTTTTGTAAAAAAATGTAAGAAAATGCGAAAAAATCCCTTTTAGAATGCGTGTAATGGGCCCTCTTTTGTTTTATTTTTGTATTTTTGCGCCGTAATTAGGAATTTTGATTGTTATGAATAATATGCCTCCTGTAACCAAGAATCTGCTTATCATTAACGTGTTGTTCTTTGCAGCGCGCTGGGTAGCAGCTCTTCCTGCTTATGGTATAGACCTTGACGATGTACTGGGCCTACACTTCTTTATGGCCAGTCATTTCTATTTCTACCAGCTTTTCACGTACATGTTCATGCATGGTAGTTTCTCGCACTTGTTCTTCAATATGTTTGCCGTCTGGATGTTCGGCCGTATTATGGAGAGTACGATGGGCTCCAAGCGTTTCCTATTCTATTACCTGACGTGTGGTCTGGGAGCCGGAATGATGCAGGAGCTGGTTCAGTTTGGCAACTACTGGATAGAGGGTTTGGGTAACTATGAGATGGCAAGCGTTGGCGGAATGCAGATTCCTATGGCGGAGTACCTGAACCGTTGGACTACGGTAGGAGCTTCCGGTGCCGTGTATGGTATCCTACTTTCCTTTGGTATGACGTTCCCTAACGAGCGACTGTTTATCTTCCCGCTTCCCATTCCTATCCGTGCCAAGTACTTTGTGGTGGGATATGCTGTGATAGAACTGATGTCGGCTCTGGGTCGCCCAGGCGATGGCATAGCACATTTTGCTCATCTGGGTGGTATGCTTGTAGGCCTTTTGTTGCTTCTCTATTGGCGTAATGGTGGTGGAAACCGTAATAGCGGTCATCGTAATTACTATGACAGAGACTATTATGACAAAGGCTCGGGCGGTTTTAATTTCCGTCGTTGGTTTGCAAAGAAGTTTACCCGTAAGAATCCGGATATCAAGGTTACCTATGGTGGTAAATACGAGCAGGACTTCGCCTACAAGCAGCGTCAGCAAGAAGAAGAGGCAGAGCTGAACCGCATACTTGACAAGGTAAAGAAGAGCGGATACACAAATCTTACAGAAGAAGAGAAACGCCGGCTCTTCGACAAAAGCAAGAAATAATGCTGAACAGAAAGAAAAAGACAAGCCCTTTTGTGCGTGTGCTCATAGGTATATTCCTGGGAGCTAATATATGTACAGTCCTGCTCATGTGGCTGGCTGTTGTTTCTACCTTTATCTCACCCAGTTCACATCCTACTCTTTCATTGTTAGGGCTTTTCTTCCCCATATTCGTGGCGGTGGATATTGCCTTTTTCTTTTTCTGGCTGATATTCCGTTTCTATCTGGTCTGGGTCCCTTTAGTGGGATTGATGGTTGTGGCTGGCTATGCTATGGATTATTGTCCCATCAATACAAAGAAATACCTTTCTGACAGTGCCATCTGTGTTGTTACCTATAACCTGGGGGGCGTTACGGATGAAGAAGGCCGGCAGGAGGTGCTGTGTTTCCTGAAGGAGAAATCTCCGGATATTGTATGTCTTCAGGAGACGTACGGTCCTCTTGTGAATATGAAAGAGTTCCAGCATTTTGCCGACTCTATGGGGTATCATCGTGTAATGGGAACTGGAAAATGTATCCTTACCCGTTTCCCCGTCCTTGGTGATACCTTGCATATAGACTATCCAACCCGAAAGAATAGCAGTATGGCTTGTTGGGTTCGCTGTCAGGGAGACAGCCTGTTGCTGGTGAGCAACCATCTTGAGAGTAATGCACTTTCTGATTCCGACAAGACGGAGTATAAGAACATGATTCTGGATCCTGAACAGCAACGCGTAGAAAAAGGAAGTCGGGTCTTGCTTCGTAAACTCAGGGATGCCGCCAGTTACCGTGGTGCACAGACAGATACGCTTTGTGCTCTGATAGACAGAAATGAAGGAAAGAGCATAATCATGTGTGGCGATTTCAATGACACCCCCATCTCCTATACATACCAGCGTCTGGCCAGCAGATTGGATTGTGCTTACCGCAAAATAGGCAGGGGAGTGGGCTTTACTTATAGACAAAGTGGTATCTATGTGCGTATAGATCATATATTTGCCTCTTCAGACTGGCAATGCATAAAATGCTATGTAGATGATGAGGTAAGGGCCTCTGACCACTTCCCGGTAGTTGCCTATCTGCAGAAGAAAGACCAATAAAATACCATTATCATATAAAATTTTTGGTGCAAATTATAATTAGTAAAGGAAAAATGTGTATCTTTGCGCACTATTGATAGACTGAACGAAACTTATAAACTACAAAACAATAATTAATTAACACAATGCAAAACAAAGGATTTGTAAAGGTTTTCGCAGTCCTGCTGACTCTGGTTTGCCTCTTCTACCTGAGTTTCTCAGTGGTTACCAACCACTTCGAGAATAAGGCTGAGGAGATTGCTCAGACTGAGGGTCAGGAAGCTGCCGACCGTTACTTGGATTCTCTGCTCAACAACAAGGTGTACTGCAATGTCTGGACATTGAAGGAGTGCCGTGAGATGGGAATCGGATTGGGTCTGGACCTGAAGGGTGGTATGAACGTTATCCTGGAGGTTAGTGTACCCGATGTAGTAAAGGCTTTGGCAGACCACAAGGAAGAGACTGACGAGAACTTCCGCAAGGCCGTCGAGCAGGCGACCAGCGAGGCTGCAAACAGCCAGAGTGACTTTATTACCTTATTTATTAAAGACTACAAGGCATTGGAGCCCAACAAGGCTCTGGCTGAGCTTTTCGCAACTCAGCAGTTGCGTGATAAGGTAACAACCAAGAGTACAGACAAGCAGGTTGAGAAGGTGCTCCGCGAGGAAGTGAAGAGTGCCATCGACAACTCATACAATGTGCTCCGTACCCGTATTGACCGTTTCGGTGTTGTTCAGCCTAACATTCAGGCCCTGGAGGGTCAGGAAGGCCGCATCATGGTTGAAATGCCTGGTGTAAAGGAACCCGAGCGTGTACGTAAACTGTTGCAGGGAAGTGCTAACCTGGAGTTCTGGGAGACATACAACTCTCAGGAGATTGTTCCCTTCCTGGCTACTTTGGATACCAAGTTGGCTGCTGTAATGAGCAATATCAAGGATGAGGCTCCTGCTGATTCTGCTGCTGTTGCAGAGGCTCCTGCTGATACCACAGCCGTTGATACTGCTGCTGTCCAGAAGGATCTGGCTGCTGTAGTAGGCGGTAACGCTGAAGAGAAGAAGGAGACAGCTGTTTCTACTGCCGACATTGAGAAGGCACGTAAGCAGCATCCTCTTATGACCCGTCTTCAGCTTGCTCAGGGCGCTTATGGTTGCGTAGTAGGTTATGCCCACAAGCGTGACATGGCTGCTATTGATGAATTGCTGAATTCTCCCGAAGCCAAGGAGGTTCTTCCTTCTGACCTTCGTCTCAAGTGGGGTGTTAAGGGTGTTGGTGAAGGTGAGTCTTCTAACGTCTATGAGCTGTATGCCATCAAGGTAACAGAGCGTAATGGCCGTGCTCCTTTGGAGGGTGATGTAATCACCGATGCCAAGGATGAGTTCGATCAGAACGGTCAGCCTTGTGTTAGCATGAAGATGAATGTTGACGGTGCTCGCCGTTGGGCTGCCCTTACAAAGGCTAACCTGAAGCGTTGCGTTGCCATCGTTCTGGACGACAATGTATATAGTGCTCCTACTGTACAGAGCGAGATTACCGGTGGTAACTCACAGATTACCGGTCGTTTCACAACAGAGGATACACGTGACCTTGCCAACGTATTGAAGTCTGGTAAGATGCCCGCTCCCGCTAAGATTGTGAGCGAGGAGATTGTTGGTCCCTCTCTGGGTGCTGAGTCTATCCAGCAGGGTATCCTGAGCTGTATCATCGCCTTCGTAATCCTGATGGTTTACATGATTGTGATGTACGGTACTATCCCCGGTATGGTTGCTAACTGCGCCCTGATTCTGAACCTCTTCTTCACCGTAGGTATCCTGACCAGTTTCCAGGCTGCCCTTACCATGAGCGGTATTGCCGGTATGGTACTGACACTGGGTATGGCTGTGGATGCCAACGTGCTTATCTACGAGCGTACCAAGGAGGAGATGAAGGCTGGCAAGAAGGTTCGCGAGGCTCTTTCTGCTGGTTACAGCAATGCCTTCAGCGCTATCTTCGACTCTAACCTGACCTCTATCATTACCGCTGTTATCCTTTACTACTTCGGTACAGGACCTATCCGCGGTTTCGCTACCACACTGTTCATCGGTATCTGCGTCAGCTTCTTTACTGCCGTATTCCTGACCCGTGTAGTTTATTCACAGGTTATGGCTAAGGACAAGTGGTTGGGTCTGACCTTCCGCACCGCTATTGGTGACAAGATATCTTTCCAGAACCCCACTTTCAAGTTCATGAGTGCTTACAAGAAGAGCTTCGCTATCTTTGGCGTGCTGGCTGTTATCAGCGTAGGCTTCATGCTTGGCCGTGGCTTCAGCAAGAGTATTGACTTTACAGGTGGCCGTAACTACGTTGTTATGTTCGAGAATGAAGTACAGCCCGAGGCTGTTCGTCCTATCTTGGCAGAGGCCTTCCCCGAGAGTAATACCAGTGTTATTGCCTTGGGTACTGGCGGCAAGACTGTACGTATCTCTACCAACTACCGCATCCAGGAAGATGGCATTGAGGTAGATAGCGAGATTGAGCAGAAGTTGTTCGACGCCCTCAAGGCTGGTAATCTCTTGACCAGTGACCTTACTGTAGAAAACTTCATCAACCGTGATGAGCGTGCAGGTGGTTCTATCATCAGCAGCCAGAAGGTTGGTCCTTCTGTTGCCGAGGATATTACTAATGGTGCTATCTGGAGTGTCATTCTGGCCTTCATAGCCATCTTCGCATACATCTTTATCCGTTTCCGTAACCTTGCCTTCTCAGTAGGTGCCATCACCGCTCTGATTATAGACATTGTTCTGATTCTGGGTATGTATGCTATCTGGTGGGGTATCCTGCCCTTCTCATTGGAGATTGACCAGACCTTCATTGGTGCCGTGCTTACCGCTATCGGTTATTCTATCAACGATAAGGTGGTAGTATTCGACCGTATCCGTGAGTACATTGGTCTCTATCCCAAGCGTGACCGTCAGGAACTCTTCAATAGCTCACTGAACAGCACATTGAACCGTACTATCAACACCTCTGTCAGCACATTCATCGTACTGGCTGTAATCTTCTGCCTGGGTGGTGCTAGCATCCGCAGCTTCGCTTTCGCAATGATTCTGGGTGTTATTTTCGGTACATTGTCATCAATCTTTGTTGCTGCTCCTACTGCTTACCTGACTATGGGTAAGACCATTAAGGAGAACGAGGAGAAGTAAAACCCCCTCTCCGACTCTCCCGAGGGGGAGGGACTATAAATAAAAATAGGACTCAGGTTTCTGGGTCCTATTTTTGTATGCTTACTCTCCCATGGAGAAGGAGGGGATTAGTATGAGATGGGGCGGAAGGGTCTCTTCTTTGTGAAACTGTATTTGCCATCGCTTGCCCAGTTCAGACTGAAACGTACAAAACGCATGGTGTAGCAACCATAGACACCTTCTTCCTCGTAGTAAACTCCAACTGTACCGTCGGGTAATACGGTAGCTGCGCTGTAAGCCGAGCCGCTGGGACAGATGGTCTTAGCAGTCCCGAACGTCTCTCCTTCATCGGTAGAAAGGGCAATGGAAAGATTCTGGCGACTGCTGCTGTTGGGAAGTGTCTGAAAGACTATGTTCCAGGGATTCCCGTCGAGGGTTGAACACCAGTACATATATTCGCCGTCGCAGGCATTGCCGCTGATGCCGGATGTGAAGCGCGTCTGGGGCGCGTTCTTCCAGGTCTGTCCGTCATCAGATGTAACGTTGTGGTAGTTATAGCCGCTGGTTCGTACGCTGATAGCCAGATCGCCGTTATTGCGTTCCAATACCTTGGGCTCGTCTGCTGCTGTTGTGCCGCTCTTTCCGCTTACATACCAGGTCTTGCCACCGTCTTTCGACATGAAGTTATAGTAATTCAGCGTAACATTACTGTTACTGCCGTCTGGCGATTCGCGGTTCACGAAGGGGGATACCAGTGTGCCGTCGCGTTTCTGTAAGCCCGCACCTGAGCCTGTGAACCCGCCTAACCAGTTGGGGTGGGGACTTCCTGCCGCATAGAGTTCCTTGGTATGATCTACAGGTGGTTCCCAGGTAAGACCGCCATCGTGGCTGACGATGGTCTTCCACGTTTGCGGTTTATCAGGCGTAGAAGAGAAGAATCCTGTTCCGTTGTGCGAACTGGTCATGATGCCAATGATGTCACCGTTCATGCGGTTGGTTATCAGAGAGGCATCTCCGTGTCCGTAATCGCCTCCTGTTTCTGCTGTTCCTGCAACGGTAAGGGGATTACTCCATGTACGACCGTTATCCTCGGAATACTGGGCTACCACATAGCAGTGGTAGGGAAGGTCTGCATTATGGTTCTTCCTGTCGTCTGTAAGCGTTACCAGTCTCTTACCGTCGGCACTGGTACAGATGGCGGGGATGCGGTAATAGAGACTCCCCTTGTCCATAGGCATCAGCACGCTGCTCTCCGTCAGGAAGATGGTAGCTGCATGGGCCGGGTTACCCTCAGGTTCGGGGTATGACACACCGTCTATTATATAAGAGGTAATAGAGGCATCTACCATATTACCCTCCTGTGCCTTCTTGCTGATGTCCAAGGCAATCCAAAGATAGTATGTGCCTGATGTAAGGCTACGAATGCCGGTTATGATAAATGTGCCGTCTTTTTCAATTTTACCTTCAGCATAGGGAATGGCGTTACTCTCTCGCCAAGTCATTTCCTTCTTGCTGTCCACAAAAAGTTCCTGAGGGTTGGAGGCGAAGTAGGCGCGTATAGCTTTCACGTCCTTCAGGTTGGTGGCTTTAACCATACCCGTCACCCCTTGTAATTCTACGGACCTTGTAGGATTACTTATGGTAAGTGTACTGCGCAGTATGGGTACGTCCGTGTTGCCTATACCTGTTGTTACCTTGCCCTGTTCCACCTTAGTGGCAGAGATGGGTGTATCTTCATCGGCATAGGTATTGAGGGTTGCCATTGCAAGAATCAAAAAGGATAGAATAGTTTTATTTTTCATGATATTTCCTGTTATTAGTTAAGATCTTGAGTGCAAATATACGATTAAGTGAGAGAAAAGCAAAAGAAAAGCCATTTTCTTTTCTTTTCCGAACGCTAGTATCTTTGGCGAAGCCAAATTTACGATTAAGTGAGAGAAAAGCAAAAGAAAATGGTTTTCCTTTTTGTGCCCCCAGGAATTAAGACGATTTAATGGGTAATAATCTTCTTACCCTCCTTAATGGATATACCCTTATGTGTATTGACAATGCGTCGGCCCTGAAGGTCATAGGACGGAATACTGTTCGGATTTTGCTGAAGACTGGGAACGATATCTTCACTTTCCTGTACTTCAATACTGTACAATGAACGTTTAGCTGTAGAGGGAAGGT
Organism: Bacteroidaceae bacterium; assembly: GCA_017619585.1. The sequence continues at coordinate 39,581 of JAFZSA010000043.1, forward strand.
AACATGAACAGGCGGGCAACGAATAATCTGTCGTTGCACGATACATGCTGTTCCCAGAAGTCTTAAGATAATAGCCTGTTCCTGTTGTAATGGTTTTCTGACAGTATGAACCAACAAGGTAATTAGGTTGGGAGCTTATGTCGGTGTTAGTATATTCGGTGCTTTGGTCAATTGCCGATAGAGTGAAATTGCTGCGAGACGCTCCTTTCATAATCACAGGTATTCCCTGTGGAAGTATATCCCCTGAGCTTGCAACTTCCTTTAGGACTACGGAAGTATTGGTGACTTCTGATACTACATATGCGGTGAATCCATCGGGGACGGAAGTTACAAAGGGTACGCAACATGTTGCATAGCCATTAGTTCCTGTGGTGAATGCAACCTGTTTGTTTTGTGTAACATTATACATTTGTTTGACATCGTCTTCTGTAAGTGCCTTACCCCACACTCTGACCATAGCCACTTTTCCCATAAAAGGGTAGTTGCCAACTTTAGTGGCATTGTTGTAAGTACCGAGGGCATCGCCTCCAATGGCCAGCCAGGTGGAAGGTGCCCACTCGTAGATAGGACATTCCTTGAAGGTAAGGTAGCGTACGGCCTTTTCTTCTCCGTTGATATAAAAGCGGGACACAAAATGTAGCCTATCATAGACAATAACATAGTGCGTATAGTCCGTTGTCAGGCTACCCACGCCTATCCATGACCATTGTGTTTTGGCATAACTGCCGTCTGTCTTGTTACCTTGTGTGGTAGTGGTGTAGCAGATGTTTCCCTGCGAGTTCATGTGTAGGCCAAATCCGTAGCCGTTGACAAAACACAGCGGGCGTGTACTTGCCTTAGGTTTCTCGGTACTGTTCTGACAGTATATTTCCACGCTGTATGCGTCTGAAAGTTGACTCATGATACTTGGCTGGTCACCTACAAAGAACTTAAAGAACTGCGATGTTTTACCATTGAACTGAGCCTCGTAAGACTGGATGGTAGCATTGTATTGCAGAGGTACGTTACCGGCCATCTCAATGGGAATATGACGGTAGGAGACCGCATTGTTGAGTGCTCCGTCAGGGGTGAACTGACAGTCCAGGATCAGGTCGTTACCTTGTGGTGCTACCGGTTCTGTAAACATACGAACATGGTCAGTATAAAGATTCTGTGCAGCTTTCTGTGTTAGTGCCCCATTGTATATTCTGGCGAAGATGAAACTGCATGCAGAAGAATTCTGACTGCCGGCAGAACTGCTGCCAGCCGTTGGGTTTCCTCCCAGACATATCCACATGTTTCGCTTTCCTTTTACGGTTCCGCACTGAGGCGGCACCATGTCTGTTCCTGCCCTTGTGCCTGTGCATACCAGTTTGCCGTTGATGAAGTAGCGGATGATATGGCTTGCTCTGTCCATGGTAACAACCAGATGATAGAATTTACCTGATACGGCAATAGAGTCTCCGCCAAGGTTCTTTACGGTGCTGGCTACTCCGCTTTCATGCCGGTATGTGAATGCGCTGGCAAGTTGTGAATTGTAGAATGACCATCCTCCATCCTGTTCGTTTCCGAAGAAACAGGTTTTGGAAATCTTTCCGTTCTCGTCGGCCAAACCTTCAAGGCGTACCAATGTCTCCCATGTAACGGATGAGTTGAAAGCTTCGGAAAGCGGACTGCCCTCATCGTATAAGGCATAGAAATAATCCGATGCAGTTACCTTTGTACACCCATAGTAGGTATCGTTAGCTTTGTCATAAAGTGTTGTTGCTTGTCCGTGAGAACCGACTTTTGCATTGTAAGAACCTTTGTTGACAATACCATTCGCATCAAAAGAAAGATCAAGGAGACATTCTGCTTCAACTGTCTCGCTATTCTGTCTCAGGTCTGATGTTATGATGTTTTGTGCCAGCAGTTCCTTGTATATGGCATTTGCCATCAGTGATGCTCCGGATGCAGTGGGGTGAAGCTTGTCTAAAGTGTAGCTGCTCCAATTGGAACTGAAGGGGATGGTAGTACAGTCGATGTAATATCCTCCGAATTGCTTGGCTATCTTTTTGATACTTTCGTTGGCATCAGCTTGTGAATAACCTATGCCGTTCAGTTGGGTAACCCCTGCGGAACGTGGTGTTATGGAGAGGCAGACCAATTTGGTGGAAGGGTAACGTGTGCTGAGTTTGTGCAATAACATGGCATATGCCCCTCGGAAGGTCAGAGAATCCGTGAATGTGTCTGTACTGAACTCGCCTAATGGAAGTTTAGCCTGATTCCAGTCATTTGTTCCGCCCATAATGAAGATAATATCAGGTATGCCGGCTCTTCCTACGGCTGCCACTCTGGCATTGCTGACAAAAGGAGCATCGCTGTCGAGAAGGTCGCATGATACGCGTGAACCGCTCCATGAAGCATTGGCAAGAAATGTGAGCCCCGAGAGACGACTAAGTTGCATCCACCATGTGTCGCCCACTTGTATGCCGTATTTCTTTTCCCTGTCTTCTGTATAGAAAACCTTATATCCGTCTGGGATGTATCCGTAGTATGTGGATATGGAATTGCCCATAACGGCAAATGTGATGGAATCCTTTTTCTGTGCCTCGGCATGTAAGGGAATCCGCAGGAGGATACTCAGTAAAAATAAAGTATGGTATTTCATGACAAATTATTTCCTAATAAATTTCTTACCTTTTACAATGTATGTGCCTTTTGTTGTTTTTGTGGTTCGCACTCCTGCCAGATTGTATGCAGAGTCTACATTTAATTCTTCACCATTCATTCTTAATTCTTCATTTATTCCTGTCTCGTTATTAGGTTCAAAGCCGTAGAATTGTCTTGTTCCATTGCCTGTAATAATCAGGTATGCCTTTCCTTCTGGAATACTGCTACCTGGAACCGCTTTATAAAAACCTATGCCCTGTTCTTTGTCTGCAAGGCAGTATTGTGTACCATCGCATACAATATCCTTTGTTGCGGCCTGTAGCAGGTTGATGTCAGGACTGGTGGCAGATAATGCCGGGTTATAGCAGTATTTGCCTGCTGCAGCCTTCAGTAAGACGGGGATGCCAGCTGCTGCTTCAGCAATAGGATCTGAGAGTTTTGCATAGTTGTTGTCCGTGGAAACAACAGCATGTGCTCCAAGAGCGGGAGGGAACAGCACATTGCTCTCTGCAACATAGGTGGCATAGCCACAGGCTGGAATGCTTATCTGCTTTACAGACTTACTTGTATTGAAGGGGACTGGGTATGTGTCTTCGCCAAGAGTCTGGAAGAACACTTCTTTCCCTGCTACATTATTTATATAATAGGTCAGCACACCGCTTGTAATGTCGGTATTAGAGAGTTCCTCTGTAATACCCTGAGTCTTTTGTTCCGTATCAGACAGATCTACAATACCCTTGACGCTGCCCGACATACGTCCGATATTTCCTCCTTTATGTCCTGTTATTGTTCCAAGGTTGATGAAATTCTCTATGGTATTCTCGTTGTTTCCCAAATAGCAGCACAGGCCTCCGGCATACGGTTCTGAATTAGAGGATGTGATGTTGCCTGTATTGATACAATTACGGATTACAAACCGTGGATTGGTATCGTTCTGTCCTCCTATGATGCCTGCTGCATCCTGACCTGTAACAGTCACGCTGGCTTCGTTTACGCAATTCTCGATGGTGATGGTAGCGCCTGTGTTCTGGCAGGAACCGGCCAGCCCGGCAGCTTTGGTAAGTGCAATGACAGAGCAACTGCTGTCAATGATAAGGTTCTTGACGGTACATGAGGAATTACCTTGTAAATATCCGAAGAAACCTTGTGCCTCGTCCTGTGGGCGATAGATGACCATATTCTTGATGCGATGTCCCTGGCCGTCAAAGATACCCTTGAACTTGTTTCCCTTAGTTTTGCCGATGGGCAGGTGCAGGTTAACTTCGCGCTCAAAGTCTATGTCGGCGGTCAATTTTGCATAATAAGATGTAGAGCCACCATTAGCAGCTACTATTTGTGAGAACCATTCCACTTTGCCGGCATTGTCCAGGAGATAGTATGAACCGGATTTCTCGGGTGTCTCATAACGTTCTGCTCCATCACAGGAGCAGATGCCATTATGTGCATAATCGTGAACATGTAGCTCGGCTATAGAGTACAGTCGGAAGTAGTCAACACGGAAGCGTCCTTGGTTGCTTGAGGCCCGGCTGCCTGACTTCAGCATGTTGCTGGTGCGGATGCCAATCTCAACATCGGTGGTTTTGTCAAGTGAAAACTCCAGAACCATCTCCTTCATGACAGGATCGCTACCGTCCAGCGTTGCACTATGGCCCATGAAAGTGCGTTTAGTTTCCGTTCCGAGATTGCTTCCATACTTGTCGGCAGATGCAAAGTAGCAGGCATTATCACCGGCAAAGAGACGCAGATTGGTGAGGTTCTCGTCGCCTGTGCCCATTGGGGAGAGCAGGCAGCTAATCCTATAAGTACCGGCAGGGAGATTTATTGTCTGGTATAGCTTGAAGTCATCGGGCATAGGAGAACAGTTCACCCAACAGCTTTTTTCTCCATGCAGTGTACCGCTACAGCCTCCATTAGCACCGTATGAAGTCTTGGGAAGCAAAGCGGTGTTGTTAACACCCGGTTCCTGTGTGTAGTTTGTCCCTCCTTTGATTCCCCAGCCATGCCAGCCTGTGGGAATACCTCGGAAGTTGGTTCCGTCTACTATCATGCCTGTTGTCTCCTCGAAATCACTGTTCGAAATAAGTTCTGTAATTTCCTTCGCATCTTGTGGTTCTGGCTTTGTATAGGTGGTTTCATTTATTTTCCAGAAAGAGCGGTGATTGGTGCCGGCAACGGCTGCATAGGTTTGGACGGTATTGTCGTTCTTCCAGTTCCATCCTATGCATCCTGCAGTAAAGTCAGTAACGGACAGGTTTGTGGATGTAAAGCCGAAACAATGACTGCCTTCCTGATCCGAGCAGTCTATGATGGCATACTCTGCAGGCGTTGTACCCATTTTGATATTAATCTCGGTAGAGGCGGGGCAGGCCTGGGCATATCTTCCAGTAGCCAGATTCTTGATATAGAAACAGTTGGGCTTTCCTGTGGATATAAACTCCCAGCATGCGTTGTCATTTTTTGCCCCCATTGCCAGAATGTCTGTGCCATTGTCCTGAACAAACAGGTTCTCGTCGTTACGGTTGGCAATGGTATAGGCTTTCCCTGCCTCAATGGTAAAAGGGGGCGTTTCCTCCAGCCTCTTTTGTATCAGGTTTATCTTGGCGTCCATGGCGAATTTGTCATCGCTGGCATACCATGTAGAGAAGACATCGTGCTGTGAATCGGTCAGTGCCTTCTTTGCAGCCTTCATTTCGTCCAGCGAAAGCGTAAGATTGTCATAACGATTGGCCTTGTTTTTGTAAGCCAAGGCAAAATAGTGAAGACAAGCACTGACGTGCGACATATAATGTGCATATGCTGCCAGGTTATCATAGAAGAAAGTGCGCTGTGCTGGAGGGATTTGGCTAATCATGGCATCACAACGTTCTGCCACATTAGCAAAGGCAGCCATTTCGCGGGCAGTACCTGCGATGATACTATCCACTTGGTTTGATCCCTCAATGCGGAAGGAACGTCCCGGTATAGACTCGTAGCCTATATCGGAAAGAGGATTGGCTGTAAAGCTGCTCCACTTGTCGTTGATTTGCTTGATAGCACGTTCATGGCGCAAATCCTGGAAGATATACTGACGGTCGAATCCTCCAGGGAAGTCGCTTTTTTTCTGGCTCCAATAGGAATAATAGAAGTCGTGATATAGCTCTGCTATTTCCTGGGCGTGTTCTTCACCGAAGTATTGCTTGCAGTAAGAAAGCAGGAAGTCATTCGTGTTATAGGTATCCGCATTCCACATCATCGCTGCGTTGGCAGCCATTTCCATTAGGAACTCTCGTACGTTGCCTGCATTTACTACACTGAAGGTCTGCTTACCCTTACTTTGTACATAGCGGTAATTATCCTCCATCTTCCAAGGTCCCTCTGCCGGAGCCAAGTGGGCACCTGTTGAATAGAACTGCAGGTTCATATAGTAGCCCAACTGTACATTATCCGTGTTCTGCCATTGTACAATGTCATCGAATGGATAGTGGTCGCGTCTGCCGGCAACAAAGGTCCATAGCATGTTGGTAGCTACAGGCGGTGTTATGTAACCTTTAGCCATGAGCGAAGAAATCTCGTCATAGAATGTCATACGGACAAACGGGTTAGGGTCACCAGTGGACTGGCAAATCATATCGTACTGGATTTTTACCATCTCGCTGATAATGCGTCCCCGTTCCTTTTCTGAAGTGGGAGCATCCGAGAAAATCTCCCAGAAAGGTTGATCGCCTTTTCCACGGAAAGCTACCTGCCATAGATTCTCTGCTCCGCTATTCATGACGGCATTGATAGAGAATTGCCAGAATTCTTTTAACGATTTCAGATCGTTGACGGAAAGGGTAGGGGGAGTCATGTTGCGCACATTCTTCCAATAGCTGTCCCAGTTGGAGAAACTGTTGTTCAGTGCTACCATGTGATGTGAGGTAAGCACCAAACCGTATTTCTTGTATAGCATGGCCTCAGAGTTCAGGGTACCTGAGTTTGTTACTGTTGCTTCTTTTTCCACGGTATTGAGTTTCAGGCGTAACATGGTCTCAAGCCAGAGTTCGTTGTTTTGTGACGACTTAGCACGCCAGGGAATAAACAAATCCTGATCATTGGGAAACCAGGCCCTGTAGCGTACTTGCGGCGAAGGACAGAAATAGTCATAGTTAACAGGTAGTTCAATGTTTTCCTTAACTACTGGTTGCCAACTGCACCAATACCAAAGGGGCGGTACTCCTAAGACCCGTTCGCTGAAGCTGTATATAGCATAGATGGTACCGCGCATGTCTTTGCCATGCAGGACGATGCTGTTAGAAGTGGCATCTACATAAACACGGTGACTTTCAAAGTCGTCCAGTTCGCGAGGATTATCTATGAGTGCCCGTCCGTCAGGATTCTCATCGTTGACCACCACAACACGTACTCCGTCTCTTGTGGTGTTTGTCCGAACAATGGATGGCGTGAAATTTAATACTTTACTGAAGTCTTTCTGTAAAGCCTGAACTGCCAGTAGTACTTGGCTCTTCTCACTTGCAGGAATTTGAATCCATGTGTTGTTGTTCCCGATGCTGATAATCTTGTCTTGTGCTTTTGTCATGGAAAAAGCAGAAAGCAAAAAAAGAACAAAGGATAATAGTTTAGCTTTCATTTTTGTTTGAATTTGAATGTTTGTTGCAACAAAAGTATCAAATCTACCATATATACCGTTAAATCTAGTCAATAAATTAAAGAATATTAACAAAAATCATTCTGTAAGTATGTTGTAATAGTAGATTTGTTATTTGATAGAACCGAATAAATAACAGATAAGTTTTTTTGCGTTTCGTTTTATTTCTTTATCTTTGTGGTCGAGTATGAGCAAAAAAGTTAAACAAAAGCATGTAACTGCTCCTGCTCCCAAGGCGCAGGAGGCAGCAAAAAAAGGACGAAAGACACACTTTCCCCTATGGGTGTTACCCATTCTGTATAGCATAATGTTTGTGGTGTTTGCCTGGGTATTCCTGATAGGCAAGAATGCAGACACCTTGTATTTTATGCAAGACCGCGGGTATTGGAATGATACCATGGTGTATTTCCATGACTGTATGCGAATGCCTGGCGGCTTCCTTTCATGGGCAGGCTCTTACCTGACGCAGTACTTCTACTATCCTGCCTATGGTGCTGCCATGCTAATCCTGTTGTGGATGCTGTGCTTCTGTGTGGCATGGCGGTCGTACCACGTTCGGTTGGAATGGACCTTTGTGCTTTTCCTGCCCCTGCTGGCTTTGCTCTGCACAGAGATTCAGTTAGGTTACTGGGTTTATTTCCTCAGGGATATTGATTATAGTTTCTACCACTCCCTGGGTCTGCTCTTTGCCTTGATTCTCTCTATCGACTATACAGGCAGATTCAAATACGGATCTCTGGTTCAGATAATCCTTGTAGCTGCTTTGTTCTATTATCCCTTAGGTATCTATGCCCTTGTGGCTGCTGCCCTGATAGGGGTGCGTATGTTCTGTAAGGACTGGCGTAAGGGATGGACAGGCTTGTTGCTGGCTGCTTTGGTATGCGGTTTGGTTCCTCTCTTTGAGAATAGCGGAACCACCATCATGCGTCCTGACCAGCGTTGGACTTTTGGCTTAAAGGTGTTCGAAATCAGTTCGGTGCGCGACTATGGTCTGGAGTTCCCCTTCCTACTGGTATGCCTTACTCCGATGCTATTTCCCTTCCTCCCCAAAAGGAAAGAAGGCGTGACAAGCACCAAGGGCTTAGTGCTTTGCCTGCTGTTGGCAGGTGTAACAGCCGTAGGAGGCTATAAGTTTATTGACAAGAGAAACAGCACCGATCCGAACTATCAGGCAGAGTTCCGTATGTGCCGTGCCGTAGAGGATCAGCGATGGGACGATGTGCTCACCGAGGCCCGTATGGCCAAAGGCAATCCTACGCGTCAGATGGTATTGTTCCGTGATATTGCCCTGATGAACAAGGGCGAGCTGCTGTCTCACCGCTATGAGTACAACAATCGTCCTGCCAAGCCATCGGTGATGAGCGACTCCGTTGTGATTCGTCTGTCCGATGCCACGGGAGACTTTATCTATTACAACTACGGCGAGACCTGCTTTGCCATCCGTCGTTCCATTGAGCGCTGCATGCACTTCGGCTTCTCGTACTATACGTTGCGTGTGCTTGCCCGCTGTGCGCTGATTAATGGCGAGTATGATGCCGTCAGGAAGTACCTGCGTCTGCTGGAGCACTCTACTTTCCAGAAGAAGTGGGCCAGTGAACTGCGTCCCTATCTGGATGATACCACGCGCATAGCCTCCTCTGCCCGCTTTGGCCTGATAAAGCGCCTTTACAATGGAGGTACGTCTATGGTGGGCACCGATGATTATTTTGTTGAGTCCACTCTGATTAATAAGCTGGCTCATACGCCTACTAACGATAAGTTTGTGCTGGAGGTTGCCCTGGCTTATTGCCTGCAGGACAAAGACGTAAAGTGTTTCTGGGCGCAGGTTGCTCAGTACCATACTTTCTTCCCCGACCAGCCTTTCCCACGTTATGTGCAGGAGGCTATGCTGCTCTTCCATGATGAACTGAAGACTGGTCCCGAGGATATCTCCATCTATAACATAGACCCTGACATCACACAGCGTTACCAGAGTTTCATTGCCAATATGAAGGCAAATGCCCAAAGCGGCATGACGGTTGATCAGGTAGGAGCTGCGTTGCAGGCCCGCTTTGGTGATACCTATTGGTGGGACTACTGTGTGCTGACGAATATTCCGATGTACTAGGGGGAGTACATAATTCATAAT
>JAFZSA010000044.1 GCA_017619585.1 Bacteroidaceae bacterium
AGATTCGAACTGCCGAAGCCGTGAGGCAACAGATTTACAGTCTGCCCGTTTTAACCACTTACCTACCTACCCGTCCACTGGCCACTGCCAGGAGGTGACTCCTGCAGGATTCAAACCTGCAACCTTTTGATCCGTAGTCAAATGCTCTATTCAGTTGAGCTAAGGAGCCATTTACGTTTTGTGGGCGTTGACGGATTCGAACCGCCGACCCTCTGCTTGTAAGGCAGATGCTCTGAACCAGCTGAGCTAAACGCCCTTGCGCTCGGTGACCTTTTTAACCGCTCTCGGTGTAGTCATTTCCGATTTGCGAGTGCAAAGGTATAGCTTTTTTCATTACTCACCAAGCATTTCAACCTTTTTTTTGAAAAAAAGTTACCTCCCAACAACTTATACATTATATAATATATATAAGGGGAGAAAAACAAGCACATTAAATACTGAGAACTGCCAAAACGTCTATCAGTTCCTTCTTCACGGGCTTGTCACTCTTGATGGCGTTGCAGAAGGGAACATAGACAACCTCATCGTTCTTGATTCCGACCATCACATTGCGCTGTCCTTCCATAATAGCCTGGATAGCACCTACGCCCAAACGGCTGGCCAGAATTCTGTCGCTGGCACTGGGGCTGCCTCCACGCTGCAAGTGTCCAAGAATAGAAACACGCACGTCAAATTCAGGATAATCCTTCTTTACACGCTCGGCATAGTACATAGCACCACACTTAGGACTCTCGCTGACAAGAACGATACTACTGGACTTACTCTTACGGATACCACGACCGATAAACTGCTCCAGCTGATCTGCACCCGTGCTGTCCTCAGGAATGATAGCAGCCTCGGCACCAGCAGCAATAGCGCTGTTCTGAGCCAGGAAGCCTGCATCACGACCCATCACCTCGACGAAGAAGATACGCTCGTGGCTGGTAGCAGTATCACGAATCTTGTCGACACACTCCATAATGGTGTTCAGGGTGGTGTCGTAACCAATGGTACTATCCGTTCCGTTCAAATCATTATCGATGGTACCAGGCAGACCTATACAGGGAACATCAAACTCCTGAGCAAAGATACGGGCACCAGTCAAAGAGCCGTTTCCACCTATCACAACAAGGGCGTCAATACCACGCTTCTGCATATTCTCGTATGCCTTCTGACGACCTTCCACAGTCTCAAAATCCTTGCTACGAGCCGTTTTCAGGATGGTTCCGCCTCGCTGGATAATGTTACTAACATCTTCGGTTGTAAATTCCACGATGTCGTCATTTATAAGACCCTCATAACCTCTGAAGATAGCCATTATCTTGAATCCATTGGCTATGCCGGCACGTGTAACGGCACGGATAGCAGCGTTCATACCAGGAGCATCACCTCCACTGGTGAGGATTCCTATACAATTTATCTTTCTCATAAGTTCAAGTTATTCTAGTTATCTGATTTACAAACTTTTTGCCGCTGCAAAGGTACGAATAAGTGAGCGGAATACAAAATAAAATATATTTTATTTTTATTCCAGAACGGAAGTACTTTCGAGAGACTTTCTCAGAGGTACGAATAAGCGAGAGATAAACAAAATAAATAAACATTTATTTTTTTATCCAAGCGAGAGTACTTTCGAGATTTATCTCAAAGTTACTATGTTTGCATTCGAAAATACCAAAAGTCAATTAAAGAAGCGTCAAATCTGAGAATTATTCCGCACCGTGAGGTACAGAGAACCTCTCCGCTACGCTTCAAGAACCTCAGCATCTCGCGGTGCATGAAAAGGGCTGCGCGAAGAAATCGCGAGAAAAGGATGGTACGATAATAATTGGTTTGTAATTTTGCAAGTACTAACAAAACAAATTACACTCACAATTAAAACCGTACCAATATGCAAAAGTACAGAATTTCCTTCAAAGGACAAAACATTTACGTCGGAATTGACGTACATCTGAAGACTTGGCACATTACGACTCTCACCGAGAGTGGCTGCAAGTTCTCATTCGCTCAGCATTCTGATGCAAAAGAGCTCTTTGACAGACTGAACAAGAAATTCCCCGAGGCTCACTTCAAGTCAGCTTACGAAGCCGGTTTCTGTGGCTTCTCGGCCCACTACGCCCTGAGTGAGCAGGGTTTTGAGAACATTGTAGTCAATGCTGGTGACATTCCTACAACAGGTAAGGAAAAGGTCATGAAGACAGATGCCGTGGACTCTGAGAAGATTGCCTGGGCATTGAAGCGTGGACAGTTGACAGGCATCTACATCAAGGACAAGTCGTTCATGGACGACACAAACCTGGTGCGCCTTCGTCAGCGGTTTATAAAAGATCTTTCCCGCCAGAAGAACAGGCTGAAGCATTTGCTCTATACACAGGGAGTCGTCTATCCGAAGTGTTTTACCAAGAGTGGTACACACTGGTCCTGCAACTTCATGAAATGGCTTCGTGAAGAAGTGGTGCTGCTGTCAGAAGAGAAACGAACACTCATGTTGCTCTGTGACCATGTGGACAATACGCGGAAAGCAATTCTGGAGGTGACACGCGAAATCCGTCGGTTGAGCAAGGATGACAAGTATAAGGCAAACTTCAATCTGCTAACCTCTGTGCCAGGTTTCGGGCTCATAACATCCATGTCGTTGCTGACAGAACTGGATAACAATCCGACACGCTTTCCCAACGAACGCAAGTTTGTGGCCATCCTCGGACTTATTCCCACCTGTCATGATTCTGGAGAGAAAAAGGTTAGCGGTGAGAAAACCTTCAGAGGTAACAAATATCTAGGACCTCTGATTGTGGAGGCAAGCTGGATAGCAATACAGAGAGACTACCAACTGGGGGCATATTACACCAACTGCTGTCAGAGCATGAAACCGCAGATGGCCATCATCAAGGTGGCAAGGCGACTGGCCTGCAGAGCGTATGCCGTCATGAAGACGAAGAAGGCTTATGTGCTTCAATAATAAGAGGAGAAAGAATTTGCAAAACAACAGGGAGACAAGTCGGACGAACTTCTCAAATTACAATGACCACTATTCGTATTTGATGAGTCCATAGGACTACATCTCCTCAAAGTTTGTGGCATTATATCCCAAGATCTGAAGAAGTAATCTGATGAGTGGCTAAGGCTCACTACATCTAATAGAAGTTTGATCCGGCTTCCTGTTGCTTATGCAATTTCCAGATATGGTTGGTTCGTGTCTGGAAGGGGATTCTTTGACAGTAATCCTGTAAAAAATAACAAAATTAGAGATAAAACAATTAAACAATATTAAAATGACAGCCAATTATTTGGTTTGCAACATAGAAGAGATAAAACAATTAAACAATATTAAAATGACAGCCAATTATTTGGTTTGCAACATAGAAGTACGAATAAGTGAGCAACATCTACCAGAATAGGCAAGAAGATGTTTTTGTCCACACGGGGATTTTCCATTCCAAACTTTGGTATGGCCATTTCAAACTTTGGAATGCACGTTTCAGACTTTGGAATGTACGTTCCAAACTTTGAAATAGAGAATTGCCAGTAATATAACACAATTTATCCACTAAAACAAAAGAATTTACAGAAAAAGGTAAAAGAATATTAAAAAAGAGAAAATTTTTACAAACTATATCGCCAATATAAAATTTAGTCGTAACTTTGCATTGAAATAATACGAATGCACACATGTTTGACGCTTATATAAACCATTTATATCTAATCTTATGGACCGGCGAGAAGAAGGTCGGCCCCCACAACAAAATATTACTTTCCAGAAATTGCGAAACCTTCGGGGACATGGTATATGACCTTAGGTGGACCATCAAATGCACTCAAGGAAACAATAAGACATCACACTCTGTAACCATTACTGAAAGAGCCAACAAATGGGATCTCAGAAAAGTCATTCACAGAGTAGAGAAAAAGCGCTTCCACAGAAGATAAAAGAGCTGGTTAAGGAATGTGAAGGCGCTAATAGTGTTAAATAACATTAAAACATATATATAATAAGGTAATAAAGCTGCGACTTAGGTACGTGGCTTTATCTTTTTTTGTACCTTTGCACCCCGAGTTTATAAACATTAGTATTAACATTTAATTAATCTGTATGGCAGATTTGAAAAACGTTGCACCTCTGGAAGACTTCGATTGGGAAGCATATGCCAATGGTGACAGCAAAGTTGAAACAAGCCGCGAGGCTCAGGAAGAGGCCTATAATGGTTCTCTGAACAAGGTAAATGACCACGATGTAGTTGATGGAACTGTAATCGCAATGAACAAGCGCGAGGTAGTAGTTAACATCGGCTTCAAGAGCGATGGTATCATACCTGCAAGCGAATTCCGCTACAACCCCGACCTGAAGGTAGGTGACACCGTAGAGGTATACATCGAGAATCAGGAAGACAAGAAGGGTCAGTTGATTCTTTCTCACAAGAAGGCTCGCGCTAGCCGCAGCTGGGATCGTGTAAACGAGGCTCTGGAGAAGGAAGAGATTATCAAGGGTTACGTTAAGTGCCGCACTAAGGGTGGTATGATTGTCGACGTATTCGGCATCGAGGCCTTCCTGCCCGGTTCACAGATCGACGTTAAGCCCATCCGCGACTACGATATCTTCGTAGGCAAGACTATGGAGTTCAAGGTCGTTAAGATCAATCAGGACTACAAGAACGTTGTTGTAAGCCACAAGGCTCTCATCGAGGCAGAGCTCGAGGCTCAGAAGCAAGAGATTATTGGTCGTCTCGAGAAGGGTCAGGTACTTGAGGGTACCGTTAAGAACATCACCTCTTACGGTGTATTCATCGACCTGGGTGGCGTAGACGGTCTTATTCACATTACAGACCTCAGCTGGGGCCGCGTTAACGATCCCAAGGAAATCGTTGAGCTGGATCAGAAGATCAACGTTGTTATCCTTGACTTCGATAACGAGAAGAAGCGTATCGCACTGGGTCTGAAGCAGTTGACTCCTCATCCTTGGGATGCTTTGGATGCTAACCTGAAGGTTGGTGACCACGTTAAGGGTAAGGTAGTTGTTATGGCTGACTACGGAGCATTCGTTGAGATCGCTCCTGGCGTAGAAGGTCTGATCCACGTTTCAGAGATGAGCTGGAGCCAGCACCTGCGCAGCGCTCAGGACTTCATGAAGGTAGGCGACGAGGTAGAGGCAGTTATCCTGACTCTGGATCGCGAAGAGCGCAAGATGTCTCTGGGTATCAAGCAGCTTAAGGATGATCCCTGGGAGAACATCGAAGAGAAGTACCCCATCGGCAGCAAGCACACCGCTAAGGTTCGCAACTTCACCAACTTCGGCGTATTCGTTGAGATCGAGGAAGGCGTTGACGGTCTTATCCACATCAGCGACCTCAGCTGGACCAAGAAGGTTAAGCACCCCAGCGAGTTCACTCAGATTGGTGCTGAGATCGAAGTTTGCGTACTGGAGATTGACAAGACCAACCGTCGTCTCTCTCTCGGCCACAAGCAGTTGGAGGAGAATCCTTGGGACGTATTCGAGACAGTATTCACTCAGGACAGCATCCACGAGGGTACTATCGTTGAGATGCTCGACAAGGGCGCTGTTATCCAGCTCGAATATGGTGTAGAGGGCTTCGCTACTCCTAAGCACCTTGTTAAGGAAGACGGCAGCCAGGCTCAGCTCAACGAGAAGCTGCAGTTCAAGGTTATCGAGTTCAACAAGGAGAGCAAGCGCATCATCCTCAGCCACAGCCGTATCTTCGAAGATGTTCAGCGTGCCGAAGCTCGCGAGGCTAAGAAGGCTACCAAGCGTACCTCTACTCGCAAGGATGAGACTCCCGCAATTCAGAACCAGGCAGCAAGCACAACACTGGGCGACCTGGATGCATTGGCAGCTTTGAAGGCTAAGATGCAGGCTGGCGAGTAATTAAGCAAAACTTGCAAAAGCATATTACGAAGGGGCAGCACAACAGCTGCCCCTTTTCAAATCTTAAAAGCAAAATATCCGAAAAAGAAATGGAGATTTTCGAGGTCAATATATTAGGATGCGGTTCAGCCAAACCAACACTCAGGCATCTGCCTAGCTCACAGATAGTAAACATCAGAGGCAAATACTACATGATAGACTGTGGAGAAGGCGCTCAGGTTCAGATGCAGAAGATGCGTTTGCCAATGGCTCGCATAGGACATATCTTCATCTCACATAATCACGGAGACCATGTCTTCGGACTACCCGGACTTATCAGCACCATGGCCCTGTTGGGCAGAACAGCAGAGTTGCACATACACGGACCTCAGCAACTTCAGGAGTTTCTGGACAACATCATCCGCATTTACTGCGAGGGTATCACATTCCAGATAATTTTCCATCCCATAGATACGCGCGTACATAATATAATATATAATGACCGAAGCGTAACGGTATGGAGCATCCCACTTCAGCACAGAGTTCCATGCTCAGGATTCCTGTTCAGGGAAACGCCTCCCCTGCCCCACATCAAACGCGAGATGATAGATGCCTTTAATATTCCATTCTCGCAAATCAACAATATCAAGGCAGGAGCATCCTGGACAACAGAAGACGGAACCGTTATTCCTAACGAGAGACTGGTTACAGCTGCAGACAAGGCACGTTCATACGCCTACTGCTCAGATACTGCATACCTGCCTGAACTGAAGGAAATCCTGCAAGACGTCACACTCTTGTATCACGAAGCCACCTACCCCGAGGAATTTGTAAAACGGGCAAAGGAGACTCAGCACTCTACAGCCTCTCAGGCAGCCAACATAGCCAAAGAAGCTCAGGTGGGAAAACTATGCGTCGGACACTTTAGCGCAAGAATCAAGAACGAAGAGCAACTGTTGGCAGAAGCAACCAGTATTTTTCCGAATACAACACTCGCTCGCGAGGGATTGACACTACAATTATAGAGAAATATTGCATTTTTTATCATTTTTCAGCGAAAAAGTTTGTCGCAATAAAATAAAATCAATATCTTTGCGTTAGGAATGATAAGAATATGAAGAAGATTCTACTCATAATATTACCTTTGATGCTGGCTTTCGCTCCAACATTCGCAATGGAATCTGCAGACAATGATAACATAGAAAACAACATGTCTGCCGTTACCTTTGTTGTTAGCGGAAACACTGTTCGCGTCTCAGGAACAAATGGTGAGGATATAGAAGTCTTCAATCTTACCGGTGTAAAAATCACTACCATTAAGACTGACACTACCGGAAGGACATTTACCGTCAACCTGCAAAAAGGTTGCTACCTACTGAAAATCGGAAAGGTAGTGCGTAAGATTTCCATCCGATGAGACTTTTCCGTAAGCTTCCCCTATTCCTTTTTATTGCCATGATTACGTCTTGCCAACAAGATGGCAAGCAATTACATATTGCCTCTATGCAAGACATCAAGGAATGGATCCTACCGGAATACAGCTTGAAAAGCAGACACATACGCGAACAGATATACCAACTTGCACAAGAAGCACCTGCAATGTATGCAGATGCCTACACTACAAAATACTACAAGGAGAAAGGACGTTTCGTCTGGATTACACGACATGGTATTGACGAAAAGGCCGACACGTTGCTTTCTTATCTAAGAAAGGTGGAGGAAGAAGGTTTCAACACCTCCAGCTTCTATGTTACCAGGATAGAACAAGACTTACAGAACCTACGTAACAGAAAGGACAGCCCCGAAGACATCAATCAACTGATGGGGCGACTGGAGTTCAACCTGACAAAAGCCTTGCTCAGATATGCCACAGGACAACGCTACGGCTTTATCCAGCCTTCGCACGTTCTCAACAATATCGAGTCAGAGAAATCCTACCCAGAAGCCTCTCAGCGCCATCACTTCGGCATTCACGCAGAGATGGCTACAGACAGTTTCTACACTCACGCCCTAGAACAGGCCCGGAGCGAAGAACTGGGGACATTCCTACGCGAGATACAGCCACAGATTCCACTTTACAAAACGCTGAAGCAGGAATACCTCTCAGCAAAAGAGAAAGGAGACACAGAACGTGCCCGCCTGGCCTGGATCAATATGGAAAGAGCACGCTGGAGATATCCCCGTCCACAAGACAAATACATATGGGTGAATCTGGCAGGCTTCCAACTCACAGCCGTAAACGAGAAGAAAGACAGCTCGTTGACTATGCGCATCTGTGGAGGAGCTATAGCTCATAAGTCGCCCCTGCTTACAAGCAAGATTTCCAGATTGGAACTGAACCCCTATTGGAACATCCCCCCCAGCATTATCCGTCACGAAATAGCGCCCCTCCATACAGGTGATACAGCATACTTTGCACGCCACCGGTATGAAATTATCGACAAGAAAACAGGTGGAAACGTCAATCCCGCCTCACTCAGTTCTGCACAACTGAACAGCGGCCAATACGTTATCAGGCAGACAAATGGCGGAGGGAACTCACTGGGACGTATCATATTCCGTTTTCCCAACAATTATTCCGTTTATCTTCATGACACCAACATGCCATCGGCCTTCCGATTGGCAACGAGAGCCGTCAGTCACGGATGCATCCGTCTGGAGAAGCCATTGGATCTGGCCTTCTTCATTATGGAGGATCTGGACAGCATACAACAAGACAGAATCCGAATGGAGATAGGCAAAGCACCTGTCACACAATGGGGAAAGAGATACAGGGCCCAGAATCCACAGACAGAAGAGAAACCCAAGCATAAATTCTACCCCGTAGAATCTGGCTACTCTGTCTTCCTGGATTACTACACCCTCTACCCCAACCGGGAAGGCGTATTAGAAGAACACCCCGACAACTACCATTATGATACGGTTCTGGAAAAAGCTTTGAATAGATTTTAAACCAAAGCACGTTTCCCAAGTCAAAAAGACTGAGAGATGATAAACGAGACACGTATCATAACCCAGCTGAAAGACGATTCTCAGAAAGAGGCTGCCTTTAACACCCTTGTTCACGAATACCAAGAGGTGCTCTATTGGCAGATACGTAGGCTTGTGCTCTCTCACGATGATGCTGACGACGTTCTGCAGAACACCTTCATAAAGGCTTGGATGGCATTGGATGATTTCCGCGCGGAATCCAAAATCAGCACTTGGCTCTTCAGGATTGCCATCAACGAATCCCTGAGCTTCCTGGAAAAGAAGAAAAAAAGCATCAGTATCTCTAGCGATGCCTTTGAAAATCTGACAAGCCAATTGATGAGCGACCCCTTCTTTGACGGCGACGAGACACAGGCACTCCTCCAGAAAGCCATTGCCCTACTCCCTGAAAAACAAAGGGTAGTCTTTAACATGAAATACTTTCAGGAAATGAGATACGAGGACATGAGTCAGATGTTAGGAACCAGCATAGGAGCCTTGAAAGCCTCTTATCACCATGCCGTAAAAAAAATAACTGATTTTTTTCAGCAGAACGATTAAACCTTTTGCATTTACACTTATCATATAAACAGAAAGCTAAACATGAGAGAATTTATGAATGAGGAAAAGTTTATAGACGAAAGATTTGGAAACGAGAATCCCTTCCGTGTTCCAGAGCACTACTTCGATGAGTTTCCTCAGCGTGTTATGAAGCGCATAGCCCAACAGAAGAGACGTCGCAAGATGATACGCTGGGGCATTGCTGCCATGATGACGGGCATAATGTTTAGTTCCGCCTTTATTATGAACAACTTCAGGCAGCAGGATGCTACACTCGAGGCTGACAACACTCAGTACATCGAGGACGCACTTGATTATAGCATGATTAACAATATGGAAATTGCAACCTATCTGACGGAGGCAGAATAACCAAAATGAAAAAGTCTTTATTATTTATCCTATTCTTGCTCTGCACAACATTAACCGTGCTGGCACAACCCGAAAGAGGGAAGTTTAACCCAGATGAATTCCGGGCTAAACTAGAGGAGTTTATAACCAAGAAAGCCGATTTCTCTAATACCGAAGCACAGACTTTCTTCCCCATCTTTCATAAGATGAAAGAAGAACAGCGTACTTTACAGGGAGAAATGTTCAAACTAAAAAGAGACAGGAGCGAAGAAAATAATCTATCAGAGAAGGACTACGCCAACAAAATTCAGCGTATCAGCGAATTAAATGTAAAAATGGCGCAGATTCAGGAGTCCTACTACAAGAAGATGTACAAAGCAGTACCTGCACAGAAAGTTTACAAAGCCATGTTGGCAGAAGACATCTTCCACCGTATGATGCTCCGCCAAATGGATCAAAGAAGAAGAGATAATCATCACAAGAAATAAAAGGCTTGGTCTCATCGCTTTAAAAACCTGCCAATCATTCAAATTTAATTATGATGAAAAGGGGGTGTGTCAGGAACAGGCACACCCCCTCAGTTTTTATTGTTGCTTCTCCTTGCTTTTCGCTTCATTCCATAACTCATCCATCTGAGCCAGCGTCATATCCTGCAGCAGCAAGCCCATTTCCTTGGCTTTCTGCTCTACGTAATTAAAGCGATAGATGAATTTCTGATTCGTATGCTCAAGGGCATTGTCTGGGTTCAGATGATAAAGACGGGCTGCATTTATTACGCTAAAGAGGAAATCACCCAGTTCTGCCGTCTGCTTCTCCTTGTTATCCTCTTGACAGAGCTCAGCTTCCAACTCTCCCAGTTCCTCGTGTACCTTCTGCCAGACATCCTCTTTCTTGTCCCAGTCGAAGCCTACATTCCTGGCCTTGTCCTGTATGCGATAGGCTTTGATCAGCGAAGGCAAAGCATCAGGCACACCTGAAAGAACCGTCTTGTTACCATCTTTCTCCTTCTGCTTTATCTTCTCCCAGTTCTCCACCACATCACCTGCAGTCTTGGCAACAGCATCACCATAGACATGCGGATGACGGAATATCAGTTTATCGCAGAGTTTATTGCACACATCGGCAATGTCAAACGACTCACTTTCGCTACCAATCTTGGCATAGAATACCACATGCAGCAAGACATCACCAAGCTCCTTGCAGATATTCTTCTCATCACGCTTCATCAAAGCATCACAGAGCTCAAAGGTTTCCTCTATCGTATTGGGACGCAAGCTCTCGTAAGTCTGTTTTCTGTCCCAGGGACACTTTTCCCTAAGGTCGTCCATCACATCCAACAATCTGCCGAATGCTGCCAATTTCTCTTCTTTTGTATGCATTATTCTTATTTCCGATATTTGACGGCAAAGATACAATTTTTTATCCACCTGCACCTCAACTTGAAATATTTTTTGTACCTTTGCAGCCAATTAAGAAAGACAATACATTATAATATGGAATTAGCAACAAAATATGCTCCCAACGATGTAGAAGCTAAGTGGTACCAGTACTGGTTGGACAACAAACTGTTCAGCAGCAAACCCGACGGACGTGAGCCCTATACCATTGTCATTCCCCCACCAAATGTGACGGGAGTGCTGCACATGGGTCACATGCTCAACAATACCATACAGGACATCCTTGTACGCAAGGCACGTCTGGATGGCAAGAATGCATGCTGGGTACCCGGAACCGACCATGCCTCTATTGCTACAGAGGCCAAGGTGGTTAACAAGCTGGCTTCACAAGGAATCAAGAAGCGTGACCTTACACGCGAGCAGTTTCTGGAGCATGCTTGGGATTGGACACACGAGCACGGAGGCATCATCCTGAAGCAGCTGAGACGTCTGGGCGCATCTTGCGACTGGGACCGCACAGCTTTCACCATGGATGAAGCACGCAGCGAGAGTGTCCTGAAGGTATTCTGCGACCTTTATGACAAGGGCCTCATCTATCGTGGCCTTCGTATGGTCAACTGGGATCCTAAGGCTCAGACAGTACTTTCAACCGAGGAGGTTATCTACAGAGACGAGAAGAGCCACCTGTTCCATTTGAAGTATTATGTGGCTGACAATGCGCCCGTCAATTTTGTTGACGGGGATGGCAATATCATCCACAAGGATGAGAAAGGCTACTATGCCGTTGTTGCTACCACACGTCCTGAGACCATTATGGGCGATACCGCTATGTGTATCAACCCCAAGGACCCCAAGAACCAGTGGTTGCGCGGTCATAAGGTAATCGTGCCATTGGTAAACCGTGTAATTCCCGTTATTGAAGACCGTTATGTAGATGTAGAATTCGGAACAGGCTGTCTGAAGGTTACACCTGCACACGATATAAATGACTACCAGTTGGGTAAGACCCACAATCTGGAGACAATTGACATCTTCAATCCCGATGGTACCATCAGCGACCAGAGTACGCTCTACATAGGAATGGACCGCATGGATGTCCGCAAGCAGATTTCCAAGGACTTGCAGGATGCAGGCCTGATGGAGAAGATTGAGGATTACGAGAACAAGGTAGGTTATAGCGAGCGCAATCAGGATACTGCCGTAGAGCCCCGTCTCTGCAAGCAGTGGTTCCTCTCTATGAAGCACTTTGCCGACATTGCCCTGCCCCCAGTACTCGAGGGTAAGATTAAGTTCTATCCCACTAAGTATGTTACCACCTACAAGAATTGGTTAGAGAACATCCAGGATTGGTGTATCTCTCGTCAGCTTTGGTGGGGACACCGCATTCCTGCCTACTTCATCAATGGCAACGAGGAAGAAGAAGAGCGCTTCGTGGTTGCTCTCTCTAAAGAAGAAGCCCTGAAGAAGGCTCAGGAGAAGTATGGCAAGGACATCACAATAGACATGCTCTCACAGGACGAGGATGCCCTTGACACTTGGTTCTCCAGCTGGCTTTGGCCCATATCTCTGTTTGACGGCATCAACAATCCCGGCAACGAGGAGATTAAGTACTACTACCCCACCAGCGACCTTGTAACAGGTCCGGATATCATCTTCTTCTGGGTAGCCCGTATGATTATGGCAGGCGAGGAATATCTGAAGGACGTTCCTTTCCGTAATGTATATTTCACAGGTATCGTACGCGATGAGATTGGCCGTAAGATGTCCAAGAGTCTTGGCAACTCACCTGACCCTATTGGTCTTATCGAGAAGTACGGAGCTGATGGCGTACGTATGGGTATGCTCCTTGCCGCTCCTGCCGGAAACGATATTCTCTTCAAGGAAGACCTCTGCCAGCAGGGTGCAGCTTTCTGTAATAAGATCTGGAATGCCTTCCGTCTGGTGAAGGGTTGGGAGAAGGCCGACATTGCTCAGCCAGAAGCCAACAAGAAAGCCATTGCCTGGATGCAAGCCGTCATTCGCTCATCAGTAGCAGAAATCAACGATCTCTATAGCAAGTACCGCCTCAACGAGGCTCTGATGACAGCATTCAAGCTTTTCACCGATGAATTCTCAGGCTGGTACCTTGAAATGATTAAGCCAGCTTACCAAGCTCCTATCGATGCTGCCACATTGCAGGCAACATTGGATATCTTTGAGCAGTTGATGAAGATTATCCACCCCTTCATGCCTTTCATCACAGAAGAGTTGTATCAGCACATTGCTGAGCGTAAGGAGGGTGACAGCATTATGGTCAGCACCCTGAAGCTGGATGCTCCCAGCAAGGCAGATGCTGAGTTGATTGCTCAGTTCGAGCACGCCAAGCAGGTTATCTCCGGCGTTCGTGCCATTCGTCAGAGCAAGAACATCTCACCCCGTGAGCCACTGAAGTTGGAGGCACCCACAGGCGTTGACAACACCACATGGGCAGATACCATTCAGAAGTTAGCAGGGCTCTCTGAGATTGCCGTTGTTGAGAAGAAGAGCGAGGGCACACAATCCTTCCTCATTGGCACTGAAGAATATGCCGTTCCTCTGGGTAACCTCATCGATGCAGCAGCAGAGATTGAAAAGGCAGAGACCGAGATCAAACGTCTGCAAGGCTTTATGATGGGCATCCAGAAGAAGCTTCAGAACGAGCGCTTCGTACAGAATGCTCCTGCCCAGGTTGTAGAACTGGAGCGCAAGAAACTATCTGATGCAGAAAGCAAGATTGCCGCTCTGCAGGAGACCATCAATTCCCTGAAATAATAGAAGCTTGGAAAGTTTTTATAAAGCAAGCTCTACTACAGATCAATTTTGAATTTTGAACTTTGAACTTTGAATAAAAAAGCGGATGATTTCTCATCCGCTTTTTTATGCTATATCTGTGTAAACTTACCACTATGCCATTCCTCCATCGTCTTCACAATCTCTAAGGATATCTTCTCACCAATGTAGGCCAGCTTATTTTGATTAACTGACTTAACGAAGGAAGCAATCATACCACGAATACCTTCACCCTCCAATTGATAGAAGAACCGCTTATTCTGAGACTGATTCTCTGTACGGACTTCGAAATAGTCTGTTTTCCACCATGGAGCAGGCACATAGATGTAGCCCTTAGTTCCACCGATGATGAGTTCGCCTTCTGCTTTCACGCCTTTACCCACTTTGATAGAAGCAACAGCGTGAGGGAAAGTCCAATCTATCTTGGTAAAGGTATCAAAATCGTCATTACCTGGGAGAAGTCTGGAAACAATACGTTTTTCCAAGCAATCAGTTCCTAAAAGTTGGAAAACAGGCAGCATGGCAGTAGGTCCCCAAGCAGTAATAC
Source organism: Bacteroidaceae bacterium (assembly GCA_017619585.1). The sequence goes on from JAFZSA010000044.1 coordinate 14,468, forward strand.
TATTCCATGTATACTGCATCTCTTTCTTCGTCAAGTCGTCTTGCAGACTTGTGCATACTGCATCAACACTTACAACGTCACCGATTTTGCCAGTCTTAACCATCAATATCATACGGGCATATGCAGTACTGTAGGCTGTCTTAATACCAGCATAGAGCACACATCCGTTTTTGTCGGCCATCTCAAAAAGTTCCTTAGCCTGAGCATGATTAAGAGTCAGAGGCGATTCATAGAGAACGTGTTTTTTCTGCTGTAGAGCATATTTAATCTGTTCATAGTGCTTTGTTGGATGCGAGCGAATGAAAAGAGCATCGGAATCGTGTACCAAATCCTGGAAGGAAGTGTATGCCGGGGCGTTCTCCAAGCCTTCCTTTCCCAACATGGGATCCATAGTCAGATACCCGATTACATTTATGCCATTAACATTCTTACACTCCAAAGCAAACTTATTGATAACATCCGTATCACCAACAAGCCCCAAACGAAGAGCATTCTCCTTGCTGCGAATCTCAGTACTAGACACGCCTTGTGTACGGTCTAGGTAAACCACTTCGCAATACTCCTTTAGATAATCGAAAACTCCTACCCAATCGGACCCGACCGTGAAGATATCAACGCCATACTTCTGTATGTCATCTATCTTCTGACCTTCATATTGCTCTATGACAATCTTGTCGGCCAGACCTGTAGCACGCACAGCCTCTATGCGCTCCATCAATGACTGTTGCACATTGATTTTACCACGTGATATATCAAAATCATCGCTTGTAACACCAACAATGAGGTAGTCACCCAGCGCCTTTGCACGTTCTAGGAGACGTATATGCCCAAAGTGGAGCAAGTCGTAGGTCCCATAGGTAATGACTTTCTTCATAGGAGTCCTCTTTTCTGTAAATCTTTGAATGCGTTGATTAGGGTTGTATTGTCATCTTTGGTAAGGCAGCCCATGTGTCCAACACGGAAAATCTTGTCAGCCATATCACCGCCATTCGGGCATATCCAAATCCGATACTCGTCCTTGAGAATCTTGAATATCTCATATGCGTTAGCATGAAGGGGGTGTAGAGGTGTCACACCGTTGGCAGGACTTTCAGATACCAATTCGAAAGGCAAATCGCTGATGCGGCTACGGAAATCCTGTGCCTGTTCTGAACAACGCTGTACCTCGGCATCAACACCACCATTGGCATCAATCTGGCGGAGGCGAGCATTAATTTGTATAAGGGTCTGTACTGCAGGAGTAAAAGGTGTCTGGCCGCGTTCTCCATTCTTAAGAGCCAGTTTCAGATCCAGATACATACACATAGGATTATGACTATAAACACGTTCCACTGCTTCTGGAGAGAGCACTACAAGCGAAACTCCTGGAGGACAAGCCAATGCTTTCTGAGAACCTGTTATCATAGCACCTACATTCCATTCCTTCATATTGAAGGGGTCGCACATAAATGAACTGATAGTGTCGGCCACCAAGAAAATGTGGTTACGGCGACAGAAATCCGAAATCATGGGCATGTCATAGAGTACACCGGTAGAGGTCTCGTGCATGTTTACCAAAAAACCTGTATAGTCCTGACCCTCAAAAGGAGCCAGATGCTCTGCCTTGAGAGCCTCGCCATGCTTCAGCTTGATAGTAGTATGACTGATATGATAGAGCTCAGCCATTTGTTCAAAGCGCTCACCGAAGCTACCTCCGTTTACCACAATCAGTTTATCTTCCTGGGTAAAACAGTTTATAAGTGCTGCTTCCATAGAACCGGTTCCTGATGTGGTCATGAAGCAAACGCGAGCATTCTCATCAGCCTTGGCAAATTTCTTCACCAGCCTTTCGTTCTCCAACATCAGTTCAGAAAACTCCGGCGTACGGAAATAAGGCACTTGCAGTTTGCCTATGGCACGTACTTCTTCAGAGGATTGAACAGGTCCTACGGTAAAGTTCAAAAAAGATGTCTCAATCATTTTTATTTTGTGAAAATATAATATCGTTATTCGTATTTACCTTTATGTTTAACTTTTATCAGAGCAATGCCGATGGCACCCCATACAATCTGGCGTACACGGGCGATGATGCTGACGAAGATACCAATCTCACCAGTCAAGCCCAATGCTTGTGTTGATACGGCATAGCCTAATTCCTGTACACCCAATTGCAAGGGCAGGAAACCAATAATGTTGGCGCACCATGATGTGATAGCCTCCACCAGGATACAATGCAAAAAGAGGAGCGTGTAGCCTGAGAAACCACCTCCCTCGTCTTTACCGAAGAGGATAAGCATAAACATCACCTCAAATCCAAGCATGAGGCGTGCTACATATTCTAAGATGAGTGAACGATAGAAGGCACTGCTGTTCTGACTTTGCAGGGCTGCTATTTGCTGGTCCACATTCTTAAGCGTATCGATGTGACGTTCCAAGAAGTTTCTACTCCAATTCTTAAGTCCTGGAATCTTTCCTATCCACCCGATAATCTTTACCGTTATACCTCTACGATATCCTATAGAGAAAAAGTAGAATCCGGCTATACAAAATAGAGCCAAGAATATGAGGGCAATACCAATTCCCCAGTCCATGGGTAAATGGTCGCCTGCCAACACAAGACCAATATACAGGAAAATCGAAGTGAACCAAAACCAGAAATGTGAATAGATGTGCATCATCGAATAAAGGATTACCGATGAAGTAGCGTGAGCCTTGGAGGTATCCTTTGTTAGCTCTAAGATACGATAGGGTTCTCCTCCGAGCCCTCCCATTGGAGTTGTATTGTTGAGAGCATATCCACTTATGGTGAGACGGAAGATTCGCCATAGGCTGACATGCTCATCAGGTTCAAGGTTGTGCTTGATTATCTCGCGCCAAGCTAAAGCATTGACGAAGTAGATAAGAATCCATACCGTCAATATGGGAATCATCCAATATCCTGCTTTTAGAATCATTCCCCATAAATCGCGGAAGTCCACGTCAAAGGTGAAAATCATGATGATAACCATCACGATTCCCAGCAGGAACAAGAAGTCGTTTATTCTTTTTTTGGTAATTTTCATAACTCGCTGGTTACCTTTTCGCAGAAGGCCTCATGTTTTTTAATCGTGTAGAGAGTTCCCAATCCAAGGACAATCGATTCGAAAAGGAAATGTCCCAACGGGAAATCTATCAAGACAAAGAATGCAAGCGAGAGAGCCCTATATGAGAACCCAGTGAAATCCATGTGGATGATAGGCAGGGAGTAGTCGTGCAACCTCTTTCTTAAATCCTCAGGCATATTGCTTACGCTGCCGTATTTCTCTTCCAACTTCGCCAGAAGCTTTTGCAGTTTAGGCGTAGTGCTTTCTTGTTTCTTTGTATAGTTGATGTAGTTTTTCATGAACAGACGCTCCCACCACTTGGCATCTTCCGGAAGTTGATCGTAGGCCTGTTGCTGTTGTTCAGACCTGTCCAGTTCCGTGCCGTTTGCCTCTTTCGAGAAAAGCAGGTGCACTTGCATATAGTAGTCACCTACACGTTGCTGACCTCCGCATCCTGCAAATCCTGAATAGAAAACCAATACCAGAACTGCAATTCCATAGATGAGAGAGAGCGTTGGAGTAGTATTTTCTATACCGAACCATCCGAATTCCATGCTATGATGCTGATAAATACGCCAAGCCAGACCCAGGTAAATAGGAATCATCCAAACGAATCCTGCAGCACCGTCCAGTATACGTCCTATACGCGACCTCTTTCCAGAAAGGCGAGCCAATTGTCCATCAGTATTATCAAGCACATCTGCCCAAAAGAGCATGCCGATAGCAATAACGTTGAAAACAACGCCCATCAACTTGTCACCATGTTCCCCATATCCGTAATACCAACTTCCGCTCATGTAGAAATAGGTGCTACCAGCACCTAAAATCATAGACAAGATTGTGACTGCGTTGGGATGGATGCCCAACTTATTAAAGAACCACGCCAGGTAGAAACCCGTACGGCGCATTACATTCAGTTCAAACCAAGAGCACACTTCGGTGGATTTCATCGAAGCCAGGAACTGCTCATTCATAGATTTCTTTGATACCATTATATATATATCGCAGTAGCTATTTTTGTTTTTAATTATTTTCAAAACTATAATCAGAGCATGGCGCATTCGACTGCCGATCTGCAGTCGGAGGGGGCGTCATGAAGTTCGGGCCGTAGCTCCATGCCAATGATGCTGCATAGTCCTTCGGACCATAAAAGAGGTGTCCTTCGAATTCATATTCGGCCAGGTCCGTAAGCCATTCCTTACGCCAGCCATATTTTTCATCCGGGCGATTCTCACTCACCCCCAAACCGTCAGGCCTAATGAACATCATGTGAGCACGGTTGGGCGTTGAGTTATTGTGAGCATGCTGCAAAAGCTTACTTACACGATGCACCCATCGAGTAGGAATAAACGAAAGCAATTTATACCATGACCGCCACAGGGCAGAGGACTCTGATACCCACGCCACCTGGGCATAGGTCATCTTACGCAAGATGAAGCAGATTCCATAGAACAATTTCTGTCCCAGAAAACAATTAGGAAGGTCATCCATCGGAAAGACATCCATCATAAAGCCTGTACGGTGCTTCAGATGCTCCTGTCCTACTCTGATATACTTTGTTCCTGCACGACGAATCTTGCCATACCCCCAAGGGTAGCTAGCTTCTGTGTCATTGTCCTGAAAGAAACAGATAGAAGGATTAAGCTGATCAGCAACACGGGTAAATTTATTGTATTCCTCACGAGTCATTACAACATCAACATCATCATCCCAGGGTATAAATCCTTTATTACGTATAGAACCCAAAAGCGTACCATACGCAATGCAATAGCGGATATTGTTTGCACGGCATACCCTATCTACCTCTACAAGGCAGTCCAACAACATCAATTGCAGCTTACGAAGTTCGTCACCAGTGATGTATTTGATACTTTGCATAGCAGTTGTTCTTTGTAGATGCAAAGGTACTTGTTTTAGCAGAAATATCCAAAATATGACAGAAAAAAGTAGGGAAAGAGGTCTGAAAAAGTCGACTGATACCAGAGCAGGAGGAAGGGCTCTCTATTTCTTCATTTATGATTCACAAAAAGGACCAAAAAACATATCCGCAGCAGAAACGCAACCGTTAATTATCATTTTGACCACAATTAGTTTGTCATTTAATCAAAATGTATTATTTTTGCGCCGTTTTTCAGACAAAGTGACAAATTAAACTAAGGAAAAATTTACAAATAAACCATGTACCAATATGTGCGGAATAGTAGGTTACATTGGCACCAAGCGTGCCTATCCCATTCTAATTAAGGGACTTCAACGATTGGAATACCGTGGCTATGACAGTGCCGGAGTGGCCATGATTAGCGAGACGGGCAATCTGAATGTATATAAGGCCAAGGGCAAAGTAAGTGATTTGGAGGCGTTCTGCCAGGAGAAAGACATCACAGGCAGCGCAGGTATCGCCCATACCCGTTGGGCCACTCATGGCGAGCCCAACAGCACCAATGCGCACCCCCACTACTCCGCCTCTGGCAGGTTGGCACTTATCCATAACGGCATCATCGAAAACTATATTACGTTGAAGGAGAAACTTGTCAGCCGTGGCATCCAGTTCCGTAGTGTTACTGACTCCGAGGTACTGGTACAACTGATAGAGTACATCATGCAGAGCAACGGCATAGAGCTGTTGGAAGCTGTCCAAGTAGCCCTGCATCAAGTCATCGGTGCCTACGCCATAGCCATCCTTGACCGCGAGCACCCCGACACTATCGTATGTGCCCGTCAGAGTTCTCCCCTTGTAGTCGGCTTGGGCGATGACGGAGCCTTCTATCTGGCTTCCGATGCCAGCCCCATCGCAGAATATACAGACAAGGTTGTCTATCTGAACGATGGAGATATAGCCGTTCTGCAGTTGGGGAAGGAACTGAAAGTAGTGAATATGGATAACGAGACTCAAAATCCGAAGGTAAAGCAGATAGACGTCACATTGGGACAGCTAGAAAAAGACGGTTACCCCTACTTCATGCTCAAGGAAATCTTTGAGCAGCCGGGGTGTCTGCGCGACTGCATGCGAGGTCGTATCAACGTAGATGCCGACCGCATCACCCTCTCTGCCGTCATTGACTACCGCGAGAAGCTGGTCAGCGCCCGTCGTATCATCATTGTGGCTTGTGGAACCTCATGGCATGCAGGCCTCATCGGCAAGCAGCTCTTCGAGAGTCTTTGTCGCATTCCCGTAGAAGTGGAATACGCATCAGAGTTCCGTTATCGCGACCCTGTCATCTACCCTGACGATGTAGTCGTTGCCATCTCGCAGAGCGGTGAGACGGCCGACACCCTAGCAGCCATAGAACTGGCACGCAAGGCCGGAGCCTTTGTCTTTGGTGTCTGCAACGCCATTGGCGCCAGTATCCCCCGCCAAACCTCTACAGGTGTCTATATTCACGTAGGACCCGAGATTGGCGTAGCTTCCACCAAGGCCTTTACCGGTCAGGTGACTGTGCTGTCCATGCTAGCCCTGTGCATTGCCAACGAACGCCGTACCATCCCAGGAGATCAGTACAAGGAGATGGTAAAGGAACTGACGCTGATTCCCGAGAAGATGGAGCAAGCCCTGAAGACCAACGAGCAGATAGAACGTCTGGCGCCCATCTTCACCTACGCCAAGAACTGCCTCTATTTGGGACGTGGCTACAACTACCCCGTAGCGCTGGAGGGAGCTCTGAAACTGAAGGAAATCTCATACATCCATGCCGAAGGCTATCCTGCTGCTGAGATGAAACACGGTCCCATTGCCCTTATCGACTCAGAAATGCCAGTCTTCGTCATTGCCACACGCGACCGACTCTACGAGAAAGTCATCAGCAATATCCAAGAGGTACGTGCCCGTGGCGGACGTGTCACTGCCCTTGTTACCGAGGGTGACGACCAGATTCAGAAGTTTGCCGACCACGTCATCACCCTGCCTGATACTCTGGAATGCTTCCAGCCCCTAATTGCCAGTATCCCCCTGCAGCTGTTGGCCTACCATATTGCCGTCTGCAAGGGCAAGGATGTTGACCGCCCACGAAACCTCGCCAAGAGCGTTACGGTGGAGTAAAAACACAAAAAGCCTTTGCGTTAGAATCGCAAAGGCTTTTTTTACCCCCTGACTAAACACTTTTTCAACTAGACAGGCAATCATTACAAAGATAACTGCTATCAAGCTATGAGTAGCAGTTTTTTCTATTTTTATTTTGCATTGTTCTTACTTATTCGTATATTTGCAAGCAACACTAACACAAAATTATTGATAATGAGCCTTAAGCAACAGCATAAAACCCTGAAACTGGTACTTATGGCGCTCCTGACCGTCGCAATAGGGAGTGCTTTTGCCAACAACCGCTTGCAGGTAAATGATTTCACGTTCTCACATTTAGGAAGAGCTGAAGGACTTGACAACCAACGCATCTTTAGCCTATGCCAGACGCCGTCCGGAGCTGTATGGTGGGCATCCAAGACAGGGGTGAGCCGCTACAACGGATGGGCGGTAAAGAACTACTCGCTGAACGAGGAGATGCCGTACGCCCATCTGGGAGCCCGTGTTATCAAGCTGGCAGCCGATGCCTCGCACCTCTACGCCTATGACAGTCGCAGCTACATCTTTACCTTCGACTCAATTCAGGATCGCTTCACTCCCCTACTCCCCCGAAAACTAAACCGCGAGGGACTGAATGATGTCTACCCAAGGGACGGAAAACTGTATCTGGCCATGTACGACGGTGTTTTCCTGCTACAGGACACCACGCTGGCCCAAGTATTGAAGGGTCCCTTCGTGAACAAGATCATCCCCATGAACAATCATCTGCTGTTCTGTGCCCGCGAAGGCGTCTTCGATGAACAGGGACGCCAATTGCTGCCTTACAACATTGAAAGCGGTTATTACGACGAGCAGACGGGCAAGCTCTGGCTAGGCAGTTATGAAAGCGGACTGATGATTATGACTATGGGAGCCAACGGGCAGGTTGTAAGGTACGATATGGCTCCGCAGGTCAATGGGAAGGCTCAGCAGAACCCCATCCGCCAAATTTGTCCCTACAACCATAAGACCATGCTCTTGGGCATAGACGGAGGAGGCGTTTATCAGATGCAACGCGACGGCAAGGGAGATCCGGTTCTGCTGTTCGATGCCAACGAGTCGGAACACGGCAAACTGCACGGAAACGGCGTTTATGACCTGCTGGTGGACAATTGGAAAAACATCTTCATCGGTACCTACTCCGGCGGCATAGACATTGCCCGCTTTACAGGCAATACCATAACTGTATACACCCACATAGCCAATAACCAGCAGAGCCTGCAGAATAATCATGTGAGTGCCGTTCTGCCACTCTCTGACTGTCTGATGATAGGTACAGACAACGGCGTAAGCATCCTCAATACCCAGACGGGTACATGGCAGCATTGCCTACAGGGAGCCGTAGCACTTTGTTTCTGCCAACAAGCCGACGGCAACGTGTTGGTTGCCACCTACGGCAAAGGTATCTACCAGATAGATTGCAACGGCAACGCCCGTCAACTATATACCGTCAGCAACAGCCTGCTGACCGATGACCACGTCTATGCCGTCTGTCAGGACAGCCGTAAGAACCTGTGGATAGGAAGCCTGAACGGCGACCTGCTGCAGGTGGATGCTCAGGGCAAACGCCACCACTACCCCATCCATAATGTAATGACCATCAAGCCATTGCCTTCTGGAAAGGTAGCCGTAGGTACGGCCTTTGGCCTGTATATAGTAGAACCCGAAAGCGAAAAGGCAGAAGAACTGAACTATGCGCCTCGTGGCGTGACGGACGTAAACACCTTCATTACACACCTGCTGGTTTGCAATCAGGAGCTATGGATTGCCACCGAAGGCGGAGGCGTTTATGTATGGGACCTGAAGAAGAAAGAGGGCCGTCAGCTAACCAAGAAGGATGGTCTCCCCTCTGACTACGTAAGTAGTATGGCCCAGGGGAAAGACGGCTATGTATGTGTAGCAACGGAAGAAGGCTTGGCATACGTTTCGCCCAAGGAACCGGGAAAAGCCATCGGAGTGGATTACTGCTACGGATTTGACCGCGAATACGTACGGGGGGCCGCCCATCATCTCCCAGATGGCGACATACTCTTAGGTTCTACCACTGGGGCCGTGATTATCCACCCCCAGAATGTACTGGCCATCAACCACACCGCCAAACTTCGTCTGACGGGTGTGAGCTGCAAAGTAAAAGACGTGGAACGCTTCAACCAGAAGGTTCATCGCATGCTGGCTAAAAGGAAGCTACATCTCAAGTATAGCCAACGAACGTTCGACCTGAACTTCGAGAGCGTGAACATGCGCAACCACTTCGACATTGCCTACCGATACAAGATTGACGAGGGCGAATGGAGTCAGCCCACCGCCCAGCAGTTCATCCGCTTTGTCAGCATGGAACCAGGCGAGCACGAACTGACCCTGCAATGCGTGAGCCGTACCAGCAACATGGTAATAGATCAACTGACCTTAGACATCACCATCAGTCAGCCATGGTGGAACAGTTGGTGGATGTGGTGCATCTATGTCTGTCTGGTGCTGCTGGCCTTCTATGGTGCCTGGCGTGTGTACGAGTTGCACGAGAAATACATGCGACTGACCATCCAGCATCTGCAAACAACCGAAACAAAGCCACAGACTGTTCAAAAGAATGAGAACAGCATACCATCCGTGCAGAATGCGATGCCTGAGGAAGAGGCAACGAAAGACTTTGTGGACAAAGCCACCAAGCTGATTCTGGAACACCTGAGCCAGTCGGACTTCACCATAGACGACCTCTGCCGCGAGATGGCCATGAGCCGCACGCTCTTCTATGTCAAGCTGAAATCCTATACAGGAAAATCCCCTCAGGACTTTGTGCGAATCATCCGCCTGGAACGTGCTGCCGCCCTACTTCGCAACGGCAGGAACGTAACAGACGCAGCCTCACTTACAGGATTTGACAATCCCAAGTACTTCAGCACCGTTTTCAAGAAATATTTTGGCGTCTCGCCGTCCAAGTACCAGTAAACAGGGTACAATAGCTATCACAAAGGGTTTCAAAACTATCATATTTCAGTTTTGGAACCTTTTTTTGTTGTTTTTCTAACCTGTTTATAATGATGTAACAAATATCTTTGTCGTGGAAATCAACCTAAAAAATATAAAACAATATGAGAAAACTATTCTTAACAACATGTTTCCTGGCGGTTCAATACACCGTCTTTGCAGAACATCAGTTGGTGAAGCTCCGCTCGGAGCAGGACATCAATGCTCACATCAGCAAGATGACCATTGAGGAAAAAGTAGGTCAGATGACAGAACTGGCCATAGATGTCATCGGACACTGGGAAGGCGACAACTTCGTCCTGGACAAAGACAAGTTGGAACGCGCCCTAATTAAATATAAGGTAGGCTCTATCCTGAACGCACCTGGTCCTGTGGCTCAGACACCAGGATACTGGTACAAGACTATCAGCACAATCAACGATTATGCTATACGTGGATGCGGCATTCCTTGCGTATATGGCCTCGACCAGAATCATGGCACCACCTACACCCTGGGCGGTACGCTGTTCCCACAGAATATCAACATGGGAGCCTCTTTCAACCCAGAGCTCGCACGCAAGGCTGCTACCATCACAGCATACGAGACACGCGCCTCTAACTGCCCCTGGACATACTCTCCTACCGTCGACCTGTCTCGCGATCCCCGCTGGCCACGTGTATGGGAAAACTTCGGAGAAGATTGTCTGGTCAATGCCGTTATGGGAAAGACCATGATTGAAGGATTCCAAGGAAAAGAAAAGAATCTTGACCGCTATCATATAGGTACCTCTGTTAAACACTTTATGGCGTACGGTATTGCCCGCACGGGTAAGGACCGTACGCCTAGCTATGTTCCTGAATTTGAGTTGCGCGAGAAGCATTTCGCCCCCTTCAAGGCATGTGTAGAGGCTGGCGCAACATCCGTTATGGTCAACTCTGGTTCGGTAAACGGAACACCCATGCACATCAATGCCAAATACCTGACTCAGTGGCTCAAGGAAGAGACCGGCTGGGACGGCATGCTTGTCACCGACTGGGCAGACATAGACAACCTATGGAAACGCGAGATGGTGGCTGCCAACAAGAAAGATGCCATCTGTATGGCCATCAACGCAGGTATTGACATGACCATGGAGCCTTATGACCTGTCTTTCTGCGACCTGCTGGTGGAATTGGTACACGAGGGACGTGTAAGCATGGAGCGCATAGACGATGCCGTACGTCGTATCCTCAGAATGAAGATGCGTATGGGACTCTTTGAACGTCCCAACACCAACCCGAAGGACTATCCTGAATTCGGTTCAGCTGCCCATAGAAAGATTGCCCTGGATGCTGCCGTAGAGACAATGGTTCTGCTGAAGAACCAGAACAGCATTCTGCCTTTGCAGCAAGGCAAGCACATCCTGGTTACAGGACCTAATGCCAACTCTATGAGATGTCTGAATGGTGGTTGGAGCTACACCTGGCAGGGAAAAGATGCCGACAAATACGCTTCAGACAAGAACACCATATTGGAAGCTATGCAGCAACGTTTTGGTAAGGACAATATTATCTACGAAGCCGGTGTGACCTACAACAATGACGGTCTGTATTGGGAAGAGAATGAGCCACAGATTGCAAAAGCTGTTGCAGCTGCCCAGAAGGCAGATATCATTCTGGCTTGTGTAGGCGAGAACTCCTATGCCGAGACACCTGGTAACCTTGACGATCTGGCACTCTCTGCCAATCAGCGTCAGCTGGTAAAGGAACTGGCTGCTACAGGCAAGCCCATCATCCTCATTATCAACGGAGGACGTCCCCGTCTCATCAGCGACATAGAGCCCTTGGCTTCTGCCGTGGTAGATATTTTGCTGCCAGGTAACGAGGGCGGCGATGCCCTTGCACGTCTGTTGGCAGGAGACGAGAACTTCTCGGGTCGTATGCCATACACCTATCCCCGCCACTCTGCTTCACTCACGACTTACGACTATCGCGTGAGCGAGGAGACTGGTACCATGGAAGGCGTTTACGACTACAATGCACAGGTGAACGTACAGTGGCCCTTCGGTTACGGACTTAGCTATACCACCTTTGCCTACAGCAACCTACGTGTAGATAAATCAGAATTCCATAAAGGAGATGTACTAACCGTCAGCGTTGATATTAAGAATACAGGTGACCGCATCGGCAAAGAGAGCGTCCTGCTCTTTAGCCGCGATATGGTAGCAAGCATCGTGCCCGAGAGCCGTCGTCTGAGAGCATTCCAGAAGATAGAACTCAAGCCAGGAGAGCAGAAAACAGTAACCTTCCGTCTGCCTGCCAACGACCTTGCATTCGTAGGGACCGACGGACAGTGGCATCTGGAGCCCGGCGTTTTCAAGTTACAGATTGGAAATCAGCATTGCGAAGTTACAGCGGCCAATTAACCATTATATCGTAATAACGACATAACGTAATAACGAAAAGGCCGCCAATCGGAATAACGAAATAACGAATACAATGAAAGCAAAAACTATTAATACTATTCTCTTCTGCTGTATGCTTTCCGTAGCATACGCTCAGCCAACAGCCAAGGAATGGAACGCAGGCGTAGTCGGATGGAATCTGGGTAACCAACTGGAGTGTTCAGCACCTGGTCAGGATGGAGAAACCATGCTCATCAGCATGGCAGACAACAGCATCAAGGCAGAGACTGCATGGGGTAATCCCGTAGTAACCAAGAAACTCATCAAGGCCGTAAAGGATGCCGGATTCAATGCAGTACGTATCCCCATTCGCTGGCAATGCCATATAACCAATCCTATGGCTATGAGTATAGACAAAGCCTGGATGGCACGCGTGAAAGAGATTGTTGACTGGTGTCTGGCTGCTGATCTGAAGGTGATTATCAACACGCATCACGACAAATGGTTGGAAGGCCAGCTCACCAATCAGTACAAGGAAGAGAACAACCAGAAATTGGCCCTTCTGTGGCTGAATATCGCCAGCGAATTTATCACCTATGATTACAGAGTAGCCTTTGCAGGCACCAACGAGGTACATATCCGCGACAACTGGGGGAAGCCTGAGGCAGAGAATCTGGCCATTCAGAACTCCTACAACCAGACCTTCGTTGATGTGGTTCGTGCCACAGGCGGAAATAATGCAAAGCGTCACCTTATTGTACAAACCTACGCCTGCAATGCAGAGTTCGGTCTCAACAACGGGGACTTCATCATACCCACAGATGCTGAAGGGAACGGCAATGACTACATGAGCGTAGAATTCCATTATTACAATCCATGGGACTATGCGGGCGAGGGTAAGTTCAATTTCTGGGGAGAGCCCTTCAAAGACAAAGGCGAGACTTCACCCAGCAACGAGAAGACCATGACTGATTTCTTTGACCATCTTGTGGATACATGGGGCCAAAAAGGGTTAGGTCTCGTGATGGGCGAATGGGGTGTTACCGACCGACAAAAAAGCGGCCTTACCGATGCCATCCATGAGAATATGACGTATTACTGTCATTTCCTGGTCAGCGAAGCCAAGAAGCGCGGTATCTCAACCTTTGTGTGGGACAATAACCACTTTGGCAGCGGAACAGACAAGTTTGGAATCATTGATCGCGAACATGGATTGAAGGTGAAAGCGCCCTGGATTCTACAAGGCATTATGCTGTAAAATATATTTAGAAGTCTGAAATCTATCAGAAAGGGGGTAAAAACTGACATTTTTCAGGTATCAAACCCATTTTGAAGGCTTTCAAACCCCTTTATATCCGTTTTGATTTTAACTTTGCAGTACAAACCTGTGAATCCAGAATCATCAAAAACCATAAAAATACATAATATAATTTTAAACAAAAACTAACATGAAGAAAAAGAGAATGCTTCTCTGTCTGCTTAGCGCAGGCATGATGTGGATGCCCATTACGGTCATCGCTGCTACCACAAATGGTAGTGACAGTATGACAGCGGCAGCCCCTGAAGATGACCAGGTCATTACTGGTACAATTGAGGATGACCTTGGTCCGTTAATCGGAGCAACAGTAAAAGTACAAGGTACATCTAACGGTACTCTTACTGACATGGACGGAAAATTCCGCCTTAATTGTAAACCCGGAGACATACTCCTTATCAGTTACGTTGGCTATACCCCCAAGACTGTCAAGGCACAGCCAGGAATGAAAGTCACAATGCAAGAAGACAAGACCGAGCTTAGCGAAGTCGTTGTCACAGCTCTTGGTATCAAGCGAGACCGCAAGGCACTGGGTTATGGTGTTTCCGAGATAAAAGGAGAAGAACTGACCAAGGCCAAGGAGACCAATGTCATCAACTCACTGGCTGGTAAGGTTGCCGGTCTTGTTGTACAGAACACTGCTGGTGGTCCCTCTGGTTCTACTCACGTACAGTTGCGTGGTACCACAGAGATGACAGGCAACAACCAACCTCTCTACGTCATTGACGGTGTACCCTTGGATAACACCAACTTCGGTGGCGGTGCAACAGCTGAGGGCGGTTACGACCTGGGCGATGGTATCTCTGCCATCAATCCCGATGACATCGAGAATATGACAGTACTGAAGGGTCCTGCCGCTTCAGCCCTCTATGGTAGCCGTGCTTCTCATGGCGTAATCCTTATCACAACCAAGAAAGCTGACAAGGAGAAGATTTCCGTAGAGTATAATGGTTCTCTTACCTTTGACACACAAGCCGCTAACTGGGATAACATCCAGCAGATCTACGGTCAGGGCGACCATGGCAAGTATATTACCTCTGGTCGTAATGCCACCAACATGAGCTGGGGTCCCAAGGCTGACGAGTACTCTCATTACTACGAGTTCGACGGCCAGTATCACCCATACAGCATTGTTCCCAACAATGCCAGCGGATTCTTCCGTACCGGTCTGACAGCGCAGAACACAGCTATTATCTCTGCCAGCTCTGGCAAGACAGGCATGCGATTCTCTTTCACCGATATGCGTAACAAGGATATCCTGCCCAACAGCGACATGAACCGCGACAATTTCAACCTGCGTGTCAACACCTCATTAGGCAAGTTGGATTTGGACTTTACTGCTAACTATACACGCGAGGGCGTTAACAACCGTCCTGCCCTGGCAAGTGCTACCACCAACGTCGGTAAGAACCTGATGACACTGGCTACTACCTTTGATCAGGCATGGCTCCAGCACTATCAGAACGAAGACGGCACCTATGCCGACTGGAACGGCTTGCAGATCTACAACGTAAACCCCTATTGGGATCTTTATAAGAATTCCAACGAATCCAGCAAGAATGTCTACCGCTTCGCTGGCAAGGCTATATACAATATCAACTCGCATTTGAAGATTCAGGGTACCATTGGTACAGACATTAACAACATGAACTTTATGGAGTACATCGCTTATTCTTCTCCTCAGGAGCAGAAGGGTAAGATGACTACCCAGCAATACAACAACCGCACCCTGAATGCCGAGATTCTGGCTATGTACAATAATTCCTGGGGTGACTTCGACCTGAATGCCACTGCCGGTGGTAGTATATATAAGGTAGATAACAAGACATCCATTGCACTGGGTAAGGAAGAGGTATTCAGAGACCTGAAGTCAATAAGCAACTACAGCCAGCAGACAGCACACGAAGATATGTACAACAAGCAGATTAATTCTCTTTACGGTAGTGCAAGTCTGGGCTATAAGCACACCTACTACGTTGATGCAACGGTACGTGGTGATAAGTCCTCTACCCTGCCCTCAGGCAATAACATCTATGTATATCCCTCTGTTTCCGGAAGCTGGGTATTCTCAGAACTGATTCCCAACAGCGCAAAGAAATATCTGACCTTTGGTAAGTTGCGTGCATCATGGGCTGAGGTTGGTTCTGACACAGATCCCTTCCTCTTGCAGCAATACTACAGAAATGCCAAGTTCTCCTACTCTGGCTATAACATTGCCTACATCAATGGCGACTTAGTTCCCAATTCCACACTGAAGCCAACCCGTACCCGTTCATTCGAAGTAGGTACAGAGCTGAAACTCTTCAACAACCGTCTGGGCATCGACCTCACGTATTACAACCAGACCTCTCGCGACCAGATTATCCGTCTGGCCAACTCTTCAGCTTCCTCATTCAAGGAATCACTGGTAAATGCCGGTAAGATCAGAAACGAAGGTATAGAACTTGCCGTTAACGGTCGTGCCTTGCAGATAAAGGACTTTGCCTGGGATCTTGGTTTCAACTTCTCTAAGAACTGGAACAAAGTACTGGAGCTGACAGAAGGCATGAACTATTTCGAGATTGAAAAAGCTCCCTGGATGGGTGTTTCTGTAGGTGCCGAGGTTGGAGAGAACTTTGGTTCTATCAAGGGTCGCGACTTCATGAGAAACGAACAGGGACAGATTCTGGTCAACGAAGCCGGTATGCCTATGTACGAGGATATTACCAAGACTATCGGTAATGCATCATGGGATTGGACTGGTGGTTTCTACACTACCTTCACCTATAAGAACTTCCGCCTCTCTGCAGGTTTCGATGTTAAGGTCGGTGCTGACGTCTTCTCAATGACAATGTCTGACGCCTGCTACACAGGTAAGGACTTACGCACATTGGAAGGTCGTGAGGAATGGTACTCTTCAGAGGCTGAGCGTATACAGGCCGGCATGACGCTGGATCAGTGGCGTGAAGCAGGCAAGTGCCGTGGTTATGTTGTTGACGGAATTGTTGCCAGCACAGGCGAGAAGAACACCTATGCCATCGATCCCCAGACCTATTGGGACAATGTACGTACCAATGCTGCTTCGATGTTTGTTTATGACAATTCTTACGTCAAGTGTCGCGAGATTACATTTACCTACAGTTTCCCCAGCAAATTGTTAGGCAACAATAAGTTCGTGAAGAGTCTCGACCTCTCATTTGTGGCACGTAACCCCTTCATGATCTGGAAGAATATTCCCAATATCGATCCTGACTCCAACTACAGTAGCACAGGTATGGGACTTGAATATGGTTCACTGCCCTCACGCCGTAGCTTTGGTTTGAATGTTAATATGAAGTTCTAAAAGCCCCCTCCATCTCCCCCCGAGGGGGAGAGATAGGCGTTAGACTTTAAATATATGAATTGAATTAAACAGAACACAAAGATGAAAAAGAATATAATAAAAATTGCAGCCTTCTTGCTAATAGCTCTCCCACTCGGGGGAGTCGGAGGGGGGCTTTTATCCTCTTGCAGTGACAGCTATATGGAGGACCTGAATACTGACAAGTCCAAGACATCTGTCTCAGAACCTGCCTATCAGCTTACCTTTGCGCTTCTCTCCACATACGGAAGTTTCGGCTCTATGGAAGCTGTGCGTGCCTATGTAGCTCCCTATACCCAAATGTATGGCGGTAGTTGGAACTCTGCTAATGCGGGCGGTGCCAACCTTTACAAAAACGACGTGTCTCAGTCTCTTTGGAATGTACATTACCAGAATGGCATCAAGAACCTGGTAGATGCCGAGTACAACTGCCAGAACGACAAGGCTATGCTGGGTGCCATCCGACTGCACAAGGCATACCTGTTTAACATCCTCACCGATGTCTATGGCGACATCCCCGTAACACAAGCAGGAAAAGCTGCTCACGGGGGCATCATCACACCTGAATATGACAGGCAGGAAGATATCTACAACTATCTTTTCGACGAAATTGATGCCAGTATCGAGCTCTTCCGTCAGGACCTGAATTCACTGACCCTCAAGAAGGCCGACGTAACCTCAATGGGCGGTGACGTGAAGATGTGGATTCGCTATGCTAACTCATTCAAGATGCGTCTGGCCATGCGTATCTCTGATATAGCTCCCGAATTGGCCAAGACCAAGTTCCTGGAGGCTATGCAGGAGGAAGGTGCACTTGACCCCATAGAGAACGCCTACGTAAAGTATCTGCACCAGCCCTTCACCTTCGAATCAAGCAACGAAGATGTGGACTTCCGCGTCAACGCCTTTGCCGAGATTATCTACGGTCAGGACAAGACACAGCCCACAGGCTTTGGTATGACACTGTATGACTATCTTCGCGACGAGAAAGACCCACGTCTGCATCACTATTGCCGTTTCATCAACGATAACTTCCGCGACAACACCGATCCACGTATCGGTCGTGAGGACTTCACCGAGGAAGTACTGGCTGCAGAATACGATGGTGACGACAACACAAAGGGTGTACAGATGGTACCAGCTTGCTGGGCTTGGTATGACCAGGATCAGGGATATTTCCCCTGGCCCAATGCAGATTGCGTGACTAAGAGCCAGCATTATCAGGAGTTCATAGCCGGAAGAGAAAAGGATGAGGTTTCTGACTATTACTACAAGACTGTACGCGGTAGCGTAGCTACAGAGTATGTACTACCTGAAACACCCGGTATGCTGATAAGTGGCGCAGAGGTTTGCTTCCTGAAGGCTGAAGCTGCTGTGAACGGATGGATTAACGAGGATGCCAATGCTCTTTATCAGCGTGGTATAGAGGTAGCCATCGGTACCGTTCACAACAAAGTTTATGCTCAGACAAGCACTGTTAGTACCACCGAGATTGCAGAATACGTGGCCAGCCACACCCTTAGCACCGAATCCGAGAAGGCCAAGGAGCAGATCAACACTCAGGCATGGTTTCTGCACTTTGCTAACCCGTTGGAGGCATGGGCTAACCTGCGCAGAAGCGACTACCCCGCCCTCTACGAGCGTACACAGTTCGGCCAGGGACAGAACGGCTATCAGGACATGGAGAATAACATGAGCCAGCCTGTACGTCTGTACTATCCTCAGGAGGAGAACGAATACAACCACGACAACTACCACGAAGTCATCGACAACCGTATGAAAGGTTTCAGTTGGCACAAGCGTATGTGGTGGGACACCAAGGAGCAGAACTACAAAACATATGTTCGGAACTAATAACCCCTCTCTCTATCCCTCCCTCCAAAAAGGGAGGGTACAAACAGAAAAAACAACAACAAAAACAGAAGCTATAAAGATATGAAAAAGAATTTTGCAAAATATTTGGTTTATATGCTGACAGTTCTCCCCTTAGCGGGAGTTGGAGGGGGGCTCCTTACAAGCTGTGCCAATCAGGACCCTTTCATCACAGCAGGACCAGACGATACTCCACGATTCCTGGCTCCTTCTTCCATTGAAGGAAATGTGCAGACCAGCGTAAGCCAAACTCGTGAGGAGACATTCTCAATGGATATTGTGGTAACTCCTGCCAAATATACCACCATAGAATGGATTGCCGACGGACATGTACTGGGCACGGGAACCTTCTTCTCCGGACAGTTCGAGGCAGGTAACTATGATTTGTATATCAAAGCCACCACACAGGCAGGCAAAGAGGCACACCGCATCGTAAAACTGTCGGTAAGTGCTTTGGCAGACGACCCTTCATTTAACAACAAGGAGAAGAATCGTTGGTTGAATCCTGGCCAGCCCCTCACTATCGAAGGTAAGAATCTGGCTGGTGTCAGTTCACTTATCTTCACTCCCGTCATCGAGGAAGAGACACTTCTTGCAGACGAGACTACAGAGGTTAGTTGCGTGAGCAGCGAGGACGGCAACAATGTAACAGCAACCTTGCCCGAAGATATGCCTGTAGGGTCATACCGTGTATCAGCCGTGAATAACGATGGCGAGCGTTTTGGTATGGGACTGGTAACCGTATCAAACGATACGTACGTAGAAGGCGATGTCGTTGAAGTTGCACTTTGGGAAGGTAACCAGGCCATCGACTGGAATGCCGACCTCTGCAAGATTACTGCCGAACAGATGGCTGACGTACCTGTGGGTACCGAGATTAAGGTTTACTACACGACTCCAGAGGCTGAGTATCATGCTATGCGTATCACCACACCATGGTGGGGAGATACTCCAGAGGATAATCTTGTGGCTCAGTTCGACATCACTAGCGAAACTCCCAATCCTTTCATCTTCGTCTATGACGATCATTGCAAGGCACTGGTAGAAGAGCGCGGAGCCATCTCACTGGTGGGCTTTGGTTACACCGTACAGAAAGTGGCCTTCGACAAGAAGGTTGGCGAGACCGTTCTTTGGGAAGACGGCCCCGTGACCATCGATTGGAATGCCGATCTCTGCAAGCTGTCTACAGAACTGATGGCTGCTGTACCCGTGGGTGCTACCATCTATGTGTATTACGATATGCCAGAGGCTGAGTATCATGCCATGCGCATCACTACCCCCTGGTGGGGAGATACTCCAGAGGATAATCTCGTAGCCCAATTCGACCTGACCGATGAAACGCCCACCCCCTTCGAGTTCACCTACGACCAGCACTGCAAGGATCTTGTGGATGAACGCGGAGCAATGAGTCTGGTAGGCTTCGGCTATCGTGTCAGCAAGATTACTTTCAAATAACTTTCCTAAAACACTAAACGAAAAAGTGGCTCGCACGTGATGTGTGTGAGCCACTTTTTTATTTATCTGAGAATCTTCATTCCTTTCTTTATGTATATTCCTCTCTTCGGTAGAGAATTTGATATACAACGGCCACTGAGGTCGTAAACAACTCCATCACCTTCTGAGAGAGCTGGAGTGAAACTTTCGGGAATAGTGTTAATGCCGTCCGGGTCAGGAACATCATCACTGGTTGATGTTATATTGCCTTCCGCATCCTTGCTTATAATCACGTAGCAGATGCCACCAACCGTACGCATAGGACGCCATTCCATCTCGCGAATATCCTTAGACCTAACATAGACCTTATAAGAACCTACTGGCAGATCTGAGATGTCAATGGTATCCCTCATCAGATTTCCATCAGAACTGGCAAAACCATATCCATAGTCCACAGAACCCTCTTCCTCGTCTTCAGCACTGTCATATATTGTCAGGCAATCAGTATAACCATTGGCAGTATTTTCGAAACAGAGTTCCAAGACACCCTCAAACGGAACAATATTCAAATTCCAAAAATTTCTTGCCGCAAAATCCACCAGATTCTTGTCCACACTCCATACGTAATAAGGTTCATCAGTTACCCATAGTGATACGAAATCCTCTGAGCCCTCAGGTGCCAAACGTGGTTTCAGACCAAATATCATATTTTGACCCAATTCGAAATTATAGCTACTTTTAGATGTCACAGGCGCCAGGTCATTTACATCATAAAAGCCATCAGCAGTACCATCCCAGCCCCAATTAACATACACTCTGCCTTCCGCATCCATTCCACTGAACACAAAGGCATGACCGCCAACATTCGCATCATACCCGGCATACATGATGGGACGTTGGTTACTCAGATCATTATAGACCATATCAATCCACTCCTGATCTTCGTAGAACATACGGTATCGGTGCTTTATAGCCAGCGAGTCATACTGGAAGTTCTGATAAAACCCTCTTGCTGCATTTGTAGATTCTGCACCACTGCCACTTAATGTGTATTCCATCCTTGCTGCAGCTCCTGCATCAGCCATCAGATATTGAACTGCCGTTTTGTTTAGTGCGCCAGACTGCGGGGTATAGCTGTTCAGCATTCTATCCCAACGATAAACGTTCTTAATGGTAACTGTCTTAGGCTTACTTCCAGCAGAGTATGAACCGGTACCCATGCCTTGGGCTGGATACTGATAATAGTTCATAATCTGCGCCATAGCAGTGGCTACACAACCTGTTGGCGGACGAGACGTACCCACCTTGGGACACAATCCGTTATAGGGATCGCTCTGCCCCCATGTAGTCTTAACAAAGTTATCTATAGGAGTTACTTCGGCACGGGTCTTTGCAACATATCCTGCCTCCAAACTCTGGGTAATAGCTCTCAACCACCATTTAAAACCATCTGGCATCATACTACCCTTATAAGGAGTGTTTGATATAGCCAGTACAGGCATATAGGCATCATTACGGCTAACGATAACAAAGCTCTCTTCAGGGTATCCATAGATGCTTAAGGACTTGGTCTTTTCTATCAGTTCAGGCTCCCTTGCATCACCGCTTCTTGTCAATGCCGTTGCCGAAAGACGCTGCCTTGCAATAGAGAGCATCTCTGCATCAGAACGCTCATCAGCGTAAACATTACAAAAAGCAAAACAAAATAAGATTATCAAATATTTACCCATTTCTCCATAATTTATTATAAAGAAGGGTGTCATATTCAGATGACACCCTTCCAATTTGTATGTTTTGTCTATCCGTCGAATTACTCAGGAAGTGTAATAGACTCCGTGAAGCCACTCCACAATGTAGCAAGCTGTCCATTATACATCACAAGACCATACATGGGGAATTTGATGGTGTTTCCTTCACGCTCCATCTCTTCAGCGTAGAAATAAACCATACCGTAAGTACCATGTTTATATCCCATCTGCTGAGGCTCAAAATTAACAAGACTATTTCCGTCTTCACTCAACTCAAACTGGATATCATAACCTTTGTAAAGACAGTCAGGCAATTTGTATATATTAGTACCTACAGCCCTATAAACTGGCTGATCCCAACCTTCTTCAAAGAGTTCTGAATTGTAATAACCAGTTCCCAGTTCCTCCCAATCATAGTCACACATTACACTAACAGTAGTAAGAATGTTGTTAGACTTACCCAAAATGGTATCTGTAGTCTCAATGTCTTCATCGCTGAGAGTCAGTGTGAAAGAATACAAGGTTCCTCCCTGCATATTGGCAGCATCAACAGTAATAGTAGTTTTCCATTCACCGTCAGCAAAAACTGCTACGCCCTCGCTCTTATCTGTAAAGATACCCTCGTCTGCTGTCTCCAGTGTGTAGTGTGCAGTATAAGTACCTTTAGTATTAGAACGCATCAATGTTACAGGAAGTGTAATCTCTGACGCCTTTGTCACAACTGTGGCAGGCTCCTCGTTCTCGAAGGAAATGTTCTGAGCATTTGTTTCGTACAATGCTGCGATATTGTCTGTATCACAGGATGCCAGAAGCAGACCGGCAAATACAGCTAATATATATTTCTTCATAATCACTATTTTTATGCGTTATTATTATTCAAATGGATTCTGGTCATCACCCTCATCCATATTAACGTTTCCGTCAAACTCTGACTGTGGAATAACCAGTACCCACTTATAACTCTCAGGATTCTTAGTAGCATTATTCAGCTTATCCTTACGTGCAGCAGAGGGATGACCGTCACCGGCTGTACGTACAAAGCCCTGATGCAAACGACGGATGTCATAGATACGTCCGAACTCGCCCCACAACTCAATACGACGCTGGTTGATGATTTCCTCACGCAGAGAACCTGTCTGGTCATTTGTCAGAACACCCAGCTCCTGACCTGTCTTATTACAAGTGTACTCTGGATCACGGGTCTGAATCAATGTCTGCAGAGTCTGCTGTGCCAAGTCATCATGGTTGGTCATACACTCAGCCTCAGCCTTGATAAGATACATCTCCTCAATTCGCATAAAGATGTAGTCACCTTCCCAAGTCTGATAGTTCACAAACTTGAACTTCTCCTGCTGATAACCGCCTTCACCATTGGCAGGATCTTCTGGATTCCACCAAGCACGTCTTTCGTCCTTGGCACCCATCTTGGCATAGAGTGAGCGTGCAATCTGATGGGGGGCAGCCTTACCATACTTGCCCATGTCAGCATCCAAATGAGTGAAGAAGCTGGCATACTTAGTAGCCTGGTCAGCAATAATCTTCACGCCCCACATTACGTTCTGGGCAGCAACACTGTTCAAACCCTTGAACTGGCTGACGCCAGCAACTTTGATACCTTCCTTCTGTGCTTCGGTAATGGCATTGGTAGCTTTCTCCAAAGCAAGTTCCCAATTCTCTTCTACCTGAGCAATACGGGCATGCAGACCGTAAACTTCAGCAAGTGTCAGATGAGACTTACTATCACGTTCTCTTTCTGTAGCAGACAGTAACTGCTCTGCCTTGATGATATCGTCATCAATCTGAGCATAAACCTTGGCAATAGTTGCGCGAGCCTGACCCTGTGTTTTTTTGTTGGTAGGATCAGTGTAAATAGGTACACAGGGCTCATCCTCGTGTCCAACCAAAGTACGGGCATACCACTGAGACAGCATGAAGTAACTGAGGGCACGGATGGCATAAGCCTGACCAACAACATAGTTTACATCAGATTCTGATCCCTGCATAGTCTTTTCTGCAGCTGTAATGTAATTGGCATTTGAAATAAGCGTATAGAAGAAGTTCCATACAGCATAGGGGCGGCCTGCATTGTGTGTATAGTCACCCTTTACATCATACAGATAGTCATAGTAGAACCATCCACTACCAGATTTTGCCTGAATATGGTCTTCACCCATCAGGTCAGCAGTAAGATTCAATGCTGACAAACCGAACTCCTCATGTTCCCAACTTGTTGTATAGCCTGTGGAATACATAAAACGGTACATACCATCAATAGCTGCTATAGCCTTTGCACTTGACTGAGCAATCTCATTAGTGGCAATAGCAGTTGTAGGGCTGGTCTCCAGCAGGTCTTGCGAGCAAGAGTTAAACATAACCAAGCCCAGCAGACTCATCAGTGAAAATTTATATATTGTTTTCATATCTTTTTCCTTTCCTTTCTTCAACATTAGAAATTAACTTCAAGACCAAAAGTCATAGTTCTGTTAGGCGAGTAAGAATAGTTTGTACCACCGCTGAAGTTGTACTGAGGATCCATACCATCGAGATGGCTGAAGAGGGCTACATTGTCGCAAGAACCGTAAACCTTTACATTGTTCAGGCTAGCCTTATTCACCCACTTCTTGGGCAGATTATAACTCAGAGTAATATTCTTGATGGCAAAGTAAGAAGCGCTCACCAGGTAACGGTCTGTTACATAAGTGTCACCCTTGATGGCCATACGAGGCACATCAGTAACATCACCGGGCTGCTGCCAACGACGTAATACGTTCTGGTTCCATGTGCCACTCAGATAAGTCAGATTCATAGAACTGTAGTAGTTTCCGTCCAGAATCTTTCCACCAATAGAATAGGTAGTAAGAATAGAAAGGTTGAGACCCTTCCAGCTCAGGTCAGTACCAAGACTACCATAGAGTTTAGGAATACGGCTACCCATCTCATAACGGCAAGAAGAAGCCTTTGAGTAATCGTCAGATATACGCTCGTTTATGATGTTGCCATCTTCATCCTTATCATAAATCCACCAAAGTTCCTTACCTGTAGCAGGATCTACACCTGCGCTCTTGCGCAGATAGAAGGTATTGAGAGGCAGGCCTTCCTTGATGATATAGCTACCAGTCAGAATCTCAGGAGACTCAGCAGTCAACTTGGTGACCTTATTGCTAATTGTTGAACCCATCCATGTTACATCCCACTGGAAATCCTTTGTACGGATAGGAGAACCGGTAATCTCGAACTCAAAGCCCTGGTTAAGCATGTTACCAACATTGGCATCGTAACCGTTGAAACCTGTAGAAACAGCCATGGGGTAGTTCAGCAGCATATCAGTAGTCTTACGACGATAGTATTCTGCACTTACACGAATGCGACGGTCCAGGAAAGAAGCCTCGAAACCAGTATTGAAGTTACCGTTCTTCTCCCAAGTGAGGTCAGTATTCTCCAATGTTGAAAGCAATGCGCCAGCAGAGTTTGCATTGGGATAAGCAACACTTGACAGACCCTGCCACAAATAGTAAACAGAATTACCATCACTATCCAGAATATTGTCATTACCCTGCTGACCATAACTAATCTTGTAAGACAAATTGTCAAGCCATTCAACATTCTCCAGGAACTTCTCCTTAGAGATACGCCAGTTAGCACCTACAGACCAGAATGTGCCCCTATGGTTCTTAAAGTAGAAACGAGAAGAGGCATCTGAACGTACAGAAGCAGAGAAATAATACTTGTTGTCAAAGTTATAGTTGAGACGGCTCAACCAAGAGTCTATACGGTAATCCTGAGAATAAGAGTCTGCACCCTGCAGAGATGCACCGGGACGCAATTCATAAATACCATCTACCAAGCCTGAACGCTCGCCTTCCAACAATCTGTAGTTGTAAGCATAGTACTCGTGACCAGCCAACACATCAAAGCTGTGCTTGTCAAACGTACGGTTCCATGTCAGCAACTGGTTGAAGGTGAAGCTCTGTGTTCTGGTGCTTCTCTTACGCAGCAAACCACCGGCTGTAGCCTGGTTACCATGCTCCATGTTCATGTAGCGCATATTGCTGAGATTGCGGTAGTCAAAACCGAAGTTAACAGCAAACTTCAGGCCTTGTGCCCAACCCATTTTCTCATCATCGCTACCAAAGACCAAGCCACTACGCATGCCGGCAATATCGTTCAGGCTCTCAGCCTTGTCAAGCATCAGCATACCTAATGAGCTATGGTCACTCATTGAGCCAGGACGCTGGTCACGATTATCACGCATCTCACCCCAGTCATACTCAATCTTACCGTCCTTGTAGATGCTGTTACCATCCATATCCTTCAGGTAAACAGGGAACAAGGGATTGATAAACTGTGCTGTGTACCATACGTTAGAGGTTGAGGTACCAGAATAGTCGCTAAAGTTAGAAATAGAATGAGCTACACTCAAACCCACATTGGCGCTGAACCAGTCATTAACCTTATGGTCAACACTAACTCTGGCGTTGTAACGCTGAAAAGCAGTAGTCTCCAACACACCCTTCTCATTCAGGTAACCCAAAGAGGCAGCATATTTTGTACGGTTAGAACCACCGCTCAGAGACAACTGATGCTCATGGCGGAGTGCATTGTTGCGGGTAACTGCATCCAACCAGTCCTCGTCCCATGCTGACTGAGCATCAGCACGTACCTGACCGGTAGCAGGATCTATGATAGTATCCCAAGTATAATTCTTGAAGGGGTTGTAGTACTCACCGCCAAGGGTTTCGCCCAAAGACTGGCGGGCAATGGCCCCAGCCTCATCCCAAGAAGCACCATTATCCCATTCATCATTACGCAGAGCCTCGTAAACCAACTGAACATAGTCCTTCTGGCTTACATTCTTGTAACGCTTCAGGGCACGGCTTGACCATCCGATTGAAGAACGCAAAGTTATGTTAGCCTTACCTTCCTTACCTTTCTTGGTGGTAATCATTACAACACCATTGGCACCACGGGCACCATACAGAGCTGCAGCAGAAGCATCCTTCAGTACTGTCAATGTCTCGATATCAGAAGGATTAAGAGAAGCAAGAGCACCATCGTAAGGAATACCATCTACAACATACAGAGGTTCATTAGAAGCATTGATAGAACCAAAACCACGTATACGAATAGAGGGTGAAGAACCGGGCTGACCACTACCGGCAGTCATCTGTACACCAGTAACATTACCCTCAAGAGCCTTTGTTACTGAAGTTACAGGACGTAACTCAATGTCTTCTGACCCTACGGTCTGAGCACTACCGGTAAAGGTACTCTTTTTCTGTGTACCATAAGCTACAACGATGACCTCGTCCATAGCCTTGGTATCAGTCTCCATCAGCACCTTCATGCCATCACGGGCAGCCAAGGTAGCGGGCTTCATACCCATAAAACTAAAATTCAGGTTACTCTTACCTGCGGGAAGAGTGATTGAGAACTTACCGTTAACGTCTGTCAAGACACCTACTGTTGTGTCAGGTACACGTACGGCAACTCCAATCAGAGCTTCACCTGACTCTGCATCAATTACAGTACCTGTAACCTTCTTCTGAGCCAGTGCCATGCTTGTTGTCATCAACAAACAAGCAAGGATTGAAAGGAATTTTTTACCCATTTTGATTTTGTTTAATGTTAGTTTTAAAATAAATAATGTATATTGCTTTTTCTTTACATTGTCAAACAAAGGTAAACCATTAAGAATAGAAGTATTCGGCTTCTCGGTTTTAGATATTTTACATTTCAAATGCAAAATTACATAATTTTATTTAATATACCTTATAAAAATGTTAAAAAATCACCAAAACTACTTATTTTGACACGAAAACACCCACTTCTCAGTGCAGGATGCACACAGTTTTGCCATTATTTGTAACAAATGTAAATAGCAACACGCCGTTTCTCTGATAGCAATATGCCGTTTCTCTGATAGCAATACGCCCAATTGCTAACTGAGAAAAAAAAGGATAATGACAAGGAGAATAACAATAAAAAACAGCGAAAAGTGGCAGATTATATTTAAAATAAGCAAAAAAATATTGCTTTTGCTATTGCGTATAAAAAAAAGGTTGTATATTTGCAGCAGATAAAACTAACTAAACTAAACAAAGAATACTGGACTTTAAGAACTGCTGTTGAAAAACAGAAGATTAAATCTCCTTTTTTCTGGAGGTAATGATAAAGCACCGATGTGAATCGACGCGATAATGAAGTTTTTACTTATTAAGTGTGTTTTCCCTGCTGTATATGAATTCATATGCAGCAGGGGTTTTTTTAGCCCTACCCCTTTCAAAAAGTACTCACGCTCGGATTTCCTCAAATAAATTTGGAAAATCCCTCGCTTAATCGTACTTTTGCAATACAATCTGAAATATAAATAGAATTAGAGATGAAAAAGAACATGCTGAAAATGGCCTTTGTGGCTTTGGGAATGATGGTTTGCGGCAACGCAAACGCTCAGTTAGAGAACATACTGAAGAGTGTAGCCGGTGAGGCTGCAGCTAACGTGGTCGGAAACCTGCTGGGCACCAGCAAGGTGTCAGAGAAGAGCATGGTGGGCACATGGTCATACAATCAGCCCTGTGTAGCCTTTGAAAGCGAGAACGTACTGGCAACCGTAGGAAGCAGCATGGTAAGCACTAAGGTAGAGAAGACTATGCAGAACGGCCTGACCAAGGTGGGTTTTACCAGTGGCAAGGTAGTAATGACATTTAAAGAGGATAAGACAGGTATCATCAAATATAACGGGAAAGCTGTTGACGTAAACTGGGCCGTAGATGGTGCGAACCTGAAACTGTCTTTCCCCTTGCTTAACAAAGGTGTAACCATGAACGCTAAAATGAGCGGTAGCGAGTTACAGCTGGCAATGAAATCAGACAAGCTGCTGACCCTGCTGAATGCCATTACAGAAAAGGCCGGCACAGTAAACAGTTCACTAGGCACACTAAACACCCTGACCAAGAATGTAAAGGGTATGTATATGGGATTGAAGTTTACGAAGAAGTAATCTACAAGAAACAATAAAAGAGGGGGCTGAATTTCAGCCCCCTCTTTTATTTAATCCTCTTCCTTCATCAATTCATCAAAGAACTGATCCAAGTCTTCCTCGAAGCCTTCCAGCAACTGGTGGTCAAAGACTACCGTTTCTTCCGAGTCAATGATAACAAGATCCTGCAACGTCTCATGATCCTCATCTATCAGTACGAAGGAGAAAGGCTGTAGAATACTCATTTTCTCGACCTCAGGTCGCAGATTCTGGATGCACTTACGCAAGATGGCAGCAGCCTGATCATAGAAATCCTCTTCAGGACTCTTTATCCATTCTTCCACAACGCACCGGTCCAACTCCTCGTCTTCGTCGTTATAGGTGCGTATTTCACCCGTATAATTACTTACAAGCAGGTGAATGTCGGTCATCAAGGGATCGGCCTCCTGCGGAAACTTTGCAATAACCTTCCTGAGCGTTCGCTCAATCTGCTGAATGGTTTGCTGTGAAGCTTTCATGAAAGAATTATGAATTAAGAGTTAAGAATTAAGAATTATCCTTTGGGATTCTATTATATACTATGAATTATGAACTATATTACAGGTTCTTTCCGTGACAGTTCTTGAACTTCAGACCAGAGCCGCAAGGACAGGGATCGTTACGACCGGGCAACTTCTCAACACGTAAAGGCTGAACAGGCTGACGGTCGCGGGTATCGCGTGCAGCAGCCTGCTGTTGGCCTGCATCTGTAAGCTCACCACGTGATTCCTGAGTACGAACCCGCTCCTGACGGGGTGCTTCCTGCTGAGAAGGATCCATAGGCTGCAACTCAGGTACCATGGCACGCATGATTACAGAAACAGTACGATCGTTAATACGATTTACCATATCATCAAAGAGTTTCACGCTCTCCAACTTGAAGATAAGAAGAGGATCCTTCTGCTCGTAGCTGGCATTGTGAACGCTGTGCTTGAGTTCGTCCAGAAGACGCAGGTTCTCCTTCCACGCATCATCTATAGTGTGCAGGATGAGAGCCTTATGGAACGATGTTACCACGCTGCGGGCCTGCGTGTCATAAGCCTCCTTCAGGTTGGAAGGAATATTGTACTGACGCTTACCAGCCAAGACAGGGAACATCATATTCTCGTACATCTGCCCCTGAGGACCTTCGTATACCATCTTAACTACCTTATAGGCATTCGTAGCCATAATGTCTGTCTTCTGGCTGAAGCGCTTCAGAACCTCCTGATATACTTCCTCCTCCATGTCTGGCATACTTCCGCTCTCAAACTGTTCCTGTGTAAGAGGGAATTCCATAGCCATAATCTCGAGGAAACACTGACGGCAACCCTGAAAGTCGTTATTCTCCATGATGTTGCAGACGCGGTCCCAGATCATATCGCTGATATCCATTCCGAGGCGCTCACCCATCAAGGCATGACGGCGCTTCTCGTAGATAACAGTACGCTGCTTGTTCATCACATCATCATACTCCAGCAGACGCTTACGAACACCAAAGTGGTTCTCCTCGACCTTCTTCTGTGCATTCTCGATGCTGCGGGTAATCATGCTGTGCTCTATCATCTCGCCCTCCTTGAAGCCCAGACGGTCCATCACGCGGGCAATACGCTCGCTGGCGAACAGACGCATCAGCTTATCCTCGATAGAAACAAAGAACACGCTGCTACCTGGGTCACCCTGACGACCAGAACGTCCACGCAACTGACGGTCAACACGACGACTCTCGTGAC
The DNA here is from genome assembly GCA_017619585.1 of Bacteroidaceae bacterium. The sequence continues at coordinate 45,368 of JAFZSA010000044.1, forward strand.
GTTCTGTACCAATGATGGCCAAACCGCCGGCAGCCTTTACCTCGGGGGTAAGCTTAATATCGGTACCACGACCAGCCATATTCGTTGCAATAGTAACAGTACCCAGCATACGCTCCTCGGGCTTACCATCAACCATTACGGTTGTGAGAGTGCTGGTACCAGCCTTAGCTACGATATCAGCCTCCTTCTGGTGCAACTTGGCATTCAGAACCTGATGAGGTATCTTGCGCATCTGAAGCATCTTGCTCAGCATCTCAGAAATCTCCACGCTGGTTGTACCCACCAAGACAGGACGGCCCGCGTTACGCATTACCTCTACCTCTTCTATTACGGCCTTGTACTTCTCGCGCTGTGTACGGTAAACTCGGTCGTTCATATCGTTACGTATCACCTCACGGTTAGTGGGAACTTCTACAACATCCAGTTTGTAGATATCCCAGAACTCACCAGCCTCGGTAATAGCGGTACCCGTCATACCAGAAAGCTTATGATACATACGGAAATAGTTCTGCAAGGTGATAGTAGCATAGGTCTGGGTAGCAGCCTGTACCTTGACATGCTCTTTGGCCTCGACAGCCTGATGCAAGCCATCACTCCAACGACGACCTTCCATAATACGACCCGTCTGCTCATCTACAATCTTAATCTCGCCATCCTGAATAACATACTCATCATTCAGGTTGAACATAGTATAAGCCTTCAAGAGCTGCTGGATGGTATGAACACGCTCGCTCTTGGCAGCATAGTCATTGAACACCTTATCCTTCTCCTCGATCTGCTCCTCAGGAGTCAGGTCAGAGGTCTCAATCTTATGCATTACAGAACCTATATCGGGCAGCACAAAGAGCTCGGCATCATTTACCTGAGAAGCCAGCCACTCGTTACCCTTATCGGTAAGGTCTACGCTGTTCTGTTTCTCATCAACAACAAAGTACAGCACATCAGTAGCCTCGTGCATACGACGGTTGTTGTTCTCCATGTAGATTTCCTCTGTGGTAAGCATACCAGCCTTGATACCAGGCTCAGAGAGGAATTTGATAAGAGGCTTGTTCTTAGGAAGCGCCTTATGAGAACGGAAGAGTGACAGGAAGCCCTCTGAGGTCTTCTGCTTGTCGTTCTGCTCCATACCTTCTGTAATAAGCTTCTTGGCATCAGCAAGATACTGGGTAGCCAACTGACGCTGTACATTTACCAGGCGCTCTACCAAAGGCTGATACTCTTCGAACTGCTGATCATCACCCTTAGGTACGGGACCACTAATAATAAGAGGTGTACGGGCATCATCAATCAGAACGGAGTCAACCTCATCCACAATAGCATAGTTGTGCATACGCTGCACCAGATCCCTGGGATCCTGTGCCATGTTATCACGCAGATAGTCGAAACCGAACTCGTTGTTAGTACCAAAAGTGATATCTGCCATGTAAGCCTTGCGGCGAGCCTCGCTATTGGGCTGGTGTTTGTCAATACAGTCTACGCTCAAGCCATGGAACATGTAGATGGGACCCATCCACTCTGAGTCACGCTTGGCCAGATAATCATTCACGGTAACCACATGAACACCATTACCGGTAAGGGCGTTCAGGAAGACGGGCAGCGTAGCAGTAAGGGTCTTACCTTCACCCGTGAACATCTCGGCAATCTTACCCTGATGCAGTACGGTACCTCCGAAGAGCTGTACATCAAAGTGTACCATATCCCACAAGAGGTCGTTACCACCGGCTACCCAGTGGTTATGGTAGATGGCCTTATCGCCCTCTATCTCTACAAAATCATGGGTAGCAGCCAACTGACGGTCAAAGTCGTTAGCCGTTACCTCTATAACACCGTTCTCGGCATGAGCCAAACGCTCGGCAGTACTCTTAACAATGGCGAACACCTCGGCACGAGCCTCATCAAGAGCTTTCTCCAACACCTCCAGCACATCCTTCTCCAACTTGTCAATCTGATGGAAGATAGGAGCACGGTCCTGAATATCTGTATTGGGGATACGATCCTTCAGTTCCTGAATCTGTGCACGCAAGTCGCTGGCAGAATCCTGAATACGCTGCTTTATCTGCTGCGTACGGGCACGCAACTCATCATTGCTGAGTGCCTGAATCTCAGGGTAAATGTTCAGCACGCTCTCCACAAGAGGGCGGTAAGCCTTGAGGTCGCGCGACTTCTTGTCGCCAAAAATCTTAACTAATATCTTTGTTATATCCATATCTATAATTTTGAAACGATAACGTTAACGTCAACGTCAACTATACCTTTATATATTCATTCTTTTCAATCAATCACCCGTCGACGGAATAGACGGGAGCTGTAACCAGCTGTAACTTATTTATCCCTTTCTTCAACCACTCCCCTAAGGGGAAGACGGAGGGGGCTCCTAATAATTCAACGGAGCCTGTGAGCATGCATTCGGGGCACGGATACGCAGTGCCTTAGACAATGTAGGCGCTACTCTATCTATACTAACAGGAATGTTTACTTTTTCGGGGGCCACACCACATCCGAAAAGGAAGAGGGGGAAGCCCATGTAGGATTCGCGAGCAAATGACTGCTCCAACGTATCATCGTTCCTCAGATTCCAACCTGGTGAAACCTGTATGGTGATATCCCCAGAACATTTGGGGTTGTAGGCATTACGAAGTTTACTGATGCCGGGCGTCCAAGCACCTAAAGCCAGACGTTGGCTGGAATACACATCCTTTACGCCACTCAACTGAATCAGGAAGTCGCTACTGCGTTCCAGAACCTCCGTCAGGTTCAGGTTGCGACTCTCTATCAGCTTCAGATTCAGGTAAAGCTCATTGCCCATAACCGTCTCGACATAGTCACCAGGACCGTAAACAGCTATGAGGTACATATTCAGCAGGAGTTTAGCCTTGGTAATAGAGAAGGTTCCGGTGGGGATACGATAAAGGCTGAGGTCCTTAGCATCCTCGCTATCTGAATACCCGGTGCTGGTAATCACAAAGAGGGCCTTGTTCTGCCCTACCTTGTTCTCAACGGCATTGATAAGTTCTTCCAATTGACGATCCAGGCGTGCATAGGTATCCTGAACCTCCATAGCGTACTTTGAGTCGGACTCATGGTCCAAACCTCCCGCATAATAAGTAAGGTTCAACATATCAGGCACCCCATCGGTACCGATATTGGTTTTATCAAGAAGTTGTTTTACCAGCAGATTGACCTCGTCATTCACGCATGAACTGGCCTTGAACTGGCGGAACTTCCTGTCACCCGTAAACTTATGACTGAAGGGTTTCTTACTGCCCTCAAAGACAAAGTAACTGAAGTTGACAACCTCGTCGTTAAGCGGTTTCCAGACAATATTGCTGATACGAGACGAGAGAGGATTATCATTCTCAAAATCTGTTGCCCACTCAGGCAATGCACCATAGTATGAAGTACCTGAAACATGTCCCGTCCAGTCATCAATCCAAATAGCCCCATCGGCAGCATGACCAGCAGAAAGGATGGCCGCATCACGGTTGGGAGCAATGGACAGGACAACGCTCTTACCCTCGCTGGCAACTTTCAGTTCATCACCGATAGTAGAGACCGCAAGGTACTGGGGCGAGGATTTGTCTAATGTGAAAAGCCCGGTATATTGATTGTCGTCCACACAGAAAACGGGCTGCAATGTCTGACGGTCTAACCATCGCTGACCTATGATACCGTTCTCATACGGACTGGTTCCTGTAACAAAGCAAGCTACAGAGGAAGCCGCATCGGGTCCGTCAAAAGGATACTCGGCCTGTGTGTACATACGTCCCTTCTCCATCAGTCGGGCAAAACCACCCTTCCCATACAAGGGCGAGAAGGCTTCCAGATAATCCGAGCGGAGTTGGTCTATCATCACATTCACCACCAGACAGGGGACCTCGGACGTAGTCTGTGCCTCGGCTCCCATGATGGCAAGCAATGCCATGAGCGACGTTATGAATCTATTTCCTTTTGGCGTCATTTCTTGTTGTTCTTACGGTAGTATAAGTAATAACTTATAGGCCTTGTGAGCAAAGTTAGCGCCAAAGGTACAACTAATTTTCCAAATTCTTGTGGCATCCAAGGAGAAAATACAACAAAAGTTGTCAAAATCACAAAAAAAGCAGCATGCCACATAGTCTTCTTACGCTGATAAGCAGCTTTTATCACCATTGGGAGCGCTATCAGTGCAACAGGATTCAATACCCAAATCTGCCAGTTACTGCCAACAGCCGGATGCTCGGAGAAGAAGAACATAAACAGCAGCACCATGCCTGCCACACCCTGCCCCAGTAACAAGACAGCATCCCAAAGCCAGAACTGCCAGTTAGCCCAGCGTTCCACCAGCACAACTAATATAGAAAAGCACAGCAGAACGGCCATAGCTTGTTTGGGGGAAAGAGGGAATTCCGATTGTATCACCTGAGGTCTTTCCTGTAAAAGAATTTCCTTTTCCAAAACCAGAGGTCGTTTGTCATTGTTAGCTGCATAGATATAGGCATTGTCAGCATACCTGAGCATATACTCTGGAGCAAACTGAGCCGAACGGATGCTGACCAACGTATCAACAGCTGCGCCAAGCAGAATATCATTTCCTTCTTGCGCCCACGGATGTTCCTTGGTATATTGATGCAACATCTGACGATGAGTATAGAGCGGAATACTATCCGGGTAAACTATCCTACCCTCCACACAGCTTTCTATGATATCCCTGACTTTGGTAGTACAGTTATTGTAAAGAAAATTATATCTGTACTGTCTATTCTCAGGCTTGCATTCCTCCAGCATTCTCAGGTACATCCTGTTTGCCTCCTCCTGGGTCAGATTCAGCACCTGTTCTGTAATGGAGGAACCACGCTCTTCATACTCGCGAGTAAAATACTGCCAAGGAATGGGAACCACCATGTAGTCACATTTCCCACGTATGAAACGCCAGATAAAATGAGGCTGTTTAAAGGAGAACATCCCATAGTTAAAGACCAGATCCTGACCTGCAGTATAATTCTGAATACGGAGGGCTGTATGACCATACAATTCATACGCCTCCTGTCCGGGTGAGCAAGTAATCAAGCTGGCACGAATACTGTCCAGTTCCTGCGCATAACCCAGAAACAAAGAAGGCAACAAGGCCACAAATAAGATAACACGTCTTAAAAACATAACGCAAAGGTAATGTTTTTCTATAAATAGAGGGGTTTTTTAAGTTTATTTTTGCTAAGGAATGTAAAACTTTCAGTTTTGTTATTTCTAATCTCAATTAAATAATGTACCTTTGCACCCGTGAAATTGATAATTGATATAGGCAATACAGTTGCCAAACTAGTAGCCTTCGACGGGGAAGAACCCGTTGAGGAAATAAAGACAAACAACGATACTCTGGCCGCTTTGCCAGCGTTTGCGAGCAAATACCACTTTGACTGTGGTATCGTAGGGTCTGTTATAGGCATCCCGGAAGCAGTAGAGGACATGCTCACCAGCATGCCTTTTCCTATTCTGAGATTCACGCCAGACACCCCCATCCCTATCTGCAACAAGTACAAAACACCTCACACCTTAGGTTCAGACCGTTTGGCAGCAGCTGTAGGTGCCAGCATATTGAAGCCCGAGAAGGACATCCTGATCATAGACGCAGGAACCTGCATCACCTACGATGTGATAGATGCCAAGAAGAACTACTGGGGCGGCAACATTGCTCCTGGCATGCAAATGCGACTTCATGCTCTGCACGAGCATACCGTACGCCTTCCTCTTGTTCAAGCCGAGGGCGAAGTTCCTGGTTTGGGATACAACACAGAGACAGCCATCCGATCAGGCGTACTACGTGGCATGAAGTACGAGATAGAGGGATACATTAAGTCCATGAGGGCCAAATACCCTAACCTGCTGGTATTCCTTACAGGAGGAGACAAGATCAACTTTGACACGAATATCAAAAACAGCATCTTTGCAGACAAATTCATAGTTCCTAGAGGACTCAACAAGATATTAGACTACAATTATGATAAGATTCAGTAAAATAGGCAGTTTACTGTTGGCAAGTACGTTGTGCCTGAACATGATGGCACAGAGCAACGGAAGCAGCTCTTCTTATTCACGCTTCGGTTTGGGAACACTTGAGAACCAAGCACAAGGCTTCAGCAAGGCTATGGGTGGAACAGGACTGGGATACCGTGCCGGCAACCGAATCAATACGCTCAACCCTGCATCATACTCGGCCATAGACTCCACCACCCTTCTGCTGGACGCTGGAATGACGGCAGCCTATGGTAATATGCAACAAAATGGCAACAAGATTAACATATACCAATGCAAACTGGATTATGTAAACATCGGCCTGAGACTTTACCGCAACATGGGACTCTCTGCCGGTTTCATGCCGTACACCACCATCGGATACGACTTCTCCAGTTCAAGCAGGGTTACCAAAGACCCCAATTCCCAACAGATCATCACCAGCACCAGCAATTATAATGGCGACGGTGGCCTGCATCAGGTCTATTTAGGATTAGGTTATAAAGTTTTCAAGGAATTGTCTTTAGGCGTCAACGCCAGTTTCATCTGGGGAGACTACAACCATTACGTTCTGCAAACCTACTCAACGGGTGACGGTTCATCTTCTTACAACGGACTCAACTCCATAGAAAGTGCAGAAATCAGAACCTGGAAACTGGATTTTGGTACCCAGTACCCCATACGTCTCACCCCCGACGATGTGCTGACCCTAGGAGCCACAGCAAGCATCGGACACCAGATAAAGAGTAATGCTGTTTTGTTCAGATACACTGACGAGCAGGATGACGAAAGTGCAGATACAATACCCAACGCTTTCGACCTCCCCTACACTTATGGCATTGGCGCCACATGGAGACACAAGGGTAATCTGGTTGTAGGCATGGACTTCAAGCATGAATTCTGGGGCTCTTGTCGTACTCCCCAGATGGTAACAGTAGGCTCTGTTCCCAGATTCATCACCCAGACAGGTGGCTACAAGAACAGATTCAGGGTTTCTTTAGGAGCCGAGTTCACCCCCAACCCATTCGTATCCTATTACTGGAAGCGCATCCACTATCGCGTAGGTGCCAGCTACTCTACCCCATATCTGAAAGTAAACGGTGTTGATGGCCCCAAAGAATACTCCTTAACAGCCGGAGTAGGACTGCCACTTCCCTTCTCCAAGAACATCAACGCCAACAGCAAAAGTGTGCTGAATGTAGGACTTGAATGGCTCAGACGCTCTCCCAGCGTTACCAATCATATTACAGAGAACTACGTCATGCTGAATTTAGGCATTACCTTCAACGAAGCATGGTTCATGAAGTACAAAATTCACTAATTTAGTACCCTCAAAGATTGAATCCACGTAGAGCCATAATCCTATGCAGCCTGATATCAGTTCTGGGCATATCTTTCTCGTGCAGCACCAGAACTGAACATATGGCAGAAGCCATTGACGACTCAGACTCGCTGCTCTTCATGCATGTAAGAGGTGTTAACACCTTTATCTCCGACTCAGGCGTCATGCGCTACCATCTGGTAGCCGAGGAATGGGATATACTGAACGGTACTGCCGGACAGGCACCCACATGGAATTTCTACAAAGGATTACTGATGGAGCGCTACGACGAGAATTTCCACATCGACCTATACGTACAATCAGACACAGCATACCTGCACGAACAATATCTGTGGGAACTGAGAGGACGTGTGGTAGTAAGAAACACCAAGGGGGACGTATTCCGCACGGAGGAACTCTTCTGGGATTTGAACAAGCACGAGATGTGGAGCTACCAATACATACGCATTATCACACCTGAACGTGAGCTGGAAGGAACAGAGTTCCATAGCAACGAACAGATGACACAATACTACGTAAACAACTCTATAGGAGCCTTCCCCATCACAGAGAAAGAAGGAGAAGAGCAAACACAGGATTCTGTTGCCGCACCAGAACAGCCTGAACCAACTAAGCCTACCAAATCTGCCAAGCAGATGAGATTCCTGCCTGCTCCGGAGAAAAGATAATCATAACATATTATATCGCGACCCTTAAACAGATTATACAAGAAATAAGATGTACGCAGAAAGTACCCTCATCATAGAAACCCTGATTGCCCTGTTCTTCTCAGCATTCTTCTCCGGAATGGAGATCGCCTTCGTTTCCAGCAGCAAACTGCGATTCGAGATGGAGCGCGAGCAAAGGGGCTTCACCTCACGACTGATAGACACCTTCTACCGTCACCCCAACAATTTCATCTCCACACTGCTGGTAGGAAACAACATCGCATTGGTAGTATATGGTATTCTGATGGCAGGTCTTATCAACAAGTTCATCCTTATACCGTTAGGCGTACACCAGACAGAGGGCGATTGTCCCAATGAGGTGATTTGCCTGCTTACCCAGACAATCCTGAGCACCATGGTCGTGTTGGTAACGGGCGAGTTCCTGCCAAAGACTCTCTTCAAACTGACCCCCAATAGGATGATGAACGTCTTTGCCTTGCCCGCATACATCTTCTACATCATCCTATGGCCTATCAGTAAATTCACCTCCGGCATCAGCAAACTCACACTGAGGATAATGGGACAAAAAGTAAAGAAGGCCGAGATGGAAAAGACCTTTACCAAGGTCGATCTGGACTACCTGATCCAGAGCAATATAGAGAATATTGAAGACGACAAGAAGATTGACGAGGAGATAAAGATCTTCCATAACGCATTAGGATTCAGCAACGTAAAGGTAAGGGACTGCATTGTACCGCGTACAGAGATTGATGCCGTTGACGAAGACACAGATCTGCACATACTAAGAAACCATTTCATAGAAAGCGGACACTCCAAGATTATCGTTTACAAAGGAGACATAGACAATATCACGGGTTACATCCATACAGCCGAGATGTTCCGACTGAAGGAGGACGACGATTGGCGAAAGAACATCAAGGAAATACCCATCGTACCCGAAACCATGAACGCACAGAAGCTACTGAGCATCTTTACTGCGCAGAAAAAATCCATGGCCGTGATTGTTGACGAATTCGGAGGAACCAGCGGCATTGTCACCCTCGAAGACCTGGTAGAGGAAATCTTCGGAGAGATTGAAGACGAGCATGACAGCACCAACTATGTAGCTCGCGACCTGGGCGATGATGAGTACCTGCTTTCTGCCCGCATAGAGATAGCTAAAGCCAACGAGTTACTGGGACTTGACCTGCCCGAAAGTGATGAGTACCTGACCGTTGGCGGACTGATTCTGCATGAATACCAGAGTTTCCCCAAACTGAACGAAGTGGTAAAATTCGGGCAATACGAATTCAAAATCCTGCAGAACACCACCACAAAGATTGAGCTTGTAAAATTGAAAGTGCTTAATTAATTGCACTTTTTCCCTATTATATAAGAGAGGTATAGATTTTTTTTCTTATCTTTGTACGCTAATTGTGAAAACAACAACAAATAAATAACTATAAAAAAATGGCAACATTACAAAAAATCCGTAACAAGGGAAAGATCCTTATCGCCGTGGTAGGTCTGGCCCTGTTCGCCTTCATTGCCGAGGAGTTCGTCCGCTCTCTCTCATACACTCAGACAGAGAAGCACCAGAGAATCGGTAAGATTTATGGCGAAAGTGTCAACGTGCAGGAGTTCAATGCATTGGTTGACGAGTACACAGATGTTATTAAATTCACCAACGGTCTGAGTTCTCTGAATGACGACCAGTTGTCTTCCATCCGCGATCAGGTTTGGCAGACATACGTTAACCAGCAGATTATCGAGCACGAGTGCAAGAAGCTGGGTCTGACTGTTACTGATGCCGAGATTCAGGACATCATCAACAAAGGCAAGAACCCTATGTTGGCACAGACTCCCTTCCGCAACCAGCAGGGCGGTTTTGATGTTAACCAGTTGAAGCAGTTCCTGAGCCAGAAGGACGATGTAATGAACAACGCTGAATATGGTTCAGAGATTAAGGATCAGTACATGCAGATGTACAACTACTGGAAGTTCATCGAGAAGACTATCCGTCAGCAGACACTGGCTCAGAAATACCAGTCACTCCTTGCAGGTACTATCGTCAGCAACCCCATCTGTGCTAAGGCTAACTTTGAAGGCCGTGCCAACGAGAGCGAGATTCTTCTGGCTGCACTCCCCTACACTAGCGTCAAGGACGCAGACATCACCGTTGAGGATGCTGATCTGAAGGCTAAGTATAACGAGATGAAGGAAATCTTCCGCACCACTCAGGAGACTCGCGAGTTCAAGTACATTGACATCGCAGTTACTGCCAGCAAAGCTGACAAGGATGCTCTGCAGAAGGAAATGGAAGGTTATGCACAGGCTCTGAGCGAGAGTGCTGACCCAGCAAAGACCGTTCGCGAGGCTGCCAGCCAGGTTGCATACAGCGCAGTACCCGTTAGCAGCAAGGCTCTTCCCCACGATGTAGCTGAACTGCTGGATTCTATGGCTGCAGGCACTCAGGTAGGTCCTTTCGTTCACGAGCATGACAACACTATCAACATTGTTCGTCTGATCGAGAAGGTTAGCCGTCCTGACTCTGTTGAGGTTCGTCAGATTGCTGCTCCCGGCAAGGATATGGAAGCTGCCGAGAAGACTGCAGATTCTATCATGAATGCTTTGGCTGCCGGCGCAAACTTCGACTCTATTGCCAAGAAGTACAACCAGCCCGCTGAGAAGGTGTGGATTACAAGTGCTCAGTACGAAGGCCAGACATTGGACGAGAACAACCGCAAGTTCATCAATACACTTACAACTGCCGCTGTAGGTTCTAACAACAAGATTGTACTGGATGGTCAGGGCGTTATCGTAGCACAGATTACAGACCGTCGCAATATCATCAACAAGTACAACGTTGCTGTTATCAAGCGCGCTATCGACTTCAGTAAGGAAACATACGGCAAGGCTTACAACGACTTCGCCAGCTTCCTGGCAGGTAACCCCAAGGCTGAGGACATCGAGGCTAACGCTTCTAAGGCAGGTTACAATGTTCAGACCCGAACAATGGCTAACACAGAGCACACTGTAGCTGGTGTTCACAGCACACGCGAGACCCTGCGTTGGATCTTCAACGAGGACACCAAGATTGGTGACGTTTCTCCCCTCTACGAGTGTGGTGATAACGACCATCTGCTGGTTGTAATGCTGACAGGCATCAACGAAAAGGGTTATATGAAATGGGACGACGAGCAGGTTAAGGCTTACTTGACAAGCGAGGTTCAGAAGGACAAGAAGGCTGCCAAGTTGCAGGAGAAAATAAAGGCTGCAAAGAGCATTGCCGACGTTGCTAAGATGGAAGGTGCTGTTACTGACACTATCAAGCACGTTAACTTTGCCAACAACGCCTTTATCTCTAAGGTTGGTAACAGCGAGCCCGCTCTGAGCGGTTCTGTTAGCGCTGCCAAGAAGGGTGACTTCAAGGCTGGCATCAAGGGTAACGGCGCCGTTTACGCTTACCAGGTACTCAACCAGACCAAGTCTGACATTAAGTTCGATGTTAAGCAGGAGAAGCAGCAGGCTGCTCAGATGAGCATGCGTGCCCTCAGCGCTTTCACCAACGAGCTGTACTTGAAGGCTGACGTTCAGGACAAGCGTTACCTCTTCTATTAATCAGAAACAGGAAAATGCAACAATAAGAGAGGGGCAGCCAATTGGTTGCCCCTCTCTTATTTCATTAAATTCTCCGTTCTCATCCTAATCATCTCCTCGATTCAGTCAACTTAACCGTAACCAGCTTCTGCGTTACTCTAAAGATCCATCCTATACTCCAAGAGCCAGTACTTCCCAAGGAGTACTCCAGTACTCCGGTTAAAGTACTCCAGTACTCTGGTTGAAGTACTCGAGTACTCTGGCAAGAGTACTGTAGTAGTTCGCTGATTTGGGTTGTCAGTTTCCTGTCTTACGACTGGATAGAGTTGACTGGTTATTAAATTACGACTGCTCTTTGTTGTCAGTCTTTCAACAAAAAAAGGAGGCAACCACTGGTTGCCTCCTTTTTCAAACTTATAATCTTCCGAGAATTAGTTGTTCTCAGGACGAAGCTTACGAACTACCTCAGCAGTACGCCACATCTCTGAATCGTGCAGAGCAGCAAGCTCCTTCTCCAAACCTACACGGTAGTCAGGCTTAGAGTTAGCATCGATAGAGATCTGAGCCTCGTTACCGCTCTTAACGCTTGCATACAGCTTCTCAACTACAGGCTTGATAGCATCGTGGAAGGGACCCATCCAGTCAAGAGCACCACGCTGAGCTGTTGTAGAGCAGTTAGCATACATCCAGTCCATACCCTTCTGAGCAAACAGAGGCATCAGAGACTGAGTCAACTCCTCAACGGTCTCGTTGAAAGCCTCAGAGGGTGTGTGACCATTCTCACGCAGTACCTCGTACTGAGCCAAGAGCAAACCCTGGATAGCACCCATCAGTGAGCCGCGCTCACCTGTCAGGTCGCTGGTAGCCTCACGCTGGAAGGTTGTCTCGAACAGATAACCGGAACCGATACCGATACCCAGAGCCAGTGTACGATCAAGAGCCTTACCTGTAGCATCCTGATAAACAGCATATGATGAGTTCAAGCCGCGACCCTCGAGGAACATAGTACGCAATGATGTACCGGAACCCTTAGGAGCAACCATGATAACGTCGATATCCTTCTGGGGAACACAACCTGTACGGTCATTCCAAGTGATAGCGAAGCCATGAGAGAAGTAAAGAGCGTTGCCTGGCTGCAAGCACTTCTGAAGTGTAGGCCATACACTCATTACAGCTGCATCAGAGAGCAGACACATTACGATAGTACCCTTGGTGGCAGCCTCCTCGATAGAGAACAGAGTCTCACCGGGAACCCAACCGTCAGCAATAGCCTTCTCGAAAGTCTTACCCTGACGCTGGCCAACAATTACGTTGAAACCGTTGTCACGCAAGTTGCAAGCCTGACCAGGACCCTGAACACCATAACCGATAACAGCGATGGTCTCATCCTTCAAAATCTCACGAGCTTTCTCCAAAGGAAACTCTTCGCGGGTCATTACCTCCTCGATAACGCCGCCAAAATTCATTTTTGCCATTGTTAGATTTGTTTTATGTGGATTATAATTGATTGATTTTCTTTTATCTAATACCGTTTGCAAAGTTACAAAATAATATTGAAATAAGCACTATCGGAAACAAATTTTTGCTTGGCAGACCACATCGCTTTCATTTTTCTTAACCTCCACATCCGTCTCATTCTCATCAACGGGTTGGATATAGAAGCTCAGTCGGTCACCCATATAAGATTCTGCCTTGTAAGCAATCTCAAATCTGCGGATACTATGCTTCTCGAACCTCTCGCGTGGGAACAGGTCAAGAATGTGCTCTATGTACTTGATGCTGTTGATGTGCCCGTTTATGTCCACATCGCTGTAATACGTATCTATGGTGCGTACCAGCTGCGCATCTTTGAAGCGGAATCTGCCGTGTCCGGCTATGGGACACACATTCTCCTCAGGCAAAACCACATAGTTCAGGATGTCACCGTTATAGAGATTCAGCAAGTCGCAGGGTTTTCTTGTTTCCATATCAATCATCGCCCATACGCTTCTGGCATATCCGTAAGGTGTTCCGTCTGACCTGAGAATGGCGAAGTTACGGTTAGTGAAGAGTTTCATCACACTTTCCACCCATGTCTTCACCTGGGCATGCTCATACTGGCGAGGCATCTCCTCCATTTCTATGCTCAGACGGCTCAGCACCCAAGTATAGTGATTCTCGTTGAGTGCTCCTATGCCCCACCCTCTCTTCTGGCTATGGTTACCTGCAGCATTCAGCAGATGGTTTCCCAGTATGCCCATGAAGATGCGACCTGTGAAGTCAACATGAAAGGGCTCTACGTAGAATGGATGAGTGTCTATCTTTTCAAGCACATTCATGCATTATCCCTTTCTTCCTCACGCTTTGCGATATACTGATCCAGACGTTCTACGCATGACTTGGTGATGGCAATGCGACCAGAACGGACAAACTGAAGTACACAACCCAGATTATCCAGACACTTGAAATGCTCCAGCACATCACTTGTCACACCCGTCTTCTCTACCGTGGTATAAGTGGGATTAACCTCTACTATTCGGGCATCGAACCTGCGCACAATACGTGATATCTCAGGATTAGCCAATACAACAGGGGTTGAGAGTTTCAGCAACGATGTCTCCAAGATAAAGATCTCGTCCTCCAGGAAACAGTTAGCCTGCAGGACATCAATCTTCTTCTCTATCTGCTTACACAGCATCTCGGCCATTTCCTGCTTACAGAAACAGGTAATGGTGTATTTGTGCACACCAGGAGTACTGGATGAACAAACATTCAGCGACTCAATGTTCACCTGACGACGTGTAAAGACTGCCGTAATCTGGTTCAGCACACCAGCGTAGTTCTCTGAATATATAATTAATGTATAGAGGGTAAGTCCCTTGTGGTTAAGCAGAGAGCCCTCCTTACCGGCTGTTGATCTGCGTGCCACGGCATTTCTGGAGAAAGTCTCATACTGTCCGTCGCTCCTTACATCATCTGCCAGGGTAGCCTGACGCTGACGAGCCAGATTCTTCTCGTACGAGTCACGGTCAACAGAAGCCGCAGCCCTTACGGCAGCATCAAAGGATTCCGTTACATTCTGCTCATCGCACTTTCCGCAGGTATTGCAGTCACCACACTCAACAGCACCATATTTCTTTTTTTCTTCCATACCTCTTTACTTTACTTCCAACAACATTTCATCCACATTACCTCCCGGAGGTGTCATAGGCAGCACATTGTCCTCTTCCATCACAGCACATTGCAGGATGTAAGGACCATCTGTCTGCAGCATCTCCTGAATAGCGGCATCCAAATCCTTTCTGTCAACAACGGTCTTGCAGGGGATTCCATAACCAGCTGCAATCTTCTCGTAGTCGGGGTTCAGCATAGGAGTGAATGAATAGCGCTTGTTGAAGAACATATACTGCCACTGGCGCACGTTGCCAAGGTAGTTGTTGTTCAGGAGAATCATCTTCACGGGGCAGCGCTGCTCCATGATGGTTCCAAGCTCCTGGATGGTCATCTGGAATCCGCCATCGCCACAGAACATACAAACCGTTCTGTCAGGAGCGCCAAAGGTAGCACCTATGGCTGCAGGGATACCAAAGCCCATAGTACCGCAACCACCGCTAGTAACAACCGAGCGGGGCTTGGTGAACTTGAAGTAACGGCAACCGAACATCTGGTTCTGACCAACATCGGTCACCATGATAGCCTCGCTGTTGGCAGCATCGCTCACCTTACGTACTACCTCGCCCATCAGCAGGGGTCCTTCCGTAGGATGCAAAGCAGGTTCTATTACCTTATTATATTCTTTCTCGTCGTAGGGTTTGAAGCCGTCTATCCAGGCCTTATGTTTAGCCTTGTCCACCAACTTGGTGATAGCAGGCAGCGTCTGCTTACAATCACCCAAGACAGCCTGATTTACCTTAACATTCTTATCTATTTCACTGGGATCTATATCCAAATGGATAATCTTAGCCTGCTTGGCGTAGTTCTTCAGGTTACCCGTCACACGGTCGTCAAAGCGCATACCAACGGCAATCAGCAAGTCGCACTGATTGGTCATCACATTGGGAGCCAAGTTACCATGCATACCCAGACGGCCCATATTCAGCGGATGGTCTGAGGGAGCAGCAGAAAGTCCGAGGAAAGTCGTTCCGAAAGGAATCTGGGCCTTCTCGCACAATGCCAGCAGTTCCTTGTTGGCACCGGCAAGTTCTACGCCCTGACCTACCAGCATAAAGGGTTTCACGCTCTCGTTAATCATCTTGGCAGCCATCTCCACAGCACCTTCAGCAGGCTGAGGACATGGGTTATAGCTACGGATGAAGTCGATGGTCTGAGGCTGATACTCTATCATTGCCGTCTGCGCATTCTTGGTAAAGTCCAGCACTACAGGACCTGGACGACCGCTACTGGCAATAAAGAAGGCACGGGCAACGGCCCATGCTATATCCTCAGCTCTTCTGATCTGATAGTTCCACTTAGTGATAGGCTGTGTCACACCTACCACGTCAACTTCCTGGAACGCATCCGTTCCCAGCATGGCTGCTCCTACCTGTCCGCAGATAACAACCAATGGAGTTGAGTCCATCAGGGCATCTGCTACACCTGTTATAGTATTCATAGCGCCAGGACCGCTGGTAACAATGGCACATCCCACCTTGCCACTCACACGGGCATAGCCCTGAGCAGCGTGTACAGCAGCCTGTTCGTGACGTACCAGAATGTGATGTAACTTATCCTTATGATCATAAAGTGCATCATACGTAGGCATGATGGCACCGCCAGGATAGCCAAAGAGCACATCTACCCCCTGATTCTCAAGGCTACGCATCATAGCCTCTGCACCAGAGATAAGAAGACCTTGGCCCCCTTTCTTTCCCCCCCCTTGGGTGGAACGATTAATATTTTCTTTTTCTAATATCATTGCATTAACTATTCTCAAACTATCTATCCTCCCCCAAAGGGGGAGTTAGAGGGGGCTTTTAGATTCTTACCCCTCCCTTATCTGCACTGCTTACACTCTTTGCATAATGTTGTAAGGCTTTACTAACAACTCTTTTACGCTTCAGTGGCTGCTGTGGACGAGCGGCCAATTCTTCATCGGTTAATTTTACATTGATGGAACGAGAGGGGATGTCAATGACGATAATGTCACCATCCTTAATCTTGCCTATGTTACCACCGCTGGCAGCCTCAGGCGAGATATGACCAATGCTCAAGCCGCTGGTACCGCCAGAGAAACGACCGTCCGTAATCAGGGCACACTCCTTACCCATGTGCATACTCTTGATGTATGATGTGGGATAGAGCATCTCCTGCATACCAGGACCGCCCTTGGGACCCTCGTGTGTAATCACCACGCAGTCACCCTTCTTTACCTTACCGCCCAGGATTCCCTCGCAGGCATCCTCCTGAGAGTCGAAGCAAACAGCAGGACCCTCAAAGTGCCACAACTCAGGAGCTACACCGGCAGTCTTCACTACGCAACCGTCCTGAGCAATATTTCCGAAGAGGACAGCCATACCGCCATCCTTAGTATAGGCATGTTCTATATCACGGATACATCCGTTTGCACGGTCGGTATCCAAGCTTTCCCAACGAGTATCCTGCGAGCCCATCTTGGTAGAGAACTTACCAGCAGGAGCACTGTGATAGATTCTATCAGCTTCCGGATCAATAGTATCACCCGTGATAGAGTACTTCTTGATATCCTCACCGAGGGTAGCACCATTCACACGCTTGCAGGTCAAATCCAACAGATTTCCCTTAGCCAACTCGCCCAGAATACCCAGGATACCACCTGCGCGATTCTCCTCCTGAATAGAATACTTCTGCCAGTTGGGAGCCAACTTGCAAAGGAAAGGCACCTTGCGTGAGAGGGCATCAATATCACTCATCTTAAAGTCTACGCCACCCTCCTGGGCAACAGCCAAGAGGTGAAGCACCGTATTGGTAGAAGCGCCCATGGCTATATCCAGCGTCATAGCATTCAGGAAAGCCTGGCGGGTAGCAATACTGCGAGGCAGAACGCTTTCGTCACCATCCTCGTAATAGGCAAAGGCATTCTTTACAATCAACTTGGCAGCATCTCTGAAGAGCTGCACGCGGTTAACGTGCGTAGCCAGGATACTTCCGTTTCCAGGCAGCGAGAAGCCCAAAGCCTCTGTCAGCGAGTTCATAGAATTGGCGGTGAACATACCAGAGCAGGCACCACAACCAGGGCAGGCACTATGTTCCACAATCTCCAACTCCTCATCACTGACGGTGGGGTCACCACCTTTTATCATAGCCGTAATCAGGTCGGCATTCTCGCCGTTCACCTTACCGGCCTCCATAGGTCCGCCGCTAACAAAGACGGCAGGGATATTCAGTCGCATGGCAGCCATCAGCATACCAGGCGTAACCTTGTCACAGTTACTGATGCACACCATAGCATCTGCCTTGTGTGCATTCACCATATACTCAACAGAGTCGGCAATGATGTCGCGTGAGGGCAACGAATAAAGCATACCATCGTGACCCATAGCAATACCGTCGTCCACGGCAATAGTGTTGAATTCAGCAGCATAGCATCCCAGCTTTTCAATCTCGGCCTTCACAATCTGCCCAATCTCATGCAGATGAGTATGTCCGGGCACAAACTGTGTAAATGAGTTCACTATGGCAATGATAGGTTTGCCAAACTGTTCGCGTTTCATACCGTTTGCCACCCATAGAGCACGGGCACCAGCCATACGGCGTCCCTCGGTACAAACAGCACTCCTCAGTTGATGTTTCATATTGCTTTCTCCTTACCTTATTATTATGAGGGGGCAAAATTAATCAAAATCCTGCTCATTTGCAACAATTTACAGGATATTTATGCTCATTTCGTAACAAACGAGCATTCAATTGCATAAAAATGTCATCCCGAAACCTGCGTTCTGTTATCTGTAGCTATTGCTACCCAGACGTACATCGCAGCAGTTCCTTTGCAGAATCTCGTGTCCGTTCACAAAAGTGTTGCCATAAATCTCCACATCTTGGGCATCATGCAACAGGATGGCTATGGGATGAATTCCCTCGATGTGGTTGTTACGAATCAGGATATTTCGGTTCACATGCGATGGCGTCTCGGGCGACTCTGTAGTGACCATAACACCTGTGGCCCGATAGCCACGGTCTGTCCCTGCGCCTTGGATTTCGTTGTCCTCCACCACCACATGCTCTACAGGACCAGCCTCGTGCCAACTAAGTTCAGCGCCCAACTTGATGGCAGACAGGGTGCTACGACCTATGCGGTTGCCGCGTACCACCACATCGCGGGCTTTCAAAAGGAAAGCCCTGCCATTGTTATAGTCCACGACATTGTCCAGTATCTGTACGCGTGGGAAGCGTGAATAGTTGTACATCAGCAGCTGTCGGCAATCTGCCGTGGGCAACGGATGATCCAGCGTAACATCTACACGCCAATTCTCGGCATCTATGTTGCATGCACGAGTAACGTAGCACCCAACCTCCCGCATCGTTCTACGGTTCAGCAAAATAAGCGTATCCCCAACCAGCGGATAATCCAACGCCTGAGCGTGCAGGTCGGCACCCTCCACGCGCACCTCTATCCGACTGAGGTCAGTAGCATCGGGCATAATATGCCAGTAGTAGTTATGAATATTCGTACAATCGTCCCCATTTCCCGCAAAGGTAGAATGGCAGATGGTCAGGTCGCCGCTGCAGGATGTAAAGTGCGTAGCGTCTGTAGAGGTAGAACTGAACCTGCCCTCTTCCGGCGTGACGTTCAGGCTATCTATCAGAATGTTGTGGCACAGATGCCCTACCACTCCCATGCCTGGATAGCTTCTGATAGAGAGGTCTCGCAGGGTGATGTCTTCCGATTCGCGCAGCATCACGCACGGACGATAATGACCACCATAGCGGATAATCAGGACATCCCCTACGGGAGGCTGCTCCTTTGACGACACACGCACCAACCCTGGGCGCAGCAGTTCTGCGTCCCATATATAGCCGTAGTAGAAATGCCTGCGCTCGCTACTGTAGAAGTAATAGCGCCCCTGCACAATGCTGTCTATGTAAGCATACAGCGCAGGGTCATATTCTATGTCAAAGTCCTTTTCCGAAGTTCGCACCACCCTGCCCTCTGTAGCGGCAGGACGACGATAGGTAATTTCCATGCCGTTCACTTTTACCCCTTTACAGCCAACGAAAGAGAGCACCTGCATCCATCCTTCCACCTGCAGTCGTGCCCCTCGCGCCTCTATGGTCAGGCCCTCACAACCAGTAAAGTCCAACCCTGTAACGTAGGGCTTCTGTGGCTGAAAGAGTGCCCATTGCACCTCAAGCCCCTTGCCCAAGGCACCGCTGATGGCCCGTCTTTCTATATCAATAGCCACTGGATCGTCCAACTGGTACATGCCGGCAGGAAAGCAAAGTGTTGTCTGCGGATGCTTACGGCAATAGGCAGCTGCACGCCTCAGCGCCTCCGTATCAGAGCGTCCGTCATCAGGACGTGCCCCGAACTTCGCAACTGATACCGTACGCGCAGCGGCAGCGGCCGCCAGCAATAAGATGATTATCAATGCCAAAAGAACGCGTTTTTCCATAGTACGTTTACATTATTGTTCATTCTGGATGCAAATATAAAGTATTTTGGTAAAATAAAGAAATCCCCAAATAAATTTGATATTTCTCTCACATAATCGTACCTTTGCAGCGATTTTATATGATAAGGTTATAAAAAGAATATGGCAGAAAACAAATACATTACCGTAGCTTACAAGTTATTTGCCCCTATGCAAGGCAATGAACGCGAACTTATTGAAGAGGCAACAGAAGAGCGCCCCTTCCAGTTTATCTCAGCCTTAGGCATGACACTGGATGCCTTCGAGGCTCAGATTGCTCCTCTGGCTCCAGGAGCCGAGTTTGATATCAAGCTGAGCACAGAAGAAGCTTACGGTCCCTTTGTACCCGAAGCTGTCCAGAAGGTGCCCGCCAGCATCTTCATGATAAACGGAAAAATTGACAAGCGTTACATCTATGAGGGTGCCGTAGTGCCCCTGCAAAATGCAGAAGGCGAGCGATTTAACGGTACAATCACAGAGATCACAGATACGGAGATTACCGTCGACCTGAACCACCCTCTGGCCGGCAAAGAACTGAATTTTGTGGGCAAGGTGATTGAGAGCCGCGAAGCTAACAACAAGGAAATTCAGGATGCCCTGAACGTACTGACCGGTGGCGGCTGCAGCGGTGGTTGTGGTGGCTGTAGCGGTGGTTGTGGCAGTTGCGACAGCGGCTGTGGCAGCTGTGGAAATTCATAGTTGACAGTTGATAGTTGACAGGTGACAGTTAGGTAATTTTGATTCTTCACTCTTCACTTTTCACTCTTCACTTAAATGAATAGTTTCGGACAGATATTTCGCATAACCACCTTTGGTGAGAGCCACGGAGCAGCCGTAGGTGGTGTAATAGACGGCATGCCGGCAGGTATCGCGGTGGACATGGACTTCATACAGCATGAGTTGGACCGCCGCCGCCCCGGGCAGAGTAAGCTGACTACAGCACGCAACGAGGCTGACAAGGTAGAGTTGCTGAGTGGCATCTTCGAGGGCAAGACCACTGGACAGCCCATTGGCTTTATGGTACGCAATACCAACCAGCACAGTCAGGACTACGAGAATATGCGAAATGTCTATCGTCCCAGCCATGCCGACTATACCTACACACAGAAATACGGCATCCGCGACCATCGTGGTGGCGGACGCAGTTCTGCTCGTGAAACCATAAGTCGGGTAGTTGGAGGTGCCTTTGCTAAACTGGTACTCAGGCAGATGGGGATCAGTATTCGGGCTTATACCCAGCAGGTAGGCGATATTATTCTGCCCGGAACATACAAGGATTATGACCTGACGCTGACAGAGAGCAACGATGTTCGTTGTCCTGACCCCGCCTATGCCCAGAAAATGGCTGCCCTGATAACTGAGGTGAAAGCCGATGGCGATACCATAGGCGGTGTTATCTGTTGTGTCATAAAGGGCTGCCCCGTAGGATTGGGCGAACCTGCCTTTGATAAGCTGCATGCCCTTTTGGGCCATGCCATGCTAAGCATCAATGCCGTAAAGGGTTTTGAGTACGGACAGGGATTTGCCGGTGTTACGGCACGCGGCAGCCAGCAAAATGATGTGATGATTCCCCTACCAGACGGCAAGGCGGGCTTTGCCACCAACAACAGCGGTGGCATACAGGGAGGCATCTCTAACGGGGAGGACATTTACTTCCGCGTAGCCTTCAAGCCCGTAGCAACCCTGCTAATGGAACAGAACACCATAACAAAGGACGGAGAAGCCACTAAACTGACAGCACGTGGCAGACACGACCCTTGCGTTCTACCACGTGCTGTCCCTATTGTTGAGGCAATGGCGGCCATAACCATACTGGATGCCGTCCTGCGCAACAGGCATTACAACCTTTAATTCTCTTCTTCCTCTATCTGCTCTATAATCTTCTGGGCTGCATTCACAGCATTTCTGTGCATGTAGTAGCCTATGAGCAGGCCTATGACAGCTCCCACCAGCAATGGCAGTGCCATCAACCAATGGCTCATCCCGTCTGGTGCATTCTTCCATGCAAACTCATAGACAGCCCAACAGAGCCAGGGAATTAACAACGAGGGAGTGACATAGTACAGCCACTGGTTGTACTGCTTGCGAAACTTGGCCATGACCTTGGCTACAGTTGCCAGATCCTCCGTCATAAGGTTCATACGGTCAACGGGCCTGTGTATATAGTACGTTGCAAAAGTACAGAACAGCATCATAATGCAGGTAACTATTACAAAGGCATTTCCAAGTGCTCCCGACATAGACAGCAACGGGTATAACAGAATACAGCATGCCGCACAAACAAAAGACAAAATTTTTGTCTTATTAATAGCCGTAACCCTGGTACGCATGGTTTCACGGAGGAGATGATCATTGACAATTTCCTGATGGTCTAGTTTTTGCTTGAGCAACGCAATCTGATTACGCATCTCCTCAAAGTTCATTTCTTCCATAGTTTATCTCTGTTTCAATTTTTCTTTAATACGGACAAGTTTCACGCCCACATTCTTAACACTGATTCCCACCACATCGGCAATCTCCTCGTAGCTCATACCTTCCAACCACATCATCACCAAGGCACGGTCTACAAGGTCGAGCCTCTGAATACGTTCGTGCAACTGGCGGACCTGCTTGGTCTCGTGATCCTCGTCGTCATAGAGGTTAATATTCATAGACAGAGGCACTTTGCTGCCCTGCCTGCGCTTCTTACGGTCAGCAGAGATACATGTATTCATGGCTACACGATAAATCCATGTACTCAGCTTACTCTCGTTGCGGAAAGACTCGAAACCCTTCCACAGATTGATGAGCGTCTCCTGAAAGAGGTCGCTCACCTCGTCTGCATCATTAGAGAACATATAGCACACCGTGTATATTGTGCTCTTATTCTCTCTGACCATCCGCGAGAACTCTTGTTCCTTAATATCCATAGCGCTATGTTATTTCTGTCCTTATGACGCATGTAGCTACCGATTTGCTACAAAGATATCCACTTTTTTCACTTTCCTACTTTTTGGTACACGCGCACATAGTCAATCTCGTAGCGCATAGGGAAGTCAGCCGGATTAAACTGCTTGACGCGCGTATCAAGCGCCAAATTTAGCAGCAGATACTGTGGACTATGGAAGGGATTGATACCCGTTCCGCGAGCCTTTCCGTTGATGGTGCGTTTCAGGTCAACCTGATTTAGCAACTCATCATCAAGATAAAGACGGATGAAATCCGCATCCCAATCCATTCGCCATACATGGAAACGTGTTGCCCATGCAGGATCACGGTCTGTAAAATGAGTTAGGGGTGTATAAGAGGAATCCCACTGGGTATCTTCCTCGGTATCGCCAGCCCAGCAGGCATTGGCCAAAATGGTAGGCTTCCCTTGGTGCTGATAATACTCTAACATATCTACCTCTCCGTTCGCAGGCCAGGGAAGATCACTTCCCAAAAGCCAGATAGCAGGCCATGCTCCCTTGCAGACGGGAATGCGAGCACAAACCTCTACCCTACCATACAGAAAAGAATACTTACCCTTGGTTATAACAGAAGCACTGGTCCACTCTACCCACTCACGACTGGTACGCCAGTTTGATTCATCCTCTCTGTAGGCAGGACAAGGGAATGCAGCCTTGCGGGCCTCAATCACCAGTTTACCATCTCGCTGAAAAGCATTCTCGGGAGTGTACCATTGTTCCTCATAGTTACGGACAAAGCCTTTTTCGAAGTCCCATTTCTCTGAGTCCAGACTACCGTCCTCGTCAAATTCATCGTGCCAAACAAGACGCCAGCCGCCCTTAATAGTCTTAGGGGCTTGGGCTGTTACCTGTGGTGGCCAGTTACGAAAGGCTACAACGCCCAGGGCCGCTATTCCCAACAGGCAGTAAAATTTGTTTTCCAACAATTGATGCATTAGTTTTTTTAGTTTCATAAACAAGCTTTTTTTTAGTTGAGAAAATTCTAATGAAATACAAAAGTAAGCATTATTTCCGAAAAACCAACCATTCTTTCTTTTTTTTTCATAACTTTGCATCAACTTACCTAAAGAAAAGAGAAACATGAGACCTACGCATATAGCCATCTTTGTTTCTGGCAACGGCTCGAACTGCGAAAACCTGATTCGCCACTTCGAACATTCTGACGTTGCCCAATGTACCTTGGTCGTCAGCAACAAACCCGATGCTTATGCATTGGTGAGAGCAGAACGCCTGGGTGTCCCTGCAGCAATTGTCACAAAGGAGGAACTAAACACCCCTGATGTGATGCTGCCCCTGTTGCAGAAACATAACATCGACTTCATTGTCCTGGCAGGTTTCCTGCCACTAATCCCCCTATATCTGGTGAACGCCTATCCACGTTGTATCATCAACCTACACCCTGCCCTATTACCCAAATACGGTGGGAAAGGCATGTGGGGACGCCATGTACATGAGGCAGTCAAGGTTGCTGGAGAGACAGAGACAGGCATGACCGTTCATTACGTTACTCCCGTCTGCGATTCTGGCGAGATTATTGCCCAATTTAAGGTCACCATCCTCCCCACCGACTCTGTTGATGAGATTGCAGAAAAAGAACACCAGTTGGAGATGGAGCACTTCCCCAAGATTGTGGAAAAAGTAATTGGAGTTTCCTCCGGCTCTCCCTTTGCGGAAAAAGAAGATTAGGGATTAGGGAGAAATATGGCAAGGCAAAAGATATACAATAGTGCACAACTGATGGAGCTGATTGGGCAAATAGGCTTTCTTCCACTACTTGACAGCGGCATCAAAGGCTTCTCGGCCGAAGAGATGGTTGACGAGGAGTGCAGATATGTTGCCTTACCAGACGGGGGCTGGGACTGGCCCCTGTGGAAATGGAAAGGAGAAATCATTACAGAAGGCGGACATGTCTATGGTAAGTTCTTTGCCGGCAAGGCTGGCTTTATCAGCCGTGACTGGTGGCCACACTTCTGTAACTACCGCCGCAGTACCCGTCCGGCTCCTACGGAAGGAAGCATAGAAGAAACCATCCTTCTGACCCTGGAAGCCAACGAGAGCCTCATCACCCGCCAACTACGTGCTGCCTGCGGCTTTGACGGTCCCAAAATGCGAAGCAAGTTTGACGGTTACGTTACCCGACTGCAGATGGCAACACGCATCGTAACAGAGGATTTTGTTTATCCCACAGACCGCCATGGCCGTAATTATGGTTGGGGATGGTCCTTGCTTACAACACCTGAACTACTATACGGAAAGGACATCTGCCAATGCGACTGTCCGCCTCAGGAATCTTTTGAACTTATTTGCCAGCAGCTACGTACCATCTGTCCGGAAGCTACAGAAAAACAAATAACAAAACTGCTGAAATAAGCTGAATCTTCACCCGTTTATCTCCTATTTGATTTCTACGTACAACGGCAGATGGTCTGAGTATCCGCCTTTATAAACAGGACCTTGGAAAGTTCGCCAAGGCACTCCCTTTTCAGTCAGCAGAAAAGGGAATTTAGCGACATGGGCACGAGGTTCACAATAATCCCGCATGGAAGGCGAGACCAATATATGGTCAATAAATCCCCATAGTCCCTGATAGCAATAGGTACCCTGTGCTTTCTTCAGCTCCTTGCGTTTCTGCGGAATCAGACTGACAAGATGTTGCAGGATGGAACGGAAGATTGGGTCGCCTGACTCTGCATTGAAATCACCCATCACCAGAACACGCTGCCCTTGCAGTTGATCCAATGCTGCACAAAGTGTCTCTGCAGCCAACATACGGTTCCGCATACTGCTCCTGTTATCTCCCGCCCTACTGGGAAAGTGCAGTACAAAGACATGAAGCAAGGAATCCGTGCGGGTTAGACACCCCCAGACATGCAGAATATCACGGGTAGGACGAAGTCCGTGCTCAGCAGAAGGAACTCTTATCGCCTCACTTCCCTGAAGACGAAAAAGAGTTGGCTGATAAAGCAGACAACAATCCACACCTCGGAGGTCAGGCCCCTCGGAATGTACATAACGGTATTTGGCAGCACGCAAAGGACTGCGAAGGGTAAGATCGCGCAGGACGGTATCGTTCTCCACCTCGCACATCCCCACCATCATAGGCCATCCGCCCTGTTCTGCTACAGCAGCTATCACACGCGAGATATTATCCAACTTACGCCAGTAACGCCAAGGCGTCCAATGATAAGAGCCTTCAGGAAGGAAATCAAAATCGTTCTTCAATGTATCATGCTGCGTATCAAAGACGTTCTCCACATTGTACCACATGATTTTCTGCGCCTCAACCTCAACAGGAAGAGCCAGAAAAGCCATCAGCCAAAAGACGAAGAAGAAACGCTCTGCCATTTGTCAGAAAACAGATTTAGAGAATCTCTTGAGTTCCGTACGATATCGGAGGGAGCAACCATCCGTAGCCTCATCCAGCAATGCCCAGAAACGAGGACCGTGATTCATCTCTACAAGATGAGTCAGTTCGTGCTGCATAACGTAATCCTGCAGGTGAGGCGGAAGTAGCATCAGATACAAGCTAAGACTAACATTACCCTTACTGCTACAGCTGCCCCATCGGGTACGGCTCTTATGAATGCTGACTTTCTGATATTGCAAGCCTCTTGCAGCTGCCAGAGACTGCAGACGTGGCGGAAGTTCGATTTTGGCTTGTTTACGCAATGACTCTATCTGCTCTGGCGTAAAATGCTGTTGGTTGGCACGCCGTACTGCCGAACGCTCCTGCATAGCCTTCAGACGCGGGCGCAACTGCTCTATGGCCCTGAGCAAATCCGAGTGGCGAGCCCTAACGGGAAGAGTACACACAAGTCCCTCCTCCGTACAACGGAAAACAAACCTCTTGGCCCGACTATTGCTACGCAATTTTATGCGACCAAGTTCTTTATCCTCGACAAAAAATGCTGTTTCTTCCATTTTTACGGCCCAAAATTACAAAAAAGGAACAAGAAGAACGTTAAAAATCTGTTAAAGAAACAGAAAGAACATGGTATTCATAAGGGTAATTTGTATTTTTGTTTGGTGATAACCAGCCCATTATTACTTCAAAAGTAATGATTGAGACTTTATACCTTAGAACAAAGCCGATGAACAAAACTATCCTTATACTAACATGCTGGCTATTGGGATTAGTATCCGGAATGGCTCAACAGCGTAAGATGGCAGACGTGCAACACATTGCCGACTCTATACTAAGCACTCCCAAAAGATGGGGGAACCAAGCACGAATAAAGAAAGCCAAAACACATCGGATTATAGCAGCATCACAACTGCTGAATTGCACTCAAAACGCTTTCTACGTTTGTGACGCCGGAGTAGACGGATTTGCCGTTATCTCGGCAGACGAAAGGATGAGTCCCGTCCTGGGATTCTCGCAAAGCAGAAGTTTTGACACGGACAACATCCCTGCAGGCATGCAAGAACTGCTGAGCAGCTACGCCAAGGAATACGAGGCACTGACACGCGGAAAGCCGCTAAGGCTGACAAGACGACACATAGAAGGCATACAAGAACAGGTCGGACCTCTGCTGACCACTGAATGGGGACAAGCTGCCCCCTTCAACAACAGATGTCCCGAGTGGGAGGGAGAACGCTGCATCACAGGATGTGTTGCCGTTACTACAGCTCAGACCATGCGGTATTACCAGTACCCCGACTCAGCCAAAGGTGAGGTTGACTACACAACCCCATCCCGTAACATTCCTATTAAGGAAGACCTTTCGAACTTTCATTTCGACTGGCCCAACATGCGCAACCAGTACTACAATGGTGCCTCCGAGGTAGAGGAAAACGCTGTTGCCGACTTGCTATATGCCTGTGCTACAGCAGTTAAGATGGACTTCGGTCTGAAAGGAAGTTCCGCCAGCAGCACAAACCAAGTGAAGGCTCTGGTAGAGAACTTCAGATACGACCCGGATATCACCAACGTCCAAAAGGATTACATGACCACCAACGAATGGCAGACGCTGATGCTGAACGAGCTGAACGCAGAAAGTCCACGCCCCATCATCTATTCGGCCATCTCACCAGCGGAAGGCGGACACTCCTTTATCATTGACGGCTACAAGGCTGACGAGGACGGATATCCCTTCTATCACGTCAACTGGGGATGGGAAGGATACTGCGACAACTACTTCAAGCTAAGCAGTATGGATGCCGATGGTGTGGAGTTCTCGAAGGAACACGAGGCCATCATTTTCATTCAACCAGACAATGAAAAGCAAGATAACGGATACTTTTTGCAAGCACAAGAAGTAGTACTCTCTTCTGCTAGAATCAATCCCAAACTACCTATTTCCACATTCGATGTAACGATGAAACTGTATAACTACAGTTACAAGACATTTACAGGAAAGATAGAGGTTTATCTGACAAATGAAAATGGAACAGAAACTTTGGTTGGAACCAGCCAAAAAATAAACGGATTACCATTTAGTTACGGCTTTAACAGTTTCTCTATCAAAGCCACTTTACCCCGTACCATAGAAGAGGGCGACTATACTGTGACTATTCGCAGCAAAGCTGACAAGAGCGAAACATCAGAGACGGTAACTTATCCATCGCCTCAGATACTTACAGTAACCAGTATAACGGAAAGCTATACACCCAACATCATGGTTGCCGATTTCATGAATGTAGGCGAGGATTTGCAAGATCTCTCTGTCGCTGTAAGAGCCTCATACCCCATGAACTTTGCCGTCAAAACTTTCACAGGAAAAATACGTATGGCAGTGGCAGACGAAGAAGGCAATATCATAGCCATTTTTGGAGACGTTGCCAACATCAGTAATCTGGTGTATGGCTATTACCTGCAGAAAGCATACACCTTTACAGGAAAACTACCCGATTATCTGGAAGACGGCAAGTACCGCATCTACCTAGCTGCTAACCAGTCGGGGTATCTGGAATGGGGAAAGGTAACAGGATACAAGATGGAAGCTGGTAAGTTCCAGGAAGAAATCTACATCCCCTTTTGGCTGGAAGATGGCAAAATTATCTACCACAAAGCAGGAGAGGAGGAATTGCCAAAAGATTCATCCAATATACAGGTAACAAACATGGAAGTTATTACCTTCACCCCAAAGACAAGATACATAGAAATGCAGATAAGCAACATAGCAAACTTGGGAGACAATCCGTTCATAGGACAATTCTCGATGCTTGCCTACGACGAGACAAACACTTTTGCAACCGCCTTTGGAGAGCCACAGAAAATAAGCTCCCCTATAGGATCATTCCAGATGACAAGCAGAACATTCAGTTTTAGCGGCAGCCTGCCAGAGGAACTGAAAGACGGAATGTACTCTATTAAAATTGGCGCCAAACAGAACGGATGCCAAGGATGGACTCCATTAAAAGGGCTTGCCGTAGAAGATGGCTATATTACAGCTTACAACATCGATCTGGGCTATGACTTCATCATTATGAACAAAAAGATGTACAAAGTAGAAACAGACGGACTGATGACTCCTGTTGAGCAAACTGAGCAGGGACCTGTATATAATCTGAACGGACAGAGAATCTGTTCACAACAAAGAAAAGGCATCTATATCATTAACGGCAAGAAGGTGGCAAAATGAGATTTTACCCCAACATAGTTGGGTAATTGTAAGAATTGTTGTACCTTTGCACCCGCTTTATAAAGGTTAGAAACAAAATGAATATACTGGAACTGAGCGAACAGGAGATTGTTCGCAGAAACAACTTACAGCAACTGCGTGACTTGGGTATCGACCCCTACCCCGCAGCAGAATATCCCGTAACAGCATGGAGCACAGACATCATAAAGGACTTCGTCGACCTGCCCATCATCGGCAAGGACGAAGAGGGTAATGATGTTCGTGAGACAGCCACACCCGAGAACAGCCCCGTAGTAAGCGTGGCCGGTCGTATCATGAGCAAGCGTATCATGGGTAAGGCTGCCTTTGCCGAGTTGCAGGATTCCAAAGGCCGTATCCAAGTCTATGTACAGCGTGATGCCATCTGTCCCGACGAGAACAAGGACCTCTACAATATCGTCTTCAAGAAGTGCCTCGACTTAGGTGACTTCATTGGCGTAAAGGGTTATGTGTTCCGCACTAAGACAGGTGAAATTAGCGTCCACGTTCAGGAGATGACTGTGCTGAGCAAGAGCCTGAAGCCCCTGCCCATCGTTAAGACAGATGCAGAAGGTAATGTATTCGACTCTTTCGATGATCCTGAACTCCGTTATCGTCAGCGCTATGTTGACCTGATTGTGAACAACGGTGTTAAGGAAACCTTCCTGAAGCGTGCCACTATCATCCGCACCATGCGAAGCATCTTGGACAATGCAGGCTACACTGAGGTTGACACTCCTATTCTGCAGAATATCCCCGGCGGTGCCAGTGCCCGTCCCTTTATGACACACTTCAATGCGCTGAACCAGGACATGTACATGCGTATAGCTACAGAGCTGTACCTGAAGCGTCTGATTGTAGGTGGCTTTGAAGGCGTTTACGAGATGGGCAAGAACTTCCGTAACGAAGGTATGGACAAAACCCATAACCCAGAGTTCACCTGCATGGAGCTATATATCAGCTACAAGGACCTGAACTGGGGTATGACCTTTACAGAGAATATGCTGGAGCAGATCTGTACTGCCGTTAACGGTAAGCCCGAAGTGGAGATTGACGGTAAGGTTATCTCCTTCAAGGCTCCCTTCCGCCGTCTTCCCATTCTGGATGCTATCAAGGAGAAGACCGGCTACGATCTCTATCCCATGAACGAGGATGAGATTCGTGAAGTTGCCAAGAAACTGAACATCGAGGTTGACGAGACTATGGGTAAGGGTAAGCTCATTGACGAGATCTTCGGTGAAACCTGCGAGGGCACTTTCATCCAGCCCACCTTCATTACCGACTATCCCGTTGAAATGTCACCCCTTACGAAGATGCACCGTAGCAAGCCCGGTCTGACCGAGCGCTTTGAGCTGATGGTAAACGGCAAGGAGTTGGCTAATGCCTACTCTGAGTTGAACGACCCCATCGACCAGGAAGAGCGCTTCAAGGAGCAGATGCGCTTATCAGAAAAGGGTGATGACGAAGCAATGATCATTGACAAGGACTTCCTGCGTGCCCTTCAATACGGTATGCCTCCTACCTTTGGTATCGGTATCGGTATAGACCGTTTGGTAATGCTGCTCACAGGTAAGTTCCAGATTGGTGAGGTAATGCTCTTCCCCCAGATGAAGCCCGAAGTAAAGGCTCCGCGTGACAAGGACGAGCTGTTCCTGGAGAAAGGAATCCCTGCCGAGATTATCCCCATTCTGCGTAAGGCAGGATATAACTTGGTAAGCACACTACAAGGTGTGGCTCCTGCCAAGATTCAGCAACAGATTATTGAAATTGTTAAGAAATACAAGCTGGAAATTGAGAAACCCAGCCAAGATACTATAGCAACTTGGACAGTTTAGGAAAAATAGCCGTATTGGGCGGAGGTAGCTGGGCAACCGCTATAGCCAAGATGCTGCTGGAGAAGAACGACAGCATCTGGTGGTATCTGCGCAGAGACGACCGTATAGAAGACTTCAAGCGTCTTAAACACAACCCCGCCTATCTGACCAGTGTCCTGTTTGATGTCAAGAGAATCAACTTCAGCAGCGACATCAACGAGGTAGTAGAAGAGGCTGACACACTAATCTTTGTCACCCCATCTCCCTACCTGAAAGGACATCTGCGTAAACTTCATACCAGACTGGATAATAAATTCATTGTTACTGCCATCAAGGGTATTGTGCCCGACGAGAATGTTATATGTTCCGACTATTTCAATCAGGAATATAATGTACCCGAGGAAAACCTGGCAGTAATAGGCGGTCCCAGTCATGCCGAGGAGGTTGCCATGAACCGCCTTACTTATCTTACCATAGGATGTGCCGACCAGAAAAAGGCCGACGCATTTGCCCAGATGCTGGCCAGCGACTATGTCAAGACCAGCACAAGCAATGACGTGATAGGTATTGAATATGCTTCTGTTCTGAAGAATGTATTCGCCATAGCGGCAGGTATCTGTCACGGACTGAAGTACGGAGACAACTTCCAGGCAGTCCTTATCAGCAATGCAGCTCGCGAGATGAAGAATTTCCTGAATACCATCTACCCCATTGAACGTAACATCACCAATACGGTTTACATGGGAGACCTTCTGGTTACAGGATACTCTCATTTCAGCCGAAACCGTGTCTTTGGTACTATGATCGGACAAGGCTACAGCGTGAAAAGTGCACAGCTGGAGATGGAGATGGTTGCCGAGGGTTACTATGGCTGTAAATGTATGAAAGACATCATACAGCACATTGGCGTTGACATGCCTATTGTTGATGCTGTGTACAACATTTTGTACGAGCGAGCCCGTCCGGAAAGAGAAATCAAGAAACTATGTGAGGTATTAAGCTAACATTATCTTTCTTATATATATAAGGTATAGATAAAAGCTGCTATAACATGGTCACATCACAGGTGTTATAAAGATTAGTTCAAAAACAAAGGTTTAAAGGTTATATATTATGATTAAGTTAGACATCTCAAAGGCATTGGTAAGTGCCGATAAAGTTGCTGCCTTCGAAGGAAAAATAGCAGAGGCACAGCAAGCATTGGAGAACGGCACATGTGCCGGTAACGACTTCTTGGGTTGGTTGCACCTTCCCAGCAGCATTACTGCAGAGTTCATGACCGAACTGCAGGAGTGTGCTCAGACACTGCGTGAGAACTGCGACACCGTTGTCGTTGCTGGTATCGGTGGTTCTTACCTGGGTGCACGCGCTGTGATTGAGGCATTGAGCAACAGTTTCCAGTGGCTTACAAATAACGGAGAGAATCCCACCATTCTGTTTGCTGGTAACAACATCGGAGAGGATTATCTGTACGAACTGACAGAATATCTGAAAGACAAGAAGTTTGGTGTTATCAATATCAGCAAAAGCGGTACTACCACAGAGACAGCTTTGGCATTCCGTCTGCTCAAGAAACAGTGCGAGGAACAGCGTGGCAAGGAAGTGGCACGTAAGGTTATCGTTGCCATTACTGATGCCAAGAAGGGTGCCGCCCGTACCTGTGCCGACAAGGAGGGTTACACCAGCTTTATCATTCCCGATAATGTAGGTGGTCGCTTCAGCGTTCTTACACCTGTAGGTTTGCTGCCCATCGCCGTAGCAGGCTTCGATATTGCCAAGTTGGTAAAGGGTGCTGCAGACATGGAACAGGCAACAGCGCCCAGTGTTCCTTTCAGCGAGAACATCAGCGCCCAGTATGCCGCCGTACGTAACGCATTGTATCAGGAAGGCAAGAAGATTGAAATCCTGGTAAACTTCCAGCCCAAACTTCACTTCATGAACGAATGGTGGAAGCAGCTCTACGGAGAGTCTGAGGGTAAGGAAGGAAAGGGTATCTTCCCTGCTGCCGTAGATTTCAGTACCGACCTCCACTCTATGGGTCAGTGGATTCAGGAGGGTGAGCGTACCATCTTCGAGACCGTAGTAAGCATCGAGGAGCCTGAGCACAAGTTGCTCTTCCCCAGCGACGAGGAGAACCTGGATGGCCTGAACTTCCTGGCTGGCAAGCGAGTTGACGAGGTTAACAAGATGGCAGAGTTGGGTACTCAGTTGGCACACGTTGATGGCGGTGTTCCTAACATGCGTCTGATTGTCCCCCGTCTCGACGAGTACAATCTGGGACAAATCATCTACTTCTTCGAGAAGGCTTGCGGTATCAGCGGTCTGCTGTTGAACGTCAACCCCTTCAACCAACCTGGTGTAGAAGCATACAAGAAGAACATGTTTGCCCTGCTTGGCAAACCCGGATACGAAAAAGAGACAGAAGCTATAAAGGCACGCCTTAATAGGTAATTCAAAATTCAAAATTAAAGATTCAACTAGGGCTGCGCAATGAACGAAACATTGAAAGATGAAGAATCCAGCTATCGTGACATGGAGGAAAATCCTCTTATCACCAAAGCACTCAACTTCTCCGTTCGTATCGTTAACCTATACAAGTGTTTGAGAGAAGAACGACACGAAACGGTAATGAGCAAACAGGTTCTTCGAAGTGGAACGTCCATTGGTGCTAATGCCAGCGAAGCAATAGCTGCAGAATCTAACGATGACTTTGTTCATAAACTAACCATTTCCCTAAAAGAAGGAAACGAGACAAAGTATTGGATTCTGTTACTACATCGCACTGGTTATATTACGGATGATGAATTCTCTTCTTTATTAGCAGATTGTCAGGATCTACGAAAAATAATTGGCTCCATCATCAGTTCGACCAAACGCAAAAAAATCTAGCAGTTCATTAACAAGGAGGTTACTTTGAATTTTGAATTAAAAAATTTTGAATTAACAGGACGGCTAAAAGCCGTCCTGTTTGATATGGACGGTGTGCTGTTTGACAGCATGCCGAACCATGCATATGCCTGGAGTCATGCAATGACAGAATTTGGTCTGGCCATGACACCCGAGGAAGTGTATTTGAACGAAGGTCGGACAGGTAGTGCCACCATCAACATGCTGGCACAACGCTTCTGGGGCAGAGACGCCACTGAAGAAGAGAAACAGTTCATCTACGCATCCAAGAGCAAGGTATTTAATTCATGCCCGGAAGCAAAGCCCATGCCCGGAGCCTTGGAAACACTCCAGGCTGTCAAGGCAAAAGGCCTGAAGATTGTCTTGGTCACAGGTAGCGCTCAGACTTCCCTGCTAGAGAAATTGGAACGAAGCTACCCTGGTTTCTTCCACCAAGAGTTGATGGTAACTGGCTTTGACGTCAAATTGGGCAAGCCCTACCCCGAGCCTTATCTGAAAGGCTTGCAGAAAGCAGGCATCAAGCCAGAGGAAGGTATTGTCGTGGAAAATGCACCGTTAGGTGTACAAGCGGGACATGCTGCCGGCATCTTCACCATAGCAGCCAATACCGGTCCGCTTGATGACACTATATTAAAAAATGCCGGTGCAGATATTGTACTGCCCGGCATGATGGATGTAGCCAAGTTCTTTTCAGACTGACGTATCGTCTTCCTCCATATCTGGGGCCGTATCAGGCTCCAGCGTAAAACTTCCGTCAGGACCTATTGTTAGCACAAAGGGCGTTAACATATCACTCTCCGGGAAACTTACACAGACGCCAAAGGTGAGCTTACCCTCTTTGGCAGACATAAAGCGGAACCCGTCAAGAATGCCGTTCTTACGGAAGTTGTCGTCCAATTGTGACGCAAAGGAAGCTTTCGTGAAACGGCGACGGAAGAAATTTCCGCCATCCTTCAAGATAGTCAGATCATAGTAATTATCCACAAACTTATCGCCATTCTCATCTATCACAACCTTCAGCGAGTCATCAGCCTCACGGTGAATGGTGTAAACATACAAATGGCTTCCCAGGCTAACACTGTCTGTAAGATTATAATCTTTCATTCTGTGTTCACTAACCTGCTGTTCAGCGGTTGCCGACTCCTTTCCGTCTGTCTGCCCCTTCTTGTCCATACAAGAACAGAAAACGGATGCAAACAGGCAGATGTATAAGAAACTTCTTGATTTCATAACTTAACCTTTTTCTTTGCACCCTTAGACTCATTCTGAACATGGTCTAAGGCTGTTACAACGTAAACATATGGAGAACTTCCCCCCTGATAGGTAAGCGGGAGGTTTGTCTCACGAGTGATACAAAGAATGTGAGAGGGATCCTCCAGATTTATCTTTTCGCCCTTTATAAAACGATACACAACATACTGTACAGCCTCATCCATAACAGTCTTTGCCTTAGGAGCTGTCCAGAACAGGATTGGTCCGTCCTCGGTCCAGACAATAGCAGTCTTACGGGGCTTGCCAGGTGCCTTGTTGTCAATCCAGGGCATACGTGGCTGCAAGGCAGGTGTGCTGTGATAAACCTGACGCAACATAGTTCCGTAGTTACCGGGATTCTCGCAAACGGCAGCAGCATACCACTGACAACTACCGAAAATGCCAGGCAGACTGCGCTGAAGCATATACTTGCGAGGCATCTGATGAGAAGCAGGATTCTGAGGATCCGGAGCCTTCACCGTACGCATAACATCCTGACCGATATATAGGGGACGACGACCGGCATGAGCACTCCACCAGTTAATCAACGTCTCATAATCTGCAGCACTATGACCAATCTCCCAATATAGCTGAGGGATATTGTAGTCAACCCATCCGTTTTCTACCCACTTGAGCACATCGGCATATAGGTCATCGTAGTTCTGCAAACCATTGGTAGCACTTCCGTCAGGGTCGTTCTTCTGATTGCGGTAGATGCCGAAGGGTGAAACACCGAACTTTACCCAAGGCTTCACCTCCCTAATCTGACGGCACATCTGCTCTACAAACTGGTTTACATTCTGACGACGCCATTCAGCGCGATCCATTCCCCGTCCGTAAAGAGCATAGGAATTATCGTCAGGGATGGCTAAGCCAGCCACAGGATAAGGATAGAAGTAATCATCAATATGGATACCATCCACATCATAGCGGCGAACGATATCGCAAGCCACCTGACAGATGTAGTTACGGTTCTCGGGGTAACCGGGATCAAAGAGCATCAACCCATCGTAATCAAAGAAATGATTAGGATGACGGAAGTACTCGTGTGTATTAGCCAAAGCCATAGTTCCCTTGGTCTTGGCGCGATAAGGATTTATCCAGGCATGCAGCTCCATCTGACGGGCATGACACTGCTCTACCATCCACTGCAAGGGATCCCAATAAGGATTTGGAGGTGTTCCCTGCTGACCTGTCAGATAGCGACTCCATGGCTCAAGCTCACTTGGATACAAGGCATCGCCCTCGCATCTGACTTGGAAGAAGATAGCATTAATACCATCTTTCTGAAGTTCGTCCAGCTGACTTGTCAGTACCTGTTGCATACGGTCACGGCCCATGCCCTGAAACTGACCATTAACACTCTGAATCCAAGCTCCTCTAAATTCCCTCTTGGGATTTTGAGCTACTGCCGATACTGCTATAAAAAGCAGTAGAATAAACCATTTGTTCTTCATATCGGTACAAAAATACAAAAAAAATCTATACATTTCCTAATAATATGCGTTCTTTTTATATAAATCCAATTGTTCCGCGCTCATTTCTGTGAAATTTTCGTACCTTTGCCATCATTTATTTTAAACATGAGTACTATTAAGACACATAGACCCAGCGTTCTCCTCATCTACACAGGAGGAACCATAGGAATGAGAGAGAATGCTGAGACAGGAGCCTTAGAGAACTTCAACTTCAACCTTATCTTAGATGAAGTTCCTGAGCTGAAACGTTTTGACTACAAGATTCACGCCTTTACCTTTGACCCACCCATTGATTCCAGTGATATGGGATTGGAGCATTGGGGCAGTCTGGTAAAGATTATCGAGAGCAATTATAATTTATTTGACGGTTTTGTTATCCTGCACGGAACAGACACCATGGCTTACACAGCTTCTGCTCTAAGCTTCATGCTCGAGAATCTGGGAAAGCCCGTCATCCTGACAGGTTCACAGCTGCCTATAGGAACACTTAGAACGGACGGAAAGGAAAACCTAATTACCGCCATAGAGATAGCAGCGGCCCAGCACGAGGACGGCACGCCTGTTGTGCCTGAGGTCTGCATCTATTTCAAGGAGAAACTGATGCGAGGCAACCGCACGACGAAGATTAACGCCGAGCAGTTCAATGCCTTCCGCTCTTTCAACTATCCAGATCTAGCTACTGCCGGCATGCATATCAAGTTCAACGAGGCTGCCATCCGTAAGCCCGACCCACGGAAACCCTTCAAGCCACATTATCTGGTGGACCCCAACGTTGTGGTATTGACACTCTTCCCTGGCATCCAGAGAAGTCTAGTACATTCCGTTCTGAACATACCCGGACTGAAAGCCGTTGTCATACGTACCTTCGGTGCAGGAAACGCGCCTCAGCTGCAATGGTTCAAAGAGGAGCTGAAGGATGCCAATAGCAGAGGCCTCTTGCTGGTGAACATCACACAATGTCAGGCAGGATGTGTTCACATGGGCCTTTATGAGACCAGTCTGCCACTGATAGAGGCCGGCGTAGTAAGCGGTTATGATAGTACGCCTGAGTGTGCCATCACCAAGCTGATGTTCCTTTTGGGCCACAAGCTTCCAAGAAAACGCATGCAGGAGATGATGGATAGCAATCTTTGCGGAGAAATAACAAAATAAAAGCCCCCTCCGGCTCCCCCCGAAGGAGGGAGAGAGGCTTTGGATTAGGGATTAGAGATTAGGGATTAGAGCGACAGACGGTTTAGCCGACTGTTAATAGAAAATTAAACATGGAGAATAGCATAAAGATAAAAGGCGCAAGAGTTAATAATCTGAAGAATATTGACTTGGAAATACCACGTGGCAAGCTTGTTGTCATAACAGGTCTGAGCGGTAGTGGTAAGAGTAGCCTTGCCTTTGACACTCTTTATGCCGAGGGACAGCGACGTTACGTAGAGAGCCTCTCCTCTTATGCCCGCCAGTTCCTGGGCAGGATGAACAAGCCCGAATGTGATTACATCAAGGGCATTCCACCTGCCATAGCCATAGAACAGAAAGTTACCAGTCGTAACCCGCGCAGTACGGTTGGTACCAGCACCGAGATTTATGAATACCTGCGCCTACTCTATGCCAGAATAGGACGTACCTTCAGTCCTATTAGTGGAACAGAAGTCAAAAAGCACACCACAGAAGATGTGGTACGCAATATGCTTTCCCACGAGGAAGGCACCAAGTTGATGGTGCTTTGCCGCACCAAGGCAAACACCGGTATCCTACAGCAACAGGGCTTTAGCCGTCTGTTAGTAAACGGAGAGGTGGTACGTATCGATGAATACCAGCCTCAGCCCCAAGATGATGTCTATCTGGTAGTGGACCGTCTGTCGGTCAAAAACGAGAAAGATACTATTGCCCGATTGGTGGACTCTGCCGAGACAGCATTCTATGAGGGTGGCGGAGAGATGATGCTTCAATATCTACCTAGCGGAGAGACGGTATCTTTCTGCACCCGCTTCGAAGCCGACGGTATGACCTTCGAAGAACCCTCCGACAATATGTTTGCCTTTAACTCTCCTGCCGGAGCCTGTCCTGAATGCGAGGGCTTTGGCAAGATTATGGGTATAGATGAGCATCTTGTCATCCCCAACAGCGCCCTCAGCGTTTATGACGGAGCTGTTGTATGCTGGCGAGGCGAGAAGATGGCAGAGTGGAAGAACTGGTTCATCCGCTTCAACTCAGAACGCGGATTCCCCATCTTCAAGCCATACTTCGAACTG
The DNA here is from genome assembly GCA_017619585.1 of Bacteroidaceae bacterium. The sequence continues at coordinate 84,776 of JAFZSA010000044.1, forward strand.
ACACAGGACGAGAAAGACTGGCTCTGGCACGGTAGCCCTATCCAGCACAGCCCAAAGACTGCAGAGGGTATAAAGATACCTGAAGGCTGGAAGCTATCACCCGAGGAGAAGGAATGGGGCATGCTCTGCATAGACGAGTTCTTCGAGATGCTCCGTCAGGGACAATACAAGATTCAGAACCGCGTGATGCTGGCCCGCTACAGAGGTAAGACCACCTGTCCTAAATGTCACGGCACACGTCTGAAGCCTGAGGCAAACTATGTTAGGATATGCGGCAAGAGCATTTCCGAATTGGTTGAGATGCCCGTTACAGAGTTACTCCCATGGATTGAGAACCTGCAGTTGACGGAACATGAACAGCAGATTGCCAACCGTATTCTTACAGAAATCAAGAACCGCCTACACTTCCTACTGGATGTTGGTTTAGGTTACCTGACCATGAACCGCCTTTCCAACTCACTCTCTGGTGGAGAGAGTCAGCGTATCAACCTGGCAACCTCGCTGGGCAGCAGTCTGGTAGGCAGTCTTTATATTTTGGATGAACCCAGCATTGGTCTTCACAGTAGGGATACCGACCGTCTCATTCATGTACTGAAGGAGTTGCGCGACTTAGGCAACACCGTTGTTGTAGTAGAGCATGACGAGGATATCACGCGTGCTGCCGATTGGATTATAGACATCGGTCCCGAGGCAGGACGCCTGGGCGGAAACGTTGTATGGCAGGGTGAGCCCGCCAATCTGAATACTCAGAGTACTCAAAATAATTCCCACACCCTGGCATTCCTGAGCGGAGAAGACCGCATAGAGGTACCCTCTTCACGCAGGCCATGGAACAATTACATCTTGGTTAAGGGAGCTCGCGCCAACAACCTGAAGGGCATTGATGTTCGCTTCCCCTTGAACGTGCTGACCTGTGTCACAGGTGTTAGCGGTAGCGGTAAGAGTTCACTTGTGCGTGATATCTTCTACAACGCCATGAAGCGCCATCTGGACGAGGTGGCGGAACGCCCGGGCGAGTTTCTGGAACTGCAGGGCGATATGAATATGGTTAAGCACGTAGAATTCGTTGATCAGAATCCTATCGGCAAAAGCACACGTTCCAACCCTGTTACCTATGTCAAGGCATGGGACGAGATCCGTAAGCTCTTTGCCAACCAGCCCCTTGCCAGACAGATGGGCTATACCCCAGCCTACTTCAGTTTCAATACTGATGGCGGACGCTGCGAGGAATGTAAGGGAGAAGGAACCGTCACCGTGGAGATGCAGTTTATGGCTGATTTGGTTCTGGAGTGCGAGAGCTGCCATGGTCAGCGTTTCAAACAAGATATCTTAGAGGTCCGGTATGAGGGAAAGAACGTCAATGATGTGCTGAACATGACCATCAACATGGCCATAGAGTTCTTTACGGAACACAAGCAGAAAAAGATTGTATCCATACTCAAGCCTTTGCAGGACGTAGGCTTAGGTTATATCAAGTTGGGCCAGTCCTCCTCTACCCTCTCTGGTGGCGAGAACCAGCGTGTCAAGCTGGCCTACTATCTGGGAATGGAGAAGCAACAGCCCACCATCTTTATCTTCGACGAACCTACAACCGGTCTTCACTTCCACGACATCAAGAAACTCCTGGCTTCCTTTGACGCGTTGATAGAGCGCGGACATACCATAGTAATCATCGAGCACAACATGGAGATTATAAAATGTGCCGATTACGTTGTTGACTTAGGTCCTGAAGGTGGAGAGGCCGGAGGTAACATCGTTGCATGTGGTACACCCGAGGAAATAGCAAAGTGCAAGCAAAGCTATACGGGAAAATACCTAAAAAAAGAAAAAAAGTTAACATTGTGATAACAACGTATTCAGAAAAAACGTAACTTTGCATGCCTGAACTGACCTATAGTCAAGGAAAACATCATTTTAGACCAACATTAAGAGAAAGAATAACTTTAAAATATATTTCGTCATGTATACAAAATTTCAAGAACATTTGAAGAAGGAACTGGCTGAAATTGAGGCAGCTGGTTTGTATAAGAACGAGCGCGTCATTGAGAGCCCCCAGGGAGCTGAGATTCTGGTCAAGGGCAAGAAGTGCCTTAACTTCTGCGCCAACAACTATCTGGGTCTTGCAGGTAACAAGGAACTGATTGAGGCTGCCAAGAAGGGTATGGATGCACGTGGCTTTGGTATGGCCAGCGTACGTTTCATCTGCGGATGTCAAGACCTTCATAAGAAGTTGGAGCAGAAGATTTCTGAGTTCTTCGGTACAGAGGACACTATCCTTTATGCTGCTTGCTTCGATGCTAACGGTGGCGTTTTCGAGCCTCTTCTTACCGATCAGGACGCTATCATCTCTGATGCCCTGAACCACGCTTCTATCATCGATGGTGTTCGTCTCTGCAAGGCACAGCGTTACCGTTATGCCAATGCTGATATGGCCGACCTCGAGGAGCAGTTGAAGGCTGCCCAGAAGAACCGTTTCCGTGTTATCGTTACAGACGGTGTCTTCTCTATGGACGGTAATGTTTGTCCTTTGGATAAAATCTATGAGTTGGCTCAGAAGTACGATGCTATGGTAATGGTTGACGAAAGCCACAGTGCCGGTGTTGTTGGTAAGACTGGTCGTGGTGTAACAGAGCGTTACAACCTGCGTGGTAAGATTGAGATTCTGACCGGTACCCTTGGTAAGGCCTTCGGTGGTGCTATGGGTGGTTTCACAACAGGTAAGAAGGAGATTATCGACATGCTGCGTCAGCGTAGCCGTCCATACCTCTTCTCTAACTCTATGGCTCCCGGTCTGGTTGCTGCAGGTATCCGTATGTTCGAACTCATGAGCGAGAGCAGCGCCCTTCAGGACAAGCTGCATGAGAATACCGACTACTTCCTGCGCCGCATGAAGGAGGAAGGTTTCGACTGCAAGCCATCAGAGAGTGCCATCTGCGCCGTTATGATCTACGATGCAGCCAAGAGCCAGCAGTATGCTGCCAAGATGCAGGAGGAAGGCATCTTCGTAACAGGTTTCTACTACCCCGTAGTTCCAAAGGGTCAGGCACGTATCCGTGTTCAGATTTCTGCTGCACACGAGCGTGAGCACCTTGACAAGTGTATCGAGGCCTTCAAGAAGGTTCGCGCAGAAATTGAAGGGAAATAATATCTAAATCCTAAGTCTAAATATGAAAAGAATTCTCATTGTAGGCGCCGGTGGTCAGATAGGCTCTGAACTCACCCGCAACCTGCGTGATATTTACGGCGACACCAATGTAGTCTGCTCAGACCTGCGTCCACTCAAAGGCGAGATATACGAGCGCGGTCCCATAGAGCGTATAGACTCTACCCAGATTATGCAGATTGCCGAGGCTGTCAAGAAGTATAATATTGACACCATCTACAACCTGGCAGCTATCCTTAGTGCTACTGCCGAGTTGAACCCCATGTTGGGTTGGAATGTAGGTATCGGTTCATTGGTTAACTGTCTGGAGGTTGCACGCCTCTTCGGTTGTGCCGTCTTTACCCCCAGCTCTATCGGAGCCTTCGGTCCCAGCACACCTCACGACAATACGCCTCAGGATACTATCCAGCGTCCCAACACCATCTACGGTGTAACCAAGGTTACTGGCGAGTTGCTCTCTGATTACTACTATACACGCTTTGGCGTTGATACCCGTTCCGTACGTTTCCCCGGTCTTATCAGTCACCTCAGCCTTCCCGGCGGTGGTACTACTGACTACGCTGTAGAGATCTACTACGCAGCCGTTAAGGGCGAGACCTTTGTCTGCCCCCTCAAGGAGGGAACCTACATGGATATGATGTACATGCCAGACGCACAGAAGGCAATGATAGACATCATGGAGGCCGATCCCAGCAAGCTGAAGCATCGTAACAGCTTCAACGTAACAGCAATGAGCTTCGACCCCGAGATTATCTATCACTCCATCTGCAAGTACTATCCCAGCTTCAAGATGATTTACAAGCCCGAGCCCATCAAGCAGGCCATTGCCGACAGCTGGCCCAACAAGATGGATGACACTTGCGCTCGTGAGGAATGGGGTTGGAAACCAGAGTACGACCTCGACCGCATGACAGAGGATATGATAAAGAACCTCAAGATTAAATTACTTGGTAAATAAATACCACTCCCCCGGAAGCCAAAAACTTTCGGGGGATTTTTTTACCTTTTTGTTTGCCAGTTCCTTGTTTTTCCTTTGGGAAAACATACCTTTTTTGAAGAAAAACGTCGCAAAATGTGCGTCATTTTATAGGATTATTTGGCTGTTCAACATTATTCCCTTTATTTTGCCGCAGAGATTGCGACGTTTTTTGCCATATATTAACCCTTAATTCGAGGCTAATTCAGCCTCCAAACCCATCGAATTTACGCATAATTCAGGGGGAATTCTGCGTGCAAACTATTTGCATTAAAAATCCAGTTTACTTATGCATAAAAAGTAAGTTGATTGTGAGCAAAAAGTAAATTAATTACGAACAGAAAACAACCTAGGGAAAAAAGGGGAAACTAAACTAAGACCCAAAACTAAATTCTTTGAAATGCACCCCAAAATGCCGAGGCACCCCAAACGATCCATCGAGACGCCTCAAACAAAAAATCAAGGCGTGGGGTAACTTTTTCTGATTTCACTGATAATTAATTCCACAAACGAGTATGACATATACGATTATAGCCGTCCGTCGTGGGCGGCTATAATCTTGCAGAAATTCTCCTGTTTTTATTGAATTAGATTGCCATTGAAATTACCACTCATACTAATAGAAGTATACTCTCCGTATCCTGGTATATTTACATTAACTGAACTACTCATTTTCCCTGTTGCAGTTGTTGTGCTAGTTCTTGTAAAAGTAATATTTGCATACATTCTCATTGATGCACCTGAGTCTGACATTGTTTCTGAATAGCTCCAAATCAAATTGTTGTCTTCATCACGTTTAATGCTTGATTTACTTTCCAATCCTGCTAAATCTCCAGATAACGAGAAGTCATTCCTATCAACATCCCTTATCTCAATACCAAAGTTTGTGACTTCTGACATGTTAATACTACCAACCATTGATGCATTACCAGAAGCATTTACATTTCCTGTAAATTTCCATTTAGTGCCATTCCATGTGTCTTGCACAATCTGCTTGACAATCAGATATCTATCTATGGATGTTCCATTTGTTAATTGTGCTGTTGCAGTAATTATTCCTTCCCTGTCTTCTAACAAATGTTCGTCTTCTTCCACTGTAACAAGTAATCCTACATCCCATTCTTCTGTTGTACACCACTTTGGTCTTGAAGTTACTTTCCACGAAGTAACCGTTTTATTGGTATTGACATTAACCCCTTGTGTTCCGCCTTCTTGTGTGAAAACGAGTTCTGGAGCAGAAAGTTCAAATAACACTCCTGACTGCTTGATTGTTAATGTTGCGGGGGGAATATCGCTTGTTTCATAAGCTGATGTTTTAATTTTTGCAAAGCATACGCGATCTTCTATGCCATCATACTCTTTTACTTTTACGATAATTTTTTCATTTTCCTTATATATGTTACACCAACTTTTATCTATATTGGAATCGTCAATTTTCCACGCAGCTAATGTTGACACATCTACTGTATATGTAGATTCTTTTATACTGCATTCCAAAAGATATGTGCTCAACTTTATTTGCCATTCTTTCCCTTCAAAGGTTTGGGCTACCATTTCCTCATATTTCCCTAAATTAGCAAGTGCTTGATCACCATACTCATTCAAAACAAGGCCTAAAGCGCTAATTCCAAAACCTTTGGGTGAAAAAGTTAATTTACCATCTTTGAGTATTTCGCCCCATCCTCCTATTTTACTACTTGAACTTCCATTTACTAAACTGGCGAAATCACCAAATTTGGAGAATAAATCACATTTCCAACCACCTGATTTCATTGTTTCATCAACTAATGTATAGATACCACAGGCTATCCCACCGGGACCTCCATATACCACTCCTGTGGCAGTAATGGCAAAAGATCCCATCTTACACAAAAATGGAACAATGGCTTTTTTCTGATGTTCATCCCATGACCAGTGAACAACAGTAGAGCCAAATTCTTTCCATGAGTAAACCCACGGATCGTACCACGCTCTTGTTGCAGCCTGATCTACATTTGAGATGTAAGGAAATGGAATGTCCCAATAGTACGATATGTGACCTTTTTTGTCTATGAATGCAAAATCAAAGCTATTATCAGTTATGTTTTTAAACAGCAGGTCTCCATTTTCTGTACTAGCCATAATTGGTGTTCCATTTTCGTCAAGATAAATGGTTATTCCCTTGGAAATGTCATTATTCACGGACGAATTAATGTAGATAGTTCCATACCCGTTATCGTTATTAACATCACAAACAAGATAACTTCCATCATTACATAGCAATAAAATATCAGCATTTTCTGTTTCTTCGCTGATATTCAACGCTACCGTTTGTAAATTTGAAAGATTACCATTGGTATCCAGCATATTATCTTCATCATTTGAACATGATAAGAAAAGAGATGGCAAAATAACGACTGCCATAATCATAGAAATAAAACGTTTCATAAGAACATGATTAAATTATGGAAAAGAAAGGGTGGATTCTTTTTGTGAAGTGGCTGTCACCCTTCTTAGTTTTAATACTCATTTTTAATTAAAAGAACTATTTTACCAGTACCTTTTTCGTAGTTCCGTCGGAGTAACGGATGATGTTAATACCCTTCTGCAGAGAAGCCTGTTTGCAACCATCCACTGTAAAATACGACTTTTCTGTTGGTTCTGTACTCATATTGTTCTCCACGCCAGTTTCATAGTCGGGATCGATGATAAAGTAACCATATACCTTAACATTTTCGGCAGGCATGTACCAGGGGATATCACTCCACCCGGAGAAGATATATCCCTCCTTTACCGGGGCAGGTTCAGGCGTTACCACTTCGGTAGCTTGAATTTCATAAACCTTGTATGGCTCACCGTCAAGTATGTAGCTTATTGTGAACTGTGTTTCAGTCGTCTGTATATTTTCAAACTTCTTCCATCCATCCAATTGTGCGTAGAAACTCTCACGGCCGCGAGGTACGAAAAGAGTTGCCAACATATAGACTGTATCATAAATGAAATCACCATCACAACAGAATATAGATTCATCTATTTTGAAAGGAGTCTTAATTAAACAGGTGACTGAACCTAAATCTGTACAATTGCGGAAAGCATATTGACCAATTTTCTTTACTGTATTGGGGATTACAACAGAGGACAGACTCTCACAACCGTCAAAAGCGTATGCACTAATCTGTTCTGTTCCATTTGGAATCACAAGCTTTGAAACCTCCTTGTCATTCATATATAGATGGTGAGCATAGAATAGCGGATTAGCATACTGGTCTCCAAAATTTATTTTTAACCATGCGCTGATATCGGAAATATGAACGGCTTGTAAGCCCGTACAACCATTGTATTTACAAATAGGTTTATATCAACAACTTACGCTTTAAATGGTAGAAAAGTGACGACAAAGATCCTACGAGGGACCAATAAAATGTGATTTTAACGTTTTTAACCTTTCTTAGATGTCGTGTAAGTGTGATAGACCAAAAATGGACTGGTTTCTGGACTCGAACCAGAACATAGCTTCCATGCACCAGCCTTTTGAAGATTACATCTCTAACATGGTTTTTCTCTTATTATCTCTCTGCTATTTGTCTATTTCATGGGCTAAACCAACGACGTCAACTATCACAGGGATTTGAGATTCATCGGATGGTTTACTGTACAACTAACAGCAATCACATCCGAAAACAAACAAGTTAGCAACGATGCAGATGGATGCGACATGCGTCTTACACCACCTCAAAGTAGCCTGAGCGAATCTTCTCAACTCAAGCTACAATTCCCAAAATTTTACTTTTGTCATTGTATTTAAGATTGGAGCCTGTTGTTAATTCATAGTCTGCCGGCTCATATTAAACATCCTATGTATTGAATTTATTATATCTTATAATTCAGTAAATATAGACCTTACTTCTATACTACTTAAATCCATATTTTTGCTCTCGCTTTTCAAATGCGTCTCGACCACCTTCTAGAATATCACAAACATGTTCACGGATTCCCTGTGAATATAACACAGATGGTTCTTCAAGGTTTCTTGATTTCGTGAACTCTAAAGCACCATTAACATATTGAAACCGCAAACCATCTCTATTATGACTATCAGACCCTTCTTGGTTAGCGACAATAACGTTTTCTGCATCCGCACTTACTACTACATTTGAGTTGTGAGTGACAAGAATTATCTGTCGTTCTCTCTTTTTCTTTTTTATATATGTCACCAATTCATTGTAGATAGCTCTGTTATCGAGACTATCTTCTGGTTGATCTATTAGAATTGGGCAAGTTTTTTCGCTGAAGTCCAATAATAATTTCAGAATAACAAATGCCTGTTTCCCTTCGGACATCTGCTTAAACGAATCACCTTGATAAAAAAGCTCATATCCCAAACTGTACCAACTCTTTGCAAAGAACTCTGTAGCAACATTTAACGCTTCATATCCATTCTTTAGTTGTAATTCACCAAGTAACAATTTTTTTAGCAAATCCTTGGCATATGTAGTGTTATCACTATCATAGTTGCGTACTATTGCGGCAAGGTATTCTTGACGTTCAGAACCTCTAAGATTTAGTCTATCTTCCAAGAAACTCTGAAGATTATCACGATGATGTTTCAGGTTAACAGTTATAGTCAACCCATCATAACTAATATTTAGCTGGTTCTTGACATCTTCCGCTATGCTTTTAATAGAACAATGTTGCTTAACTATTTCTACAAATAACTTGTTGGACTCGTCTTTGATTTTAGAAACAACAGACTGCAATTGGTCTATTTGAGAGAGCTTCTTTTCTTCCGCAATAATTCTGTCATTAATATCCTTTAGTTCTTTATTTCCTTCTATGTTTTTAACACCATTAACGAAAGATTCCGACTCTTTTATTATACGGCATTGTTCTATAAGCTCATTTTTAGCGCGAATTGTATCTTCTTGGTATTTTCTTACTAATGCAGTAAACTCCTGCTCTGTTCTTAACTTTATATTTTTAAATTCGCGTAATAAATCATATTGATTGAGCCTAAATGAAAGTTTATCCATTTGCCAGCGCTCTTCAAACGTGCTATCGAAAGGGGTTACGATTAATAATTTCTCAAAAATTTTCAGATCCTTATCTGCATTTTCAACTTCAATTTTCAGTTCATTGAGTTTTTTCAAGCTAGCATCAAATAATGCTTGTTGTTCTGGAGTTATTTTACTTGCTTTTTGAAGTTCTTGCACCTTATCCTTCAGTATGTTTATTTGTTGTACAACACCGTCCCTTTTTCCTAAAGCCATTAGTTCTTTTTTCCTTTCGCCAAGTTCCTTCGACAACTGAAAAAGAGAGAACATACGTTCGGTAATACTTTTAGAAGCGTTATTGATATGATTATAATATCTGCTAAGCATACCTGATGTGTCTTTGTTGCGAATGATGTTTTCAACAAGTTCACTCGTTTTACTCGCATCGGAAGCAATATCATGCATATAGTTTTGTTTGAAAAACTCTATTTCACGGCCTATTTGGTCAGTACCATCCTTCCATTGCACTGAGACTCCACTGATATGCTTCATTACAAAATCATCACTGTCAATACTCCGACTTCCATGAACAGCTGCTATCGCTTTAAGCAAGGTTGATTTTCCTGTAGATCGGCCCCCAATAAGGGTATTGAGGTTCGGATTCAAAAGAATTGTGCCTTTCCAAAAACCATCTTCATCTAAAGTAACACGTTCAATCACTTGATAAATGTTTTTATCATCTGGCATCGTGGTTTGAATACGAACTCGTTCATCAGGCTCATATATCACCTGCTTCAAGCCCTCAAAGGTTGGATTTGCTTTAATCCACATTCTTTCTTTTACCTGATAATCTCGAATGTTGTGATTATCAGAGCACATAATAATAGGTAATGAGAATTTGATATCAGGGAAAACATATTTTCTATAGCCATCCGCATCTTCTGGCTTACCTACATCTAACAGAGGATGAAAGCGAGATAATAGGTCTTGCTTTAGTTCTTGCTTAACAAGCAAGTGATTCTTTATACTTTCTAGGCTATTGGATTTGTTTCCTGCATGTACAGTAACAATACCTCCTAATTCTATAATAAGATTACATGTTTTGACAAACTCACAACAAACACGTTCATAACCTCCTTTCTTTTCAATGTCTGCTTTTGTAAGATTACATTGACCCTGTATTTTCGTCCATATGCTTTCGAGGTCAGCATTGTCTGGGAAAATACCAATGAAATGAACAGACTCAGAACCACCAAGTTCGGAACAAAACTCTATTCCAGGCAGTACATGAAGACCTTTGGGCATTCCAAGATTTCTCAACTCAGTTATCCTCTGAACATCAATTATATCATGATCCGTAACAGCTACGACAGAAACGCCATTACTAACAAGTTCGTTAACAATTTCTTCATTGGTAACAGATTTGTCTTTATAATCATACGAAGCTGGAGTGTGGAAATGCAAATCCCATATTCTCCATTCTGAACCTCTATTCATATTTAAAATACTCATGTATGTCTGTAATACTTCTTGTGAGAGTTTTCGAGCTAATACTATTGATAAATAGTCCACTTCCCGTCATTGTCTTTGCCTTCATGTTTCAGAACACCTTTCTTCTGCATTGTAGAGAGGTCGCGCTCGATGGTACGTTGGCTCACCGACAAAGTCTCCGACATTTGTCGGCCGGTGATTGTCGGAGACTCTTTTATGAGATTCAGTATTTTCTGCTGACGCTCAGTGAGTTTCATCTCCGACACGTCTCCGTCATGGTCTCCGACATTCGAGGTGTCGGAAGAGGCAAAGATGATTGTCTGGAATTGGGCTGGAGTAGATTTGAACACAGGCTTCAATTCGTCCCTGTACCCATCCAACGCCTTTGTTTCGTTGCAGATGCGTGTGAGTCCGCTGCCTCGCTTTTCCATATAATCAAGTTGAGCCATCACATTCGCAAGGATAGGATTGCGTCTTTCGGAAGAAACGTCTGCGATGTCTAAGTCCTGTATCAACATGCCATTGTACATTCCTCCAGGGGATGTAACGGTGAGTCGGTCATCGTAGATGTCAAGA
>JAFZSA010000045.1 GCA_017619585.1 Bacteroidaceae bacterium
ATTCAAATTTCAAAATTCAAAATTATGGAAAGTAGAGGTATTAGAAATAACAATCCGTTAAACATCAGATTATCAAATGATAAATGGCAAGGCCAAGTACCCCCCCAAAGGGGGAGCGGAGAGGGGGCCTTTTGTGTGTTCTACAATATGGAATATGGTTGGCGAGCTGCGTTCCGCATCCTGTGCAACACTTATTATAATAAGTATAAGCTCAGGACCATCAGGGACATTGTGTCGCGCTGGGCACCAAATAACGAGAACAATACGGCAGCCTATATCAGGCATGTGTCGGACTACACAGGCATAGGGCCCGATAAGGTGCTGGCATCGCCCAAGGAGTGCCCCACGGACTGGCTGCTCATTGGCTACGCCATGGCGGTAGTGGAGAACGGCAAAGCCCTCCCCGCAGTGCCGATGCTGAAAGGTTTTGCTATGGCAACAAACTAAACTAACATAAGATAAGCCCCGAGAGTCTGCACGACTGTCGGGGCTTATCATAAAAGGATACTATAACATGTTAGTTATTGTAATTGTAATGTACGTTGGGATTGCCCTGGATAACAGAGAGGGGGAAGGGGAATACCCAGAGGTCTGAAGTGGGAGACAAGGTAACGGTACCCAACTCACCGAAGTCGTGAGTAAGGGTGGTCTGCCACTCGGGCTGTACGTTCCAACGCTTGCGCTGGATGAAGTTCCAGACAGTCCAGATATTCTCGCCCAGGGAGGTCTGCTTGATGTGCTGGATAGCGTCAGCCTTGTCCGTAACGGTGCCCTTGAGGGGAGCAAAGCTATCAGCGGGCAGACGGTACTTACGCAGGTGATCCAGCTGATCCATACCCTTGTCTATATCACCGCCGCGTACATAGCACTCTGCCAAGAGGATGTACATCTGGGGAGTGGCCAGACCGGCTACGTTGTGATACTCCATCATATTGGGCATATTGTCTGGTGAATCCCAGTTTCTCAAGCCAATCTGATTGTTACTCTGGTCGGTGGTACCGCCGGCAAGGATAGTATAGAAAAGGTTGTACTGTTCCTTGACACGGGGAGTCAGGAAGAAATGACCGTACTGGGGCTCAATCTGGGCTTCCAGAGCAGGCTCTGACCACAGGCCGAGCAGATAGTTGGGAATCACGAAGTAGTTCTCTACAGACTCCAGATAGTCGGAGGTGAAGCAGTCATACTTAAAGTCGGGCATTACATGAATATACTCCAACCAGCGGGGTTCTTGACGTACATTGGCATAGTAGTCATCCAGTCCGCCTTCCAAAGCCAGAGCAGCCTCGGCAGCCTCGGCTGCCTCGGGGTACTGCTGCATGCACATCAGAATGTTGGCCTTGAGGGCATAGGCGGCAGGCAGGTTGAAGCGCACCTTGGTAGGCTGAACCTTAGGCAGAGCACCAGAGTTGATAGCGTCATTGACGTCACGCAGACACTGCTCGTAAACCTGAGCCACGGTGCCGGGGGCATAAATCTCGTCTATAGACTTATCCTCGGTCATGTAGATGACACCACCGTCCTGCTTGGCTGTTTCGGGGTTGTAAGCCTTGGCAAACTTGTTGACCAGCAGGAAGTGGGCATAGGAGCGCAGCGCCTTGGCTTCTGCCACCAGGGCAGCCTTCTTCTGCTCAGAGCCGCTTGCCAGGCTGGCATTGGTGATAACGGGGTTACAGATACGACCCACCCACTTGTAGCAGCTGGAGTAGTAGCCGTCACTGGAAGTCAACTGCTGGATGCGCTGGATATCAGCAGGACTGTCTGAGTAAGACCAGAGCAGTGTAGTACGCTCCTTGTTGGGCATAGCCAGTTCAGCAGGTATCTGGTTGGCACCGTTGATAACATCGCCTCCAATGTTGTAAACGTCAGAGAGGGGGAGGTTGATGTCGTTGTTGAAAAGCAGCTCCAACTGGTCTGTTGTGGAGAGCAAGTTCTTGCCCTTGGGCTTGATGTCCGTAAAGTCGGAGCAGGAAGTGGCCACCAGGGCAGCTGCCATCAGGATGGCTGTATATAATCTATTCTTCTTCATAATTACATCAATAATTTACAAACAGGCTGAATGTATAGTTTGAACGAGTGCGAACGCCCAGAGTCTCGGGGTCTATGCCCTTGCCGTTGGCTGTCCAAAGAGCCTTGGGATTATCAATCTGGAAGTTGAGGGCCAGACGGGTAAGCTTCAGACGGTTGATGACAGTGCGGGGGAACTCGTATCCGAAGACAATGTTACGGATCTTGAGGAACGATGCGTCATAGACTGAGTTGTTACCGTTATATGACTCGTTGCCGATAGAGCTGGAACCATACTGACCGAAACCGGGTGTGTTGGTGGGGTTGGCAGGTGTCCATGAGTTAAGCAGGTAGAGGGGCTGCGTACCTCCCATAGAAGAAGAGCTGACCTCGCGCTCCTGCAGGCAACGCATTACGTGACCGCCATAGTAGGCAAGCATGATAGAGAATGAGAAGCCGTTCCACTCCAGGCGGTTGTCCATACCCAGGATAACCTTGGGGTCAGTCTGACCGCTATACTCCATAACGTCTGTGCTGGCACCCTGAACAGAGTGTGTGATGGTACCGCCGTCTCCGTACCAGAGAGTCTCACCGGGACCGCTGACAGAGCCGTCATCAATACCGGCAAAGCGGTAAGACCACAAGGCAGAGGCGGGATAGCCTTCTACGAAGCGGTTGCTGAGCAACTGGTAAGCATAGGTAGAGGGGTTATAGACGTTGGTAACCTTGTTGCTGTTGTGAGCCAGTGTCAGACTGGTTGACCATCCGATCTGCTTGCGTGTAGTAGGACGGAACCAATCGGCAGTTACCTGCACCTCTATACCGTTGTTGCGCAGGTTGGCACTGTTGACGAACATAGAGGTGTAACCCGTTGTGGGATCAAGGCTCTTATTGGCAAAGACATCCTGTGCAGCCTTGTGGTAGTAGTCGATGCTACCGCGAATACGGTTATTGAAGAGCGAGAAGTCGATACCCACATTGTTGGTACGTGTCTGCTCCCAACGCAGGTTGGGGTTGGCGGGAGACTCTATGGTTGCCAAGGGCAACTTGGTGTATGAGTTGGTACCGCCAGTGGTAGCTGTAAGATAAGAGGTAGCGCCCTGGTAGATGTTACCGGTAGCACCGTAGCTATAGCGCAGCTTCAGGAAGTTGACCCACTTAACCTCCTTGAGGAAGTCCTCCTGTTCAATGTTCCAGGCACCGCCCACAGACCAGAGGGGCTTGCCACGGAACTTGGAGTTAAGACCATAGACATCAGCATAGTCCTTACGGAAAGAACCGAACACATTGTAGCGGTCATTGTAGGTATAGGTGGCATTGAAATAGCCTGAGCCGTAGCGGTGCTCCACCTCCAGGATATTGTCCATACCATTCTTGATATAGGGGTCATAGGCATAGCTACGTGCATTATAGCCGCCGCTGCCAGCCTTGTAGTAGGGGCTGTACTGCTGGTCGTAGAGGTCGAAGAAGTTAATGTCGGCAGCACGACCTGTCTGCAGCTGGTCATCATAAGCCAGCAAGAGGTCATTGGTACCCTTGCTCAGTGTACCGCGGAACTCCAGACCGGCAATGGCGCTAACCTCGTGCTTGCCAATCTTCTTGTTATAGTTGAGCTGGCCACGAGTAGTCCAGTAGTCGCCCTGGGTGTTGCGTGTCTGACGGAAGCCGCCAGTAGCAGGAATCAAGGGGTTGGTAAGACGGTTAGGATCATAATAGGCATTGTGCAGGACACGTGCGGGATGGCTGTCCTCTGTAGCCAGCCATACACGTCGCTGCTGGTCGCTCTCATAGACGCCCATCACACTGGCAGTCAGACCGGGCAGGATGCGGAACAGCAACTCGCCGTTCAGACGCAGGTGGGTACGACGTGCGTTCACCGTATTGTTATAGAACTCGTCTATGGGGTTGCTGGAGAGGTCGACAGTACCTTCGCCACCGCCTGCCCAAAGCTCGTTACCCTCGCAGATACCGTACATATTGCGGACGGAACCATCTGCATTGTACATGGTATCGTAGGCTGCATGACTCCAGACACTGTTAGCCAGAGAGGTTGCATCATAGCCACGCTCGCGGCTCTTGTTGAAGACGCCGTTGATGGTCACGTTGGTGGTCAGCCACTTGGTAACATCGAAAGAACCCTTGTAGTTGGCTGTGAAGCGCTGGTCCATGGTGTTGATGATACCGGCATTATCGTGAGCGAAGTTCAGGGTCAGGTTGTTCTGGCTCTTCTCTGAACGACTGCGCAGAGACAGGTTGTACTCCTGCATCACCTGCTGGCGATATACCTCGCGGGCATATTCCTTGGCAAAGTTGTTCTTGCTGAGCTGCTGCTTGATCTGGGCAAGCTCGTCCATGGTGATATCACCCTTGTAGGCACGATAGTATGCATAGCTGAGGGGAGAGACAGGACCGTTGCCGTAGTTATAGCCAGAGAGAGTAGAACCTACAGGGTCTGACTGGGTACCGCTGGTGTAATACCAGTCATAGTACTCGCTCTCCTTCTTGACCTGCTGCTCGGCATTCATATAGAAGTTATCGTTATAGTCCATGTTGCGGTTCTCCTTCAGGGTGAGGTTGGCTGTAAAGGCTACATCAATCTTGCCCTTCTGGTGAGCGTTCTTGGTGGTTACAACAATGACACCGTTAGAGGCACGGGCTCCGTAGATAGCGGTAGCGGCGGCATCCTTCAGTACGTTGATGCTGGCAATGTCATACTGGTTGATATCCTCAAGGCGACCCTCAACAGGCAGTCCGTCAACAACAAGCAGAGGACTGGTCTCGGCATAGAGAGATGAGGTACCACGAACCTTGAGCTCGCCTCCGTAAGTAGAAAGACCTGCTACCCTACCCTCCAGGTTGGAGAGAAGATTGGGGGTGTAACGCTCCATGAGGTCGTTGCCGCTGACGGTGACAGCAGAACCCGTCATCTTGGGCTTGGCAATATCCTGATAACCGGTTACTACCACCTCGTTGAGCTGACCGGCATCGGACTTCATGGTTACTTCTACTGTCTGGTTGGCAGTCACATTCTTGAGCTTGACAATGGAGGGTTCCATACCTATGAAGCGGAACTCCAGCTCGTTGCTACCAGCTGATACGGGGATTTCGTATGCACCCTTAGCATCGGTTACGCCAACTGCCTGTCCGTTACGCTTGATGGTGACTCCAGGAAGGGCCTCGCCTTCGTCGTCAATCACATGTCCCTTGATGGTGTAGGACTGCTGAGCCTGCGCCGATGCTGCATTCTGTGCCACAACCCGAACGGGAGCAACACCCAATGTCAGAATCAAGCCCAAAGCCAGACTGATGGATTTGAGATTGTGAATCTTTTTCATTGTTTTTAAAATAAAGTGTTTGTAGTGTTTATCTAATACCATTTTGTAACAAGCCGCATATTTTTCGACTGCAAAAGTACGGAGAATAACAGAATTTAACAAATATCTGTCAAAAAATACCAAACATTTTACACAATTTATACCACAAACATGGTATTTCCGTGTCACAAAGTAACTGTTTTCTCTGCATTAATGAACAAAAAAACAAGGCTATGAAAAGGAAAAAGCCCACTCTAAAAAGCAGGCTTTACCTTATTTATTAAACAGGACTTTCTTTCCGTTAATGATATATAATCCCTTCTTTTGCTCATTGATCATTGCACATTGGCCATTGAGTGTTGCACATTGCTCATTGAACTGTGAACTATGAACTATGAACTCTGAACTCTTGATGGGAAGGATAGGCGTTGCGCCATCAAAACTTACCTCAACCAGAACAGGACGGTGGTCAGAGGCAGTAGGCTCGTTGATAACCTGACGCTTAGTAACAGATGTTCCACCACGGCCATAGCAGGCAATGTAGTCTATAATCTTATTGGGGGTACCGGCAGGGAATGTATAGTTAGTACTGGTGTTTGTGATACTATTCAGAAAACGGAAGGATCTCTTCATCCTAGTGATAAGCGAAGAGGATGGAATGTCATTCCAGTCACCACAGATAAAGAAAGGTTTGTCCCAACGGGAAGCCTCCTCAAGGATAATATCCAGGGAGGTCAAACGATTATCTTCTTCAAGAGCAAGATGCGTAGTGGCAAACACATACTCCTGAAACTCGCAAACCAAGAGGGTTCTCTTTTCGTTCCCAGGCAAAGGAATGACACGGTGCGACAAAGGTTTCTCCTTGCTAAGGATGGCTACTCCATACTTGCCACCCGTGAGAGGGATGGCAGGACCAAAGGTACTGTACATATTCAGCTTCTGAGCCAGATAGCCAGCCTCATTTATTCTGTTGGAACGCTTAACACAACTATCAACCTCCTGAAGTCCTACCACATCGGGTGCAGCATTCGCAATAACAGATGCCTGACGGTCGAGATCTACCACATCATCCATGCCAGCACCATGCTGGATGTTGTACGTCAGGATACGCATCGTCAACGGACTATCCTGCGCATTAGCTGACTGACAGAAAAGCAGGCCACAGAATAGCAGCCAAATACCTTGTATTTTCATAAATTAGACCCCCAGCCCCTTTAGGGGGAGAAGGGGTGAGTGGTTGTTAGAGGTTATTATCGGAGTACTCAGAGTACTCGAACACTCAGAATACTCCGATTTTTGATTTTTGATTTTTGAATTAAAAGCCCATCTTCTGCAAGTAGTACGCACGCAGGTCGTTCCACTTGTAATAGGGACCAGTAACGGGTGTGCCAGGAAGGGTAACCTCGCGCTCGTTGAGCAGAGCCTTAACCAGGATATCACCATCCTTACCCTTCTTGGGGCGATAGAAGATAAGTTGAATATTGCTGGCCATGGGGAAGATGCGATAGTTGGCCCACTGGTAATCCAGACGGTCGAGGTCGGATACCACAACGCCGGCATCGCCCAATTCCATCAGGGTAGCCATAGGCAGAACATAGACCTCGTGACCAAAGCGCAGGGTAGCACCAACAAAACTCTTGTTGCCCACAATAGTATCGGCTGTCTCAATGAAGTTCTTCAGCAGGCCGCTGACACGCAAGGGAGCCTTCTTGTCGCTAAGCGGACTGGCACCATAGCCTGTGTACCATTCTATATTATGCGCGCGCCAGATATCATAGCACTCATCCTCTGTAAAGTAACGGTACATATCTATGCCGTTGTCATGGCTCTGCATATTGCTGCAGACATTGAAGATATGACGCATCAGAGGAATCTGCTCTACACTATCACGGATATAAACCTGATCATTGAAGATAGTGTTGATGAAGCGCTCGGGGTGGATGAACTTCTTGCGATACTCATCTACCACATCGCCACGCTTCTTGATGGCCTTCTTAACCTCGGCAGGCGCAGCTGGTGCCAGATAGTACTGGAAGCAGTCACCTACGTCGTTATGAATCCTAAGATTAGGATTAAAGGCAGTAAGTTCCTCGCACTCAGCCATCATAGACATGATGCAACGCTTGACAACAGTACTGCGTGCATCCACCTGACTGTTCTTAGAACCGAAGATGGTAGGAAAACGCTCTGTCATACGCTTGCCTATGCGATGATGCTGGCGCTCGCCCACAGTGGAAAGGTCGCCTGCACGCTTATCGCAGCATACATAAAACTTCTCTACATCAGAAAGCAACTGCTGGCCGGCAGCCGTCAGCTTACCCAAGTCGCGAGCCTTACGCAATGGCACAAGGACATCATCCATGTACTCGCCATCGCCACACAGCCAACGGCTACCATGACGTCCGTAATGCGACATATAAAAGGGTTCGTAACCTTTTGGTGTAGGAGTGAGTACATCAGCCGCTGTAGGGTCAACATAGGCCAAAAGGTTACTGGCTGAGAGGCGGATGTTATCATGAATCTCCTGACGTGCCTTGCTCCAGTCCTGCTGGGCAAAGAGCATGCTGACAGTCGAAGAGGCTGCCAGCATGAATATAAATAATCTTTTCTTCAACATTATTGTGTATTTTTCAGAATTTCAAAAATTCGTTATAACGTTATTTCGTTATTTCGTTATAACGAGATTAGAGTGATTAACCAAGGAAGCTAAGCAGGATACCTGCCGCTACGGCAGAGCCTATGACACCTGCCACATTGGGGCCCATGGCGTGCATGAGCAGGAAATTACGCTTGTCTGCCTCCTGCCCAACGGTCTGACTAACGCGAGCTGCCATAGGAACAGCACTTACGCCGGCAGAACCGATGAGGGGATTAATCTTCTCCTTCAGAAACAGATTCATAATCTTAGCCATCAGGACGCCACCTGCAGAACCGATACCAAAGGCTACGATACCTACACAGAGGATGCCCAACGTCTGCCAGTTCATGAATGATGTGGCAGTAGCAGTAGCACCAACGGTAAGACCCAGACAGATGACAACAATGTTGTTCAGTTCGTTCTGTGCAGCCTTGCTCAGACGGTCAACCACACCACTCTCCTTCATCAGGTTACCCAGCATCAGGCAGCCTACAAGCGTACCGGCAGAGGGAACAATCAGAGAAACTATGATAGCCACAATGATGGGGAAGAGAATCTTCTCCTTCTTGCTGACATCACGTAACTGAGACATACGTATCTTACGCTCTTTCTCTGTTGTAAGCAACTTCATGATAGGGGGCTGGATAACAGGCACCAGAGCCATATAGCTGTAGGCAGCTACGGCAATGGGTCCCAACAACTCAGGAGCCAGCTTGCTGGTCAGGAAGATAGCGGTAGGACCGTCAGCACCTCCGATGATACCTATAGATGCCGCCTGGGCAGCTGTGAAGCCAAAGATAGGCAAATCTGTCTGCGTCACCAGGAAGGTGGCAAAGATGCCCAGCTGAGCGGCAGCACCGAGAAGAAGGCTCTTGGGATTGGCAATCAGCGGACCAAAGTCCGTCATAGCACCTACACCCAGGAAGATAAGGCAGGGATAGATTCCGGCCTTGACACCTATGTAAAGGATATCCAGCAGTCCTCCGTGAGCCATGATATAACCATAGCTGTGGTAGTTGGGGCTGGCAGGATTCAGGAACTCGTTGTTCCACATCTCAGAATCGAACATACCTGCACCTGGCAGGTTAGTGAGAATCATACCAAAGGCAATGGGGAGCAGAAGCAGGGGCTCATACTCTTTCTTGATGGCAAGGTAAAGCAGGAAGCAGCCGATAAAGATCATTACGGCACACTTCCAGCCCTCGCCTATAAAGAATGAGACAAAACCCATCTCTTCTACGAACTTGCTTATACCTTCCTCAGCATTAAAACCGGCAGCCATAGCTGGCATGCAGGCCAGAAACATCAGGCCCAGGATGCTAAGAATCTTAATCTGTTTCATGGCAATACTTAGTTAAGTGGTTACTATCTGCATATCTAGTATCGCCTTAAGCCAGCTCAACAAGAGCCTGACCGCCGTCAACCTGATCACCAACGTTCACAAGAACGGCCTTAACGGTTCCGGCAGCCTCTGCTGTAATACTGTTCTCCATCTTCATGGCCTCGAGCATCACTACAGTGTCACCGGCAGCAACCTGGTCGCCAGCCTTTACCAATACCTGGGTAATCTTTCCGTTCAGAGGAGCTGTTACCACATTGCCACCAGCAGGGGCAGCAGCGGGCTTGGCAGCAGCGGGAGCGGCAGCAGGAGCAGCGGCAGCTACAGCGGGCTTAACAACAGGCTTGGCGGCGGGCTTGCGCTCGGGCAGGGTTACTGTGTAGATCTTGCCATCGACAGTTACCTCGAGGGTATCTTCGTGCTCTACAACATGAGCGGAATGTTCCTTTCCGCTTATATTAAACTTGAACTCTTTCATATTTTTCCGTGTTTTATAATCTGGGGTTTAATACTGCGTGCCAGTTTGAGGGTTGGTTGCTCTTGATGGTAAGAACGCCGCTCTCCTCGTCATGGGCACTGTTAAGATAAAGGTATAGTGCTGTGGCAACAACCACCAGGTCGTCACCCTCTGCAGCATCAGCATGCTTGCCAGGAGCCAAAGCGGGTGTCTTGGCCACACTCTGATGCTTATTGGCACGCTTGGCTATAAAGCCAAAGCACACCAATACCATCACAATGAGAATCAGTATGGCAAACACCACGCATGGGCTGATACCAGCAATAGACCATGCTTCTGGAGTTATTGTTAATACTGTCATAACTTTAATCTTTTACTTGATTACAAAGGTATGTTACCATGCTTCTTGGCAGGGTTGGTCAACCTCTTGTTCTTCAACTGCTCCAAAGCGCGGATGATGCGGAAACGAGTATTGCGGGGCTCGATGACATCATCAATGTAACCATACTTGGCTGCCTGATAGGGGTTAGAGAACAAATCCTCGTACTCGGCAATCTTATCGGCCATGAACTGCTTAGCCTCTTCTTCCTTACCCTCGGCCTTAAGTTCCTTAGCCTCCTTGGCATAGAGAACGCTGGCTGCACCACTGGCACCCATAACGGCAATCTCAGCACTGGGCCATGCATAGTTGGCATCACCACGCAGCTGCTTACAGCTCATTACGATGTGGCTACCTCCATAGCTCTTACGCAGGGTAACGGTAATCTTGGGCACAGTAGCTTCTCCGTAAGCATAGAGCAACTTGGCACCATGCAGGATAACGGCATTGTACTCCTGACCAGTACCAGGCAAGAATCCGGGAACATCAACAAGAGTTACAATGGGGATGTTGAACGCATCGCAGAAACGAACGAAACGGGCACCCTTGCGGCTGGCATTGCAGTCGAGCACACCTGCCAACTGGTTGGGCTGGTTGGCAACGATACCAACGCTCTGACCATTGAAGCGGGCAAAACCGATGATGATATTCTTGGCAAACTTAGGCTGAATCTCAAGGAACTCGCCATTATCAACAATACCACCAATTACCTCGTACATATTGTAAGGATGGTTGGGGTTGTCAGGCAGAATCTCGTTCAGGAAGTCTTCCTTACGGTCGATGGGGTCTGCACACTCTACAACAGGAGTCTTCTCCATATTGTTCTGAGGAATGTAGCTGAGCAGCTTCTTGATAAGAGCAATACCCTCTTCCTCAGTGCTGGCAGTGAAGTGTGTTACGCCGCTCTTGGTAGAGTGAACGCTGGCACCACCCAACTGCTCCTGAGTAACAACCTCACCCAATACAGCCTTAACAGGACCAGGACCAGTAAGGAACATGTAGCTGGTATTCTCGATCATGACGGTAAAGTCTGTCAGTGCAGGGCTGTAAACAGCACCACCGGCGCAAGGACCCATAATGGCACTGATCTGAGGAATAACACCGCTGGCCATAATGTTACGCTGGAAAATCTCGGCATAACCGGCAAGGGCGTTGATACCCTCCTGCAGACGGGCACCACCTGAGTCGTTCAGACCGATAACAGGAGCACCAACCTTCATGGCGATATCCATAATCTTGCATATCTTGCTAGCCAGCATCTCTGACAGAGAACCGGCACTGATTGTAAAGTCCTGAGCAAAAACGTAAACCAGACGACCGTCGATAGTACCGCAACCGGTTACTACACCATCGCCCAGAAAATGTTTCTTCTCCATACCGAAGTTTGTACAACGATGCTGTACAAACATATCCATCTCTTCAAAACTACCTTCATCAAGCAACATAGCAATACGCTCGCGGGCTGTGTACTTGCCCTTCTCGTGCTGCTTTTCGATAGCCTTTTCGCCACCGCCTACACGGGCTTTGGCGCGGAGTTCAACCAACTCCTTAATCTTTTCTGTTTGAGTACTCATTTCTTTATAAAATAAGGTTATAATTTCAATATTTCGCGCACAAAAGTACAAAAAAAAGTGATACGACGAGTAGACTTTCCTTTTTTTTTGAAAAGATTTTCTTACCTTTGAAACTGCGTTTCGAAAATACTCACGTTCGGGAGTAAAAATAAATTCTATATTTATTTTGTATTCCGCTCACTTAATCGTACCTTTGCAGCCGCAAAAGTTTTCAGGGAAGATGAACAAGCAACAGTACGTACCAACAGAATTAGGAGAGAAGAAAATAGGACTTCTGCTGTGGCAATATGCCACACCTGCCATTATAGCTATGGTGGCAAGCAGCCTTTACAACATAGCCGACAGCATCTTTGTAGGTTGGGGAGTAGGCGACATAGCCATCAGCGGAATGGCTGTGGCAAGTCCGTTCATGAACCTCTCTGCTGCCTTTGGCGCTATGGTCGGCGTAGGAGCCAGTACTACCATCAGCGTCAGATTGGGACAAGGGAAATACGATACAGCCCAACACATTCTAGGAAACACCATATCACTGAACCTGCTGTTGGGAACAATCTTCGCTGCCGTATGTATCTACTTTCTGAATGATATCCTGATGCTGTTCGGAGCCAGTGATGCCACCCTACCCTATGCCTACGAATATATGTTCATCATCCTGCTAGGAAACGTAGTGACTCATCTCTACTTTGGTCTGAATGCCATTCTGCGAAGTGCAGGACATCCCGCCATAGCCATGAACTGCACCTTCCTGACCATTATCATCAATACCATTCTGGACCCGCTATTCATCTTTGTCTTCCATTGGGGAATAGCAGGAGCAGCCTGGGCAACGGTGATAAGTCAGGCCGTATCGCTATGCGTCCAGCTAAAACTCTTCAGTCGCCCCACTGAACTGCTGCATCTGCGCAGAGGCATCTACAAGCCCGACCTGAATATCATCCGCCAGTGTATTGTAATCGGACTTAGTCCCTTCCTTGTAAACTCATGCGCCTGCATTGTGGTGCTTTTCATCAACAATAGGCTGAAAGACTATGGCGGCGATATGGCAATCGGAGCTCATGGAGTGGTAAACAGAATTGTCATGCTATTTGTGACAATGGTTATAGGCTTAGTACAAGGTATGCAGCCCATAGCCGGATACAACTGGGGAGCACGTAAGAACGACCGTGTTTGGCGTGTACTGCGCTACACCATTGGCGTCGCAACCTGCATCACTTGCTTTGCCACACTGGTGGGCGAATTAATTCCAGAATACGTTATCAGCATCTTCGGAACAGGCGAGGAACTGACTGGCATTGCCACATATTCTTACCGCATTATTGTTGCCATGTTTCCACTGGTAGGTGCTCAAATCGTGATTGGCAACTTCTTCCAAAGCATTGGCCATGCAGGTAAGAGTATATTCCTAAGTATGACCCGACAGATGCTGATACTGGTACCT
Organism: Bacteroidaceae bacterium; assembly: GCA_017619585.1. The sequence continues at coordinate 13,144 of JAFZSA010000045.1, forward strand.
CTGCTTTATTTTCTGCCGCCTCTGTGGGGACAGGACGGCATCTGGTACAGTATGCCTATCTCTGACGCCATCAGCTTCTTTATGGCTGCCGGCATTCTGGCTTATATGGTTCCCAAGATTAAGAAACATGAAACGGATTGGTCTGCTAAGTGACACCCACGCTTATTGGGATGAGCGCTATACCAAATACTTTGGCGAATGTGACGAGATTTGGCATGCCGGAGACATCGGCAGCATGGAACTGGTAGAGCGCCTGCAAGAGATAGCTCCTCTACGAGCCGTTCACGGCAATATCGACGGTGGAGACGTCAGACGCATGTTCCCCGATAAGCTACGCTGGAACTGCGAAGGTGCCGACGTACTGATGACACACATTGGCGGCTATCCAGGCAAGTACGACCCTCGCATCAGACAGCAGCTGTACGCAAATCCGCCACAGCTCTTTATCAGCGGACATAGCCACATACTGAAGGTGCAATTCGACCCTCAGCTACAACTCCTACACATCAACCCAGGAGCAGCCGGACTGCAAGGTTGGCAAACAGTTCGTACCCTCGTACGCTTCACTGCAGAAGAGGGAAAGTTCAAGGATCTGGAAGTTATAGAGATTTAGAAACTTTGACGGTTCCATCCTCATAAGTCACCTTACGGACAAAGACTCCATTGAACATAGAGGATTGAGGATTGAGGATTCTCTGGCCTGACAGGTTAAAGTATTCAACGGAACGGATCTTATCAGAAGAAGCTATGACGGGCTTTATCTCATCTATAACATCCTGACTTGTAAAGAACAACTGGTATGGCTGCTGCACTGTTCCCAATTGAGTCTGCGACTGGAACAACGCGGTATTAGCAGAACCGTAAACCTCGCCTTGTGCATCCAACAGACGGAACTCAACACGATCTGTTCCTTCGCCATGAATATTCATATAGAGCAAATCCCCATCCAAGACACCTACACCTCGGCATTCGTCTCCGCAGAAAGCACCCACATAATAGCGTCCATTGAGCGATACATGTTCATCGACCTGCACATCAGCTACCAATGTCATGACGTCCGGATAGGCGTGGATATCTGTCTGCCAAGCCCCATCCTCAGTCTGAACAGTCGGAGCATAATGACGGCTACGCGTCTTTAGAGGACTAAGGCTATTCCAGCGGAACTCCTGATTCTGTGTTGCATATAAGAGATAAGACTGTCCCGGTTGTAACGTAGTCAGGGAACCATGCCACATTCCTTCCTCGTATGTTGCAAAGGCATCAAGTCCAACCACTTTATCTCCCTCCTGGGGAACATAATTGGCAAGAGCTGCCGTCAGTGTTGTGGCATTATAGAGCGGACATCCTATCCAGTTCCAACCTGACTGCAAGGCAACAGGTGTATTCACATCATAGACAACACCACGCAATGTTACGTCAGCAGCCTGCTGCATCTTAATCTTGTAGCCCTTGGTAGCTTCCAATGCCTGTAGCTTTCCCTGCCAGCCAGCCTCATCACGAAGAACAAGACTGTCATTCTGACTGCGCAGACAAAGGGCATTCGCAATGAATCTGCTCTTGTCAACAGACTGAGCCATATTATGCGAAGTCCAGTTCCAACCCTCTGCCAAAGCTAAAGTGATGGTTCTTTCATTGCCCAGCCAACCAGCATTGGTAATGGAGTTATAATCCTTCATTCCCATCTTGTTGGTCTTGTCTATTGTGGGCTGATTCAGAATTGTCGCCATATTTCCTCCATCCGGATACCTACCATAAGTCTGCCATTTACCCTGTTCCAGGTATTCCATACAGTCGGCCCATGATCCATCCTCTGCTTGAATGCTAACACAGGCGCCATCTGCATTATCCAGCTTGAAGGGAGCATGCAGCTGAGAGATAGCATCTTTGCCATCACACCAAATGATGCAGGTTCCATGAGCAGGCACAACACCACTCTTCATCTTGAATTTCTGAGGCTTGCTGCGGTTGTCACTCAGATAAAGACCCTCCAGGTCGATATCCTGATTTGTTGTGTTGTAAAGTTCCAGCCAATCGGACTTCTTGCCGTATTCACTGATATATATGTCGTTGCCGGCACTTACCTCATTGATACGCAAAGGAGAAGCTCCGCTCGCCCATCGCTCCTGCTCGTCAATAACAGGCTCAAACATAGCCTTCAGCACAAGCTTGCTATTATTAGAGAAATTCTCGTGCAAGTCAAAGGATGCGTTTGCTGTAAGCATCTGCCCACCAGTGCTGGTCAGGACAAGACTGCCGTCATACCACATATCCGTACTTGAGGCAGAGCAATTTTTAATCTCCACCGCTATCTGGTTGACACCTTTAACAAGATACTCATGAGGAATAACAAAGCTACCTTGATAGGGTTCCTGCCCCTCATAATGTCCGCCTGTTGTAAAATCATCATACTTAGAACCACTGGAAATATAATAGTTTCCAACCTCGTACCCATTTACATAAAGCGTCATTCCATCATCTATCTGGTAGTTAAAGGTAAGAATATCCTCATCAGAAAGTGGGGCGTTCAGTGTAAATGTATTGCGGAAATAATAAGTAGGACGCTTCTTGCTGCTATTGCTGCCATAATCAAGTTTGGTAACAGAATTCTCCTGCATATAGTACCCGGAATTGGCATAGCCGAAGGGAGCCAATCCCGTTCGCCATCCGTTTTGTTCATCCGCAAAATCAGCGGACTTCCAACTATATGCATCCATGGAACCCTGGTCGTAATATTTCCATTCGGCACCATAGGGTATAAGTGTTGTTGTAGATGCTGTCAGGTCCTGCAACTGCCAACCTGCAAAAGTATAACCGGCAGGAGCCTTTGCCGTAAGCTGTATGGGAAGTGCTCCGTACGAGAAAAGATAGCCGGCGAACTTACCAGTAGGAATCCCCTGTCCGTTTATTGCCAGGCGAGCCTCTGGTATATTAGCGGAAAGATTGGCATAAAGGCTGTAGCTAAGACCGTAATAGTTTCGCAAGTTAGTGATACGACTTCCATTATATGCCGACCGTATGGTACCTATCAAGCTTGTACTGGAGCTGCTGCCTTCAAAGTTCAAGGCAGGATTGATGTTATTGTAGATTTCATTTATAATCTGCTCACAACGTGACGGTTCAAATACGCTTCCGTCCACAATACAATAGGCATCCATAAACTGACGACGGAAGGGGTCGTACGTCATCAGATTACGAAACAGATCATCCACGTTGCCTCCCCCACCGGTATTCAATACCGCCGTAAGCATATCAGAACGATCAAATGCCGAATCTGTATCAAAAAGAACGAAATGGAATTTACCATCTGTTCGACTACGGAAGCCTTTTACATTATTGGTGTTCGTTATCCAATCCGAGGGACCCATATAGCAATCCAACGCCATATAGTTTATGTATTCATCAATATCCAAGAGGTCGCAAATCTGCTTATAAGTATCACTGGACTTTGTCCGTGCCAGAGTAGAAGACAAATTCACCAATTGAAGCCAAGCCTTATTATCACCTATCTTCTGATTGTACTGGGCATTACTCAGATCAAACTGGTCCATATCATCAAAGTCAATACCATAGTTGCTGTAGCCATAGTGCTTGTTGTTGCTTTCACGGATATTAAGCATACCGTAGTAATCTCCGTTCAAGAAGACATGAGCAGGCTGATAATCCTGACAATCCACATAGAATCCGCTCCTCAATACAATAGACTGAAATACGGGATCCTTTGTTCGTGAATATGTGTCATTACCTCCGTTCCTAACTTGCCAACAACGGTATTTGTTATGTTTTTTCAAAGGGAAGACGGGATAATCTATCACATTTACCCCCTCGTATCTCTTATCGGTCTTAATACGGAAGGAGCTTCTTGCTTCCCAATATTTTCCATCTACCGTTCCACTACCATAGGCTCTTGTCCATCCTCCGGCAATCTCCAAGTCCACCTCCTGGTTCAACACCTCGGAATACTGGATATTACCACTCTTATCCATTACTGGAACCATGTAATTCACATTTACCGGGCGTTCCCAATCCATATTCCAGTTACAGGCAGTATTCTGTCCGTTTCCGCTAACACCATTGGTACCCTTTACAAAAAGACCCGTCCTACTGTCAAAGAAGTTCTTGGGAGCCGAAGAAACAACCAGAATAGGCAGATAGTAGTCATGATTCCGGAAGATATAACTACGTGTCACAACGGGGCTTGTCAGATATCCATCCTGTACAAGACACAGACGCAGGATGGTGGTCTTATCGATAGTAAAATGTCCATCAGGACTAGTCTCTCCATTGTTAGCCGTTGGAGTGCTGCCGTCTGTGGTATAGCGCAAGGTGGCACCAGAGGGAATTCGCACCAGAACAGAGAAGGGTTCAGAGAAAACACGACTGTCTGTATCTACAGTCGGAGCATCCAACCTATCTGAAGCAAACTGACTGGTTGCATTGGTAGCCTCCGGCGTTGGCTCACTGGTGGTTTCCCATTCATCACCACCATCCTGAGTGCGTGCCCATGAACATCGGGGTATAGCAGGCGGATATGAAACTGAGGTGACAAGCGACTTATCAGTATTCAGCAGGCTGATGGTACCTCCCTCAGGATCAAGTTTGAAAGGCATCTGCAATCTGGAATAAGAACCGAAATTTCCACTATTATAATGATGGTCAAACCACAGCACCTTGAAGCCATTGGCAGGAACAGAACCATGGTTAGAGAGCAATCGTGTCTCGTTCACACCATCTGAAACATACATATTCTTGAGCGGCTGATCTGTAGAAGAAGGATTATATATCTCTATCCATCCGCCATAACAATTGGCATAATCCAGATACTGGTCATTATTAGCAACCTGAATCTCGTTGATTAAGAGGGGACTGCCAGTTTGTTCCTGCGCTAAGAGCGAAATAGAAAACAAGGGTATTAGAAGGCTTGTTATATATATTTTCATTGTATCATTGCATTTTTAGGCATATTCGGACGACAAAGATACGCAATAAATTCAACAACAAACAACATTGATATTCTTTAACATCACAAAAAGTTTCTTTTTGAGCCTCAAAAGCAACAAAAAAAGCCCGCGAAGGGACATTTTTTACTTTTTTTTAAAACTTTTCCCTATTACATTATTGTATTTAATGTTTTTTTCCTACTTTTGGACATCGTTGACAATAAATCGAGAAACTAAATCAAGAAACAAAAAATATTATTAACTAACTTAAACTATAAAAACGTATGAAAAAACATCTGTTTTCATTACTAGCAATGCTGACAGCTTTCAGCACATCTGCATTTGCGCTTGACAAAGTAAATGGCGCTTATCAGATTGGTACGGTGGAAGACTATGTTGCTTTCGCCCAAATCGTTAATGGCGGCACAAGAGATGCCAACGCCATTCTGACAGCTGACATTGACTTAGGTTCCACCACTACCCAGATTGGTGTTGGAGGAGATTACCAAGGCCTCTTCGATGGTGCCGGCCACACCATTACCATCAACCTTCCAGACCGTACTGACGGTGAAGGCCCTGCTTTGTTCCGTGGTGTAGGCAATCGCGGTATTGTCCAGAACCTGAAGGTTCAGGGTACTATTGCAACCGGAACATACAAGCATACAGCAGCTATTGCCAACTACACTGCCGGTATTATCCGCTGTTGTTTCGCAGACGTAACCATCAACGCAAACTTTGCTGATAATGCAGACGCCAGCATTGGCGGTATTGCAGGTCAGTTGAACAGACCCGCAGTCATTGAGAACTGTCTTTCTAAGATTAAGATCGTTGGTTCAACCACACACAAGTGCGGTGGTCTTGCAGCATGGGTTGACGCTCAGCGCATTAACATTGTAAACTGTCTGGTAATCAATGACAAGGAAAGCAACTTCAACTGGTCAGACGGCAAGAGTGCCGGTTTGGTACGTGATGGAGACGGCCTTCGTAAAGCTGTTGATTTATCAACATACAATGCAGACAGCTACAAGAACCGTCCCCAAGGTGCTAATGCCAACAACTATGTCACCAATGACTGGGGTGTTCTCAGTGTAGGTACTGCTGTTGTTACTCCTGAAGAGGTTGCAAGCGGTAAGGTATGCTATCAGCTGAACAGCGACCAGAGCCACATCGGCTGGGTTCAGAACATTGGCGACCCATATCCTGTTCCTGCTGTATTCGGCAAAGATAAGAAGCAAGTTTATGCTTCTGCACCTACCAACTGCCAGGGTAAGGCTGATGGTGAAGTTACCTTTGGTAACGTTCCTACTGATGTAATAGTCACAAAACACACATACGACAAGTATGGTGTCTGCACCACTTGCGGTCAGTTCAACTGGAACTGTTTCGACTTCGAGGACCCCACCAGATTCGACCCTGCAACTAAGTCTGTTCTTCTGGGCAATGCTGACGACCTCTATTTGGCAGAAGGATGGAACCGTTTGCAGAATGGCTTCAAACTGAACATGAAGATGGTAAACGATATTACCTGTACTCCTCCCACCGGTCAGCTTATCTTCAATGCTGGCGACTGGATGGATAGCAACTTCGATGGCGACGGCCACACAATTACCATAAACTTTGTTGATATAAAGGAAAATTGCGCAGCCTTCCTACCCTATTTCGATGGTAACTTTGAGAACGTCATCATGCATGGTTCCATTAGCACAGCTAACCAGTATGCAGGTTCTATTGCAGGCCGTTTCTATGGCAATGGCCAGAAGATCCGCAACGTATTCTCTGACATTACCATCAACAGCACAAGATCAGGCGACAATACCACTGGTGGTTTCGTAGGTATTTCCAATGCCAACTGCGCTTTTGAAAACTGCATCTATGCAGGTGACATCATTGGTATAGAAGGTTCTACATGTTTTGGCGGTTTTGTCGGATGGGCAAATGGCGGCAATAACAGTATTACCAATTGTGCATTCCTTGGTACAATGACCAATGCAGGTGGCGACTCTCATGCCATCAGCCGTAACAACGGCCAGATCAACAGCAAGGATGTATATAGTTCTTACTTTAACGGAACGGACATCAACAAATATACCTATATTACTGCCGATGATGTTAAGAGCGGTAAGCTTTGCTACCTATTGAACGGCAAGCAAGAAGGTCTTGAGCGCTTCTATCAATTGATTGATACTGACCTCATGCCTATGCCATTTGCAAAAGAAAATGCTCGCGTTTATGCTACAGCATATTGTAGTGAGGTTGGAAATGCAATTGGATTTGTCAACACACCTACCACTCCTGCTGTTGTCAGCCACCAGTTTGAAAACGGTTTCTGCTCTGCCTGTGGAGAGTGGGACGAAACCTTCATGACTCCTGTTGACGGATGGTTCAATATCAGCAATGGTGCAGAGCTCGCATGGTGGAGTAACTACGAATCCAAGAAGGAAATCACCAATGCCAGATTAACTGACGACATTGATGTAGAGAAATACAGCAAGTACTATACTCCTGTTGGAACACAGGCAAAATTGTTCACAGGCAAATTCGATGGCCAGGGCCACACCATCAGCAACCTAACCGTCCGTGGCGGCGACTACACTGGTTTGTTTGGTGCTATCGGTAGTGGCGCTGAAATCAAGAACTTTATTCTGGACAACACCTGTGCCATCTATGGTAATGCCTTTGTTGGTGCGATTGGCGGAACCAACGGCTCTGGCAACGTTTACATATCTAACATTGGTAACGAAGGTACCGTTACAGGTGCTGCTCAGAACGCATCTGGTATCATCGGAGTTGACATGAGCGGTGCTATGGACATGTTCATCACAAATTGTTATGTAACAGGTGCTGTCAAGGGTGATCGCGAGTCTGCTACTATTTGTTCTTGGTCAAGTAACAACTCTAAAGTTACCAACTGCTGGAGTATTGCTCCAGTGAAGGGCATTTACGGCACAAACACCTTCACTCGCGGTAATACTGCCGTTATCAACTGCTACGAGATTGAAAGCGTAGGTCAGCAGAATGGTGTAAACAAGATTCCTGACGCAGATGTCAAGAGTGGTAAATTCTGCTACACATTCAACCAGAGCGTAGGAGAGAACATCCTGGGTCAGAATTTGGTAGAAGGTCAGCTTCATCCTACATTCGCAGACAACACGGGTTATACAGAAGTACTTTACGATGAAGAATTAGGCTATTACAATCCTCTGCCACTTCGAATCATAACAGGCGAATACGAGAACACCGAGAATGCTGGTGTGAAAGCAACCTACACATTTGTAACGAAAGTATCCAACTTCACAGATAATGCAATTGCATTGATTATGGAAGCCGAAGACTACGAGCAGAATGGCATCTACAAAGCTAAGCACCTCTTTGGAGCAGTAGCTAAGAATGGAAATTTCAACGTTACAGACGACGGCAAGCTGGAGGTTAACTTCGCATGCTACAGCGGTCATACCGCACAGCCTAACTTCGAAGGCGACCTTGAAAGAGCTAATGTAGGTGATGTCAAGGCTGACGCCAAGTATGTAGTTGTTGTCTATGGTGGTAGCATAGCATTCAACGGTGCTGTTTACAAAGACAATATCGTACAGAGCTACACTGGTGCTGAATTGTTGTCACTTGTTGTAGACGAGGCTATTGCCAATGTAGAAAACAACGATCCTACAGCTATCAATGGCATCAACGCTGATAAGAACGCAGAGATTTACAGCATCAGCGGTACTCGCGTCAACAAGGCTCAGAAGGGTGTTTACATCATCAATGGTCAAAAGACCGTTATCAAGTAATCACAATTACTGAAACACTAATATTGGAATCCCTTCCTGCTTGAATGCAAGGAGGGATTCCTCTTTATATATATAATAAGGTATAAAGGACCCTCTCTAACTCCCCCTCTATGGGGAGAACACAATTAAGGATTCCATATCTTATCAGAATATTACAATTTATAAATTAAAAGCCCTCCCCATAGAGGGGGAGCGGGGGGAGGGTCTCTAACCGCTAAAAGGACCAATATCTAACAATAAATGTTAAAACTAACAGGAAAGATGCATTTTTCTTACTTTTTTCTTGGAGTGATTTAATGTTTTAAATTACATTTGCAACAGATAAATCGAAAACATTAAATCAAATGATAAAGAATAAGAAGGAAATAAACACGCTGACCAAGGCCGAGATGGAAATCATGAATATCCTCTGGGACGAGGCAAAGCCTATGAGTACACATGCTATTATAGAAAAGTATCCAGAACCCAAGCCTGCCTACTCTACCATTGCCACCTTCATGAAGATTCTAACCAAGAAGGAGTTTGTCTCTTTCCGCAAGGGAGAAGAGGGCGACAAGACCTTCTACTTCTACCCTCTCATCACTCGCGTGGAATATACTCGCAAGTTCATGAGTCAGGTTAAGAGCACCTTCTTCGGAGGCTCAGTAAAATCTCTCATCTCTTTCTTTGCAAAAGAAGAGAAACTCTCAGACAATGATCTGCAAGACATCCTTTCATTGATTAAGAATTCCTAATTTTGAATTGTGAATTATGAATTTTGAATTTATCCTAAAGTCAGCTTTAACGCTATCATTACTATACACACTATTCTTCTTTTTCCTCAGAAAGGAGACATTCCACAGATTCAACCGTGTGTGCTTGCTATTCACTTTGGTAGCATCCCTATTGTTGCCCTTTGTGCATATCACAACCTCACACCCTACAGCTGTGAACCAGGCAGTAGCAGCAAGTACCACCTATATCACCACGCTGCCTGCCATTGTAGTGACCGCAGAATCAAAGGCACCCCTGTTTACCTGGAGCAATGTACTTACTGGCATCTATTGGACAGGCCTTTGTATAATGCTACTCTACCTGATCTTACAGATTATACAGACATACCAGCTGATAAAGGGCGGTTTGCGTCATACTGACCAAAACGGCAATACTGTTATCCTGAAGGATGAGGTAAAATCGCCCTTCAGCATCTTCCACTATATAGTGATGAGTGTGGAGGATTACGAGAATCAACGCCATAACATACTTACCCACGAGCAGGAACACATCCGCATGGGACACAGCTATGATCTGTTGCTTCTGCAGGTAGTGAAAATCCTTCAGTGGTTCAACCCCTTTGTGTGGCTTATGGAAAATGACCTGAAAGCAATACACGAATATCAGGCCGATGAGGCCGTCATTAATCAAGGCATCGATGCAAAACAATATCAACAACTTCTCGTCGTGAAGGCCGTCGGCAATCGTCTGCAGCCATTTGCCAATAACCTCAGACGGGGCTCACTAAAAAAACGTATTATTATGATGTACCAAAAGAAATCAAACCGTTGGCTAATGCTGAAAGCCGTAGCCATCCTTCCTGTAACTTGTTTTGCAATCTACGCGTTTGCAACACCAGAGAGTAAGGTCGTAGAGAAACTGAGAACCCAAGTAGCTGCCGTTGAGCAGAGCATCAAGAACGTTGAAGCTCCTGTTGTAGAAGAGACTGTAGAGGAACCCGTTGTCGTAGAAGAGCAGACAACAGAACCAGAAATGGAGATTGTTGCCGATGAGACTCCAGAACCCGTTGCCGCACCAAATGACAGTATTATTGACAGGCCAGAGAAAAACGCAAAATTCAAAGGTGGTGATGAAGCCATGTATAGACACATATCCGAAACCGTGAAGTATCCTGAGATTGCGAAGGAATGCGAGGTACAGGGAAGAATACGGGTTTCATTTGTAGTAGAGAAAGACGGAACAGTTTCTGATGTCAAAATTGCCAGCAACAAAACTAGCGCAAAAGAGGAAGTACGTGATGCAGAGGGCGAGGACCCCAATGTTATCGTAGTAGCCCGCGCTCAGAAAGAAGGTGATACACAGTATCTGACACGTGCCGAATACAACACTGCCTGCAAGGCGCTGGAGGAAGAAGCCAAACGAGTGGTACTTACAACCTCCGGCAAATGGGAGCCTGGAGAAAACAATGGTCAGAAGGTTCGCTGTCGTTTTCAGATGCCCCTTGTATTCCGTTTGAATTAAGTCTCTTTATAAATAAATAAGGTATAAGAGGACAAAATGTCCTATGACTTAAAGTATACCCCAAAAGTCAAAGGAAAAGCTTTTGGGGTATTCTTTTTAACCCTCAAAAAACAGCAAAATGAAAAAATACGCACTAATTATATACATACTATTACTATGTGTCTTTAGCGGATGCAGCACCTATAGAAACAAATCCGCAAAGGTTAACAGCATCCTCTGGGAGATCTCAAAGAAAGATATCGAGAAGAAATCCTACCTGTTAGGAACCTGCCATGTTGTTGACTACCATTATCTGGATTCCTTTCCTGAATTCAAGACAATGATGAAGAATGTTGATGCCATAGCAACAGAGCACGATGGGCGCGAACTTATGAATGAGTATTTACGACCATTCTTTGAAGCTAAAAACAACAAAATACCCTCGTATGCCTTCATGCCAAATGGAGGACAAGACTACAAGAGTATTTATGCTAGCGAGGAAGAGTATCATCTTGTGGACAGCTTCTTCAATCAACTCATAAAAGAACCTAACGCGCCTCATTTTAAACTGGAGGAAATAAGGCCGCTTCATACAATGGCAATTATAAATGCATATTACAGGTTTATGGGTTCGTTAGAGAGAACGTATGGCGACAACAAACTTCCAGTCAACTATATACAGATGGATGCAGGTATTGAAGAGCAGGGGCGAAAACAGAAGAAGCGCCATTTCTACCTGGAAACTTTGAAGGATAGGACAGATGAAAATGAGAATGCGTTGTATATTGACACTTGCGATCTGACCAGACAAAGCCACATGCTATACCTGACCTGTAAAGGTTACGTAGAGCACAAACAGAAGAAGCCTGAAACGGACACCACAACCCAAGCATACGGTAGTATTACAGCAGAACTTTACACGAAGGGACAGTTGGAAAAACTATGCAAGAAGCGCATACAATCAAAAAACGTACCATCAAGAACAGCAGATGAATTCCAAAGAAAAGCAGCATACGGCCTTGTTGAAAAGAGGAACAAAAATTGGATACCGGTTATCAAATCCAACATCAAAGAGAGTTCCTGCCTCATTGCTTTTGGCTTCGGTCATCTTCCAGGCAAAGAAGGAGTGATAAACCTGCTCCGCAAGGAAGGCTATAAAGTTAAGCCCATAGACATATACGGAAAGAAAAAGCAGAAGTAGGCGCAACAAAGTGTTTTAAGCCTAAAGACAAAACATTGTAATACGCCAGGAAAAACTTTTTTCAAGGCTTGAAAATAATTTTAAAGGCCGAAAAAAAAGGTTTTATCACACGATAAAACCTTTTTTATATCAAGTATAATAGAACTTTATGCCTTTACACGACCCAGGTATGAACCGTCACGGCTGTCAACCTCAACGATCTCGCCTTCCTCGATGAACAAGGGAACACGGATCTCAGCACCAGTCTCAACACGAGCGGGCTTCAGAGTGTTGGTAGCAGTATCACCCTTCAGGCCGGGCTCTGTCCAAGTAATCTGCAGATGAACCTTAACAGGAACGTCAGCATAAAGAACGGTCTCTGTGCTTGAGTCAACAACAACCTCCACGTTCTCGCTCTCCTTCAGGAAGTTAACACCGTTAACCAAAGAGGGAGCAATGTTAATCTGCTCGAAGGTCTCGTTGTTCATGAATACCAAGTCCTCACCGTCCTTGTAAAGATACTGATAGGGACGACGCTCTACGCGAACATCCTCCAGCTTCTCACCGATATTGAAACGCTTCTCGATAACACCACCGTTAACAACATCCTTCAGAGTTACGTTCATAATGGTGTTACCCTTACCGGGCTTACGGTGCAGGAAGTCGATACAGAAGTACAGCTTGCCATCCATGCGGATACACACGCCTTTCTTAATGTCTTGTGAATTAATCATAAAATTACCTTTATTTTGTACTGTTTTATACTATTTCGGCTGCAAAAGTACGAAAAAAAGATAAAAGAGAAAAGTGAAAAGAGAAAAATTAAACGTTATCTCTTGCGTAATCAGAAAAAAAGTCATAATTTTGCACCCCGAATCGATATAGACAAACAAATAAAAAGCAAAATAAAGATATGAAAAGAACATTTCAGCCCCACAACCGTCGCCGTAACAACAAGCACGGTTTCCGTCAGAGAATGACCACCGCTAATGGTCGTCGCGTTTTGGCAGCTCGTCGTGCTAAGGGTCGCAAGAAGCTGACCGTTTCAGACGAGAAACATGGCAAGTAAAGTACAATTTTACTTAAAATAGGAAAGAAGTAGGGGCAACTTTACTTCTTTCTTGCGTTTTTTACGTACCTTTGTTTCCGTTAGGAGACCCTAGACGTTAGACATTAGGCGCTAGCCAATGTTCAATGTTCAATGTTCAATGTTCAATGAAAAGATGAGTAACTTTTTCAAGAAGCTGACCAGTCCCATCGTTTACTGGAACCTTATTATGCTGGTAGTGGTAAGCATTGTCTTGCTAATTGTACTATGGTTCTGGATGAAGGACTTCTCCCATCATGGCGAGAGCGTGGAAGTTCCACAGATAAAAGGTATGCTGCTGGCTGATGCAGAATACGAGTTGGAAAAGCAAGGCCTGGTGGTAGTTATCTCTGATTCTTCCTATAACCGCAAACTGCCTGCAGGAACAGTCTTGGAAATGACACCCGCACCTGGCAGCAAAGTAAAGACAGGCAGGAACATCTACCTTACTATTAATACACGTAATGTTCCTACCCTACCCATCCCCGATATTGCAGATAACTGCTCATTGCGCGAGGCAGAGGCCCGCCTGAAGTCGTTAGGCTTCAAGTTGGGTCCCATAGAATATGCTCCTGGCGACAAAGACTGGGTGCTGGCCGTCAAATGTAAAGGCAGGCACGTAGTGGCTGGCGACCGTGTAGAGATTGACTGCCCCATCACCCTGGTAGTGGGCAACAACAGCTCTGGCATAGGAGACGACTTTGATGACGAGGATTGGGATGACTTCAGCAACGATGAGGTCTCACCCACAACTGAGCCAAGCATTGAGGATGTTGAATTCTAATTCAAAATTAGGGATGACAGAGTTTAACGAGGATCTTATCAACGAGGAGGAAGAAGACGACATTCTGACCGTCCCCGAGGAACATGAGCATTGGCGCATAGAGGTCGACAAGGGCCAGAATGCCGTGCGCATTGACAAGTTCCTGATGGACCACATGGGTGATACCAGTCGCAACCGCATTCAGAAAGCGGCTGAGGCAGGATGCATCCGTGTCAACGACAAGCCCGTCAAGAGCAACTACAAGGTTAAGCCCTACGATGTCATCACCCTTGTTCTGGATCGTCCCAAGCGCGATTGGGAGATTATCCCAGAAGAGATTCCCCTGAATATTGTCTACGAAGACGACCAACTGCTGGTTATCAACAAACCTGCCGGAATGGTGGTTCACCCCGGTTGTGGCAACTATAGCGGCACATTGGCGAATGCCTTGGCTTGGCACATGAGGGACAATCACGACTTCGATCCCAACGACCCCACCGTAGGATTGGTACATCGTATAGACAAGGATACCAGCGGCCTGTTGGTAATAGCCAAGACGGCTGAAGCCAAGACACACCTGTGCAAGCAGTTCTTCTATCATACCACACGCCGTCAGTATAACGCATTGGTATGGGGACCGTTCAAGGAAGACGACGGAACCATAGAAGGCAACATCGGCCGTCACCCCAAAGATCGTCTGCAAATGGCCGTCTACCCTGTTGACAGCGAGATTGGCAAACCTGCCATCACTCACTATCACGTACTGGAGCGCTTTGGTGCCGTAACATTGGTGGAATGCCGACTAGAGACAGGGCGCACCCATCAGATACGTGCTCACATGCGCCATCTGGGCCATCCGCTCTTTGCCGACGAGCGATACGGAGGCGACCAGATTCTGCGTGGAGAACTTACAGCCTCGTACAAGGCATTCATTCATAACTGCATGACTATCTGCCCTCGTCAGGCATTGCATGCAAAGACTTTGGGATTCGTACATCCCACTACTGGAGAAGAAATGTTTTTCGATTCAGAGCTGCCTGCAGACATGACAGCCCTTTTAGATAAATGGAGAAAGAAAGCCTACCCCCACCCCTCCCAAAGGGAAGGGAGTAATAGTAATTATGAATTGTGAATTATGAATTGTGAATTAAAAAAGATTGTTGCGATAATTTGCGGAGGAGACTCCTCAGAACATGATGTAAGTATGCGTAGCGCTGCCGGAATAGCATCGTTCCTGGACAAAGAGCGCTATATAATATATAAGGTAGAGATTCATGCAGGCAAATGGGAAGCGTTGTTGGGAGAAGAAGAGAAACGTACACCCGTTGACAGAAACGACTTCTCGTTCCTAAACGAGAAAGACGAACGCATCCGTCCCGACTTCTGCTACATCACCATTCATGGCGCTCCAGGCGAGAACGGAATCCTGCAAGGTTACTTCGATCTGATAGGAATGCCCTACAGCACCTGCAATGTGCTCGTCGAGGCAATGACATACGACAAATTCGTACTGAACAACTATATGCGTGGCATGGGGGTTTCCGTTGCAGACAGCCTGACCATAAAAGTAGGACATGACCACGAGGTAAGCGATAAAGAAATCATAGACCGCATAGGTCTGCCTTGTTTCGTAAAACCTGCCAGAGGCGGTTCTTCCTTCGGAACAACCAAAGTCAAAACTGCCGAGGCACTTCGTCCTGCCATAGACCTTGCCTTAAAAGAGGGCGAGGACGTAATGGTGGAAGCCTTCATGCAGGGAACAGAAATTACCTGTGGCTGCTACAAGACCAAGAAGAACAGCGTGGTCTTCCCCATCACAGAGGTGGTAACAACCAATGAGTTCTTCGACTACGATGCCAAGTACAACGGACAGGTTGACGAAATCACTCCTGCCCGTATCAGCCAGAATCTGACAGAGCGCGTACAGAAGCTGACTTCGCTCATCTACGACATTCTGGGTTGTCACGGCATCATCCGTGTTGACTACATTATCACAGCCGGAGACAAGATTAACATGCTGGAGATCAATACCACTCCAGGTATGACCGCCACCAGCTTCATACCTCAGCAGGTTCGTGCTGCAGGCTTGGACATTAAGGATGTGCTCACAGACATTATAGAAGATAAACTGTCATGATAGACCCTAAAGAGTTCGACGCGATACGTCCGTACAACAACGACGAGATTCCTGGCGTAGTAAACGAACTACTCCATGACCGTCTTATGAATGCTCAACTTAAGACGCTACTTCCCTGGCTTCCCCAGTGGATTAGAAACTGTGTACTAAGATTGGCCTTCATAGGCGTACACAGCACGTTGGACTTTCAGCTGCGCTTCATGAAACCCATTGTAGGATATATCCTGCGTAAGTGCAGCAATGGCGCCACCTTTGAGCACTCAAAGATAACAGCTGGCGATGAGCGCTACACCTTCATGAGCAATCATCGCGACATTGTGCTGGACAGCGCCATCCTGGATTACCTGCTTCACAAGTACAAGTTCCCCACAACCTGCGAGATTGCTATTGGCGATAACTTGCTCATCTATCCCTGGATAGAGAAAGTGGTGAAGTTGAACAAGGCTTTTACCGTTCGTCGCGGATTAGGTTCCAAGGACTTACTGAAGAGCAGCATGCTGATGAGCCAGTACATTCATTATGCCGTTAATCAGAAGCGTGAGAATATTTGGATTGCCCAACGCGAGGGGCGTGCCAAAGACAGTAGCGACACCACTCAGGAGAGTGTGCTGAAGATGCTGGCTATGGGCTCAGAGGAAGAGAATCCTGTAGAGCAACTGCGCGACCTGAACATCGTGCCCCTGACCATCAGCTACGAATACGATCCCTGCGACTATCTGAAGGCTACAGAGTTCCAGTTGAAACGCGACAACCCAGCCTACAAGAAGAGCAAGGCTGATGACGAGAAGAACATGCGCGAAGGCATCTGGGGCTTCAAGGGAAGCATTCACTACGAGGCAGCTCCTAGCATCAATACATGGCTGGACGAACTGAAAGACCTTCCCAAGAACGAGTTCTTTACAGAAGTGGCTCACAGAATAGACAAGCAGATTCATGCCGGATACAAACTGTTCCCTGGCAACTATGTGGCTGCCGACCTGCTGAACGGTTCATCGGAATTTACTTCCTTCTACACAGAGGCGCAGAAGACTGAATTCCTGAACTACTTGCAACAGCGACTCGACAAGATAGAAATAGAAAACAAGGACGAGGCATTCCTGCGTGAGAGACTCCTTACCATGTACGCCAACCCTGTCTTTAACAAGCAAAAAGCACAGAAATCATGAAACACGCCAGCCTGCTCATACTAACGCTTGCCTGCCTGACGGCCATAGTATCTTCCTGTAGTAAAGAGGAAGAGGCATACCCCAGCATCATTACGGAGATGGCTGACATGTACACCAACGCAGAAGGTGTAGGCAATAAGATTACCACCGATGCAGGTGTTACCTACACAGTCACAAACGGAATAGCCGATTTGGCACCCAACGCCCTCTACCGTATTCTCTGCGGCTATGTTCCATCAGGCAACAATGCCAGTATCTATCAGGCTCAGAGTGTTTATTATCTACGAGACAGCACAGAGATTGCCAAGACCGACCCGACGAACGTAAAGAGCGCTTGGAGAGCAGGCAAATACATCAACATATATTTGGCCCCTCTCACACAAGGTGGTACTCAATATTGGGGATTCATCATAGACAAGATTGAGAACGGACACGCATGGGTTAGTCTCTACCACAATCAGAACGGCGACCCTAAGTCTTATACGCAACCCACTTACGCTAGCCTGCCCGTCGATGACATCAAGGACATACAGGAGGGCGATATCATCACATTAAGCATCAACACCTTTAACGGTATTCAGACATGGGACTTCAAGAAATAAAAGGCTCCATAGCAGTACTGATCTCAGGTGGAGTTGACAGTGCCGTAGTGGTGCATCAGCTCTGCGAAATGGGACTGAAGCCCGACCTCCACTATATAAAAATAGGTATGGAGGGAGAGGATTCTTCGTGCTCTGCCGAAGAGGACATTGAACTCTCTCAGGCAACAGCCAGGAAGTACGGTCTGAAACTGGAGGTTACTGACCTGCAAAAGGAATACTGGGAGCAGGTAGTTGGCTATGCCATAGAACGCGTTAAGGCAGGACTGACACCCAACCCCGATGTAATGTGCAATCGCCTCATCAAGTTTGGTGCATTCGAGAAACAGATAGGTTACCAATATGACTATATTGCTACAGGCCATTATGCCACCAACGTTGAAAAGGATGGCCTGATATGGTTGGGCACAGCCAAAGACCCTGTAAAGGATCAGACTGATTTCCTGGCTCAACTTTCCTACGACCAGCTACGTCATACTATCTTCCCCATTGGACACTTGATGAAGGAGGAGGTTCGACAGATTGCCCTCGACGCCAAACTTCCCAGTGCTCGCCGTAAGGATAGCCAGGGTATTTGTTTCCTGGGAAAGATTAACTACAATGATTTCCTGCGCAAATTCATGGGCGAACAGGAAGGAAAGGTCATAGACATAGAAACAGGAAAGGTGATTGGTCACCATAAGGGTTTCTGGTTCCATACCATCGGACAGCGCAAAGGCTTAGGATTAGGAGGCGGTCCTTGGTTCGTAGTGAAGAAGAACATCAAGAAGAACATCATCTTTGTAGCTCGCGGATGGGATACCCAACTGCAGTACGGGCATGATTTCCGATTGGCCGATATGCATTTCATTACCAAGAATCCTTGGGAAGGCGAAGTAAAAGAAATCCCTATTCAGTTTAAGATCCGACACGTAGATCATTTCCTGCCAGGCTTCATTACACAGGATGAGGAAGGATACCACATTCATTCCGACGAGCCCATACAAGGCATCGCCCCTGGTCAGTTCGGGTGTATCTATGATGCAGAAGCCAAAATCTGCTACGGAAGCGGAGAGATAAGTATCTATAAAGACAAATAAAGGTTCCCCATTACGAGGAACCTTTTTTGTTTAGTGATTATTCATAGGTCTGATACACCAGATAATAACCATCGGCATCAATAGAGAACCGGCCAGAAAGCGCCTCGTTGAGCGTTCCTTGCCACCATTGTTCAAAAGCATAGGAGTTCCATCGCAGTCCTTCTGACTGGATACGGGTACAACCAAAATTAAAGATGCTCACCTGCTGACCCATAAAAGAATCAAAGAGGCAAGGACCGCCAGAAGGAGTAAAGAAGCCAAAGTCGGTGAACATAATGCCGTTGACACCCAATTCTCGATAATAGCGCATCAGCAAAGAGATATTACCCAGCGTATGGTCCTCACGCTTACCTGTAGCCCCAAGGTAAGCTATATTGTGCCAACCCTGTTGGAGACAGTATCGTGTGGCCTTTGTCAGGTCGTTGTCGTCCTGCTCATCAACACGTATAAGACGGTCTTTGTATTCTTCCGGCACACTATCCCCGTCGCCCACAGCCACTTCAGCATGAGACACATTACTGATGGCACCATCACAAGCTATGATGTGGGGAGCCTTCTCTAGTACTCCAAGCGGAATCCGATGTGTGGGAAACTGACCGTTGGCAACCACGACGGCATCAAACTGCATCTTCTTCATTCTTTGCTCTTTACTTTCAACATTGTTTTCCATTTATAATATCCTGCAATGGCAATGACAACATAAAGGCCATAAAGACCTGCCTTAAAGGGAATACCCTTCTGCACATAAAGCACACAACAGACAATATCCACCACGATCCAGAATATCCATTGTTCGATGAACTTACGTGCCAAAGCCCAAAGTCCTACGAATGAAAGGGCATTTGTGAACGAATCCAGCACAGGAACCGTTGAGTTAGTCCACGTTACCAATATATAATAGGTAACACCCCAGGATACAAAGAAGAAAATGGTAACAGGCAGATACTTGCCACGTGGCATGTGAATGATGGGCAGCGGCTCTCGTTTCTTCCGCGTTCTCTTGAACTTCCACACACAAAGGCCATAAATGGCAGCCAACGTATAGTAGCATGACATACCTGCATCGCCGTAAAGTCCGTGCTGTAAGAAAAGAACAAAATCCAAAGCAGGCATGATAATACCGATTACCCATAAGGCAATACTGGCCCGATACTCCAGCCAGATATAAATCAGGCCGAGTATCGTAGTCAGCATGTCAAGCCAATGTGTCTGTAGAAACTCCATTTAGAACTTAAGTGTAATATTACCCATGCAGGTGAAACCGGACATGGGCACGTAACCCAGCTGATAGTAACGGTTATCAACAGTATAGGTATCACCTACGATGGCTGAGTAAGCCCATCCGTTGCTAGCATAATGCTTATTGAAGATATTATTGAAGTTCACGCCGAAGACAACGTGGACCCCTCTCTTATCCCCCGAGGGGGAAGATTTCTCCTTCCCTCGGGAAGGACGGGATGGGGTCAGATCATAACTCAAAGCTATATCCGTACGGCTATAGCAAGGCAATGAACGGTCTTCGTTGGCACTGTTATCCAAGTACTGCTTACTTACAAAACCTGTGTGCCATGTAGCCTTGAAACCCTTGAAATGAAAATCGGCAAAGCCGTTCAGAATAACAGAGGGCGAGAAGGCCAGCGTTGAGTTGTCATAATGAACAGTGGTGGAGGCTAGTTCATTCCAGTCGGCATCGTAAGTCTCTATCACTTCATCAAAGTCGCTGATACTGTTCTTGCTGATGGCAGCATTGCCTTCCAAAGAGAACCATTTGGTTACATTCATACCAGCTGTCAGTTCCATACCCAGACGGTAGCTGCCCTTAACGTTGGTAGTCAGCTTTTCACCAATATCACTAAGCAGACCGGTCTGCACGAACTGATCCTTGTAGAACATACCATACAGGCCAATACCAGCATGCCAAAGATTGTTGCTGAAGCTATAACCCATCTCCACATCGTTCACCATTTCTGCCAAAGGAGCTGGATAGTTACCATTATCGGTGAAATTGTTACGCTCAGGCTCACGATGGCTCATGGCATAGCTCAAATAGGCATTATGTCCATCCTTATGGAAAGAGAGGCCTGCCTTCGGATTCAGGAAGTCGTACTGCTTCCTGATATTCAAGGGATGGGCTTTATAGGTACCATCGGCTTGCTTCACAAAGCTATCATGTGTACCATTTGTCATATAGCCCACGTGGCGATACTGTACATCAGCAAAAGCATCCCAAGCGTCTGTAATGTGGTACATACCCTTTACAAAGAGCTGGCCATCTACTTTGTTGGCATCACTGCCATAGTAATAGTAACGTCCCTCATCAGTAAACAGGTCAGCAGCCAATTGGTCGTTGCTGGTATAGAGCAGATAGCCATAATGATTGGCCTCGAAATTCTGCAGTGAAGCACCTCCTATAACATCCCACTTATCGTCCTTATAATTAACATTCCAGACAAAACCATAGCAATCCTGTGTCATACCCTTACGACGGATATAATCTTCTTTTCCCAACTCAGAGCCATCAGAAAGCACTGCAGGAAGGCCGAACTTCTTGGGCTTGTTCTTGTAACGGAAACTGTCATAGTAACCATGTCCATGGGTATAGTGCAATGTACCAGAAGTACTCCATCGGTCACTAATCTTCCACGACAGGTTCAGCAGATTGTGATTCTGCCAGAAGTTATCCGTTGCGCCAGGGTACAGACTTCCGTCCTTCAACTGGAAGCGCTCCGTTGTCCAGCCGCCTGTCCAATCAGGAATAAAACGCTCATAAAGTTCATTGTACTGACCCAACCCTCTATCATAAAGGTCCTTGTAAGTACGCACACCATCGTATGAGTTCATACTGTACTCACCGTCACCAGGACAAACAGAGTTCCATGCCTGACCAGTCTGCTCGTAGTTGCCAATGTTCTTGTAACTCAACTTCAGAGACCTGTCATTATTATAATAGGTAAGGCCACCATAGTAACTTCCCGAGTTACCGTTGGTGCCATGTATATAGCCATCTGTTCCAGTGTGGTGGTATGCACCATCCAGAATGATATGGTTCAACAACAGACCTGTACTAAAGTTACCACCTACATTATATGTATTATATGAACCATAAGACCCTGTCACGTCTAGTGAAGGCTTATATGAAGGAGCCTTTGTCTGCAAAGCAATGGTTCCGCCAAAAGCACCATCGCCATTGGTACTTGTTCCCACACCACGCTGAATCTGCACATTACCCAGCAGCGAAGCATAAGAATTCATATTGACCCAAAATACACTTTGATCCTCTGGCGAGTTCAATGCCACGCCATCCAGCGTAACATTTATACGACTGTCACCAGCACCACGGATACGCATAAAGCAAGTTCCCGTACCCAATCCGTTCTCACTCCAAGCCACTACACCCGGAGTACGGGCAAAGAGGAAAGGAAGTTCCTGGCCTGTCTTCGAGAACTGTTCCAACTGCTCAGCATCAATCTTGCTAACAGCAAACGGAGCATTCTTGGGGGCCTTGACAGCCTTCACCACCACCTCGTTCAAATTACTTACTTTCATTGAATCCTGCTTCTGGGCTTTAACACAGAAGATTCCTGCCACGCCAAAGAACAGCGCAGCCATCACACACAATCTTTTCATCGATTTTTAATAAATTTAATGTTCATAACTCTCTACGCCAGCATTACCTGGTTCAGATTAATGGGTATATTCTCAGCACACACCAATTGGTGAGGCACCCCGGCGAGAGTCTCCCCTCGCTGTTTGTGGCTGCAAAGTTACGAATAAGTGAGAGAAATGCAAAAGAAAAACCTGATTTTCTTTTCATTTCCGAACGGAAGTAAGTTCGAAACAAAGTTTCAAAGTAGAAATAAGTGAGAGATAACCAAAAAAAATGCAACTTAAAATAGATTTTTGAGCAAAACATTGCAACTTATCGGTCATATTTGCACAATTAGGTTGAAATTATACTAGAAATCAACAGGATTTCTTCATTTAAGGATAAAAAAACACAAGAATACGCAAAATTGTTTGATAATTTTTGCATTGTATAAAAATATTTCAATACTTTTGTGACAGACTTTTCAAATTTAACTAACAATATTAATACAATTAACCCCAATTAAGCAGTATGAAGAAAACTACTTATGTATTCCTCTCGTTTCTCTTGTGGACGATAGGATTCAATGCTTGGGCTCAGCACGAACACGACTTCGTCAATGGTATCTGTACCTATGACGACTGTCTGCCACCAGCCAAGTACCAAGAACCCACAAAGGCTGAAGACGGATTCTACGAGCTCCGCAACGCCGGAAACGTAGAATGGATATCCTACATGGTCAGGGAATCATCAACCTTCGGTCTGGATCCCTATTGCCGTTTGATGAACGACATTGACTTTGAAGGTATCGAGAACCTACACAGTCCCATCGGCCCTAACGACGGAAAGAAGTACAATGGTACATTCGACGGCCAGGGTTTCCGCATCAAGAACATGATTATCAACCGTCCCAACGAAGAGCGTCAGGGTTTCTTCGGTGATCTTCGTGGTAATCCAAATTCAAAAGGGGAAGCTACTATCATCAAGAACCTGATTATAGACAAGAGCTGCTCCGTCACTGGTGGCATGCGTACTGGTGGTCTCTGCGGAACCGGGCAGAACAATGCCATGGAGATTTACATCCTGAATTGCATTAACGAAGCTAGTGTAACATCCAGCACTAACAACGTTGGCGGTATTCTGGGCGGTAGTACAAGTAGCCACCCCAAATGGCAGATTATCAATTGCGTGAATACCGGTACCATTACCAGCACTAAGGACGTTCCCGAGGCTGCTGGTATTGCCTCATGGTGTGGTGATAATGCCAGCACAAAAATAGAGAACTGCATCAACATCGGCGAAATCGTAGGTATGGATGGCAGCGGACGCGGCATCTTCCGTAACGGCGGTACACCGACAACAAGGAACAACTACGACCTGAGCGGTTCTGAAGGTGCATTGCAAGGTACCGATCACGATTTCACTATCGAGGATATTACCAACGGCCGCCTCTGTTATTATTTGAATGGTAATCAAGAGGAGCTCCGATACTGGCAGACCATAGGCACCGATGCCTACCCCACTCCTATTCAGGGTGCCAGCCAGCAGGTGTACTACAGCGGTCCCATTACTTGTGATGGCATTCCCATGGATGATGGCGACGGTTCTTTGTATACCAACACAGAGTGTTCACCGATTATTGACAAGCATGAATTCATTGATGGCGACTTCTATTGTCAGAAGTGCGGTCAGGTGAATCCCGATTTCTGCGAGCAGGTTGACGGTTTCTATCAGCTGAAAAGCACACTGGATGTAGAATGGTTTGCCGCCTACGTTAACGGCGGTGCTGTTACAGCTAATGCCTATCTCACCTGTGACTTGGATTTCACAGATGTTTCCCATACATATATCGGTCTGCGCAACATGGGATACAAGGGAACCTTTGACGGAGGTTTCCACACTATCAGTAATCTCGACCTGAGCGATCGCACCAATGACGATTGGGTAGGTTTCTTCGGATTCCTGAACGGCGGTGCTACAATCAAAAACCTGCGCGGTGATGAAAACTGTATTATTGCAGCAAATGCCAATGCCGGTTTCATCGGTGGTTCAACATCATCCGGCGACATCTACCTCATTAACCTTGGTTTCGAGGGCGATGTTACAGTAAACAATGCCGGAGCTGGTGGTATCATAGGTTGTAATACCGGCAGCTCTGCCAAGGTTTATATGGACAACTGCTACTCTACCGGTTACATCACCGGTAACGGTGTTGCAGAGAACGGAGCCCTCAGTGCCTGGTTGGGCAGCAACGGACCCGTTGTTACCAACTGTTGGTCAACCGCTACCGTTTCTCCTTACGAGAACGACGAGAAGTATCTCTTCCGTCATAGCAACGGTACCTGCACCAACTGTTTCGCTACGGCCGGAGGTCAGGGGACCATTGTCAACTACGAGGAACTTGAAAACGGTGCACTCTGCTACAAGTTGAACGGCAACCAGGAGAATATCACATGGTTCCAGAACATCAGTCAAGATCAATTCCCTACCTTCCTGCCCAGTCATAAGATTGTTTATCCCGCAGGCGAGTTGGAGTGCGACGGCACATTCAATGCTGAAGAGATGGCATTCTCTAACGACGCATCTGCCATCGTACGCAAGCCTCACACATACAAGGATGGTTTCTGTAGCCATTGTAATGGCGAAGACCCCGACTATCCTTTCATTAAGGTATTCGCTAACGACGACCATGACATCACTGACGGTTATACCACAGAGAACAGCGGAAACGGTTCCGGTCTGGCTATCAACAACAGCGTTGCCGAGCACTGGGATATGAACTGGTTCCGTACCTACCAGCCCATTACAGGTCTGCAGCAGGGTATCTACAAACTGCGCGTACAAGGTCTACAGCGCGCCTGTGCCTGGGACAATAATGGCGAAGAGTACAAAGAAGGACAACTGGCCGAGGAGTTCATTCCTCTCTATCACAGCAGCCAGTACTTTGCCGAGGTTAACGGCAAGAAAGTTGCCAACCTGTTCATGGACATTGCCGAACAGGCTCAGGAAGAGCGTGTCAACGAGACAGAGAACGAGACCAACGCAGGTCTTTGGGTTCCCAATTCACTGGCAGCTTGCAACAAGTACTTCAAAAAAGGTCTTTACTGGAATGCCCCCCTCTACTTCTATGTAGAAAGCGAGAACGACACTATCAACATCGGTGTCGAGAACAATATGTACAAGTACGGCAACTGGACCGTATGGGATACCTGGCGTGTAGAATACGTAGGCACAGCCGACGAGAAGGCCAGCCTCATCCAGAAGCAACAGATGTCCAACATGCAAGACTTGAGCATGATGGAGGCACAGACCAGCCTGATGGAAGACTACGAGAAGGCACAGCAGG
This sequence comes from Bacteroidaceae bacterium, assembly GCA_017619585.1. The sequence goes on from JAFZSA010000045.1 coordinate 39,023, forward strand.
ATATTGCCAACGCAACACAACTGCAGGACATTCTAGCCGCTGCCAATACCCTCAGTACCAATCCTCTGCTCATCCGCAAGAGCCACTTGGCATATCAATCATACGATGCCGCCATCAAGGCCCTCATAGAGGAGCGCAACCAGCGCGATGACCTGAACGGTGAGATAACAGATTTGTTGGATGCTTACCTGATGGAAAATGAAGATCCCTCAGAGGACCTGCCCAACGGTTCTTACCTGAAAATTATGGAAGAGAAGCCCCTCACTCCCGAGGAACTGGATGCCGAGATTGTATTTGTACAGGCTCTCTACAGCAATGCTATCAAGACTAGCATCAGCGAGGGCTCAGATCTGACCAACCTGATTAAGAATCCAGCCTTCGATGAGGACGGAAACTTTAAGAACTGGACAGAGACTCACACCCAGTTAAGTGATGCAGGCAGCAACTTCAGCAGCAATACAGGATTCCCCGACATCTATCCCGTAGCAGGAACTTGGAACACTTCATTCAATCTGTATCAGGATATCGAGGATGAACTGCCCAATGGTATCTACGAGATAGAGACACCAGCCTTCTTCCGTCCCGGCGGCAACCTAGCAGGCGACATTGAAGACTACGTAACCGCATCGCTCTACATCAACGACTTCTACACCCCCGTTATGAACATCTACGAGGGAGCTATCTCTGAGAACGAAGCAGTGAATGGCGTAAACTGCCGTATCGACCCCGAGAACGATCCAGAAGCACCCCACAACGGCGAAACAACAAGCGCTCGTGACTATGAGTCACCATGGGGATGGGTTCCCGAGCAGCGCGGTGCCGTCAGCTTTGCCTTCGGTGGCGGTCGCTACATCAACAAGGTATACGGTATTGTTTCTGACGGAAAGGTTCGTCTGGGTATCCGCAACACTGGCACTCCTTACTACGAAAGCGAGATGACCATGTGGGGTAAGTTCAAACTCACCTATATGGGCAAGAGCCAGGATGCCATAGAGGCTATGACAGAGAACTTCAGCAAGCATTTGGCTAAGTTGACCATTGCACAGGAAATGGCACAAGTAGTATTCAGCTTGAGCCATATCAACAACCTCCAAAACCTGCTGGCACAAGTCAAGGCCGCAGGCAGTGCCGACGAAAAGATTGCCGCCCTTAAGTTACTGAACGATGAGTTCAACGCTGTTGAAGAAAGCCGCAACATATATTCAAGATTACAGAACCTCTCTGAATGGTGTGTAACAAAGGCTGACAATTATGCAGAGACAGACCAAGATTTGTCGGATTTGTTCTATAACATTTCCAACGAGATTGAAAACCACGTCTATGCTGGCGACTTGACCGACGAGCAAGCACTGGAGTATTACGAGAGCATCCAGGATCGCCAAGACATCGGAGGCGGACTCTATGTTCAGGGTGACCTGTTAGACGAAGAGGGCAACAATGTTACCTACTCTGAGATTACAAAGCTCTACCCCATGACCAAGAATGCAGACGGCACCTACAGCGCACGTATCAAGGTACAGAACCGTGCCAACCAGGCCAACAGCAACGGTCGTGCTGGCATCTACTTCACACGTTTGGAGAGCGTTTATCGCTGCAACGATGCTAACCGCCGCTTCATCACTCCCGCCAACAACACCTTCACATTCGTGGATGGAGGCAACGACTTCCAGTGCATCGGTGGCGAGTTCGATATCGTACTCAACACCAATACCATGACTGTAGAGTTCAAGGCTATAGACTACAATTGGAACGACCGCGCATTCGTTGTCGGTTCTGTTATTGACAATGCAGGCGAACAGCATCGTTGGAAGAACGACGAGATGTGTCCGCTCATGCATAAGGGCAATGGTCTGTACGAGGGTGACGTAACCTTCTTCATGGATCCCAAGCACACAGACGAAGGCGAGTTCCTGACCTTCACCATCTTTACCGTACGTGGTGCCACAGGTCCTTACGACCTGAACTACACAGCTACACGTTCTGGTTGGAACGAGGGTCGCTATGGTAGCAGCCAGAATGCTATCCGTGTTCAAGACGGCGAGATGTTGACCGACCTTATCCGTGGCGCTGACCGCCAGTGGTGGATGGTATGGGATAACGAGACTGAGACTCAGTCTTACCACATCACCTTCGATATGAATGTGGGGTCTGTCAGCATCAAGAAGAACATCGAGGATCCCGATGGCATTAATATCATTGATCCTTCAACGAACTTCGACTTTGCAAGCAAGGACGTTTATGACCTCAGCGGTCGCCGTGTAAGCAAGCCTGTCAAAGGAATGTATATTGTTAACGGAAAGAAGATTGTAATTAGGTAATTCGGGAAGAGGGTACCATCCCCTCTTCTACCCCCTACCCCCTCTTCCCTAAATGGGAAGTGGGGGTTTCTTTTCTTCTTAGGCAAAAAGAAAAAAGAATGAAAAAAGGGGATGGAGAACGTTATGTCCTCCATCCCCTTTTTATTTCAGTTATATTCTTTAATAGTTTTCTTGCAGAATGCGCTTCAGCACAACGGTTGCTGAAATCTCACGATTGGCAGCTTCGGGAATAACCAACGAGGTAGGAGCCTCTATCACATCATCCGTAACAATCATGTTACGGCGAACAGGCAGACAGTGCATGAACTTGGCATTGTTGGTCCAGCTCATGTGCTCAGTATCTACCGTCCAGTTGGTCATAGTATGATAATCATGCAGAATCTTACCGTAATCCTGAGGACAGGTAACACCTGGACAACTCCAGTTCTTGGCGTAGATGAAGTCGGCACCCTCAAAGGCCTTCTTCTGATCATACTCCACTCGGGCATTACCCACAAACTTAGGATCCAGTTCATACCCTTCTGGATGTGTAATCACGAAGTCCACATCGGCAGCATTCATCCATTCGGCAAAGCTATTGGGAACAGCCTGTGGCAAAGACTTAGGATGAGGAGCCCAAGTAAGGACGACCTTCGGCAGCCTACCCCCAACCCCTCCCGATAGGAGGGGAGATTTATTTTCTTCAATCGTAATCAAATCAGCAAATGCCTGCAGGGGATGTACCGTAGCAGTCTCCATGGCAAAAACAGGCTTGCCGCTATACTTCACAAACTGGTTGTAAACAGTCTCGGCATAGTCGTACTCGCGGTCGGTAAGTCCAGCAAAAGAACGGATACCAATCATATCACAGTAGCAAGCCATAACAGGAATAGCCTCCAAGAGATGTTCGCTCTTGTCGCCATCCATGATAACACCACGCTCTGTCTCCAACTTCCATGCACCAGCATTCACATCCAGCACAATAACATTCATGCCCAAGTTCAGCGCAGCCTTCTGGGTAGACAGACGGGTACGCAGACTATTATTGAAGAACACCAGCAGAGCAGTCTTGTTACGGCCTAACTCTACATATTTATAACGGTCTTTCTTTATCTCTTGTGCCTCAGCCAATGCCTGCTTGAGGTCACCTAAATCCTGTACGTTAAGAAAACTTTTCATATTTTTAAAGGGGTTAGCGGTTAGGGGTTAGCGGTTAGAGCTCCCCTCGCCCTTTGGAGAGGGGGTGGGGGTGAGGCTTCTCTCTCTAATCTCCACTCTTCTTATCTTACCACTGATGGTCTTGGGCAGTTCATCCACAAACTCTATCACACGAGGGTACTTGTAGGGAGCGGTCTCTTGTTTCACGTGGTTCTGTAATTCCTTTATCAACTCAGGGCCTTCCTTACCCTTATAGGCATCAGACAGCACAACGGTAGCCTTTACTACCATACCACGGACCTCATCGGGAGCGCCTGTAATGGCACACTCTACAATGGCGGGGTGCGTCATCAGTGCATTCTCCACCTCGAAGGGACCAATGCGATAGCCGCTACTCTTGATAACATCGTCCGAGCGGGAAACAAACCAGAAGTATCCGTCCTCGTCATAGTATACGACATCCTTTGTATAGTAGACACCATCGTGATAACTCTTCTCGGTAAGTGCTTTCTGCAGATGATATTCCTTGAAAAGTCCCAAAGGCTTGCCAGCCTCGGTATGGATAACCAACTGACCATGCTCACCTGGTTTACAGGGATTGCCATCAGCATCTACGACAGCCACGGGGAATTGCGGATTAGGCAGACCCATAGATCCCGGCTTAGGCTCAACAAACGGATAGGTACCCAGTACCATAGTGGTCTCTGTCTGTCCGTATGCCTCATATATCATAATACCCGTCTTCTTCTTCCACTCCATAAAGACCTTGGGATTCAAGGCCTCTCCGGCTGTGGTACAATAGCGCAGGTTAGAGAGGTCGAACTTCTCAAGGTTCTTACGAATCATGAATCGATAGACAGTAGGAGGAGCACAGAAAGACGTTACCTTGAAGTCCTGCATTACCGTCAGCATCTTCTCGGCATCAAAGTGTCCTTCGAAGTCATAGACAAATACTGTAGCGCCGCATATCATCTGGCCATAGAACTTACCCCACACGGCCTTACCCCAACCCGTATCGGCAACAGTAAGGTGCAGGGATGTCTCATCCACATTATGCCAGAACTTGGCAGTCATGATATGAGCCAGAGGGTATGAATAATCGTGCATCACCATCTTAGGGGCACCGCTGGTACCGCTGGTGAAGTATAGCAGGAAGTCGTCGGTAGACTTATTCTGCCCCTTCAGGCTCTTGAATTTAGGAGCCATCATCACGCCCTGCCAGAAGTTGTCCCAGTTTTGAGGAACAGCAGGACCAATAGAGATACAGTGCGTCAGGGATGGACAGTAGGCGCGGGCACGGATAACATTCCTAAGCACTATGGTATCACCAACAGCCACAATAGCCTTGATATCTGCCTGATGACAACGGTAGATGATATCCTTGTCCGTAAGCAAATGAGTAGCAGGGATAGCCACCGCACCAATCTTGTGTAGTGCCACCATAGTAATCCACCACTCTATCCTACGCTTCAGAATGAGCATCACACAGTCGCCCTTGCCTATACCCAATGTCTGGAAGTATGAGGCTACGCTATCAGAATAACGCTTGTACTCTGAATAGTTGATGTGCTTGACATCGCCTCTGTCGTTCGTCCACAGTATTGCCTCCTTCTCAGGGTCAGTCTCTGCGTAGGCATCTACTACATCATATCCGAAGTTGAAGTCCTCAGGCACCTCTACCTTGTAGTTTGCCATAAAGTCGGCATAATCCTTAAACTTCGTCTGCTTTAGAAACTTCTCTAACATATCTAGCTTAATTCATAATTCATAATTCACAATTGAACGGTTACCTGTTATCGCTCCCTTCCTTTCAGGAGGGGTTGGGGTAGGCCCTATTCTTCACTTCCTGGTCTGTCCATTACCATTTATCAACCACTTATAGGTGGTCATTTCCTCCAAGGCCATGGGACCACGAGGGCCAAGTTTCTGGGTTGAAATTCCGATCTCAGCTCCCAGTCCGAACTGAGCACCGTCTGTAAAACTGGTGGGTGCATTCACATAGACGCAGGCAGCATCCACCTCACGTTGGAAGCGTTGAGCAGCCTCATCATTCTCTGTAATAATGCATTCGCTATGACCCGATCCATGCGCCTGAATATGCTCAAGAGCCTCATCAATGGAGTCAACAATGCGAACACTCAGGTCGTAAGACATCCATTCACGGTCCCAGTCGAACGTCTCGTTTTCCTTGGGCTGATGCATACACACCTTGTCCTTCATGGGTGCCAACAGAGCAGGCAAATCCCCTACCCTGTCTTTATGTACCAAGAGGCAGTCCAGCGCATTGCAAACGCTCACCCTACGTGTCTTGGCATTATTGATGATGGCCTTACCTTTCTGCAGGTCGCCATCCTTATCGAAGTAAGCGTGAACCACACCGGCACCTGTTTCTATAACAGGAACACGTGCATTGTCGCGCACAAATTCTATCAGTTTCTTGCCACCACGAGGAATGCAGAGGTCAACATATCCCACAGCATTCAGCAATTCTGCCGTTGCCTCGTGAGTGGGCGGCATCAGTGCTACCACATCAGCAGGCAAATCATCGGACTGAAGTACCTGATGGATAAGTCCCACAATAGCCTCGTTGCTATGCTGGGCATTACGACTACCTTTCAGAATGCAGGCATTACCACTCTTGAAACAAAGTGAGAAGACATCAAAGCTGACATTGGGACGAGCCTCATATATCACGCCAATCACACCGAAAGGAACACTTACCCTGCGCAGATACAAGCCATTCTCCAACGTTCTTTCCTTTGTTATAATGCCCAAGGGAGAAGGAAGGGAGGCTACATGACGCATATCAGAAGCTATACCATTCAACCTGTCAGGCGTAAGCAACAGCCTATCATACAAGGGATCCTTGCTATCCATCTGGGCAAGATCCTTCTTGTTAGCTTCCAAGAGTAAATCTTGGTTAGCGAGAATGGCATCTGCCAAATGCTCCAACAGGAGGTTGCGTTGCGCATCCTCCACCAGCGCCAAAGCCCTACTGGCTTGTTTTGTATTATGAAACAGGAGCCTCACCCCATCCCTCTCCAATAGAGAGGGCGAATTATCTGCATTCCTCATTTTTCATTCTTCACTTTTTCACTTTTCCGAGAACTCCGTATGAATCGTCTCTTGTGGTCTTTCTGACAAATCTTTCAGGATATTCTCACGATTACCATTGGCAATGATGACCTTGATACCTGCCTGAGCTACCGAAAGGGCGGTCTTATATTTAGATGCCATGCCACCCCTGCCGGCACTACTCTTTTCCGACTGGATATAACGAGACAAATCCTCGCCAGGCTTGATGACAGGTATCACCTCGCTGTTGGGATCTGCAGGATTGCCCGTATAGATGCCATCCACATTGCTCAGCAACACCAAAGTCTGTGCATCCATCATCTGCGCAATAAGTCCTGACAGTTCATCGTTATCTGTGAACATCAGTTCTTCCACGCTGACAGTATCATTCTCGTTAACGATGGGAATTACCCCATTCTCCAGCATCACCTGCATACAGGCGCGCTGGTTTAGGAAGGTACGTTCCGTAGAGAAGTTCTCCTTGGTAGTAAGTACCTGTCCTATATGTATGCCGTATTCACGGAAGAGGTCGTAGTAGAGGTTTATCAACTTCACCTGTCCCATAGCCGAGAAAAGCTGTCGCTGCTCTACAGAGTCCAGCATATGATCCACCTGTAACTCCTTTCGTCCACAGGCAACAGCACCACTTGAAACCAGTATCACCTCGTAATTATGCCAGCGGAGCCACGCTATCTGGTCCACCAAGGCCGACATACGGGTGATGTTCAGCTTACCTTCTGCCATGGTCAGCACATTGCTGCCCACCTTTACTACAATACGTTTCTTCATGCTAATACGCGCTTGAATTTCTCAATGAACTGCAAAGCCTCATCCATGCTCAGGCACAGAGGGGGCAACAGACGAATTACGTTGGTACCAGAGCAACCTGTAAAGCAATGCTCCTCCTTGATAAGACGGGTACGGGGCTCCTTGTAGGGAATATCCAACTCGATGCCAATCATAAGGCCCTCACCACGGACATCTACTACGTGATAGTTTCCCACCAGTTTCTTCAGTTCGCTTATCAAATAGGCGCCCACCTTGGCAGCATTCTCTACCAGATGTTCTTCCTCTATGATATCCAATACAGCCAAAGCGCCGGCACAACCCAAATGGTTGCCACCGAAGGTTGTCCCCAACTGACCATACACAGGAGTGAACTTAGGAGAAATCAGTACGCCGCCCATGGGGAATCCGTTGCAGATACCCTTGGCCACCGTTATTATATCAGGACGCACGCCCAGGTGCTGATGGGCAAAGAATTTTCCGCTTCTACCATAGCCGCACTGAATCTCATCGCAAATCAATACGGTATTATGCTTATCACAGAGTTCGCGCAAAGCCTGCAGGAATTCAGCGCTGACCATACGGATACCGCCAACACCCTGAATACACTCTATGATACAGGCGCAGACATCATCCTTCTCTATTTCCTTCTTCCAGGCCTCAATATCGTTAAGGGGAAGATATGTTACATGCCCGTTGGCATTGATAGGCGCAATAATCTTAGGGTTGTTGGTAGCTTCTACTGCCAAAGAGGTACGACCGTGGAAGGCTTTCTCCAAAGAAAGCACACGGGTACGGCCATTATAGAAAGAAGAGAGCTTCAGCGCATTCTCGTTAGCCTCAGCTCCCGAGTTGATAAGGAACAAACTATAATCCTCATATCCGCAAGCCTTACCCAGGCGTTTTGCCAACTCTTTCTGCAAAGGGTTCTGTACAGAGTTGCTATAGAAGCCCAGTTTTGCAACCTGACTGCTGATAGCCTCCACGTAATGCGGATGAGCATGACCAACGCTGATTACGGCATGCCCGCCATACAAATCCAGATACTCCTGCCCCTCACTATCCCACACATGACAGCCTTTGCCACTTTCAATGGCTATATCAAAGAGTGGATATACATCAAACAAATTCATAATACCTTATTATTGAAAAAGTGCTGCAAAATTACAAATAATTTCCACTATTCCGTAATAATGCAGCATTTATTATACCTTAATTAATTGTATTTTGTTTCCTGATTAGAAAGCAGAGGCTTTCAGTTGAAGGCCTGCCTTCTCGTCAAGACCGAACATCAGGTTCATGTTCTGAACAGCCTGACCCACGGCACCCTTCAGCAAATTGTCGATGCAACTGATCATCAACAGTTGGTCTTCGTACTTCTCTACATACACCACAGCCTTGTTAGTGTTTACCACCTGCTTCATATCGGGGCTCTTGGTCACAAAGTGTGTGAAGGCTGCATCCTTGTAGTAATCAGCATATATCTGCTGAACTTCCTCCAGCGACTTGTCGCACTTGGCATAAGCAGTTACGAAGATACCACGTGTAAAGCAACCACGCTGAGGAATGAAGAGCACCCTGCCATCATAACCAGGACAGAGTTCCTGTACCGTCTGGTTGATCTCCAAGAGATGCTGGTGCGTAAAGGTCTTATAGACAGAGATATTGTCGTTACGCCATGAGAAGTGCGTTGTTGCTCCAGGCTTCTGACCAGCACCAGTACTACCGGTAATACCGTTCACATGAATATCTCCGCTGATGATTCCAGCCTTCAATGCGGGTAACATTGCCAACTGAATACAGGTAGCAAAACAACCGGGGTTAGCGAGATGCTGAGCGGTACGAGCCTGCTCACGATGTGTCTCAGGGAGACCATAGATATAGTCGTGATCACCCTTGATACGGAAATCCTGAGCCAAGTCGATAATCTTCACGTTGGCAGGAATCTCATGTTCCTTCAGGAATTGCTCACTCTTGCCATGACCAAAGCAGAAGAACACCACATCTACTTTATCAAATGGCATCTCATCAGTAAACTTCAAATCAGTTTCACCAATGAGCCCTTCGTGAACATCGCTCACAGGATTGCCGGCATTCGATTCACTATTGGCAAAGACAATCTCTGCTTGTGGATGGTTCAGGAGGAGGCGAATCAACTCACCACCAGTATAACCTGCAGCACCCAATATACCAACCCGAAGCCTACCCCCAGCCCCTCCCAAAGGGATGGGGGTTGAATTGTTAGAATGACTTATTTCGTTCATTAAGTATGTATGCATTAATTAAATTAACAACACTGTCTGTATCGGCAATTATCTGCTCATTATTAAACCTTGCAACTTTATATCCTTTACTCTCCAACCAACGCGTTCTTTCTTCGTCAGTTATTTGCTGTTCTAGGAGTTGATGATATTTTCCATCCACTTCAATTATCAGCTTACAAGAAAGGCATACAAAATCAGCAATAAACTGTCCTATGATATGTTGCCTTCTAAAATGAGCTCCCAACGCATTTCCCTTTAAGAGATTCCATAAAATGAATTCTGCTTCAGTAGATTTTTTCCTATTTTCTATTGCATATTCTTTAAGAAGAGTATACAATATTGGATCTGCCATTTCATACCCGAAGCTTTTATTATTCTTCATTATGAAATCTTATTCTCCCTTCCCTTTGGGAAGGGGCGGGGTTAGGCTCTTTCATTTGGATGTGCCAGATAATATGCACGGAGGGCAGTTGAAGTTACCTTGATGAAGCCCTTGGCATCCTCTGAAGACCAAGCCTTGGCAGTCTCGCCATACTCACCCAGCTTGTTCTTAACCAAGTCGTTGGGACTGTCAACACCCATTGTCTGGAAGGTGTAAGGACGCAGCAAGAGAGAGACCTCACCAGTTACATTACGCTGGCTGCTTGCGAGCATAGCCTCGATATCGGGCATAACAGGCTCCAGGTACTGGCTCTCGTGCAGGAACATACCATACCAGTTGGCAACCTGATCCTTCCAGTACTGCTGCCACTTGCTCAAAGTATATTTCTCCAGGAATCGGTGTGCACCAATGATAAGCATAGGAGCAGCAGCCTCGAAGCCAACACGACCCTTGATACCGATGATGGTATCACCTACGTGACAGTCACGACCGATAGCGTAAGATGCGCCAATCTCCTCTACTGCCTGAATAGCCTTAATCTTATCATCATATTTCTTGCCGTTCACACTTACCAACTCACCCTTCTCGAAACCCAGCTTCAACTCTTCAGGCTCCTGCCTGGTGGGATGCTTCAGGTAAGCGCTCTCAGGCAAACCCTGTGTGCTATCCAGAATCTCACCGCCACAGATACTGGTACCCCAGATACCTACGTTGTAAGAGTACTTCAACTTAGTGAAGTCGGCAGCAAAACCATTCTTGTTCAGATAGTCAATCTCCTCCTGACGACTCAGGTTACCATCACGTGTCAGCGTGATGATCTCAACACCTGGAGCCATTACCAGGAAGGTCATATCGAAACGAATCTGGTCGTTACCTGCTCCAGTTGAACCGTGAGCAATGGCACTGGCGCCAATCTCCTTGGCATAACGGGCAATAGCCAATGCCTGGAAGATACGCTCACTGCTGACTGATATAGGGTAGCAGTTGTTACGCAGCACATTACCGAAGACCATGTACTTCAGGCTCTTCTCGTAGTATTCCTGTGTAACATCCAATGTTACATACTTGGTAGCGCCCAACTTGTAGGCGTTTTCCTCGTTAGTCTTCAGCTGCTCAGCGCTGAAACCACCTGTATTAGCACAAGCAGCATACACTTCATAACCCATCTCCTTGGCCAGATACATTACCGTATAGCTGGTATCCAAACCGCCACTGAAGGCAACAACAACTTTCTTCTTTTCCATCTTATTTAATTCACAATTCTTAATTCATAATTCATAATTGAACCACTTCCTTTAGGTGAGGGGGCTTCATTCTATCCCCCTTAATACCAATGTTCTCATTACATCCTTGATAACCTCAAGCGATGTAGGTTCGCCGTGATGTTTCTCTGGATCCCACAACATACCGGTGCAGACACAGAACTTACGGTTCTTAGACTCCAGGATACCATGATTGATGCAACCCTGACATCCATGCCAGAAAGCCTCATCATCAGTCAACTGGTTAAAGCTGACAGGCACATAACCCAAGGCTGTATTCATCTTCATCACAGCATCGCCGCTGGTCAGACTGAATATCTTGGCATGAGGCCAACGCAGACGTGCCAATGTAAAGGTATAGTCCTTAATACGCTTGGCAATGCCCAGTCCCTGATAATCAGGATGCACAATCAGACCACTGGTAGTAACATAGTGCTTGTTACCCCATGTCTCAATGTAGCTGAATCCAGCAAACTTATCACCATGCAGGGCCAGAACAGCCTTACCCTCCTTCATCTTGGTTGCCACATACTCATGTGTACGTTCTGCAATACCTGTTCCACGCTTCTTGGCAGCCTCACGGATTGTATCCAATATGGTATCAACATACTTCTCATGACACGCATCAGCCACCAAGATCTTTATATCCTCAATCTTTATATCACTCATCACCTTATCAATTCATAATTCATAGTTCATAATTCATAGTTCCCAATTAAGAGCGGCAGCAAATTCTTCATTCTTCACTCTTCACTCTTCATTTCCAATTAGCTTGGCATCAAGCTAATTGGGAAACTATCTCCCCTATTGCCTCTCTGGCTACTTCTCTTTCTACATCTTCCTGTAAGACTACCAGTACTGTATCGTCACCGGCAACCGTTCCCAGAAAGTAAGGGCTATCGGCATTATCAATGTCGTAGGCCACCATACTGGCATGCCCGGGTGGCGTATGCACCACCATCAGGTTGCCCGAGAAGACCACTCGCCAGCATCGCTTATCCTTCTCCTCACGTGTCAGCACAGGCGAGAACATACCCTCTCTGGGCAATGCATAGACGCTGTGCCCATTGCGTCCGCGCACCTTACTGATACGCAGTTGCTTCAGGTCGCGACTCAATGTAGTCTGTGTGCAAGGAAAGCCAGCCTTATCCAGTTCAATCTGCAAATCCTCCTGACTTTCAAGTGCCTGCGAGCTAACTATCAGCCTAATGGCTTGCAAACGGGTCTTTTTATCCTGTCTTTTTTGCATATTTCTTTAATTTTCGGGTGCAAAGATACGACATATTCTTGGAATAATAACAGAAATATGCAAAGAATATGCACTCAAAACGCAGATTTCTTGCATTTTTATGCAAAACAAAAGCATAACAAGAAAAGCACCAACCTTTTGGGGTTGATGCTTTTATTTAGTGTGGTGCCACCAGGAATCGAACCGGGGACACAAGGATTTTCAGTCCTTTGCTCTACCAACTGAGCTATGGCACCGTTTTGCGTTTGCGGGTGCAAAGGTAAGCACTTTTTTTGGACCAGCCAAAAGAAATCAAGTTTTTTTTGAAGAAAAATCACAAGTTCCCATAAAAAGGAGAAGCAAAGCCGCATAATAAGTACTCATAATGCAGAGAGAAGCGTTGGAGATGTGCTCTGCGAACTTATTCCAGGCAAGTACAAAATCAGAGACAAGAAAAAGTATACCGCCCAATGCAGCAAGAAGGGGAAGAGTCTTTCTGCTATCGCACACAGTAAGAGCTCGTGCGGCACTCGTCCACACAGTTCCTATGAGTAGCAGAGCATAAACCGAACAGCCTATGCGGATGGGCAGGCAATGCACGGCAGGTATCACTTTCAATGCAGCAACGACCAAGGGAATTAAACAAGCTGAAGAAATGGCAGCTATCACAACAGGCTGCACATTCCCCTTCCTTATACCTTTTATAAAATAAAGGATAAAGCAGATGTGAGCCAAAGCAAAGCCACCCATCTGCCCCTCGAAGCTACCCAATACACCCATAGCATCGCCCAAGGCGCAGAACCAGAATGCCGCCATCATCAATCGGGGACGCAGCCACAGACTCCCCACGGCCAGCACAACAGCAGGCAATGCCAGTCGCATGGCAAACAACACGCTTTCGCCCTCAGGTTTACCCACAGGACAGAAAAACCAAGCTGCTGCCAACAGGAAGGCCAACATAGCCAATACTTCGCAGACACTCCTTTTCTTCATTACATTATAGTTTAATTCTATGCCATAGCCAATTGGGAATCGCACGCCAGCAGGCAGTCATCAGCCTATAACGCGTATATGCCATTATGCACCAAAACTTAACTAGTGACGCACAAAGATACTACATTTTCTAACATTAATGGTGTCGCAGAGGATCATTCCTTTATAAAATCGTGTTTTTCATTTCCCGTTTTGAAAAATTTCCCCCAGCCCATCTTTTCTTTTCAATCTTTTGCTTATATTTGTCGTGGATTTGAGCCACAAAACAGCTCTTTTCCAAAACATATTGGTTATGAATTAGCGTTCAGCTATATCTTCTTTGGTCCTGAAACGCAGGAAATTTCAAGGATAAATGCCAAGAGAGATAAGATGAATGCCTACGCGATAGCGTGAGCTGAACTTATCTGGCATTTGGGCTTTTCCCACGGCCTCAGGGAAGATAAAGGAGGCTCGCGCTTCTTTCATGCAAGAATGATAATAATAACATCTAATATTGTGTATTATGGCACTAATAGAATGTCCTGAATGCGGGAAAGAAATCAGTGACAAAGCAACAGCATGTCCTAATTGTGGTAATCCTATGAATCCGCAAACTCAACAAGAAGAATATCTATGCTGTCCCAAATGTGGTTCTCGTGAACTTCATGCAAAGCATAAGGGCTTTAGTGGTGGGAAAGCTCTTGCAGGAGCACTTCTAACTGGTGGTATTGGACTGCTTGCAGGAACTATCGGAAGCCGTGATACACAAATAACATGCCTTAAATGTGGTAATAAGTTTAAGGCTGGTGAAGCAAGGATAATTAGACCAAATGATGTTGCTGAGGATGAATCCCAAATTATAGGAATTACCCAATCAAAAGGTATACTTTCCGCTATTAAATGGTATAAAGACAAATACAATTGCGACCTTAAAGAAGCTAAAGATACCGTCGATGCAGTCGTTGCAAAACACAACATAGTTCCTAGTAGTGGAAATGGTTGCTCAATAATTATATTGATTGGAATGGGTTTAACATTAGGCGTAATGTTTTTGTTATAGCAAAGATGATATAGTTATTCAGCTTTTCACAAGATACCAATATCATCTCTAAACACAATTACCATGTAAAGCAAGAAGGGCCCTAAACTCATAAAACTCGAGAGACAAAAATGAGTTTTTATAGAATACTCACAATCGTATCATCTAAGGACACAAAAGTGATGGTATGCAAACTAACGTTTCGGACGATTATATTGGGTAAGGGGTAATCAAACAAGAGTCAAAAACTCTGCAGGCGTTATGACACGAGGTGATTTGGAATAGTGTTTTAGTTTGCCTATTAGTGTTTCTATTTACGACGTTCTATCCTAATTTGCACTAAAGTAGTGCATAATCAGCAAGAAGATTCATCTCCAAGCCTATTGACAACAGAGTAAACCTCAAATAGTCGAGAACAAAAAGGCTGACAACAGAGAGCAGTCGAGGTTTAATAACCAGTCAACTCTGTCCAGTCGTAAGACAGGAAACTGACAACCCAAATCAGCGAACTACAAGCGAGCTTCAGTACTCTTGCCAGAGTACTCGAGTACTTCAACGGGAGTACTGGAGTACTTTAGGCGGAGTACTGGAGTACTCCTTAGGAAGTAC
>JAFZSA010000046.1 GCA_017619585.1 Bacteroidaceae bacterium
TCCTATGGCAGAAGCGTAGGTGCCTAAAGCCAAGCAATTCTTGATAACGGCAGAATTGCCATAACCCCCGTTCACATGCGACATGATACTGCCGCAATGATAACCGGTAGCCATTTCTCCTGTGAACACACAGTCCTCAATCAGAATGGTGCAATTCCTTGCATTTGAATTATCGCAGCAACTCGCAATACCGCCAATAGTTCCTTGAAGATTCCCATATCCTTGTACATACATATAAGCAGAAACCCAACATTCTCTTATGGTAGCGTTACCCATGATAGAGCCAACAACACCTCCTGCAGCGCAATATTGCTGTTTTATGCTTCCTGCCACATGCAGCTTTTGAATCACGGCATTGCCAACAACAGCGAAGGGGGCAACAGCAGATGTTGTTAAATTCATATCATAGTTAACAGTCAGCGTGTATCCTTGGCCGTCGAATATGCCTTGATAGGGGGATGCTAAACTTCCTACCATTGTTTGGTCGTCGCCCAGGTCAACGTCGGCTATCAGTTTGCCGTTAGTCGTTGGTTCGGTTTCAACCAGTTCGGCGAAGTCCTTCCAGTCTTGTAAAGAGCCGATGAGAAAATATTCCACTTCTTCATAAGGCTCTGCGAAGATCTTCAGCATCGGCTGGTTGGTCTCAGGGTCTTGCACCCAGACTTCTTCTGAGCGGTCGGCTTGAAGTTTTGCAGTTATCGTACCATTTTCCAGTTCCTCGTCAGTCAGTTGCATGTCCGTTGGGATAGAAGCTGGGTATGACTTGACATAGCAATTGTTCAAAGTACCTCTTGATACAGAATTGTTGGATCCTAAAGAAAATGTGCCTGTCGACAAACAGTTGGTTGTTGTTACTGATGAGGGATTGTAACTTTGGACCCAGCCTACGAAACAACCATTATTTCCTCCCGTAGTTGTAATGGAACCTGTAAACAAACAGTCTTTAATTGTCGTATTACCACAATTATTGCAACCAACAAAGGCTCCACATTCAATCCAAGAATGACTACCTCCGGTAATATCCGCTGAAACCCATACTTTCTCTATTACATCATTGCCTGCAGAATTACTAATAAGACCGCTCATGTGAGAAGGTTCCGACGAAGTTGATTTGATTGTACCGGCCACATGCAGGTTCTTGATTGTCGCACCACTTGTCTGACTAAAGGGGGTATGCCACATATTGGAACTTGAATAATGCACCGTAAGTGTATGTCCCTGTCCATCAAATGTTCCATGATAATGCAGGTTTGAAAATTCCCCATGCCAAGTTGGAGAAATGTAGGTTTGGTCGTCACCCAGATCAACATCTTTTATCATCTTAGCATTTGCCGCAGTATTCGTTCCACTGTTGACCAGTTCGGCGAATCTTCTCCAGTCTGTTACCGACCCGATAAGATAATATCCTTCTTCATCCTGTCTCAGCGTAGTGAAGATTTTCAGCATTGGCTGATTGGTCAAAGGGTCTTGCGCCCAGACTTCCTCGGAGCGGTCTGCTTGGAGTTTTGCAGTTATCGTACCATCTTCCAACTCTTCATCGGTTAGTTGCATGGTAGTTGGGATTGTGGCCGGGAATTGCTTTACATAGCAGTTTGTATGAGTTCCACGGAATCCGTTATCTCCACCGCTATATGTAAATGTTCCTGTAGAGAGGCTGTTGGTTATAGTAGCACTACCCCTATCGATATAGCCAATGAAACAACCATTATACGAGCCTGTGCCATTCACTGTTCCTGTAAATAGGCAATCTTCAATGGTGAGATTACCAGCCTTCATGCATCCCACAAGTCCTGAAGCTTCTACCCATCCCGTGCGCGTACCAGTTATGTCAACTTCTCCCCATACTTTTTCCAGTCTTGATGTACCCCAAGAGTCTGATACTATACTTGTAGGATGGAATCCGGCAGAACTTAACGAACCTTTTACATGAAGGTTTTTGATGGTTGCACCATTGATTTTTGCGAATGGTGCACCCACGCTACTGCTTCCAATACCTGTATAGGCAACTGTAAGCGTATATCCTTGACCGTCAAATATACCACTAAAACAAGGAGAACTAGTGCTTTCTCTTGTATCACCTATCATTGTTTGGTCATCGCCAAGGTCAATGTCGGCTATCATGCGAGCATTGATATCGGTAGTTCCTCCATTTACGAGTGCGGCGAAGTCCTGCCAGTCCTGTACTGAACCAATGAGGTAGTACCCGTCGGAATCTTGTTCTATAGCCCATGCCCCAGCTGTGTAGCTAAGAAAGACAAGTAGCGAAATGAATAAACGTTTTGTTGTTTCCATTATTCTGTTGTTAAAGAAATATTTTGTTGCAAAATGACAAGCCACAAAAACGGGCCAATGCTTTATTCCTCTCCCCAAATGTCTTGGAAAGCACTAGGCAGATAGTCCAGCGGATTATGCTCGAATGAGCGCAAGGCCTTGTCGGTTTCTTCAAACGAGGCCATCTTACTCTCCGCCTGGCTCTGGCTGCCTTCCTCGGAAGGGTCAACGTCTATGGTAGTACCCACGAGCAGCAGGCATTCTGCTGTTAACCGGTGAAGGTTCAAGGTAGGAATCTGATAAGTCTTTTTCATATCTGATAGAGTTATTTCATTTGACGATGACCTTGCGGCCGTTGATGATGTTGATACCCTTTTGCGGAGCCGAGAGTTTCTGACCATTGAGGTTGTAGATACTCCCCTCGCCCTTTGGAGAGGGGCCGGGGGTGAGGCTCTCAATGCCTGTAGTCTCTTCATCATCCCAATACAGCATTATCTCCTTGGCATTACTGCCGCTGATGGCTTCTGTCAGTAAGGGCAGGTACGCACGGTTGGCGGGCATCTTAACGCCCTCGTCGTCTTGTTGTATCTTAATGAACTTACCGCCCTTCATCATGAAGTTGGTATATTCGCCATTAGTTGCGGGAATGTGTTTCGACTCAGTCACGGCCACCAATTCGTTATCGGTTATCGTCGGAGCTTGACCACATGCTCCCGTCAATGTGAACGTCTCGCCCTTATTGCCTACGAGCAGCACACCCGTTGCTGCCGGGACTATGTTTCCACTGATACCAATCACGCTGATGGTACTGTTCTTCTTATGATACGTCTTGCAGTAGTAAGCCTTCAGTCCCTCGGGCAGCAGTACCTGTCCTTTTGCGCTGAAGGTTCCAATATCCGAAGAAGGCACTGTGTAAGTAATGTCCTTGGCGAACAGCTTCAGCATCGGCGTGCCAAGTACAGGGTCAAGAACCCAGATTTCTTCCTCACGGTTATTCTGCAACTTAGTAGTTACTGTTCCGTCAGACAATTGCTCTCCGGTAACAGGTGTTGCCTGAGAATAACCAGCAGTATAACTAATAGTATTATTGACATAACTATTACTTACCGAACCCGTTCCACCTATGAAATGCCACAGGCCATTAGTCGCATTAACGTCTAGTTCACAATTGTTCAGGCAGTTAGTGAAAGTACTGGTTCCACCTCTTGTCAGTCCTATAAAGCCTGTGCAATAAGACCTGGCAGGACTGCTGCTACCTGTGATTTTACCATCAGAGATACAGTCTGTAAAATGTATTGGAGCATAAACCAGCCCCACGAAACCTCCATGCCAGTCGGTTCGGTCATTTATAGGGGAATGTCCTATAATGCTGACAGAACTTCTGCACATAGTAACATTACTAGCGGTAGAAGAGCTAGGAGAATAGCCGATAATACCACCAGCATATTCTGCCGTAGTGTTTATTGTTCCGGCAACTTCAAGGTTTTGGATGGTAGCACCATTAACAACTCTGAAAGGAGCCACATAATTTTCTGTAACATCATAGGCTATGGTCAGTTTGTAACCATGACCATCAAACGTTCCCTGATATGGAACACTTTCTGAGCCTACCA
>JAFZSA010000047.1 GCA_017619585.1 Bacteroidaceae bacterium
ACATAATTAAAAAGTATTTCTTAAATTTGCAACCAAAACAATGAAACATTAAATTAGATAAGCAATATGAAGTTCAAAAAACTATTCCTTTTCGCTGCTATCGCTTTATCAGCGTCATGTGGCAAATATGAGTTCGACGCATCCCAAGTTAATAAGGAAGTTGCTAACCAACAAGCAAAAAATCAATTAGGTGTTGACATTGACCCCAATCAGGACTGGATCCCCGTCCGCAATGGAAGTGTGACGATTATCGCCAATGCTGATTTGGAAAACATTGCCAGAGTGGAAGTACTCACAGAGACCCCATTCGAGAATGAAGACGCTATGGTTCTTAACAGCATGGAATGCAAGGCTGGCCAGCAGGTCACCCTCGACTATGAGGCACCTAACTATCTGACACAGTTAGTAGCTGCTTGTGTGAGCGACCAAGGTGTGTATTTCATCAAGGTCTTTGACATCGATACCAAGGTCGTTGATTTCCAGGCCACAAGCAGCGCAGCCCGCACGCGTGCTGATGTTAATGTAGGCGATTTCCCCGCAACCATCGTTCTCGGTAAAGGTATCAAGTCGTTTAACGCTGAGCGCGCAGAGGCATCTCAGAGCAGTCCAATAGGAATCCAAATTAACGATAACAAAAGCAAAGCCAGATGGTATACAGCCTGGAAAGACAATTCATGGGCCAACGATATGCTATGGGAACATAAGAAAGCTGAGGGAGATGGCGGTTGGGAAATCAAGAATGGAACCATCCGTCGCGATGTAACTGACGAGCTCGATATTACAACCCTCGTTTACGATGTGAACACGTATCTCCAGAAGACAGGAAATGGCATAAATGGCAAGGCCAATAACTGGTACAACACCCTTCTGAACAATGCCTATTTCAATTATAGCAACAACGAGTTGGAAAGTGATGGCAACCCTCTCCTCCTCGTCCCCATTCAGATGAACACAACTGAAGGTGCTTCCAATTCCGTCTACTATTATTATTACAATCCAGCCAAGGCTCCCACTGATAAGAAAGAGTTAGCCAACTATATTAAGAGTCTGCCTAAGTTCAAGTGTCTCTGGGGTTTCCACGACGCCACATTCAAGAGAGAGAGAGAATATCTTCTCCCCTATTATGGCGACGACATTCCCGTTGAAAACACATGGGGAAGTCCAGTTATTCCAAAGGGTTATAAAATTGGATTCCTAAACAGAAAGGCTAAAGGTAACATGAATAGCAACTCCGCTGGATGTACCTATGGTGTTGGTGAGCTAAACGTAGAAGTAAACCACCTGATTGGACACTATTTCAATGTCATTAGCAACACAATCGCACAAGATGTGATTAGCAATGAAAGTGGTAATACGGAAAAGATCTATGGACCATCGGCCAATGGTATGGATTGGAATAGTCCTCGTATCTGTATGCACAATGTAAACAATCGCACATACATGTGTTTCGAGGATGGTTCCGACCTTAACTTCTGCGACATGATCGTTGAGGTTAAGACCGGCACAAAAATCCAATTGGCTGCGGCAGCTCCAGAAGTTAATCCTGTTGCTTACACTCTGTGCTTTGAAGACAGACCTGCACAGGCCGACTATGACATGAACGATGTAGTACTGTTGGCAGAGCCTACGTCTAACAAAAAACAAGTCAAGCTAAAACTCATTGCCTGTGGTGCAAAAGATAAGGTATATCTTAAAATTGAAGGTTCATCAAAGTTCAACGATAAGGAGATTCACGAACTTTTTGGACTGCAAGATGATCAATACTTCGTCAATACCCAAGTTGGTGGTATAACTAAGAAAGAGTCGCAGTGTCCTAACGAATACGTCAATCTTAATGGCAAAACTGTTATGGAATTCTTATCTTCGATTAAGATCTATAATGCAACGACAGGTCAGACTGTAGGAATGCCAGATAAAGGCGAGGCGCCATACGGTATCATCGTTCCCATGAGATTCAACTATCCAAAGGAGGGTGCTGACATCAGAAAGTCGTATCCGGAGTTCCTTAATTGGGTAAGCAATGTAAGCGCCAGCCAAGACTGGTACAGAAGCCTTGAGGGCGTTGACAGATTCCCAACCCTCTTCCTCCTGAAGTAATCATGAAGATTTAACAAGCCAATATACATGAAGATTGCCGCCCAAAAGGTGGCAATCTTTGTTTTAGTATAAAAAAAGCCTAAAAAAACACCGGTTTCTCCTTATTCTGCAGTTTATTGATTACCTTTGCACATCATTTATAAATATATACACTAATTTTATAAAGATATGAAGATTTCCCACATTGAGCATCTGGGTATCGCAGTCCAGAGCATCGAGGAAAGCCTGCCGTACTTCACAGAGGTACTGGGCTTGGAGTGTTATGCAACAGAAGTAGTAGAGGACCAGAAGGTAAAGACTGCCTTCCTGAAGTGTGGCGAGGTGAAGCTCGAGCTCCTGGAGCCGACATCACCCGAGAGCACCATCCAGAAGTGGCTCGACAAGGGCAACAAGGGTGTTCACCACGTAGCATTCTGCGTTGAGGACGGTGTAGCCAAAGGTCTGGCAGAGGTATCTGAAAAGGGCGTACGCCTCATCGACGAGAAGCCTCGTAAGGGTGCTGAGGGTCTGAACATCGCCTTCCTCCATCCGAAGTCTACCTGCGGTATTCTCACAGAGCTCTGTGAGCACCCAGAGTGATTTTAAAACAACGAATTTAACGAATTACACGAATTATAACAATGTCAAAGCAATTAGAAAAGATCAAGCAATTGATTGAGAAGCGTGAACAAGCACGCCTCGGTGGTGGTGAGAAAGCCATCCAAAAACAGCACGAACGTGGAAAGTACACAGCCCGTGAGCGCATTGAGATGCTGCTCGACGAAGGTTCGTTCGAGGAGTACGACATGTTCAAGGAGCACCGTTGCCACAACTTCGGCATGGAGAAGAAGCAGTTCCTTGGCGACGGTGTGGTAGCCGGTAGCGGTACCATCGAGGGCCGTCTCGTATTCATCTTCGCACAGGACTTCACCGTGCATGCCGGTTCTCTCTCCGAGACCATGAGCCAAAAGATCTGCAAAGTGATGGATATGGCCATGAAGATGGGAGCCCCCGTGATTGGTATCAACGACTCAGGTGGTGCCCGTATTCAGGAGGGTATCAACGCGCTGGCTGGCTATGCAGAGATCTTCGAGCGTAACATCCTGGCATCAGGTGTGATCCCTCAGATTTCAGGTATCTTCGGTCCTTGCGCAGGTGGCGCCGTTTACAGCCCTGCCCTGACCGACTTCACCCTCATGATGGAAGGCACAAGCTATATGTTCCTGACAGGTCCGAAGGTTGTGAAGACCGTGACCGGCGAGGATATCGACCAGGAGCACCTCGGTGGTGCATCGGTACACGCCACAAAATCGGGTGTGACCCACTTCACCGCTAAGACTGAAGAGGAAGGTCTGCAGATGATCAAGATGCTGCTGAGTTATATCCCCTCGAACAATATGGAGGTGGCTCCCCGTCGCAAGTGCGAAGACCCCATCAACCGTATGGAGGATACCCTCAACGAGATTATCCCCGAGAACCCCAACGAGGCATACGATATGTATAAGGTGATCGGTTCGATTACCGATAATGGTGAGTTCTTCGAGGTTCAACCTAAGTTTGCCAAGAACATTATCGTAGGTTTCGCCCGCTTCAACGGTCAGAGCGTAGGTATCGTGGCCAACCAGCCTTCTTGCTATGCTGGTGTGCTCGACGTGAACGCCTCTCGTAAGGGAGCCCGTTTCGTACGCTTCTGCGACGCCTTCAATATTCCTATCGTATCGCTCGTCGACGTGCCCGGATTCCTGCCCGGTACAGGTCAGGAGTACAATGCTGTGATCCTGCACGGTGCCCAGCTGCTCTATGCTTACGGTGAGGCTACCGTACCCAAGATCACCGTCACACTGCGTAAGTCGTA
>JAFZSA010000005.1 GCA_017619585.1 Bacteroidaceae bacterium
AATGTCACCTTATTCAGGTGGTTATAGTGGCGGGGTTCCACCTCTTCCCATTCCGAACAGAGAAGTTAAGCCCGCCCGCGCCGATGGTACTGCACACCCGTGGGAGAGTAGGTAGCCGCCGTTTTTTAGAAAGAAAGCCTCTGCATCGAAAGATGCGGGGGCTTTTCTGTTTTATACAGCTTCCTGCTCTCCCACGGGTGAGTGGGCGACTGAGGCCTTTAGAGTAGTGACTGAATGTCACTACGGCCTCACAAAGGGGAGCGAATCCTCATTCGCGACGGAGGGTTGTAGGTAGCCGCCGTTTTTTAGAAAGAAGCCTCTGCATCGAAAGATGCGGGGGCTTTTCTGTTTTATAGCTAGGTGTCCTAGGAAATCCTAGAATGACTTAGGCTGTCCTAGATAATCATAGGATATTCTAGGTAAACTCTCTAAAGGGGCGTTTTTGTTAAAAAATGACAATTAATGGGTGTTTATAGGGGAAAAGTGTGTTTTTTGTTGTAACTTTACACCCTATGAGCTATATTTGGGAATATAATGAACTTTCGGATGCTGACAAAAGCACGGCGTCAGCCCTAGCTAATAGCTTGGGAATCAATCCGGTAATGGGTACTCTGCTGGTTAATAGAGGTATCCGTACAGAGGAGGATGCCCGTAAGTTCTTCCGTCCCCAATTGACCAATCTTCTGGACCCCTTCTTATTTGAAGATATGCAGAAGGCTGTGGATCGTCTGAATGAGGCTTTAGGTAGAAAAGAACGTATTCTTGTTTATGGCGACTACGATGTGGATGGTTGTACAGCTGTAGCTTTGGTTTACAGATTCCTGCAGCAGTACTACTCTAATATAGACTATTACATTCCCAGCAGAAATGAAGAAGGCTATGGCGTATCACGCCAAGGCGTCAACTATGCCCATGAGACAGGAGTAGGTCTGGTTATTGTACTTGACTGCGGTATCAAGGCAGTTGAGGAAATTACCTATGCCAAAGAGTTGGGTATAGACTTTATTATCTGTGACCATCATGTACCCGACCCAGTACTTCCTCCTGCAGTAGCTATACTGAATGCCAAGAAAGAGGACAGCACCTACCCATATAAGGATTTATGCGGTTGTGGCGTAGGCTTTAAACTGATGCAGGGCTTTGCTATCAATAACGGCATTGAATTCTGTAATCTGATTCCCTTGCTTGATCTTTGTGCTATAAGCATAGCATCTGACATCGTGCCCATTATGGGAGAGAATAGGATTCTGGCTTATCATGGTTTGCGCCAACTGAATCAGAACCCCAGCATAGGTGTGAAAGCTCTGATAGATATATGCGGCCTGACAGGCAAGGAATTGTCCTTGAATGATGTCATCTTTAAGATTGGTCCGCGTATCAACGCATCGGGTCGCATGCAGAATGGTAAGGAGGCAGTCTCTTTGTTGATAGAGAAGGATAGTAAGGTTGCTAAGGAAAAGGCTGCCACTATAAATGAATACAATGAGCAGCGTAAGGATCTGGATAAGACCATGACCGAGGAAGCTAACCATATTGTTGCTTCGCTTGACCATCAGCATGAACATAAGGCTATTGTTCTGTACAATGAAGAATGGCATAGAGGTGTGATAGGTATTGTTGCGTCCCGCCTTACAGAAATCTACTTCCGTCCCGCTGTTGTGCTTACCCGTACAGATGATATCGTCACTGGCTCTGCCCGTTCTGTTGCAGGCTTTGATGTATACAGCGCCATAGACAGTTGTAGGGATTTGCTGGAGAACTTCGGTGGTCATACCTATGCAGCAGGTTTGAGCCTTAAGGTGGAGAACGTGCCTGAATTCAAGCGCCGATTTGAGGAATATGTTGATAAATATATTCTGCCCGAGCAGACGAATGCTGTGCTGACCTATGAGGCAAAGATCGACTTTAAGGATGTGAACTTCCGTTTCTATACCGACCTCAGACGTTTCAGTCCCTATGGTCCGGAGAATCCCAAGCCTATGTTCTGCACAGAGCAGGTTTATGATTATGGTACCAGTCGTGTTGTGGGTCGTGAGCAAGAGCATATCAAACTGGAGCTTGTGGACAGTAAGAGCAGTCGTGTTATGAACGGTATTGCTTTCGGACAGAGTTCTCAAGCCCGTTATATCAAGACCAA
The DNA here is from genome assembly GCA_017619585.1 of Bacteroidaceae bacterium. Next base: position 2,138 of record JAFZSA010000005.1, read on the forward strand.
GCAAGCTTTTGACATTGTTTACTCACTTGAAGAAAACAGTCATAAGCATGGCGAGGTTCAACTACAGATAGAGGACATCAAGCCTGCTCTGTAAGAGAGGAGAAGAAGATGGATACCTATCTCTCCATTCTGAAACAATACTGGGGATATGATGATTTCCGCGGTATTCAGCGCGATATTATAGAAAGTATTGGCAGCGGGCGCGATACCCTTGGTCTTATGCCAACTGGTGGTGGTAAGAGTATTACCTTTCAGGTTCCTGCTCTTGCCAGACCTGGCATGTGCCTGGTGATAACCCCTTTGATTGCTTTGATGAAGGACCAGGTCGAGGCGCTGAACAGTAGGGGCATTAAGGCAGCATGTATTCATTCCGCTCTTTCACACGAACAGATGTTGGTGATTCTGGAGAATTGTGTCTTCAATGCCTACAAATTCCTTTACATCTCGCCCGAACGATTAGGGTCGGAACTTTTCCTGAGGAAATTAGGGCATATGAGGATTAGCTTCATAACCGTTGACGAGGCACATTGTATTTGTCAGTGGGGTTATGACTTCCGACCCTCATATTTGCAGATAGCTAATGTCAGGAAGGTGAAACCAAATTGCCCTATTTTGGCTCTTACTGCCACCGCAACGCCAGAGGTAACGAAAGATATACAGAAGAATCTGAACTTCAAGGAAGAGAATGTCTTCCGTATGAGTTTCTATCGTCCTAATCTGGCCTATAAGGTATTGCATGCTGATGCTACTATGTTGGGTTTACTTCAGTTGCTGAACGAATACGAGGGTTCCTGTATTGTATATACCCGTAACAGACAGAGGTGTGGCGATTTGGCAAAGCAGTTGATGGAATACGGCTATACAGCAACCTATTACCACGCAGGATTGAAGGCAGGCGAAAAAGATGAGAGGCAGAATGCCTGGCTGAGGGGTGATTGTAGGATTATGGTAGCTACCAATGCCTTTGGTATGGGTATTGATAAACCGGATGTGAGGCTGGTAGTACACGTGGATCTTCCCGACTCCATAGAAGAATACTTTCAAGAGGCAGGGCGTGCAGGAAGAGACGGTAAGCCTGCCAGTTCTGTCATTGTTATGGACGGCAAGGAACTGGAACTTTCTAAGCGTCGTGTCAAGCAGCATTTCCCTGAATTGGATTTTGTGAGAAAGGTATACGAGGATATCTGTTGTTTTCTGCAATTGGCTGTAGGCGATGGCATGAATGTGACGCGTGAGTTCAATATGGAGCGTTTCTGCGTTGCCTTCCATTATCATCCGCTGATGCTGACGAGTGCCCTTGATATCCTTGATAAGGCAGGTTATATTGAATACCGCGATGCGGAGGAGGGAACAAGCCGTCTGCGTATTGATGCTACAAGGAATCAGTTGTTTAGTGCTCTTGACAGTCAGGGCGAACAGATTATCCTGGCTATGCTAAGGCGTTATGGCGGCATTTTCGTCGACTTTGTTTACATAGACGAGGATATGATAAGTCGTGATGCCGGTTTGACGATGGATATCATATATCAGGATCTGAAGGAGTTGGCTCGCAGGGGATTAGTGAGCTATATACCCCGCAAGCATATTCCCCTGATAACCTTCCGGCAGCGTCGTGTGATGACGGAGGAACTGGAGTTTCCCTATGGTGTTTATGCTATGCGCAAGGAAGCCTATGTGTATAGGTTGAATGCTATGCGAGCTTATTGCGTGAATACAGAGGAGTGCCGTAGCCGTTTATTGCTTCGATATTTTGGCGAAACAAAAACGCACCGTTGTGGTATCTGTGATGTCTGTGAGTTGGAGGATACGACAGGTATTACCGAGGCCGAGTATCTGCAGATAAGGGAACGAATTCTAAGCCAACTGCTGAATGGTCCCGTCAAAGCTTCTGAATTGGATATAAAAGGAATCCGCCCGCACAGTCTTACTTGGGCATTGGATTACATGCGTGCCAAGGAAGAACTGGTGGCGGACGGACCTTTTATCAGATTAGCCTCTAAAGATTAGATGCCAAGTTTTGCGCGGATGTCAGCAGGAATTGCGTTCTTGTTGATAACGATGTTCATGGTCTTGTAGGCAGCGTAAGCCTGGCTTACATACCAGAATCCCTTGAATGGACCGCTCTCACCCCAAGAGTTCTTCATCATAAAGTACTCCTTGCCATACTGATCCTTGGCAAGACCGTAGATCTGCATGCCGTGGTCATCTGTTGTTTCCCAGTTGTCATAAGCCTCCTGACGCATTTCCTGAGTGATGGTCTTCTCAGCATTGGCGCTCACAATCTCAACCTTCTCAGAGGTCTTCTCTCCTGTCCAACGAGCCTGGTCGCTACCTACACCGGCCTTGAATTTAGTGTCGGGTACCATAGCTACGCTCTTGTTCTTGCCGCTACGACGACTGAAACCATCCTCGCTAACGTCGGCACCCCATGCAAAGGTCCAGCCGTTCTTTACTGCCTCGTACATTACGCGATTCAGTTCTTCCATAGGCAGGTTGTAGCTGCTTGCCCAGCGCCAGTTGTCCTCAATTTCAAGGATGAATGAACTGTAGAAGGGATGATGTGTATAGCTGGTCAGGCTGACATAGTCGTTGGGATCCAATGTAAGGTAATCCTTTACAAAAGACTGGGGTGTGTAACGCTTGCCCTTGTACTCGAACTCTGTGGGGCACTTGCCAAAGTAGCCGTCAAGCATGGCCTGCAGGGCAGACTTCCAAGCCTTGGGGTAGATCTTCTTAGCATTACCCTTTGAGATAGCCTTCAGGTAAGCTTCCATTGGAGGGAAAAGGCCACCGAAGTTGAAGAGAGAATCTCCGTACTCTGTGATGGGGTAAGGCATGATACCCTCGGGGATAAGACCGTAGTGCTCCATGCAGTAGAGGGCATCTTCGAAAGAACCGCCCTGGCTGAAACTTGCGTCTCCGTGAGTGCGGACATGCTTGTCGGCACGGTCAACGTATGTCTTGCTGATAAGGAAAGACTCGCACAGGTCGAGGTCGTCCTTCATTTCGGGATGCTTCTTGATAGCCTCGCTCTCCAGGAAAGCCAGAGATGAGTAGCTCCAGCAAGTACCGCTGCTGTTCTGGTTCTTGATGCTTGTTACGGGGTTAGCAATAATGGTTGTGAAGATAAGGCTGTCTTTGTCGGCCTCCTTCTTCTTGCTCTTGTCTTTTGCTCCGGCGGGCATTATGGTCAGTGCAGCCAAAGCGATAAGGAAAATTTTCTTCATAAATATAAAATGTTTGTTATTTGTTGATAAACTCTTCTACATCATTAATGTGATAGGGGATACGATCCTTGCCCAGATAGCGACAGCCGTCTGCGGTGATAAGGATATCGTCCTCTATGCGGATGCCTCCAAAGTCCTTGTAGGTCTCCAATAGGTCGAAGTTCAGGAACTCGGCACAATGCCCGCTGGCCTTCCAGTCGTCTATGAGGGCGGGAATGAAGTAAATACCCGGCTCGTCGGTCATCACGAAGCCTTCCTGCAGACGACGTCCGCAACGCAGGCAGTTGGTTCCGAACTGTTCCAGATTGGGCTGAACCTCATCATCGAAACCTACGTAGGTCTGACCCAGTCCTTCCATGTCGTGTACATCCATACCCATCATGTGGCCCAGTCCGTGAGGCATGAACATGGCATGTGCTCCGGCACGTACGGCCTCTTCTGTATCGCCCTTCGTCAGACCCAGTTCCTTCAGCTTGTCGGTCATCAGACGGCAAACACCAAAGTGAACGTCCCACCATTTAACACCTGGTGCTGCAAGGGTGAGGGCATAGTCATGACATTGCTCCACAATGCTGTAAATCTCCTTCTGGCGCTGGGTAAAGCGTCCGCTGATGGGAGTGGTACGTGTATTGTCGCTGCAGTAGTTCTCGTTGGTCTCGGCTCCTGCATCGCAGAGTAGCAGACGTCCTGCTTCCAAGGGGCGTGGACTGGGATATCCGTGCATAATCTCGCCGTGCATGCTCACAATGCTCTGGAAGGATACCATACAGCCTTTGCTGCTGGCAATACCGCTGATACGTCCTGCTATCTCCTGTTCTGAGATACCTGGGCGGCACATCTTCATAGCTGTGGTGTGCATCTCGTAGCCTATAGCGCAGGCACGTTCTATCTCGGCAATCTCCTCAGGTGTCTTAACGGCACGCTGGTTCACAACGGCCATAATCAGCTTTACCGAGGCCTGAGCCCGTTGCTGACTGGGGTGAATGCCCAGGATGTCCATTAGTTGGATCATCAGGTCGTGACGGTAGGGAGGCAGGAAGTGGATGGTGCGTCCCTCGTTCTTTGCCTTCTTCAGGTATTCAGCCATCTGAGCCATCGTAAGTGTGTTGGCTACACCGCTCTGAGCGGCCATGTCGGCAACGCTATCTACGCTGCCAAACCATACAATGTCCTCGATGTCTATGTCGTTACCTACCAGATATTCACGATTGTTGTCTATGTCTATGATACCGGCCAGGCCTTCGCGGTGCTGACCGAAGTAGTACAGGAACGAGCTGTCCTGACGGAATCTGTATGCGTTAGAGGGATAGTTGGCAGGTGAATCGTTGTTGCCTGTCAGCAGAATAATGCCAGAGCCTACTTGCTCTTTCAATACAGCGCGGCGCTGTACGTATGTCTGTTTTCCGAATAGCATTTTTCTTTTAATTGAGAAATGAGAATTTAACTATGAATTATGAATTGTGAATTATGAATTATGAATTACACAAGGATTACCATCCTGTCTCACTCCATCCTGCATCCTTGTACCACTGGTAGTCTCTCAAGTCTTTGTTCTTGATTTCGCCCTCAGTTCCTTCTTGGGGGATGTACATTGTGATACCGCCAAAGTGGTCTTGGTCGTATATGTTGGGGTTGCTACAGTGCCCGGCAGTCCATATGCCTATGTTGTATTCGCGTATTGGTACTGCTTTCTTGAATGCCTCAGCCCAGTTGTTGTAGTCGTCCTCGGAAAGAATCTTATGCATGGCAGAGTTCATATCGTAGCAGTACGTATAGGAACTGAATTCCGAAGAATATTTCTGGATCTCCTGTGTCATGTTGCTTTCTAAGGTCCGACGGTTGGCAAAGGTGTTCTCTATGTGTTGTCTGGTGCTGTTGACCAGGTTTGTCAACTGGCTGCAATCAACAGCAGAGAGTAGAGTTCCCTTATAGTCGACCCCGTTATAGGAAAGGGGGTAGTATCCGTCATATCCGCTTACTATGCCTTGTACATTCCCTGTGCATAAATCCTTTTCTATAATATGGTAGGGGGCACCTGGGTTGGGAATCTCGGCAGGAGAGCCTATAATCCAGTCGGCTTGATTGCGCAGCTCGTATGCCACTTCTATGCTTTGCATGAAGCAAACATCAAAGAAGATATAGCTCAGATGCGGTAATTGTTCCAAAACACCTTTTAAGGTGGGAATGTTCAGGTAATTGATTGAAGGGGAATTGTCCGGTCCTAAAGCTCTACGTTGTTTCATTACCATCCCAGAGCCGTGGGCACCGAAGGTCAGTCCGTACTTCCTGGCAGGGAAGTTCTGGATGATATCCCTCAGGTTAGTCAGTAGTGTTAAGGAGTCTGTACAGTCTTGTTCCTCCTTGAATTCCTTCCATAATTTCAAACCGTTCTTGGCATCCAGCTGATAGATTGCGGGCTTTGAACTTGCCTTGTCAACGTATATGACAATCCTGCTGTTAGCCGGAATGTTATCTTTTCCTTTGACCAACTCGGCTATGTCATCTTCTGCCCATGAAGTCAAGTTGTTGTCGCCCATCCAGTATATGATAGCGACGCTTTCTTCGGGCTCATCGGGAATTTCTATGCTGTCAGTACAGGCAGAGAAGGCCAAGACTGTCCATATAAATATAATAAGGTGTGTAAATCTCGCTTTCATGGGCGCAAAGATAGCTATTTTAATTCACAAATCATAATCTTATGCCAATTCATAGTTCATAATTCATGGTTCACAGTTCATAATTCACATATTTTAATTAAAATCCCAATGTTCAGTTTTCAATTCGTAATTCATAAGTCATAATTTATAATATTGGACAAATTCTTCATTCTTCACTCTTCATTCTTCATTTTGCACAATAAGATGGTAATTCTATTCGTTATTATAGCGTATGCAGTGGATAAACAGGATTCGTCAGGTTAAGATTCTGCTGGTGATTGCCGCAATTGTTCTGAGTGTGGCATCGCTGGTGGTATCCAATTTTCTGGTGCGTGACCTCAAACAGGAAGAACACCGGAAGATGGAGATATGGGCTGAAGCTATGCGCAGCCTGAACAATGCAGATGAGAATACTGACCTGACCCTTGTATGGACGGTTCTGAACAGCAACAACACCATTCCCGTTGTGGTCTTGAGTAGTGATGGTAATGTTCAGGACTATCGTAACATTCCTCTTTCTGACCGTGAACGTCAGACCGAGATGGAGGTGGTGAAGGCCAAGTCGCAACGCATGCGACAGTCTGGAAGGGTGGTGCGCATCAACCTCTCGTCCACAGACTACATGGAAATCTGTTACGATGATAGCCTTATTCTCAGGCGTCTGGCTTGGTGGCCTTATGTCCAGTTGGGCGTCGTCATGATATTTGTGGTGGTAGCCATCTTTGCCCTCCTCAGTAGTAAGAAAGCCGAGCAGAACAAGGTATGGGTAGGTCTCAGTAAGGAGACGGCTCATCAGTTGGGGACGCCTATCAGCAGTCTGATGGCCTGGCACGAGGTGTTGCGTGAGACTTATCCTGATGACGAGCTGTTGCCTGAAATGGGAAAGGATGTGCAACGTTTGCAGCGTATTGCCGAGCGTTTCAGCAAGATAGGCTCGCAGCCGGAGCCCAAGCCCGAGAGTCTGAATGATGTAGTTGAGCAGGTGGTTCAGTATATCAACCGTCGTACCAGCAACCGTGTAAGCATGACCTGCCAGTTGCCCCAGACACCGCTTATTGTCAATATCTGTGCTCCGCTGTTTGAGTGGGTGATTGAGAACCTGTGCAAGAATGCCATTGATGCTATGGACGGTAGCGGTAGTATCACCTTGGTAGCAAGGGAGGAGTCCAACTGTTTTTCTGTGGAAATAACGGATACGGGCAAGGGTATTCCCAAGAATCATTTCAAGACTGTTTTTACCCCGGGTTTCACTACCAAGAAACGTGGCTGGGGACTGGGACTTTCCTTGGCGAAAAGAATTGTTGAAGAATATCATAACGGGCGCATTTTTGTTAAAAATTCCGAGATAGGAAAAGGCACAACGTTCCGTATTGAACTCAAAAAGCACTAATTCACTATTTTTATGATGAATTTCTTGCGTCGTTATTTGTTTTTTTTGTAATTTTGCAGCCCGATGGAGAAACTGGATAGCTATAAAGTGGATCTGAAAGGCATGTCGGAGGGTACTGTGTCGTACAACTGGCATGTAGACGACGACTTCTTCTCCGCTGTTCAGGGTCCTGAGATTCAGCAAGGTCAGCTGGATGTCGCATTACGGGTGAAGCGGACGGCTGAGGCCTACAGACTGGTTTTCCAGTTGGAGGGCACAGTTAAAGTCTTGTGCGACCGTTGCTTGGATTATATGGATTGCCCCATCAGTGCGGAACATGTTCTGCTTGCGAAGTTAGGAAGTGAGTATGCCGATGATGGCGACCTCATTGTTGTCCCCGAAGAGGATGGCGTTCTGGACGTTGCATGGAATATCTACGAGTTTGCTGCTCTTGAGATTCCGCTCCGTCATGTTCACCCCGAGGGCGAATGCAGTCAGCAGATGACATCGGCACTTGATTCCCTTACCACAACAGAGGAAGAGACAGAGAAACCTATCGATCCTCGTTGGGGAGCACTTGCCCAGTTAAAGGCAAAAAGTTGAAAGTGAACGGTTTGTTTCCGCCAAGAATAAAACGTAAATAGTAAAATCATTAAATAGTAAATCATTATGGCACATCCTAAAAGAAGACAGTCCAAGACTAGAACCCTCAAGAGAAGAACTCATGATAAGGCTGTAGCTCCTGCATTGGCAGTATGTCCTAACTGCGGAGAGTTCCACATCTATCACACAGTTTGCCCTGCATGCGGATACTATCGCGGCAAGGTAGCTATTGAAAAGGAAGCTTAATCTTCATGGGTAAGGAAATAAGCCGCTAAGGTCCTCATCTTTATGGACTCTTATGCGGCTTTATTTTTTATTGAACATACCAAGTTTAGATAATGGAAGAAATTAATGCCGTTATTACTGGCGTAGGAGGTTACGTCCCCAACTACATCCTCGACAATGAGGAGATGTCTACCATCGTGGATACCTCTGACGAGTGGATTATGGAGCGTATTGGCGTCAAGACACGTCACATCCTTAAGCCGGAGCAGGGTAGTGGTACCTCTTATATGATGACTCGTGCTGTACAGCAGTTGTTGCGCAAGACACAGGCTGATCCTGATAGCATAGAGCTGGTTATCTGTGCTACCACCACGCCCGACTATCATTTCCCCTCAACCGCCTCTTTGGTTATTGGCAACTGCGGTCTCAAGAAAGCTTTCGGCTTTGATATGGAGGCTGCCTGTGCTGGTTTCCTCTATGCTATGGAGGCCGGCGCTTCTTATATCCGTAGTGGACGTTATAAGCGTATCATCATCTGTGGTGGTGACCACATGAGCAGCATGACCAACTATGAGGACCGTAACACTTGTCCTATCTTTGGTGATGGTGCAGCTTGTGTTATGATGGAGCCTACCACAGAGAAGGTTGGACTTATGGACGGTTACTACCGTGTAGACGGACAGGGATATCAGAACCTTCACATGGCTGCCGGCGGTTCGGCCAAGATGCCCAGCCACGAGTCTGTAGATGCCCGCGAACACTTTGTTTATCAGGAGGGTCGCGCCGTTTACAAGCATGCCGTGCTGAATATGAGTCAGGCAGTAAAAACCATTACCGAGCGTAACGGCCTCAATAAGGACAATATCGCATGGGTGATTCCCCATCAGGCTAATATCAATATCGAGGTCTCTGTGGCCAACCGTATTGGCATTGAGAAGGATCACATCATGATCAATATAGACCACATGGCTAACACTTCAGGTGGTACTCTTCCCCTCTGTCTTTGGGAGTATGAGCCTCGCTTGAAGAAAGGCGACAAGCTGGTCTTCACCGCCTTTGGTGCAGGCTTCACATGGGGAGCCAGCTATATGATCTGGGGCTACGACGGAGCTGCTGAGGCTGCCAAGGAACCCGCCGAATTCTATAAGGAAGGAGAAATCACCCGCGAGGAGTGGTACGCTAAGCGTAATTCATAATTCACAATTCACAATTCATAATTCATAATTGTGGTGCATAAAGCAGGATTTGTAAACATAGTCGGTAATCCCAATGTGGGAAAGAGCACGCTGATGAACCTTTTGGTGGGCGAGCGCATCAGTATTGCTACCTTCAAGGCTCAGACCACGCGCCACCGCATTATGGGTATCCTTAATACGCCCGAGATGCAGATCTGTTTCTCTGACACCCCAGGTGTGCTGAAGCCCAACTACAAGCTTCAGGAGCAGATGCTGCAGTTCTCTGAGAGTGCCCTTCAGGATGCCGATGTGCTGCTCTATGTGACCGATATGGTGGAGACGCCCGACAAGAATGCCGAGTTCCTGGAGAAAGTGCAACGCATGACCTGCCCCGTTCTGGTGCTTATCAACAAGATTGATAGCCTCACCCCCAACCCCTCTCCAAAGGGCGAGGGGAGTTGTCAGCAGCAGCTTGCCGATATAGTAGAGAAATGGCATGCTATTTTGCCAAAGGCAGAAATCATTCCCATCAGCGCCTTGCACAAGTTCAATGTAGATGTGGTGCTGAAGCGCATACAGGAGTTGCTGCCCGAGAGTCCTGCGTACTTCGACAAGGACCAGTGGACTGACAAGCCTGCCCGTTTCTTTGTTACCGAGATTATCCGCGAGAAGATACTTCTTTATTACGACAAGGAGATACCCTACAGCGTAGAGGTGGTCGTGGAGCAGTTCAAGGAAACTGACAAGAACATCCATATCAATGCTGTCATCTATGTAGAGCGTGATAGCCAAAAGGGTATCATCATTGGTCACCAGGGTGTTGCCCTGAAGCGTGTCAGCACCGAGGCCCGCAAGAGCCTGGAGAAGTTCTTTGGCAAGAGCATCTTCCTGGAGATATTCGTTAAGGTCGACAAGGACTGGCGTCAGAGCGACCGTGCCATGAAGTCCTACGGCTACCAGTTAGAATAATCATTGGTGATAGCCAACGATAACCAATAGCCCCTCTTATTTCATTTTAAGAGGGGTTTTGTTTTTGGGGGTTGATAGGGTATGATAGGGTATGATAGGGTTTGATGGGGTGTTATAGGGAGTGATGGGGTATGATGGGGTATGATGGGGTGCTTTCCTATTACTCCCTATCACTCCCTATTCCCCTATCACTCCCTATTCTCTCCTATTCCCCCTATCTTCATTAACCTTATAATTTCCTCTTCTCTGATTTTAAGCTCTTCTTCTTTCCTGTTTAGCTCTTGTTCTTTCTTTAGGATGCGGGCCTCGCGTTCATTCAGTTCCTGCTCTCTTTTGGAAAGCATGGTGTTTGATGGAATGGGTTGTTTGGGAGTATTTGCATGGCTATTCCTATATGCCATTCTTCCACGTGTCATTTCTTCGCGTATACCTCCTTGCTGCAGAAACTCTTGTTTATGATATTCTATCAGATTTCTAAGCATCAGGTCCTCTTGGCAAATCAGTGTAATTGCGATGTTGGCAATCATCTCATCTGTGCATTTGGGTAGAATGTCAATATAGAATTCTCGATCATTGTGTTCACGACAGATTCTGCGCGTGTGTTCATAATGGGGATGTCCTTTTTGCCATAGAGTTAGGCCATTATGTTGTAGGTAATCTTTGTAATCCTCTAATAGTTCCTGATGGCTCGCTTTTGCTACGTTTAGAAGTTTAATTTCGGTTTCCTTTGAAGTGGCAGAAGCTGCGGTGCCTTCCACAATGTTTTGTTTACCTGAGCGAGCTGCTTGTACCATCTGGTCAACGGTTCTGTCTTTTCGGCCGTTAAGAAAAGCTTTACAAAAATAGTCTGTTATGTCGCAAATACATTCAGCTTTCTTGTACACTTTCAGGTCGTCATACCGTCCATCTTGTGGTAGAAATTGGTTATTAATTTTTGCCATCCTTGTTAATTTGTCAAATGCAAAGATACGATTAAGCGAGCGGAATACAAAGAAACTTGTTTATTTTGTTCCAGAACGTGAGTATCTTTAAGTGCATTGAATAACTAAGCAGCTCTCAGTAAGGTGTCGGTTTTGTTTTTCTAGTTAAGATACCTAAGGTTTAATGTTTGCAGCCTCGGGAGTCTGCACGTGTTACCCCCAGGAGTCTGCACGTGTAGACTCGGGGAGGGTGCAAATGTAGGCTCTTGGAGTGCTACTTTACCCCTCCTTAGGTATTCCTCTGTAGCAAGGGGGTAGCAAGGGGGTAGCAAGGGAGTAGCAAGGGGCATGGGAGGTGCTTGGTAGTCTGCCCGGAGCTGACGGCCCGTTTAGTTTGGCCTGGCTGCCAGTCAGGTTGGAGTAGATGGAAGGGGGCATGAAGTATTTTTCCGTGAAACTTTTTGCTGTTTCAGATTCCAATAGCCGAATAGATCAGGCTGAGCAGGAGTCTGCTGCTGGTCTTGGGCAGGATAGCGAAGAAATGTAAAATCCACGTCTATGGTGAGATCATCATACAAGGGCATCCCCATCCAACTAGTACCTTCTACTATTTCCAGACAGAGCGTGTATGTTTTCTTTGTTTTTTCGTTCATATTTTGAGGAAATAGTTTAGATAAAACGTTTTCTACAATTCAGACACAATGATTATTTCTTTATAAGAACATTGTCATGAGGACTGGAAACAATATTGTTTCGCCATCCTTTTTGTAGTCCTTAGTATATACAAGATAGCGGTTGCTGATGCGCTCTGAGAATTTCTTGCAGAACTCATCCAGCGATTTGTGCGTTTTATATCCAGATGACTTGACTTCTAAGGGCCATAGCTTTGCACCACGCGAAAGCAGAAAATCAACCTCGTAATTATGGTTAGAGGTTTCCGATGGCCAAGTGTGGTAGAAAAGTTTATTGCCAGTAGCCGTAAGCATTTGCGCAACGATGTTTTCATAAACATAGCCAAGATTAGCGGAGAGCTTGTCGGAAAGCAGTTTCTGGTAAATGATATTCTCCGTAATATCCTTGTCCCAGAAAGCAAGAGTTATGAAAAGTCCCGTGTCACCGACATACATCTTATATTGGTTATAGTCCGTATGCATGGGCATCCCTACATGAGGGTCGTTGGCATGATGGGCGAAATTGACAGTCAGGCTGTCCTCCAGATCCCTAAGCAGTTCGTCCATCGTGTCCTTATCCACACTTCGGCCAAGTACACTTGTGACCTGATAACGTGAGGCATTCTTAGACAACTCTGAGGGGATTCCGCTAAACAGATGTGATGCCTTGCCCGACGGGTCTATCTTCAGGAAATCATCAAAGTAGAGTTCAATAATCTCTCTCTTTACCGAATCGACAAGACTAAGATTATTGGTGTTCAAATACTCATTGACTGCCTGGGGCATCCCACCGACAAGCATATAGAGGCGGAAATCACGCATGGCTTTACGGAAGGATTGCTGAAGCGGAAGTCCTTTCTCATAGAATTCATGCAACAAAGGGATTGTTGCAGTGTCACCCATAGCCCATCGGAATTCCTCATAATCCATAGGGTACATGGTAAGTCGCGTCTCTTCACTGGGAATGACAATACCTTGGGTGTTTTTCTTGATGGAAAGCAGCGACCCCGTTTCAATGTAATCATATCGATGATCTTTCACCAGATATTTGATGGCCTGCCGTGCAGCTGGACATTTCTGTATTTCATCAAAGATGATGACAGAGCGGCGTTCTATCAACCTTACATTATAGATAAACTGGAGTTGGGTGAAGAAGTAGTTGCGATCTGAAATGTGATCCACAGCTGCCCAAAGTTCATCAGGCGCGTCAGCAAAATCTACAACTATATAACTTTCGTACTCGTTGCGTGCAAACTCCTCAGCGATGGTAGATTTACCCACACGCCTTGCTCCTTTAATGAGTAGGGCTGTCTTACCATCACGCTCTTTTTTCCATTTGAGCATTGCCTCGTAGATTTTACGCTTGAAAACTCTTGTCTCTGATTCCATACGGTACCTAATTATGTTGTAATTTGGATGCAAAGATAGGCGTTTTGGTCTGAATCCCCTAATTTATTTCTATAAAAATGTACAGAATCCCCAAATTTTATATAAGAAAACCGGTTAAAATCCCCAAATGTTTGCTAAAACGCATTTGTTGTTTCTTTCGACAGTTCCCAAAGTGTATCGTATTGTGTGTACGCTCATCGGGGTGCTCCTTATCTTCTCCTTAGGTGTTCCTTTGGTCCTCCTTTTCTTTTCTTTGTAGCTTAGGCGTAGCGTAGACGTAGCATAGGCGTTCAAATATCGCTCAATTAGGAGATTATTGTGTTTAGACATGGCTTTATATTCCCACGTTGGGAATCAAATATTCCCATGTTGGGAACAAAACATTCCCACGTTGGGAATAATTGACAAGCTACTTAATGAAAACAAAAAGGTAAATAGATAGAGATTATGTAGATGCTAAGTAGAGGTTTTGTATAGGCTATGTAGAAAAAGACTATGTACTGTAATGTTTGTCTAATCTGGTGCAGGCGGAATTCTTACACTCAGCAATAAAAATAAAACACATTTTATTTTGTATTGTTCTCGCTAAATCGTAATTTTAAGACTATGTCTTTAAATTATTCCCGTTCGGATTTTCTCAAATTTATTTGGAATATCTCTCACTTATTCATAATTTTGCAAATAGATATCGCCACGATGTCTTTTTAGACGCACGCTAAGCGTGTTCCCTGAGCGCAGGGAGGCGGTATAATCTTAACGGTAAATAATATAACAGCATTAGCAGTTATTCGGTGAACATAGAAACCTGAGAAATTTCTTAAATAACCAGAGATACGATAATTGTCAATGTCTGCGCTTATAGCGTGGACGTTACTTATCTTTCTGGTGGGCAATTCTCAGGGCCTCTATGTTCGGTAAGGAGCGGACACGCTTCTTTCGTTCATACAGGTCTTGTTTTTTATGCCCAGAAGATTCCGATAAGTGCTTTTGCCATTAGCCATAAGCGCGAAGAATGCCAAAAAATGACGATAGTCCTGCCTGTATTGATATTAGGGAGGACAACCTGTTGGCATTGTCGGCAGAGGTGCTAAATACACTTTTGCGTGACCACACCACAGGCAAAAACATCTTCTGGGCTACTCATGATTATGAGTCGCTTGGAAGTGAATACGATTACCATTCCCAAATTCTGCCAGAATTGATTACTGGTGAACACGGAATGGTTATCCGTCCTCGTGTGCTTAAATCAAAAGAAAAGCAAACAGACAGATCCAAAGATATGGCGGAGGTGTTTACTCCATCTTGGGTCTGTAATGCACAGAATAATCTTGTAGATGAAGCATGGTTTGGTAGAAAAGATGTCTTCAATATTGAGGACTCTACAACTCATACTTGGCAAGCCAATCCCGACAAAATAACATTTCCCAAAGACAAAACTTGGAAAGACTATGTTCGTGCCACTCGCATGGAAATGACTTGTGGTGAGGCTCCTTATCTTGTTAGCCGCTATGATGCCACAACTGGAGAACCTATTCCTATTGAACAACGAATAGGCCTGCTCGACAGGAAATTACGTATCATCAGCGAAAATGTGGATGTCAGCGGCGAATGGCTTGAATGGGCACAAACGGCCTACATGCACATTTATGGTTATGAGTGGCAAGGCGACAATCTCCTTCTTGCTCGCGAAGCTTTACTGTGGACTTTCATCGAATATTATCAGGCGAAGTTCGGCAAGGCTCCGCTCTTGAAATCCATCAACTATATAGCATATATCATCTCTTGGAACCTTTGGCAAATGGATGGTCTGAAAGGGGTCGTGCCTGACAGTTGCAAGAATGGAGTGATAAAAAAAGTACAGACGCTTTTTGGCGAAGAAGATGAAGTGGTGAACTGCATAGGATGTCAGCAAGAGGAAATCCGCAGGCACAATGGCACATACTGCCTCATTCGCGACTGGCCAAATGACAAGAAGAAAATCCGATTCATAGACCTTATCAAATAATACCTTATGGCAACATTTGAATCTTCACTAAAGTCAAAACTGATTTATGTTTTTGCCATCAATGATGAGCAACATAAAGACTGCCTGAAAATTGGCGAAACCACTATCGACGAAGATGATGGAAGCAACCTTTTCCAGAATACAGACGCTTTGAAGGAAGCGGCTCACAAGCGTATTCGCCAATACACCAAGACAGCAGGCATCGCCTATCAGTTGCTTTATACAGAGATTAGCATCTTTGTGCAAAGTGGCATGATAATGACCTTCAACGACAAGCAAGTACACAAAGTCTTGGAGCGAAGCGGCGTCAAAAAGAAAGAATTTGCAGGAGTGAAAGGGGCCGACGAATGGTATTGCTGCGACTTGGAAACAGTAAAGAAAGCCATTACTGCCGTAAAGAAGGGTGAAACAAGCCTGCATCCCTCAGATGTTACACAAGGGCAGACTCCTATTATATTCCGACCAGAACAGCAGGAAGCCATCGACAAGACTCGCAAACGCTTCCAGAGAGGCAACAAAATGCTTTGGAATGCAAAGATGCGATTCGGTAAGACGCTCTCTGCCCTTCAGGTCGTAAAGGAAGAAGGGTTTGTCCGTACCTTAATACTTACACATCGACCAGTAGTGGATAAGGGCTGGTTCGAGGACTTCGGCAAGATCTTCTACGATAGCAAGAACTATCATTATGGTTCGAAAGGAAACGGTGAGTTGTTCGGGAAACTTGAACAATTGGCTAAAAAAGGTGCAAAATACGTTTACTTTGCTTCCATGCAAGACCTTCGAGGCTCTGAACAGGTTGGTGGAAAGTTTGACAAGAACAATGAACTGTTCAAGGCAAAATGGGACTTGGTGATTGTTGACGAAGCCCACGAAGGCACAAAGACAGAACTGGGACAGAATGTCTTGAAGGAACTCATAAAGCAGGATACGAAAGTCCTGCAACTTTCGGGCACTCCTTTCAATCTCTTCGATGATTACAGCGAAGAAGAGATTTTCACTTGGGATTATGTGATGGAGCAAAAAGCAAAGCAGGCTTGGGATGTGGACAATCCCTACGCCCCCAATCCTTATGCCTCCTTGCCTGCCATCAATATCTATACATACGACCTCGGCACATTGATGTCTGAATATGTGGAAGATGAAAAGGCTTTCAACTTCCGAGAATTCTTCCGTACAAAAGAAGATGAATCTTTTATTCACGATAAAGATGTTGACAGATTCCTAACTCTTCTTTGCAAAGAGGATAAAGGCTGTCTCTATCCCTATACAAACGATACTTTCCGTCGCATCTTCCGCCATACTTTGTGGGTAGTGCCTGGAGTGAAGTCAGCTCGTGCCCTAAGTGCAAAATTGAAGGCGCATCCAGTCTTCGGGATGTTCCAGATAGTCAATGTTGCTGGCAACGGAGATGAAGATGAAGAGAATACAGAGGCCCTGAAGATGGTAAATACAGCTATAGGCGAAGACCCAGACGAGACCTACACCATCACTCTTTCTTGCGGACGTCTGACAACTGGTGTCAGCATCAAGCCTTGGACGGCAGTATTCATGATGGCTGGTTCGTTCAGCACTTCTGCTGCCCAATATATGCAGACCATCTTCCGAGTGCAAACGCCTTTCACCAATCATGGCCGAATGAAAGAGCAATGTTACGCTTTCGACTTTGCACCAGACAGGACTTTGCGAGTATTGGCAGAAACTGCCAAAGTGAGCACAAAGGCAGGCAAGCAATCAGATGAAGACCGAAGGGTTTTAGGCGACTTCCTGAACTTCTGTCCTATCATCAGCATCGAAGGCTCACAGATGAAACCGTATGATGTTGACAAGATGATGAAGCAATTGAAGAGAGCGCAGATAGAAAAAGTGGTACAATGTGGCTTTGAGGACGGAGCACTCTATAACGACGAACTCCTGAAACTGACAGATATCGAGCTGAAGGAGTTCGAAGACCTGAAAAAAGTTATCGGGCAGACAAAGGCTATGGCAAAGTCGGGCGACATTGATGTTAACAATCAGGGCTTTACCCAAGAGCAATATGAAGAAAAGGAGCGGCTCGAAAAGAAGAAAAAGAAAGACCTGACACCAGAGGAAAAGGCAAGATTGGAGGAACTGAAGGCGATGAGCAACCAAAGGCGTAATGCCATCAGCATACTTCGGGGTATCTCTATTCGTATGCCTTTGCTCATTTATGGGGCAGAGTTGAAAGATGAAAAGCAACTTACTATTGACAATTTTGCTTCCTTAATTGATGATCAGTCGTGGGAAGAGTTTATGCCTAAGGGCGTTGACAAAGAGAAGTTCGAAAAGTTCAAGAAATACTACGACCCCGACATCTTCCGTGAAGCAGGCAAGCGCATTCGTGAAATGGCAAGAGCCGCAGACAAATTCACAATCGAGGAACGCATAGAACGCATTTCTGCCATCTTCAATACTTTCCGCAATCCTGACAAGGAAACTGTCCTGACTCCTTGGAGAGTAGTGAACATGCATATGAGCGATTGTCTGGGAGGCTGGTGTTTTTATGATGAGGAATTCAAACAACCGCTATCAGAGCCTCGCTTTGTTGACCAGGGAAAAGTAACTAAAGATGTCTTCCGGCCTGATGCCCACATCCTTGAAATCAATTCCAAGAGTGGTCTCTATCCCCTTTATGTCGCCTATAATGTCTATCGCAGCCGCCTTGTCGAAGCCAAACAGAAATATGGCGAAGTACCGAACAGCTTTGCCCTCAGTTTGTGGGATGCAACCATAGACGACAATATCCTTGTTGTCTGTAAGACACCAATGGCAAAGAGCATCACCAAGCGAACTCTTGCAGGTTTCCGCAATACAAAGGTCAATGCACAATACTATCCCAACTTAATTGAAAACATATCAGAGAAACCCGAAGCTGTTGTCAATACATTTAGAGATGGTAAACACTTCTGGAAAATAAATCAAAACGATTATATGAAACTCGACGCAATAGTTGGAAATCCACCGTATCAAGAAATAAAATCTTCTGAAAAAAGTACTTCAAACAGGGCATTCGCTTCAGCTCTTTATCCTAGTTTTATAGACCTTTCTATACGGCTAAATCCTCATTACATTTCTTTTATTACCCCTAGCAGGTGGATGACAAAGCAAGGCCAAGGCATATCTGATGAATGGGTGGAGAGTATGTTAAAAAAGAATTTCTTTATAAAGATTTTTGATTTCCCTGAGGCGACAGATTGTTTCCCAACTGTAGAAATTAAAGGAGGAGTTAATTATTTTTTGATATCTCAGCCCTATAATGGTAAATGTAAATTCTACACTTATCACAAAGGTAATATTAAATGTAAAGAAGATTATTTAGATTCTTTAGGCGCAGGAATTATTATTAGAGATTCTTTTGCAGAACAAATTATAAAAAAGGTCGTTGCAGTAGAAGATAATTATTATCTAAATAAGTCATTTTCCTCAATTGTTAGTCCTAAGCATTACTTTGACAGAGATAATCAACTTAACTCTAATTGGCGTGGTTATGTTACTCATAGAGACGATAAACATCCAATAAAATATTACCTTAATAAAAATCTAGAGAGATGTGGGTATGGTTGGATAACTTTTTCCGACATTCCCAAAGGAAGACAAACTATTGATTTACATAAGGTGTATATTCCTATGGCAGGAGGAACAGGTAACGATTCTCAAGTACTTGGCATTCCTTTCTATGGTGAGCCTAATAGTGTTTGTTCTTATACTTATCTTGTCATTGGTTATGACTCAAAGTTGCATAAATTCACAAAAGACGAATGTGAAAACATTATCGGATACATTAAGTCATGCTTCTTTAGATATATGGTATCAATAAAGAAAAAAACTCAAAATACTACTCGAGAATTATTTCAATTCGTTCCTCTTCAAGACTTCAGCAAGCCTTGGACAGACGAAGAACTCTACAAGAGATACAATCTGACAGACGACGAAATCCAGTTTATCGAGTCAATGATTAAGCCCATGGAATAAATCTGATTAGAAAATTGTGGTAAATATTTGGCATTAAGTTCACTTCCTCATATCTTTGCAGAGTTAATACCATAATTGCTGACATGTCCCAAGAAAAGTTTCGGATTATAAAGATTAATGCAGGAGAAGGCAAAACCTTTGAGGAGATTGTGCATACAGAACCGCCGCATTTCCACTTCCAGATTCTTCGCCCTGACAGCGAGGAACAGAGAGAAAAGGCTATTTCCTATTTTAAGGAACATAACAAGATATATTCATGCTTCATGTTTACTCCGGAAATCCTGCTCTATCTTGGCTGCACGGAAACAATATATATAAGGTCTAAGATGGCTGACTTTGAAACAGATCAGTTGAAACAGATATTAAACGAAGTTACATTGTGGTTCCGTGCTCATATTAATGATAAAGGAGAGGAAAAAGATATATGACAGGAAACCCACTTTGGGATTTTATTGCTTTCGATCAGTTGTTTAACAACAATGGCAGTTCATCTGGCGGAGGTGAGGGAGATGATGATAATAATAAATGGGTTACCATCATTACCATTATTATCTTTATCATCATATTTGTTTGTATCTATGCCTGTTAAATTATAATACATGCGGAAGGGTAGTATAATTAAGGTTAGAAGCAGAGAAGTAGCTTGATTTTTGTGCATAAATAGGTTGTTTCTTTTATCCGGTTAGTTTGCACACTGAATAAATTGTATTCTGCGTGAATTAGGCGTAAAGTAGGTGCAATGACATTGCGCCGAAACGGAAGAGGAGGTAGAGGTGGGGCAAGAGCGCCGAAATGGAAGTTATAGAGACAATTGATTGCAGATTTCTTCCGCCATAGCATTGAGTGCAACACAATCCCCGCGACTAATGTGACGTTTGTTGGCATCATACAGCCATGGACTAAGAATAAGCACACGTCCTGAAGCACAGGCATCAAAAAGGATGTCCGATGGCTTATAATACTCTCGGAAACCATTGTCCGCGAGGAGAATGAACGGTAGTTGTTCACGCAGCAAAACCTGCATTACCTGTTTCTCCTGCCTAGAGATGAAAGGCGATACCATTACCACGCCCTTGCGTGCTTTCAATACGCATGAATTCATGTAATCACGCAGATTTGTGTCATTCCCAAGCTCTGCAGCCTTTACCATCTTTTGGCGCACATGTACAGGGGCAAAATGTTCGCTTAATAGTATTGTGCTATTTCCCACTCCGTCATATTTGCGTTCACCTATTGCTAAACCCCTTTGTACGCGGAAGAAGCCTGGCTTTAGACGCTTAGTGGCCAGGCGCTGTGGGTTCATGTCTATATAGCGGATAGTATTGGGAAGTTGGGTGCTATGCCCCATTGGGCGGATAAAAGGCATCTCTGAAAATACTGGCGGAAGCTGGTAATAGGCTTCATCGCCCATCTGCTTGCGCAATGTGTCAGAAAAGGCTTTGAGCCGGTCTGTTTCTTCTCTAAGGTTGGGCCTGGCATTGGGGGCTTCTTGGTTCTTCCTCCGAATGACATTCGGAGCAATGGAAGAAGACGATGCAATGGAAGAAGACGATGCAATGGAAGAAGAATAAGCACGTCCCAGCTTTTTGGAGGCTTGCCAGAAACCTCGCACTAAGGCTCCAATGCCTGTGGGCATAGTGTGCCTTACATACAGCACTGCATGCAAATGGTCAGGCATTAGGCAAAAATGCAACACTTGTACTTCGGGGTGGTGATGTGGAATGCTTAACAGGCAATCTATTAATGCATTTCCCAAAGTTGTACGTACTACCTTGGCTGTAGTGGGATCATTATTTGTGACGGAGAGTGTACCCAGCAAGGGTTGACGGTCGGTAATTGTTAGGGTGATATGATATAGGCCAATTCCTTTCCATGTTGTGCCTGGCTCTTGCCATTTCCATTTCTCTTGCTCTGCCATCTGTCTTTGTATTGTCAATAGCAAAGTTACAATTTATTTTTCGATTTCACGATTATTTGTTTAACTTTGTAGCTGAATAGTGAATTAAGAGGCTATGGACAAACTCACTCCCCAACAACGACACAAGAGCATGGCAGCAACCGGAAGAGGATAATGGCCTGCTAATGGCTGCAGAGGAAGAAGAGAAGTATAACGGAGAAATAGCAATACGCCGTTTCTCGGAGAGTGAAACGGCGTTTCGCTGATAGTAACATGCCGTTTCTCTTGTGGAAGCTGGAAGGTATGAAAAAAGGCTGCGAAGATGTATTCGCAGCCTTTTTCTTATAATGTATATATCCTTTGTCTTTTTCCTTCTTAGAACTCTGCGTTCTTGGGAGTACGTGGGAAGGGGATAACGTCACGGATGTTCTGCATACCGGTAACGAAGAGGATAAGACGCTCGAAGCCCAAACCGAAACCTGCATGGGGGCAGCTTCCGTACTTGCGAGTGTCAAGGTACCACCAAAGGTGGGTCATATCCATATCACGGCGCTGAACCTCGGCCATGAGCTTGTCATAGCTAGCCTCACGAACACTACCGCCAATAATCTCACCAATAGAGGGGAACAGCACGTCTGTACCCTGCATGGTAGGACCAGGAGCTACGCAACCTTTGTAACCTACTGAACCGCCTTCGGGGGTTGCAGGGTTCTGCTTCATATAGAATGACTTGATGGCTGTGGGATAGTCGGTCATGATGACAGGCTTCTTGAAGTGCTCCTCAACCAGGTAACGCTCGTGCTCGCTGGCCAGGTCGTCGCCCCAGTTGCAGGGGAACTCAAACTTCTTGCCGTTCTTGATAGCTTCCTGCAGGATGTTAATACCCTCTGTATAGGGCAGACGAACGAAGGTTTCCTTCAGTACGCCTTCCAAACGCTCTATGAGGGTCTTGTCTATCATCTTGTTCAGGAACTCAAGGTCGTCCTTGCAGTTATCCAAAGCCCACTTCACGCAGTACTTGATGAAGTCCTCTTCCAGGTCCATCAGCTCTTCCTGATCCAGGAAGGCAACCTCGGGTTCTACCATCCAGAACTCTGCCAGATGGCGAGGTGTATTACTGTTCTCGGCACGGAAAGTAGGACCGAAGGTATAGATGGCACCCAGAGCGGTAGCACCTAACTCACCCTCCAACTGACCGCTAACGGTAAGTGAAGTCTGCTCGCCAAAGAAGTCATCATCATAGATGATCTTGCCCTGCTCGTCCTTCTTCAGGTCATAGAGGTTCTTGGTAGTTACCTGGAACATATTTCCGGCACCCTCGCAGTCAGAGGCTGTGATAAGGGGTGTGTGGAAGTAGAAGTATCCGTGCTGGTGGAAATAAGTATGGATAGCCATTGCCATGTTGTGGCGGATACGCAGTATTGCACCAAAGGTATTGGTACGGGGACGCAGGTGAGCTACAGTACGCAGGTATTCCCAGCTGGCACCTTTCTTCTGCAGAGGATAGGTGTTGTCGCAGTCGCCAAGAATCTCAATGGCTGTAGCCTGAATCTCGCTGGTCTGACCGGCTGCGGGACTCTCTACCAACTTACCCTCTACACTAAGGCAGGCACCTGTAGTGATGCGTTTGATGGTCTCCTCGGGGAAGTTGGCATCATCACCTACAATCTGTATGTTCTTGATGGTGCTACCGTCATTCAGGGCAATAAAGAAAATACCTTTACTACCACGCTTTGAGCGCACCCAACCTTTAACGCATATATCTTCGCCAAAGTTTGTACACTTCAGCGCGTCTATTACTTTTGTACGTTTCATAATTATGAACTATGAACTATGAATTATGAATTATTCAAACGCTCCCATGCGCAGCATGTTAACCTCCTGCTCTGTGAGGAAGCGCCAGTCGCCACGGCGAACATTCTTCTTGGTGAGGCCGGCGAAGAATACGCGATCCAACTTGACAACCTTGTAGCCAAGGCTCTCGAAGATACGACGTACAATTCGGTTACGACCACTGTGAATCTCAATGCCTACCTGCTTGCGGTCTGTCTCGCTGGCATACTCGATGGCATCTGCATGAATCTCGCCATCTTCCAGCTGGATGCCGTCGGCAATCATGCGCATATCGGCAGCGGTGACATTCTTATTAAGGTAAACATGATAGATCTTCTTCTTCATGAACTGAGGGTGAGTAAGCTTGCTGGCCAACTCGCCATCGTTGGTGAGAAGCAGTACACCGGTGGTGTTACGGTCAAGACGACCAACGGGATAGATACGCTCACGGCAAGCACCCTTCACTAAGTCCATAACGGTCTTGCGGTTCTGTGGGTCGTCGCTGGTGGTAACATAATCCTTGGGTTTGTTCAGCAGGATGTAAACCTTCTTCTCGATGCTTACCAACTGGTCGTGGAAGAGCACAGAGTCTGAGCGCTTAATCTTGGTTCCCAGTTCTGTTACAACCTGACCGTTGACAGATACTACACCTGCCTCGATGAAGCTGTCGGCCTCGCGACGGCTGCAAACACCGGCATTTGCCAGGAACTTGTTCAGACGGATTGGTTCTTCGGGATCGATGTGAGTCTCCTTGTACTCGATCTGCTTCTTCATGCTATATTTAGCATTGGGGTTGTAACCCGCTGTGCGGGGACGGAAACCTCCTCTTGGTCCGCCCTTAGGTGCATATCCGCCTTGCTGACGGGGCTGATAGCCTCCCTCGCGACGGGGACGCTGCTGGTAACCGCCTTCGCCACCTGCATTGTAACGGGGACGATAACCGCCTTGCTGGCGGGGCTGGTAGCCTCCCTGCTGACGTGGCTGGTAACCACCTTCGCGGGGCTGACGTGGCTGATAGCCTCCCTCGCCACCTGCGTTGTAACGGGGACGATAGCCGCCTTCGCGTGACTGGTAAGGACGGGATACCTGACCTTCTGTATTACTGCTGAATGCAGGGCGGCTTATACGTGGACGCATAACACGACCCTGACTGCTGTATCTAGGGGTTGAATTGTTTTCACTGCCATACTGAGGGCGATAGCCGTCGCGGCCTGCACTCTCATTCTTCTCGGAGAATTTCTCTCTCCAGCTTTCGTCTTCTGTAATCATAATAAATTTCTTTTAGTTTTATTTAAAAAGTGTTTCAAATAATGTTGTTTTAAATACCTATATATGTATGTGGAGTTATGGCACGCAGTTCATCCTTCACGGATTCGCTAACGTTGAGCTCCTCAATAAAGTTCTTGATTGTAGCCTCGTCAATACCCTTGCCGGTACGGGTAAGTGCCTTCAGTGCCTCGTAGGGGTGTGGGTAGGCCTCACGGCGGAGAATGGTCTGGATAGCCTCGGCACATACAGCCCAACAGTTATCCAAGTCGCGGTTGATGGCCTCCTGGTTCAGTACCAACTTGCGCAATCCCTTCAGGGTGCTGTTGATGCTGATGAGCATGTGACCCAAGGGCACACCGACATTACGTAATACGGTGCTGTCAGTGAGGTCTCGCTGCAGACGGCTGACGGGAAGCTTCTGGCTCAGATGCAACAGGATGGCGTTGGCAATGCCAAGGTTACCTTCTGAGTTCTCGAAGTCAATGGGGTTGACCTTGTGGGGCATGGCGCTGGAACCAACCTCTCCGGCTTTGATCTTCTGACGGAAGTACTCCATGGAAACATACTGCCAGAAGTCACGGTCAAGGTCGATGATGATGGTGTTGATGCGCTTCATAGCATCAAAGATAGCGCCCAGACTGTCATAGTTACTGATCTGAGTGGTATATTCTTCACGCTCCAGTCCCAACTTCTCTGCAACGAACTTAGAACCGAACTCACGCCAGTTATACTGGGGGTATGCTACATGGTGAGCATTGAAGTTACCTGTAGCACCGCCGAACTTGGCTGTTACAGGACACTGGCGCAACATCTCCAACTGACGCTGCAGACGATATACGAATACCATTACCTCCTTGCCCAGACGGGTGGGGCTGGCAGGCTGTCCGTGTGTCTTTGCCAACATGGGAACATCCTTCCATTCCTCGGCATACGCTGTAAGCTGTTCTATCAACTCCTGCAAGAGAGGATAGTAAACCTGCTCGAGTGCCTCTTTTACACTCAAGGGTACGCTGGTGTTGTTAATGTCCTGTGAAGTAAGACCAAAATGGATAAACTCCTTGTAGGCTTCCAGACCGCCGATGGCATCGAACTGCTCCTTGATGAAGTACTCGACGGCTTTTACATCGTGGTTGGTAACCTTTTCTATATCCTTTACACGCTGTGCGTCCTGCTCAGAGAAATTCTGATAGATGCTTCTTAGGGTGGCATACAAATCCTGAGGGAATGATGCCAACTGAGGAAGGGGCAATTCGCAAAGTGTGATGAAATACTCAATTTCGACTCTTACACGGTAACGGATAAGAGCATACTCGGAAAAATAATCGGCCAGAGGTTCTGTTTTGCCGCGATAGCGACCGTCAATAGGGGATATCGCTGTCAATAAATCCAATTCCATAGCGAAAAACTAATACGTGCTTCAAATATATAATTGCGCAAAAGAGTGGGCGTTGACGGATTCGAACCGCCGACCCTCTGCTTGTAAGGCAGATGCTCTGAACCAGCTGAGCTAAACGCCCGTATCTCAATGAGGCTTGTGGAAAGTATTTTTTTGTGGGCGTTGACGGATTCGAACCGCCGACCCTCTGCTTGTAAGGCAGATGCTCTGAACCAGCTGAGCTAAACGCCCGAAACAAGTCCCCTCGAGAAATGCGGAGCAAAGTTACCACAATTCTGCGGACCTGCAAAATATTTCCGTAAATATTTTTATTTAGATGCGAAACGACGTGACTGCTCTTCAATCAGTGCTTTGTCCTGGAAGTAGTTGATCTTCATGGCACGACGCACCTCGTCCATTGTCTGACAGGCAACCTCGCGGGCAGTCTCACATCCCTTCTGGAGTATGTCATATACCATGGGAATGTCCTTCTCGAACTCAGCACGACGCTGGCGGATAGGCTCTAAGGTCTCCTGCAGTACGTTCATCAACAGTTTCTTGCACTTCATATCACCCAGACCGCCACGTGTATAGTGGTCCTTCATCTCCTGAAGGGTCTGGTAGTCTGTGGTCATAGCAGCCACCATCTCGTCTGTTGCAAAGGCATCCAGATAAGTGAATACTGTGTTGCCCTCCAGATGGCCGGGGTCGTTGACCTGCAGGTGGGTGGGGTCGGTGTACATGCTCTTCACTTTCTTGTTTACCTCGTCGGCAGAATCAGAAAGGTATATGCAGTTACCAAGGCTCTTACTCATCTTGGCCTTGCCATCTGTACCGGGCAAGCGCAGACAGGCAGCATTGTCGGGCAACAGGATGTTGGGCTCTACAAGTGTATCGCCATAGATATTGTTGAATTTGCGGACTATCTCGCGGCACTGCTCCAGCATGGGTTCCTGGTCCTCACCGGCAGGTACTGTGGTTGCCTTGAACATGGTGATGTCTGCTGCCTGAGAGATAGGGTAGGTGAAGAATCCTACAGGAATGCTCTCGCCGCTGAAGCCGCGCATCTGGACTTCTGTCTTGACGGTAGGGTTGCGTTGCAGACGGCTTACGCTTACCATATCCATATAATAGAATGACAATTCGCAAAGTTCAGGAATCTGGCTCTGGATGAACAGAGTGCTCTTGGCGGGGTCAAGACCTGCTGACAGGTAGTCGAGGGCTACCTCAATGACGTTCTGACGAACCTTCTCGGGGTTCTCGATATTATCAGTCAAGGCCTGGGCATCAGCCTCGAAAACAAAAATCTTATCATAAAGGCCTGAGTTCTGCAGCTCAACTCTGCGACGTAGTGAGCCTACATAGTGGCCGATGTGAAGTTTTCCGGTTGGGCGGTCGCCCGTTAGAATGATTTTTTCTTTTGGTTCCATTATATTTTGTGTAATTTGATTTGTTCTTTTTATCAGCGTCCGAACATCTTCTCTATCTGGCTGTGTTCCAATACTGAGACAATAACCTTCCCGGTGGGGGTGAGGTTGGGATTCTGACACTGGAAGAGTTCTCCCAGCAGGGATTCCATCTCCTGGTTGGTGAGTACCTGTCCGGCTACAATGGAGGTGTTGCGAGCCATAACAAGGGCTATGCGGTGCTGCAGCTCGTTTTCCATGCCAGTTTCTTTTTCCTTGACGGTTTCAACCATCTGGGAAAGAATGGATATGGGGTTGGCACCTTTCAGGTCGGAAGGAACGCCGTTGACGGAGAAACTGCCACCGCCCAATGATTCTATGTCGAACCCGAGCTGGCGTAGCTCGTCTGTCATATCCTGAAACAAAATTGCATCAGAAGGGGACAGCTGTAACATCTCGGGGAAGAGCAGGCCTTGCGAAGAGGGCTTTTGTCCCTCCATCTGTTTGATGAATTTCTCGTAAAGAATACGGACATGAGCCCTGTGCTGGTCAATGATCATCAGTCCTGTCTGAACAGGCGTAAGGATATATTGCCCGCGATACTGGAAATGGCAACTGCTCATCTCCATCTCGCCTGATGCCTCGTCAGCAAACAAGTTCTGTATTTCTGTCGGCTCTTCTTCTATATGATAGTCCTGTACCGGATCTGTCTTCTGAATATCTGCATACAGTTGTTCCCAGTCAACGGGTACATGCTTCTGTTTCCTTTCCTCGCCTGAGCGGAAAGGGTTATAACTGCTGTCAATCTGCACCTTAGGTGCATGCACCTGAGTGCCTGCGTTGAAGTCGAAGGTTGGGATGTCCGGGCGGCCCTCAACGTCAAAGTCGATTGTCGGCACGGCATTGAACTTGCCCAGGGAATCCTTGATGGCTGCTACCAGAATCTGCCAGATTGCGGAGTCGTTCTCGAATTTAATCTCCGTTTTGGTTGGATGGATATTGACATCGATATTGGCGGGGTCAACTTCGAAGTAAAGGAAGTAGGGAATCTGCTCGCCTTCGGGGATTAGATGGGCAAATGCCTCCATGACGGCCTTGTGGAAGTAGGGGTGACGCATGTAACGCCCGTTCACAAAGAAGAACTGATTGGTGTTCTTCTTACGGGCTGTCTCCGGCTTGCCTACAAAACCCGTGATGCGGGCAAGTGTGGTATCCACGTCAACAGACAGCAACTGTTCGTTCAGCTTCTTGCCGAAGACATTGACGATTCGCTGTCTGAGATTACTGGAAGGCAACTTGGTCATCATCTCACCGTTATGAGAGAATGAGAATGAAACGGTGGGATTTACCAATACGATACGTTCAAATTCCTGGATGATATTGTTTAGTTCCGTCTGATTTGACTTCAGGAACTTCCTGCGCGCAGGTATATTATAAAATAGGTTGCGAACCTGGAAGTTGGCACCTATGGGACATGAGCAGGCTTCCTGTCCGATGACCTGCGACCCTTCTATGGTCAGTTCAGTCCCCAGTTCATTATCTATTGTTCTGGTCTGAAGACGTACTTGTGCAACGGCGGCAATAGAGGGAAGGGCTTCGCCTCTGAATCCCATGGTATGGAGGGAATACAAGTCTTCTGCCTGTCTGATTTTGGATGTGGCATGACGTTCAAAAGCCATGCGGGCATCTTGTTCGCTCATTCCCTTTCCGTCATCAATCACCTGGATAGATGTGCGGCCGGCGTCAACAACCAGCACGTCCACTGTTGATGCGCCTGCGTCCACAGCGTTCTCCATCAGCTCCTTTATTACTGATGCCGGACGCTGAACAACCTCGCCGGCTGCTATCTGGTTAGCAACCGAATCTGGAAGAAGGTGAATGATATCCATACGTTTAAGACTTACCAGTCATTATAAATCTCCAAATAATCAACAGAACAAAAATAAGCAGGATAGCCAGGGGCCAGCCTATGCGGGCGCCATGTTCCTTGTAGCGCTGTGCACGTGGGGTGAAATTGATGAAGGTTCCCTTGAACTTGTCGGCATTGAATGCTTCCTTGGCAGGCTGGTCTCCGCTCTTTTCGCGTTCCACCTGCTCTACCAATTTCTGCAACTTTTCCTTACGTTCATCGGTATAGATGCTAACCCGTCTGAATTTACGAGGCTGCCTTGCACTGAACAATCCCATAACCTATATTTTTATCTATTGTTTAATATCCGATAGTTTCTGCTTTGGTGCCACACGCTGAACGCTTTTCTTCAGTTCGCTTCCGGCTTTCTTGCCGCGCCAATTGAACACATCCATCTTGTCTGTTGGCCTGATATAGTCGAACCAGGCAAAGTTGGAAAGGTACAACTCGTTTGGCGGTATCAGGGGAACGGGGTACATGGTACCTGTAGCAGCCGGCATCCATACATAGTTAACCTTGTTATTCTGGATATACAGTTTCAGCAAGGTGGTCTCTGTATGGTTCATCTCAACCATGACGCTATCTTCGTTAAAGGGGTAGTAGTTGAAGTACACATTTCCTTTTGTGGTGGAAAGGTACATCTCGCCTTCTTTGAAGTAGAAATGCATCTCGTGTCCTGCAATCTGGTTGTAATGGATGCTGTCTATCTGCTCTACCGATAGTGCCTGACGCAGTACCTGCACGCTATCCAGTGTGCTGTCGTTGAAGAAGGATATTATCTCCTCGCCTAACATCTGCTGTCCGTTCTGCCAGAGGATGGGGTCATGATACATTACCAGGCAGGAGTCTTTGGAGTTATAGACCATGGAATCGCAGACGGCTTGAACATCCTCTCTGAAAGCACGGACCTTTCTGTAGGCATGCATAACCCTGTACATACTGTCAGTGTCGATATAGTATGTGAAAACCTTAAAGGTGTCTGCATGAGCAAACAGGGTGTCTTTCTGGGAAAAGTCAATTACCATGGCACTGTCATATGCTTCGCAGTAGCCTATGCTGTCAACATAATAACAGTAGTTGCCTGTAAGCATATTCTTGTTCTCGGTATCCGTATAGATGAAATTACCGAAGGCTTCGCCTATCTTTGAAGAGCCGTCCCATACAACGCTGTCGCCAACCAGGCGTTTTCCCTCGTTCACCAGGATACTCCTGTTAAGCATGTAAGATTCGTCCGTCTTGGTGTTATAATAACCCAGCTCTGAATAGATGTGACTCTCACCGTTCTCGATGTTGGACGGTCCTACCACATGTGCGATAGCTGTATTGGTATTATAATATAAGGTATCGGATACCAAGACAGTCTTTGGCGGTGCTGGAGGCTCCGGGTTAACCAGTCTGACATTATAGTTGAAAACGGCCTGATGTGTTGATGGCTGGTATTCACCCCAGTCACTCGTCAACTCATTTCCCTGGTCCAACAGACGTCCTCCCTCGAAGAAATATCCCAGGTCGTAGATGCGGTCATAGTCGAGACTGTCTGTATAGAGAATGGTCTTCAGATGTGTCAACACCACGTTGTAGCGGGCACGAGCCAGTCTGTCTATTCCGTTGTAATATAGTACGTCGCTGGTGAGCTTGAGTGTGTCTCCCTGCACCATGCGTACATTTCCGTAAGCATCGAAAGAGTTTGTGGCTTCATAGTAAAGGGCACTGTCACAATACATGAGTGTTCCCTCATGACTGAACTGTACATTACCGACTAAGAACTGTGCTGTCTGATGAAGTCGCTGGTCGAAATATAATTTATCGGCATGTAGCAGATGCACACGACTGTCTTTGCTTGCCGTTTTTGCTCTATTGTTATTTGCTGTCCTACGTACGGGGGTAACAGCAAGTAACACACAAACGCCAAACAAGATTAGTGTACATATTGCAGACAGACGATGATTCATCACTTAATCCAGCCGGGGTATTGGAACTCACAGTCGCGCCAGTCAGGATTTATCCTGATGTATGTTGTACGCTGTTTTTCTTTTATCCAATCAGTAATTACCTTTTCTTTCTTGTCTTCTTCCACTCGGGCTTTCAAGATCTGAAAATCCTCAGAGATGCTTGCCCTGTGAGAATTGATTCTGTTCTTCAGCTTTGCTATGGCACAGACGGTCTTTCCCTTGCTGTTTATCATTGTGAAAGGCTTGGAGATTTCGCCAATCTCCATGGTACTTATCACGCGTGCCAATTCAGGTGAGTAAGTTGAGAGCTCGCTCATCTCGAATCTTGTGGTGGTAATTTGTGAACCAGTCTGCTCATCAACCTTCAGGTTAGAAAGAATGCCGCGGTTGTTACGTGTATCCTTGTCGTCGGAGGCGTACAATACAGCCTCTTCGAAGGATACCTTCTCTCTGCGTATCTGCTCAGCTATTGAGTCAAGGTGAACCAAAGCAGTATCTATGTCCTGCTGCTGCACTTCAGGGCGTTTCAGGATATGACGGCATTTTACTTTATCACCACGCTTGTCAATCAACTGGATGATATGATAGCCGAACTCGCTTTGTGTAATCTTGCTGACCTTAGAAGGGTCTGTCAAGCCAAAGGCAACACTGGCAAAACCGGGGTCCAGCTCGCCACGTCCCATGTAAGGCATCTCACCTCCCTGACGGGCAGAGCCGGGATCCTCAGAATACAGGCGGGCTAGGGTGGCAAAGGATGTGCTGCCTGAATTTACGCGCTCGGCATATTCGCGCAGCGTGTTCTTTACGCGGTCAATTTCTTCCTGATGGATTCGTGGTTGCTGAACTAGCAGCTGAACCTCTACCTGAGTGGGAATCAGGGGCAGACTGTCTTCTGGCAGATCCTTGAAATACCTGCGAACCTCAGCGGGGGTGGCTTTTACATCCTCTGTCAGTTTCTTGGTGACTTCGCGCATGGTAAGAGTGCCCCTCCATTTGTCGTAGCTGTCTTCGCGTAACTGAGTCATGGTCTTTCTTGAGTATTCTTCCAACTTCTCCTTGGAACCATAAGACAGAATTGCCTGATTGATTTCCTCGTCCACATACTGGTTGATTTCAGCATCGGTTACCTCAATACTGTCTATGGCAGCCTGATGTAGGAAGAGTTTCTGGATTGCCAGCTGCTCAGGAATGACACAATATGGATTGCCTGTGACAGAACTGCCAAACTCAAGGCGGCGTTTTTCTACGTCCGACCTCAGGATGGCTTCATCACCAATCACCCATACAACTTCATCTATCACATTGCCCTGATTGCTTTGGGCAAAAGAAAAGACACTATAGATAGATAGGCATATCAGAGAAATATATCTGCCGCAGATCTTCATAAACATTAGTGGTTATTTACTGTTTTCAGCACGTCTTCATGTATCTCGAAAGTGTAGCGCTTTCTTAGTTCTGCTACGTACTCGTCCTCGCGCAGGCGCTGGTAGTCCGTAACAATCTGGTTGCTGATGTCGGTCCATTCTGCAGGTCCTTTCTTCAGCACCTTTCCTACAACAGCAACGTATGGATAGTCCTTTATAGGGTTCAGCTTGGCACTCTTGTCTTTCAGGGCCAGTACGTCAACATTGGCATTCTCTCCCTTCTTGAAGAGTCTGCGCTCCATACGAACGGTTACGCTGTCTTTGTTAAACTGTTCACGTATCTTGACTGTCCATTTATCCTCAGGAACACCTTTAAGGCATTTCTTGACAGCCTTTACGTCGGCCTGGTTCTTGCAGTAATAAACAAGGCCGCGGAAGTGTGGTTCCTTCCAGGCATATTTTTTCTTGTTTGCCTTGAAGTAAGAAGCTAAGCCTGTGGTATCCTTGCTGGCAGGCTCCCAGATGTTCCTGCTGCACTCCTCGAAAAGCAACAGGCCATCGTGATACTCCTTCACCAGGTATTTCAATTCCTCGTCCTGAGCGCAGAGACGTTCAGTCTCCTCGTCAAGGATTTCCTCAACGGTCTTCTGGGGGGTAGAATGCTGGGCAATAGAATCCAATATCTGGGTTGCAAGCTGGTTCTCCAGTCCCTGTCTTTCCAAATAGTTGCGGATGTTTGCTTTCAGCTCGTCGTAGCTCTCCAGAGGCTTTTTGCCCATCAGTTTAATAATGTGATAGCCCACTGTTGAGAGGAAAGGTTCTGAGACCTGATTTACCTCCAGGCTATAGGCAACATCCTCAAACTCCTTCAATGTCTGGTTGGGACCAATCCAAGGGAGTAGACCGCCACGGGCTGCGGAGCCTGGGTCCTGAGAAACCTTCTGGGCCAGTTCGGCGAAGTCGGCTCCATTCTTTATCTCCTGATAGATAGAGTCTATGCGTGCTTTAGCCTGAGCCTGAGCCTCTTCTGTGGCAGATTGGGGAACACGTAAGAAGATATGTGCGGGTTGCAAAAGTTCCTTGCCCTGCAGGCTTGCCAGCAACTGATTATAATACTTCTGGCACTCCTCTTCCATTGCATTCTGGGGAACGAGCAGAGGGCGGATTTGCTGGTCGCGATACTGGCGGAACTCTTTCTGATAGCTTGAGAGGGT
The DNA here is from genome assembly GCA_017619585.1 of Bacteroidaceae bacterium. The sequence goes on from JAFZSA010000005.1 coordinate 35,557, forward strand.
ATCCAGGTGGTGGTCCAAAGCTGCCAATACCTTCAACTTGTAATTGACAAAAAGCTGTGCATATTCTTCTATGCTCTTCTTGTCCAGCACGCCATCAGAGTTGTTCTTGTTGTAGTTGTACTCAAACTCGCTGCGTGGAACCGGCTGCCCGTTTACGTGCATCACGATGGGATCGTCCTGAGCATTGGCACCAACGCCTGCAACAAGAAACAAAAATGAACACAGAATCTTCTTCATACCTTATATACTATTATTGAGGACGACTGTAGTTGGGTGCCTCGCTGGTAATTGTTACATCATGTGGATGGCTCTCCATAACACCGGCATTTGTGATGCGGACGAACTTGGCGTTATGCAGTTGCTCGATGGTTCCTGCACCGCAGTATCCCATACCGCTACGCAAACCGCCTACCAACTGGAAGATTACCTCCTGAACGGTTCCCTTGTAAGGAACACGGCCGGCAATACCTTCGGGAACCAGTTTCTTGACATCCTTTACGCCAGCCTGGAAGTAACGGTCTTTACTACCGCACTCCATAGCTTCGAGTGAGCCCATACCTCTGTAGCTCTTGAACTTACGACCATTGTAGATGATGGTATCGCCGGGGCTTTCCTCGGTACCTGCAACCAGTGAACCGATCATTACGCTGTAACCGCCGGCAGCCAAAGCCTTCACGACATCACCGCTGTAACGCAAACCGCCGTCAGCAATCAAGGGCACACCTGTTCCCTCCAATGCACTGGCAACATCATATATGGCGCTCAGCTGAGGTACACCGACTCCGGCTACTACACGTGTGGTACAAATACTACCCGGACCAATACCGACTTTCACGCCGTCGGCACCAGCCTCAACCAGCATACGTGCAGCATCACCTGTTGCAACGTTACCTACAACAATATCTACGTTGGGGAAGTTCTTCTTGGCCTCCTTCAGTTTGTCAATCACAAACTTGCTGTGGCCATGTGCTGTGTCAATGATAATGGCATCTACACCGGCGTCGACCAGTGCCTTCATTCTATCGAGTGTGTCAACGGTTACGCCAACACCTGCTGCTACGCGCAGACGACCCTTGCTGTCTTTGCAGGCCATGGGCTTATCCTTAGCCTTGGTGATATCCTTGTAAGTGATAAGACCGATAAGCTTGTTGTCCTCGTCAACAACAGGGAGTTTCTCGATCTTGTTCTCCTGCAGAATCTTAGCTGCAGCTACCAAGTCGGTCTGAACATGTGTTGTAACCAGGTTCTCGCATGTCATTACATCATCGATTGGGCGGTTCAGGTTCAGTTCGAAGCGCAAATCACGGTTGGTAACAATACCTACCAAGTGACGCTCGCTGTCTACTACGGGAATACCTCCGATATGATACTCGTTCATCAACTCAAGCGCATCAGCAACGGTGCTTCCCAGTTGGATGGTCACAGGATCATAGATCATACCGTTCTCGGCACGCTTCACGATAGCAACCTGACGGGCTTGCTCCTCGATGCTCATGTTCTTGTGAATAACACCGATACCGCCTTCACGGGCAATGGCAATAGCCATGGGAGCCTCAGTAACAGTATCCATAGCGGCTGTTACAAAAGGAATTTTCAACTCAATGTTACGTGAGAAACGGGTTGAAAGCTCTACCGTACGAGGTAATACCTCTGAGTAAGCGGGAACCAACAGGACGTCGTCATAAGTCAAGCCGTCCATAACAATCTTATCTGCAATAAATGATGCCATATCTTATATAGAATTTATTGCGTGCAAAAGTACAAAAAAAAACTGATTATTCCGATACAAAAAAAGCCAATTTTTCTTAATTGGCCATTTCTGAAAGGAACTTGATGCGAACAAGGCGGATTTCGGTCTCTGTATAGTCCTCTCCCAGGGCATCCAGAGCCTCGTCTATATCATCTGTTTCGGATTCTTCCATGAAATAGTCATAGATATCCTGCATGTCGTCCTCGTCCATTATGTCCTCGATATAATAGTCGATATTTAACTTTGTTCCGCTATAGACGATAGTCTCTATTTCATCCAGTAGTTCCTCCATTGTCAGACCCTTGGCCTTTGCAATATCCTCAAGCGCCAGCTTGCGGTCAATGCCTTCAATGATGCTGACTTTGTTCTTGCTCTTGTTTACTACGGTACGGACACGCAAATCCTCAAGGCGTTCAATCTCGTTCTCCTCGCAGTATTTTGCTATCAGCTCGCAGAATTCCTTGCCGTAGCGGGCGGCTTTACCATCACCTACACCCCTGATGTTCTTCAACTCGTCTATCGAGATGGGGTAGGTAGTTGCCATATCTTCCAAAGACGGATCTTGGAAAATGACGTAGGGTGGAACGCCCTTCTTCTCGGCAATGCTCTTGCGGAGTGATTTTAGCATACTGAAGAGTACCTCGTCCAGTACGGCAGATTCGCTGCCAGCGGGCTCTTCGTATTCGTCGAACTCGTTGTCCTTCGAAATCCAGAATTCAACGGGTTTGCGCATGAAGTTTCTTCCTTCGGCTGTGATTTTCAGAAGGCCGTAGTTCTCTACTTCCTTCTCGATGTAACCTGAAATCATTCCCTGACGGATGACGGCGTTCCAGAAGCTTGCTTCGTGTTTGTCTCCACAACCGAAGCAGTCCAGATCCTCGTGTCTGTGTGCGATGATCTCTTCTGTCTCGCGTCCTACAAGGATGTCTATGACATGATTAACCTTAAAGTTACACTTGACGGTGTCTATAACCTTCAGAGCCAGAAGCAGCTCGTCTGAAGCCTCTTGTTTCTCCTTCGGATGTCTGCAGTTGTCGCAGTTGCCGCAATTGTCGGGCTCGTATTCCTCCCCGAAGTAGTGAAGCAGGAATTTCCTTCGGCAAATAGAGGTCTCGGCATAAGCTGAGGTCTCCTGTAGCAGTTGTCGACCGATGTCCTGCTCGGCTACAGGTTTCCCTTCCATGAACTTTTCCAGTTTACGCAAGTCCTTGGGGGAATAGAATGTCAGGCAATAGCCTTCTCCGCCATCACGTCCGGCACGACCTGTTTCCTGATAATAGCCCTCCAGGCTTTTGGGTATGTCATAGTGAATCACAAACCTTACGTCCGGCTTGTCGATTCCCATACCGAAAGCAATGGTGGCCACGATAACATCCAGGCGCTCCATTAGGAAGTCGTCCTGTGTCTCGCTTCTTACCTGAGATTCCATACCGGCATGGTAGGCTCTGGCGTTTATCTGGTTGGCACGCAGAATCTCTGCCAGTTCCTCTACTTTCTTGCGGCTTAGGCAGTAGATGATTCCGCTCTTGCCTTTGTGCTGCATGATGAAACGGATGATGTCCTTGTCCACATCCTTCGTTTTCGGGCGTACCTCATAATATAGGTTGGGTCTGTTGAACGAACTCTTGAACTCCGTTGCGTCCAACATTCCCAGATTCTTCTTTATGTCACCTCTTACCTTGTCTGTTGCCGTAGCTGTCAGAGCTATGATGGGAGCCTCGCCTATCTGGTTCACGATGGGACGGATGCGGCGGTATTCGGGGCGGAAGTCGTGACCCCATTCTGAGATACAGTGTGCTTCGTCAACGGCATAGAATGAAATCTTGACGCTGGTCAGGAAGCTTACGTTGTCATCCTTTGTCAGTGATTCGGGAGCCACATATAGTAACTTGGTTCTGCCTGCCTTCACATCGCGCTTGACGATGTCAATCTGGCTCTTTGTCAGAGATGAGTTCAGGAAATGGGCTATGCCGTCATCTTCGCTGACCTGTCGGATAGCATCCACTTGGTTCTTCATCAAGGCAATAAGGGGAGATATGACAATTGCCGTTCCTTCCATCAGCAAGGCGGGCAATTGGTAACATAGAGACTTGCCTCCTCCGGTGGGCATCAGCACAAAAGTGTCATGCCCTGCTAAAACATTTCGGATTATAGCTTCCTGGTCGCCTTTGAAGCAGTCAAAGCCGAAATAATGTTTCAGTTGTTCTGTCAGATTCAAATTCTCCATATTGTATTATCTGCAAATCTCCTTACAAAGTTATATTATTTTTTCAATACGAAACAAGTTTTTGGTCAAGAATTTTATCATTAATAATCAAAAAAAATGGAAGAAACCTCTCCAGTTCCTTCCATTTAACTTATTTTTCTTTGTAATTATGCTGTAAGATGGTGTGATTTCTCAATCTGCTTACGTGCATAATCTTCTGTTACTACAAAAGTCTTTTCCTTACCCGAAGGGGCATCGTATTGCGCGTCTATCATTACAGCCTCCATAATGCTGCGCAGACCTCTGGCGCCTAGTTTGTATTCTACAGCCTTGTCAACCATGTACTCAAGAGCCTCCGGCTCGAAGGTCAGCTTGATGCCATCCATCTCAAATAGCTTTATCTGCTGCTTGACAAGTGAGTTCTTGGGTTCTGTGAGGATATTGCGCAGGGCGGTACGGTCAAGGGGATTCAGATAAGTGAGCACGGGCAGACGGCCGATTATCTCGGGGATAAGTCCGAAACTCTTCAGATCCTGTGGTACAATGTACTTCATCAGGTCTTTCGAATCTATCTTCTGCAGATTCTGAACGCTGTTGTATCCTACTACATGGGTGTTCAGTCGTTGTGCAATCTTCTTCTCTATTCCGTCAAAGGCGCCACCGCAGATAAACAGAATGTTGCGGGTGTCCACATGGATGTAGTCCTGATCGGGGTGCTTTCTGCCACCCTTTGGCGGAACATTCACCATGGAACCTTCCAACAGCTTGAGTAAGCCCTGCTGAACGCCCTCGCCGCTCACGTCGCGTGTAATGCTTGGGTTGTCGCTCTTGCGGGCAATCTTGTCTATCTCGTCTATGAATACAATGCCGCGTTCGGCAGCTTTTACGTCATAGTCAGCCACCTGAAGCAGACGGCTCAGGATGCTCTCTACGTCTTCGCCCACATAACCGGCTTCGGTAAATACTGTGGCATCAACGATGGTGAAGGGGACTTTTAGTAATTTGGCAATGGTTCTTGCCAACAGGGTCTTTCCCGTTCCGGTAGAGCCCACCATAATTACATTGCTCTTCTCGATCTCCACGCCGTCATCGCCTTTCGTCTGTCCCAGTCTTTTGTAGTGATTATAGACAGAAACGGCCAGATAGCGCTTGGCGTCATCCTGTCCGATCACGTACTGGTCCAGATATTCCTTAATTTGCTTAGGTTTGGGGATGTCCTTAGTTCCGAAGTCGTTGGCATGGCTGGAATCGCCATGAGCGATGTTCTCCTTAACTATCTGGTAAGCTTGCGTGGCACAGTCGCTGCAGATGTAGCCGTTGATTCCTGACAACAGCAGGGGTACTTCCTTTTCCGAGCGCCCGCAAAATGAACATGTATTATACTTACGTGATGCCATTCTTTATTGCTTCTTAGCCAATACCTGATCTATCATTCCATACTCCTTAGCCTCCTGAGCGGTCATCCAGTAGTCTCGGTCGCTGTCGGCCCATACTTTGTCAAAGTCGGTGTGAGAGTGGTTGGCGATGATAGTGTAGAGTTCCTTTTTCAGTTTCTGGATCTCGCGGGCGGTAATCTCGATGTCACTGGCTTGTCCCTGAGCGCCGCCCATCGGCTGGTGAATCATAACCCTGCTATGAGTCAACGCGCTACGCTTACCCTCGGCACCGGCTACCAGCAGTACGGCTGCCATGCTTGCTGCCATGCCTGTACATATGGTAGCTACATCGCTGCTGATGAACTGCATGGTATCATATATACCCAAACCGGCATACACACTTCCGCCAGGACTATTGACATATATACTGATATCCTTGCCAGGGTCAACGCTGTCAAGATACAACAACTGAGCCTGCAAGGTATTGGCGGTATAATCGTCAATCTGTGTACCCAGGAAAATGATACGGTCCATCATCAAACGGCTGAATACGTCCATCTGGGTAACGTTCAACTGACGTTCCTCCAGGATGTAGGGGTTCAGGTATTGGTTCTGTGCGCTTATCACGTCATCCAACACCATGCTGTTCATACCCAGGTGGCGAGTAGCGTATTTTTTGAAGTCGTTGTTCATTTTGGTATGTCTTTTTGTTAAGTGAAATAGGGACGGCCCTTGGACCGCCCCCTATTATCTGATTATCGTTATCTTTTGCTTGATATGCAAGAAAGCGGATTACTTCTTCTTGCTCTTGCTTTCCTTGGTTGCCTTGCTTTCCTTGCCTTCCTTGTTCTCCTTTTCAAAGAGCTTGTTGAACTCCTCCAGAGAAACGGCCTTCTCGGTCAGCTTAACGGTCTCCTTAGCCTTGGCAACAATCTTGCTCTCAACGGTGCGGGCAACCAGACCCTCAGCCTGCTGCTGGTTCTTCAGCATCTCGTTGGCGTAGTTGGTCAGAACATCGTCGGGCAGGTTGGTCATACCATACTGAGCGAACTGCATACGGGTAGCAGCCTTAGCGGTCTCCAGTACATCAGCCTGCTCAACCTTCACCTCGAACTGGTCAGAGAGCTGCTCCTTGATAAGGTGCCATGTCAACTCGTCCAGACTGGGTTTGAAGTTCTCTTCGATGTATGCATCGTCCTTGTCTGTGTTGTTCTGCTTCATGATGCGCTTCAGCATAGCCTCGGGATATTCCAGATCACCGATACGCTTAACCAAGTAAGCGCGCAGGTCCTGAACAAACTTGTAGTCGCTATCAGCAACAAAACTCTTCTTCATATCCTCAGCGATATGTGCGCGGAAGTCCTTCTCGTTCTTTACAACGCCCTCGCCCAGAACCTGATCGAAGAGAGCCTGATCAACAGCGGCAGCCTCAAAGCGGGTAATCTCTGTTACCTGGAAGCTGAAGTCGGCCTTCATCTTGGCAGCCTCTTCCTTGCTGATCTTCAGCAGGCTTGCCAATTCTACATCGCTACCATTGTATGCCTTGTAGGGGTTCAGTACGATAACATCGTTTACCTTAGCACCCTCAAACTTAGCCTTCTCGTCATCGTTCTTCATGTAGTTGGGAAGCATAACGGCATTCTCAACCTGAATGCCACCTTCCAAGGTGTTACCCTTCTTGTCCAACTGAGCCAAAAGACCCTTAACCATGTCATTGCTCTGGTAGCTGTCAACCTTCTGGTACTGACCGCCACGCTGGCAGTAAGCCTGAATCTGCTGGTCAACCATGGCGTCGTCAACGTTGATGGTGTAGTAGTTCAGCTTATCCTTAGCTGTGAGCTTGGCATCGAACTCGGGAGCCAGTGCAATATCGAATGCAAAGGTGAACTCCTCCTGAGTGGCGAAGTCGATGGCGGGAGTCTTCTCCTCGTTTGCCATGGGCTCGCCCAGGATGTTGACCTTTTGCTCACGGATGTACTTGTAAAGCTCGTGGCTTAAAATCTTATTTATCTCCTCTGCAAGAATCTCTGTACCGAAGCGCTTCTTCAGCAGGCCCATGGGAACCTGACCGGGACGGAAGCCGGGCATGTTAGCTTTCTTGCGGAAGTCTTTCAGTGCTTTTTCAACTTTTTCTGCGTAATCTGATTTCTCAATCTTCATGGTGAGCAAAGCGCTCACTTTGTCTACGTTTTCGAATGAAATATTCATTGCCTATCTGTTAATAAATAATACCTCTTTTTAAAATTGCGTGCAAAGGTACAACAAATAATTTGTAATTCACAAGTCTGAATTCATAATTATTCCTTAATATACCTTATTTTATGTGAAGAGCCCTTACTCTGCCATGTTTCTTTCTCTGTCAATTGCCTCGAAGTCCTTCATTCTCAGCACAAAGCTATTGGTCAGGTACTTTTCTTTGACAATTGGATTGTCTGCTAGTTCCTGTGGTCTTCCCTTGAAGAGAATCTGTCCTTCGAAGAGCATGTAAGCACGGTCCGTGATACAGAGTGTCTCCTCCACGTTGTGGTCTGTTATCAATACGCCTATATTGCGCTGTTTCAATTTCCAGACAATGTACTGGATGTCCTCTACGGCAATGGGGTCAACACCGGCAAACGGTTCGTCCAGCATGATGAATTTGGGATCGATGGCCAGGCAGCGTGCAATCTCCGTACGTCGGCGCTCACCTCCTGATAGCTGATCTCCCAGATTCTTGCGTACCTTCTGCAGACGGAACTCACTAATCAGGCTCTCCAGTTTCTTGCGTTGTTCTTCTCTGGGCATACCAGTCATCTCCAGCACGCTGGCGATATTGTCTTCCACGCTCATCTTGCGGAATACGCTGGCCTCCTGTGCCAGATAGCCTATTCCCAGGCGGGCGCGCTGGTACACAGGCAGGTTTGTTATCTCCTGTCCGCCCAGATAGATATGCCCCGCATTGGGCAGTACAAGTCCGGTGGTCATGTAGAAAGAGGTGGTCTTTCCTGCACCGTTGGGTCCCAGCAGTCCGACAATCTCGCCCTGCCTGACATTGAAGGTGACATTATTCACCACCATGCGCTTGCCGTATATCTTCACAAGCCCTTCGCTTCTCAGTTCCAATACTTCCTTTTCGCTGTCCATCTTGGTACGTTTTTCGGTGCAAAAGTACGAAAAAAGGCAAAAACAACAATCCCGAATAACGTTTTTTAGGATAAAATGCGTATTTTTGCGACATAAAAAGAGTTGCTACACATGTTTATAGTCAATTTTCTGTCTGCTTTCGGACGCTACCTTATGCTTATGGGACGTACTTTCAGTCTCCCCGAGCGTTGGAGGATGTTCCTGAAGCAGTACGTCAAGGAGCTCACCCAGTTGGGCGTTGACTCTATAGGTATTGTTCTGCTTATCTCCTTCTTTATCGGAGCTGTTATCTGTATCCAGATTAAGCTGAACATTGCCAGTCCCTGGATGCCCAACTTCACTACGGGCTATACCACGCGCGAGATTATGGTGCTGGAGTTTTCCAGTAGTATCATGTGTCTTATCCTCTCTGGAAAGGTAGGCAGTAATATCGCCAGCGAGATTGGAACCATGCGTGTCACCCAGCAGATAGATGCCCTGGAGATTATGGGCGTCAACTCGGCCTCCTTCCTGATCTTACCAAAGATTATGGGTCTCATGACTATGATTCCCTGCCTGGTGGTTTTCAGTATGGCAGCCGGATTCGTAGGTGCCTACGCCTCAGCCCTTGTGGGTATCGTATCTGTTGATGACCTGACTATAGGTCTGCAACACGACTTCCGCCAGTGGTTCATTTGGATGTCGATGATTAAGAGTTTTGTCTTTGCCTTCATCATTGCCAGTGTCAGTTCTTTCTATGGCTATACGGTAGAAGGCGGTTCATTCGATGTAGGTAAGGCCAGTACGGATGCTGTGGTTCGTAGCAGCATGCTCATTCTTTTTGCCGATATCTTCCTTACTCCCCTTCTCTCATAGAGACTTAGGTCATAGACATAAACCAATGTTCAATTCTCAATGTTCAATGTTCAATGATTGAAATCAAACATCTATACAAATCATTCGAGGACAGAGAGGTCCTGAAGGACATCAATGCCGTCTTTGAAGAGGGTAAGACCAATCTTATCATCGGACAGAGTGGTAGTGGTAAGACGGTGCTGATGAAGAACATTGTAGGACTCTTTCAGCCCGACAAGGGCGAGATTCTGTATGACGGACGTGACTTCGTTAAGATGACCAAGCGCGAGAAGGTGCTTATCCGTCGGGAGATGGGCATGATATTCCAAAGTGCCGCCCTGTTCGATTCTATGTCAGTGCTTGAGAACGTGATGTTTCCTCTGGATATGTTCTCGGACAAAAACGAGGCTGATCGCATCAAGCGTGCTAAGTTCTGTCTGGATCGTGTGAACCTGTCTGGTGCCGAGAAAAAGTTCCCCGGCGAGATAAGCGGCGGTATGCAGAAGCGTGTGGCCATAGCCCGTGCCATAGCTCTTAATCCCAAGTATCTCTTTTGTGATGAGCCCAACTCGGGTCTGGACCCCAAGACCAGTCTGGTGATTGACGACCTTATACATAGCATTACCGAGGAGTACAAGATGACTACTATCATCAATACCCACGATATGAATTCCGTAATGGGTATCGGTGAAAACATTATTTATATATGCGAGGGCCGTATGGAATGGCAGGGCAATAAAGACCAGATTATGACCAGCACCAACGAACGCCTCAACTCCTTCATCTTTGCCAGCGATTTGTTTCGCAAGGTCAAGGAAGCTAATAGTTGATTTTTCTTTTCGTAGCATATACAAAGAAGGGAAGTTGCATTCTTGCAACTTCCCTTCTTTCTGTATCTTACTGAGTAATTACTTCTTGGGGCTTGTCATGCCGACTACCAGTCGGTTACCGCTCTTGAAGATCTTCTGTGCCAGTTCCTTTATGTCATTCACTGTAACACCCTGTACAGCCTCTTCGTAACCAGTCACATAGTCTTGGTTGTAACGGGTGCGTGTGTAGAGCTGGTTCATCCAATAGCCGTTCTTCTTCAGATTCTCGGCATGAGAGCGAACCATGTATTCCTTTATCTTCTGCAGATAATCCTCTGAGGGGCCTTCTGCACACAACTTTTCTATGCCGTCATAGACAACCTTCATCATGCGCTCCATCTTCTCGGGTGCTGTGGGCAGCTTAATCTGTACGGTGGCAATTTCCTCGGGGTAGTCCGACAAAGATGCGCTTACAGGCACACCATAGGCACCACCTTCATCTTCGCGTACGGTCTCGGTGTATAGCATAGACATAGACTGTTGCAGCATATCCACCATGATGTCGTTGCGCATATTGTCTTTCAGGGGTGCGTGGTAAACAAAGTTAACCGTTGCGCTGGGAGTATCCTGCTCTTTTTCAAAGATACAGGTACGCTCGCCCTTGGTCAGCTTGCGATCGATAACCTTGTATTTCTCCATCTTCTTGTTGACGGGCAGGGCACCCAAGTACTTCACCAGCAAGGGCTTAATAGAGTCTATGTTCAGGTCGCCCACCAGATAGAACTCAAAGTCGGCTGCATTGGCGAAACGCTCCTTGTAGATGTCCAGTATGCGGTCGTAAGAAATCTTCTCTATATCTTCCAGACGGACGCGCTTGGCTCTGATGTTGTTGTTGTACAGTACGCTTGCTACGCTGTCCTGCAAGGCTGTCATGGGGTTCAGGTCCTGATTCTTGAGAGCGTCGCGGAAACGGGCCATTGTGCTCTGGAATACCTCGTCGTCGCGGCGGGGTGAGGTGAAGCACAGATAGGTTAGCTGCAGCATAGTCTCGAAGTCCTTCTTCACGCAGTTGCCGTTCAAGCCCTCGGTACGGTCGCTGACAGAGGGTGTAACGCTGGCTTGGATGCCGGAGAGTCTCTTGTTCAGCTGAGTAGTGGAGAAGGAACCCCAACCGCCCATACTTACCATGTCTGCATTACCTGAGCACAGGTATTCGTCGTTGGGATATAGACTGTTGCCGCCCCAGCTGGTAGCCTTCATAGAGATCTTGTTGGGTGAGTAGTCGGTTGGCAGTACATGTACCTTGATGCCGTTGCTCAGTGTTATCAGTTTGGCGCCATAGAAGTCGTCTGTGACGCTCTTGATCTTAGCCTTTGACTTCAGTTCAGGAACCAATGGATCATTATTCACTTCCTCCTTGAAGACCTCAATCTCCTCGGCATCTACATCTGCCAAGGTCTTCAGAATCTCCTCCTTAGTAGGATATTGCAGGTCTTCCTTCTCGGGCATAAACAGGGCAATGGCTCTGTTCTTGTCAGAGATTAAGGCGGGGAATGACTGGTTGACAGCCTCTAAGGGGAGCATGGGAACAATGTTCTTCATGTTCTGGTGAATCCATTCTATACCGGGAGCGGGTTCGTTGTCCAGGAAGTGACGTACGTACTGGTTGACGTAGTTGGTGTTCTGTACCTTGTTGCGAGCCTCGTACTGGGCATCCACACGCGACAGGAATTCCTGCTTGTAGCGCTCGAACTCTGCCTCGGTAAAGCCACCGCGCTTGGCACGCAGCAACTCGCGGTAGACAGCTGCTATGGACTGCAGGTACTGTCCCTCCTTCATGACCACGGTTGCATTCACGCTTTCCGTTGACTTGGCTACCAGATACTCTCCGAACTCAATGCCCGCATACATAAAGGGGCAGTCGGGTTTCTGAGAGAGTTCGTGCAAGCGCTCGGCAAACATGCCTGATACGGCCCCTTCCAGGAAGTTTACCATCATGTAGGGTACCTTGTCCTTGAACTCGCGTGGGGTAGCTTCATGCTTGAACATCAGCATGGCATAGGCAGCGGTCTGCTCCTTGTCTTTCTGGATGGAAACCAGAGGCTCGTCGTTGTCGGGAACGGGGATTACCTCGCGCTTGGCGGCATCGGCAGGGGCAGGAGCAATGTCTGCGAACATATCCTTGATTTTCTGCTCTATCACGTCGGGGTCCACATCACCAACAATAACTAGGCCCTGCAGGTCGGGTCTGTACCAGCGGCGGTAGTAAGAACGCAGGTCCTCGTAGGGGAAGTTCATAACGATGTCCATGGTGCCAATGGGCATGCGCTCGGCATAGCGGCTTCCTACGTATAGATCCTTGAAGGCTGCCTCCTGCATACGCATCATGGCAGAGCGACGCATACGCCACTCCTCGTTGATAACACCACGCTCTTTGTCAATCTCCTTGTCCTCAAGGAGCAGGTCGTGGCTCCAGTCGTGCAGAATCAGCAGACAAGAGTCTATGGCGCCTGTGGTCTCTACATTTACATTATTTATATTATATACGGTCTCGTCGAAGGATGTGTAGGCGTTCAGGTTCTCTCCGAACTTAACACCTATGCGCTCCAGATACTGCTTCAGGGCATCGCCGGGGAAGTGTGTGGTACCATTGAAACACATGTGCTCCAGGAAGTGTGCCAGACCGCGTTGGTTATCTTCCTCTTGGATGGAGCCCACCTTCTGTGCGATATAGAAGTCGCAACGCTTTTCGGGCCACTCGTTGTGGCGGATGAAGTATGTCAGGCCGTTAGGCAGTACGCCCACTTTTACAGCAGGGTCCAGTGGAACGTTAGGCATCTGCTGAGCAGAGGTGCCCATCACTGTTGCCACCAAGGCAAACAAAATAATGTAAAATCTCTTTTTCATAACGTGTGTATTTTTTTTATGCGGTTAGCGGTTAGTGGTTAGCGGTTAGTGGTTAGGGTGGCTATTTCAACCGCCAGTTGCCTTCCTGGAACACCATTGGTACGCCAATTTGTTCGTGGACGCTGTCTGTAAACACCAGATCCAAATATACATAGGCTGTAGAGTCTGCTACGTAGAGAGTGTCCGATGTGGCTTCTACGCGAACCACGCCACCTTTACGTTCCAGTTCCTTGGCACCCTGTGCAAGCACGTCCTGTAACATCTCCTTATATTCCGGGGGGAAGGATTCTGACCCGACCATACCCTCCACGTACTCCTTGGTTTTGCCTTGGGTGTACAGGGCGCAGTATTGTTGGGCAGCCCGTTGGGCGCTCTCGCTTGTGAACGTATCGCCCTGCTCTCCAGAGCAGTTGAATAACGATATCAGTAAGAGAATAAGAATACCCTTTATGGCGGTAGCAAATTTATCACTCTTCATTCTTCACTTTAACTAGAGTCTAATGTCTAACGTCTCTCCCTCCCCCAAAGGGGGAGACGGAGGGGGCCTTTACTTCTGCCTTATAAACACGTTGATAGGCGTACCACAGAAATTCCAGCGCTCACGGATCTTATTCTCCAGGAAACGGCGGTAAGGCTCCTTCACGTACTGGGGCAGATTGGCATAGAACACAAACGTTGGTACGTGTGTCTCAGGCACCTGCATACAGTATTTAATCTTGATGTACTTACCCTTCATGGATGGTGGCGGATAAGCCTCTATCAGGGGCAGCATCTCCTCGTTCAACTTAGCTGTAGAGACACGGCGTACACGATTCTGGTATACATCCTTGGCAGTCTCCAACACCTTGAAGATACGCTGCTTTGTCAGGGCGGAGGCAAAGATGATTGGGAAGTCAACAAAGGGAGCCATGCGGTCGCGAATGGCATCCTCCATAGTCTTCATCACCTTAGTATCCTTATCGGGCACAAGGTCCCACTTGTTTACCACAACCACCAGGTTCTTCTGGTTCTTCTGTATCAGTTGGAAGATGTTCAGATCCTGGCTCTCAATGCCACGTGTAGCGTCAATCATCAGGATGCAGACATCGCTATTCTCTATGGCTCGGATAGAGCGCATAACGCTATAGAACTCCAAATCTTCTGTAACCTTGTTCTTGCGGCGGATACCGGCGGTATCTACCAGATAGAAGTCGAAGCCGAACTTGTCATAGCGTGTATAGATACTGTCACGGGTGGTTCCTGCAATGTCCGTAACAATGTTGCGGTCCTCGCCAATGAAGGCGTTTATCAGCGAACTCTTGCCCGCATTGGGTCTTCCCACAACGGCAAATCGGGGGATGTTCTCATCGGGCAGCTCGTTGCTTTCCTTGGGGAATAGGCTGACAACCAAATCCAGAAGGTCTCCAGTACCGCCACCTGTAGCAGCTGATATACATTGTGGGTCGCCCAGTCCCAGGGAATAGAACTCGGCAGACAGATAAGTCTCGTTATTGTCTGTCTTGTTGCAAACCAGCACCACGGGCTTCTTGGTCCTACGCAGAATGCTGGCCACAGCCTCATCCAGGTCTGTCACTCCATTATGCACATCCACTAGGAAGAGAATCACATCGGCCTCATCGGTAGCCAGCGTCACCTGCTTGCGTATTTCCTCCTCGAAGATATCATCGCTGTTTACTACCCATCCTCCGGTATCAATGACCGAGAACTCTCTCTGTCCCCATTCGCATTTGCCATATTGGCGGTCGCGTGTAGTGCCTGCCTCGTCACTGACAATGGCGTGACGGGTTTGCGTAAGTCGGTTGAAAAGTGTCGACTTGCCCACGTTCGGGCGTCCTACTATAGCTACAATGTTGCTCATAATCATCTATTTGGGGGACAAAGGTACGAAAAATTCGTTTAAGTGAAGACAGAATAAATATATTTATTTTGTTGAACGTTAGAATTTTATCTAATAAGTGAGCGATATATGAAAGAAATGCTCGTTTTTATTTTTTTTATCCGGCCTAAAGAGCCTCACCTCTTCCACTTATGCCCACAATCGTTGCAGACGTATTTCTCCGTTTTGCAGGTTCCGAAGGGTATGAGCATGAGTGCTGTTGCCAGTATGCGGGGCAGCTGTCGGACGGTGGAGCTCTGTAGTTTTTCTACGGTCAGGTTCTCGCTTCCGCACTTGGGACACCAGGGCTTGAAGGTCTTCTCCTGTTCGGTCAGGAATGTCTGGTACAACTGTTTGGCCCGTTCCATGTCCTCTTCTTTCACCAGTACGTCCACAGTGTTGTCCAGGATGCCTCTGGCTACCTTGCTGTTTGTTTCGTCGTAGATGGTGCTCTCTATTCCTGCCTCTTGCAGGGCGGCACGGAATCCTTCGGCCTCAATGGCGCTATTGCATGTAATGCCTTTCATATTGTCGTTGTTTTATTTCTATCCTTTAATTAGGACTTCGCGTCGCAAAGATAATAAGTTTTTGCTAAATAAAAAACTTTTTTGACTTTTCATTCTTTTCTCTTTGATGTCAAAGAAGAAAAGAAGCAAAAGAGAAACCAAAAAACGTTCTGAGCTCGGAGGCCGGCTGCAGTATTTTACGAATCACAAAATGAACTCGCTTATCGCTCAGACAACATTTCGTCCTACGATTCGTAAAATCCAACATCCTCTAAAGACCTCCTCGTGCGGAATGTTTTTTTAGCGTTAGGAAAGAAATGTAAAATCGGGAAATATGGAGACAATACAGGAAGAAAGAAGACGTTTGCGTTTGGAAGAAGCTGAGCTGAAATGTCAGATTTTAAGAATCAAGCTCAGACGACAAGAGCTCAAAAAAACAGAAAAGAAAAAGAAAATGAAAGAAAGCACCCCTGCACCCCATAAAGAAAGAAAGGAAATAAGAAAAGAGAACGAAAAAGAGAACGATTTTATTAAACACACCCCATCAAAGATAGGTCTTGAAGAAAAACAAAATATTGACTGTAAAAATGTATTTGAAATTCCCTCTCTTGATGAGGCTTAATCTTTGCCGAGGTGCCTTATTTATGCTGTTTTGAAAAAGAGAAAGGCCGTTTCTCTGATAGTAACATGCCGTTTCTCTATCAGAAAAAGGCCGTATCGCAGGGCATGCTGATTCGTTCAAAAATCCCTAATCACGTAGTACGCCTTCTTGGGCTTGTAATCCTTGTCGAAGGGTAGGGGGTAGTTGCTGGCTCCCAACCACGAGTCGCGGTCACTCAAGTTCCAGAAGGTTACGCAGTCCACCTTGTCAGCATGCTGGCGCATAACTTTAAAGACGGCATCGTATTTGGCTTCCTGCATCTTCTTTAGCTCGTCTGTTATGGTAGCATCCTCATTGCGGCTAAACTCCAGCTGACCGCCCATCTCCCTGTTGACGCGGATGTCCAACTCCGTCATGTGTATGTGGTTCACTACATGAGCGTAACGGCTGACGGCAGCCTCTATCTCCTCCGTAGAAGGACCGTGAATGTTATAATGCCCCTGCATGCCAATGCCGTCTATAGGTACACCGGCTGCCTTCATGCCCTCAACCATCTTGCAGATGCGATCGCACTTGGTAGGGTCGCACTCGTTGTAGTCGTTATAGAAGAGCAGGGCGTTGGGGTCGGCTTCGCGTGCATATTGGAAGGCCTTTCGTATGAACTCGTCATTGCCGCAGATCTTGTAGAAAGTGCTCTCGCGCAGCGGCTGGTCCTGTACGTTGGGGTTGCGGGGACCGTCCTTGATAGCCTCGTTGAAGACGTCCCAGCAATAGACCACATCTTTGTAGCGATTCACTACGGTATGTATGTGGTTGCGCATGCGCTCAAAAAGAACTTCCTTGCTGACCAGATTGTGTTGCTCGTCGTAGAACATCCAATCGCACATCTGATTGTGCCACATCAGGGCGTGCCCACGCAGCTTGATACCGTTTTGGCGACAGAAATCGGCTATGCGGTCGGCTCTCTCCCACGTCCACACGCCATCTTTGGGATGAACCGAGATGGGCTTCATGTCGTTCTCAGCTGTCATACTGCTGAACTCCCTTTTGACTATGCTGCTTTGTTCGGGATTCGAGATGTTGCGCTGGTTTACGGCAACGCCTATCAGGAAATAGTCCTTATAGGCCTCTTTCAGGCTCTTACCCTCCTGGGCCATAGAGCTGGTGAAAACAGAAAAGGCACAAAGTGCTGATATTAGAATTTTGTTCATTATATTAGGGGTTAGTAGCCCCACCCCGTCCCTCCCCAAAGGAGAGGGAGAATTGGTTAGGGGTTAAGGGGTTAGCGTTTTTTGAATTTTGGAGATTGAATTTTGGAGATTGAATTTTGAATCTTTGAATTTTGAATATAATCTCCTCCCCTTTTGGGGGAGGCTGGGAGGAGGCTTTTATATTGTTATACTCTCTATTCTTAGTTTGATAGTGCCTACGGGAACCTTTACCTCAACGATGTCACCTACCTGTTTCTTCAGCAGGGCTTGGGCTATGGGTGATTTGATGGAGATTTTACCCTCGGGCAAGTTAGCCTCGTGTGGACTGACAATAGTATATGTCATCTTGGTGTTATTGCCCAGATTGGTCAGCTCAACCTTGCTGAGCAGACCTACACCATCACCACCGAGCCTGGATTTATCTATGACACGGGCAAACTCCAGCACACGCTGCTTAAAGCGTATACGACTGAGCAGCCGTCCTTGTTCGCGCTTGGCGGCATGATACTCAAAGTTCTCGCTGAGGTCGCCTTTGTCTCTGGCCTCTGCAATAGCCTCTTTTACCTTTGGTAGTTCTACGCGCTCCAGTTGGCGCAATTCCTCTACGAGCTTGTCGTAGCCTTCTTGTGACATATATTCCATGGGGTCAAAGGTACGACTATTTTCCGTAGAGGCAAAGGAAATGTCATTTTTTGTCATTAGGGGAGTGACATTTTGTCGTATTGCATTTTTTTGGCACAGCTTTCGTTGTATTGATAGCAGAGAATGATAAACGTAAAAAAACAATAAAGATTATGAACGTAAAACCATTAGCAGACCGCGTGCTCATTGAGCCCGCACCCGCAGAGACAAAGACAGTAGGTGGTATCATCATCCCTGATACTGCAAAGGAGAAACCATTGAAGGGTACCATTGTTGCCGTTGGTAACGGAACAAAAGACGAAGAGATGGTACTGAAGGTAGGCGACCAGGTTCTTTATGGTAAGTATGCCGGCACAGAACTGGAGCTGGACGGTACCAAGTATCTGATTATGCGTCAGTCTGACGTTGTGGCAATCCTAGGATAAAATTCATAATTCTCAATTCATAATTCATAATATAAATTTGGATTGAGAAAGTCCTACAGAAAGAAAAATCAATGTTAAACCCCTCATAATGACATAATCATACATCAATTGTGAATTATGCATTATGAATTATGAATTAAACAAAATGGCTAAAGATATTAGATTCAACATAGAAGCCCGCGAGCAGATGAAGAAGGGCGTTGATAGTTTGGCAAATGCTGTTAAGGTTACACTGGGTCCCAAGGGACGTAATGTAATCATCGAGAAGAAGTTTGGTGCTCCACATATCACCAAGGACGGTGTTACTGTTGCCAAGGAAGTTGAGTTGGCAGATCCCTTCCAGAATGCAGGTGCCCAGTTGGTAAAGAGTGTTGCCAGCAAGACTGGTGACGATGCCGGCGATGGTACAACAACTGCTACCGTGTTGGCTCAGGCCATTGTTCGTGAAGGTCTGAAGAACGTAGCTGCAGGTGCCAATCCCATGGATCTGAAGCGTGGTATCGACAAGGCTACCAGCGTTGTTGTTGCCAACATCAAGGAGCAGGCTGAGCAGGTAGGTAACGACTACCAGAAGATAGAGCAGGTTGCTACCGTAAGTGCCAACAACGATCCTGAAATTGGTAAGCTCTTGGCTGACGCTATGAAGAAGGTCAGCAAGGACGGTGTTATCACCATCGAAGAGGCTAAGGGTCGTGACACAACCATCGGTGTGGTAGAAGGTATGCAGTTTGATCGTGGTTACCTTTCTCCCTACTTTGTTACCGACACAGAGAAGATGGAGTGCGTAATGGAGAACCCCTACATCCTTATCTATGATAAGAAGATCAGCAACCTGAAGGACTTCTTGCCCATCCTGGAACCCGCTGTTCAGAGCGGTCGTCCCCTCTTGGTAATTGCCGAGGATGTGGATAGCGAGGCTCTGACGACATTGGTTGTTAACCGTCTGCGTACACAGTTGAAGATCTGTGCTGTCAAGGCTCCTGGCTTTGGCGACCGCCGCAAGGCTATGCTGCAGGATATTGCTACCCTGACAGGTGGTTTGGTAATCAGCGAGGATACTGGCTTGAAGCTGGAACAGGCTACCATTGAGATGTTGGGCTCTTGTGACAAGGTTGTTGTCAGCAAAGACAACTGTACCATCGTTAACGGTCATGGCCAAAGCGAGCTGATTAAGGATCGTGTTAACCAGATCAAGAACGAGATTAACAATACCACCAGCGATTACGACAAGGAGAAACTGCAGGAGCGTCTGGCTAAGCTCTCAGGCGGTGTAGCCGTACTGTATGTTGGTGCTCCCAGCGAGGTTGAGATGAAGGAGAAGAAAGACCGTGTTGACGATGCCCTGTGCGCTACCCGTGCAGCCATCGAGGAAGGTATCATCCCTGGCGGTGGTGTAGCTTACATCCGCGCTCAGAAGGCTCTGGAAGGTCTGAAGGGTGTTAATGCCGATGAGACAACCGGTATCCAGATTGTACGTCGTGCTATTGAAGAGCCTCTGCGTCAGATTGTTGAGAATGCAGGCGAGGAAGGCAGCGTAGTAGTCAACAACGTCCGCAACGGTGAGGGTGACTATGGTTACAATGCCCGTGAGGACAAGTACGAGAACATGAAGGCCTCTGGTATCATTGATCCTGCCAAGGTGACACGTGTTGCTTTGGAGAATGCAGCCTCTATTGCAGGTATGTTCCTGACAACAGAGTGTGTTATCTGCGATGCCAAGGAAGATAAGCCCGAGATGCCTATGGGCGGTGCTCCCGGTATGGGTGGCATGGGCGGCATGATGTAATTCCCTTTTAACATAACAATTATATCGGCCCTCGGCAATCGAAAAGAGATTGCTGAGGGCTTTTTTTATAATATAATGTGGATTTTTGGAAATTTTTGTCTATCTTTGCTCCCACTTTGGACCAAATATTAATAACTTTAATTGATAAAACTACCAATTTCAATGAAAATTAAATTCCTTTTTGTCGGCTTGCTGGTAAGCATGACAGCTATGGCTGACAATCTTGCAAAGTACGTAGATCCCCGTATCGGAACAGGTGATCACGGTCATGTATTCGTTGGTGCAAATGTTCCCTTCGGTATGGTTAATGCCGGTCCTACTCAGATTGAGCAGGGATGGGACTGGTGCTCTGGTTATCACGAGAGTGGTACAAAGATTATAGGCTTTGCCCAGATGCATCTTAGCGGTACCGGTTGCGGTGACTTGGGTGACTTGGGTCTGATGCCCGCTTATGGCGACGTAGAGCTCAGCCGTGAGGGTCTGGCCAGCGAGTACCGTCACGAGACTGAGGTGATGGTTCCCGGTTACTACCGTGTAATCTTGGACCGCTTTGCCATTCAGGCCGAGGTGACGGCAACAGAGCGTGTAGCCCTCTACCGATTCACCTACCCAAAGGGCAGCAACAATGCACGTGTCATCATTGACTTGGAGAACACCGTTGGTGACGATACACGTGAGGCAAGAGCTATTCAGATAGACGATTACACCGTAATGGGCTATCGCCGTAGTGCAGGATGGGCTTCAGACCAGAAGCTTTTCTTCTGCATCCGCTTTAGCCATCCTATCCATAACTGGATATCAGAGGGCGTGAATGCCAACTATGCTCAGGCTACCTTCGAAGTAGGTCCTGGCGATCAGATTTTGGCCAAGGTGGCTCTCTCTCCCACCAGCGAGGCAAACGCTCTCATCAATATGAACGCCGAGATGCCCGGCTTTAACTTCAATGAGATTGCCGATGCAGCCTGCCAGGCATGGGACAAACAGTTGAGTCGTATCAAGGCTACTTTCCGTACAGAGCGTGAGCGTAAGATTTTCTACACCGCTATGTATCACTACATGGTTGCTCCCCAAATCTGGAATGATGTAACAGGTGACTATATGGGTTGCGACGGTAAGGTTCACCGTGGTGCCGACTTCACCAACCTGACTACCTGGAGCCTTTGGGATACCTATCGTGCCGCTCATCCCTTAGCAACATTGATTATGCCTGACCGTATGCGCGACTATGCTCATACTATGATGAATATGTACTATGAGTGGGGTGAACTGCCTGTATGGCATTTGGTAAGTTGTGATACCTATTGCATGGTTGGCGAGCCTGCCGTTCCCGTTCTGGCTGATATCATCCTGAAGGGTGAGTGCACAGATATCGATGCTGAGAAGATGTACGAGGCTATCAAGGCCAGCATGCTGCCCACAGAGTTCGCTAAGAACCGCCGTGTGCCCCTGCGTGGTAAGGACTATCTGGCTGAGTTGGGTTACCTGCCCTATGACGGTCGCGAGAGTGAGACTGTTGCCAAGAGCATGGAGTACTACATTGCTGCATGGGCTGCTGCTCAGGTTGCCGGCAAACTGGGTCACAAGGAAGACAGCGTCCGTTTCTATAACCTGAGTCAGGGTTACAAGATTTTGTGGGATGCACGTGTTAAGTGTATGCGTGCCAAGGATATGAAGGGCGAGTTCCGTCCTCTGCCTGCCGACTTCAACCCCAACCGTCAGACTCGTGACTATACCGAGGGTAATCCCTGGCAGTACACCTTCCTGGTACCCCACGATGTAAAGGGCCTGGCTGGTCTGCTGGGTGGCGACAAGGCTCTGGGCAACCACCTGGATGCTCTCTTGGCTGCCGATAGCGACCTGGGCGACGATGCCGCTCCCGATATCTCTGGTCTGATTGGCCAGTATGCTCATGGTAACGAGCCCAGCCACCACGTACTCTATATGTACAACTATGTAGGTCAGCCCCGCAAGACTCAGAAGTGGGTTCGCTACGTAATGGACGAGCTGTACACAGATCAGCCTGCCGGCCTCTGTGGTAACGAGGACGTAGGTCAGATGTCTGCATGGTACATCCTTTCTGCTTTGGGTCTGTATCAGGTTGAGCCCTGCGGTGGTGTTTACCAGCTGGGTTCTCCTATCGTAGAGGAGGCTGTTATCCCCGTAGGCGAGAATAAGACCTTCACCATCCGTACACACGGCGGTAGCGACAAGGCTATCTACGTTAAGAAGTACGTATTGAACGGCAAGCAGTTGAAGGGTACCACCATCACTCATGACCAGATTATGGCTGGTGGAACTTTGGACGTATATATGTCGAAATAACGTCATAACGGTATAACGTCATAACGACACAACGAAATAACGATATGAAGAAAATTATGTTAGCCCTGCTGATGAGCGCACCAATGTCCGCTTTCAGCGCCACTAATTACGCAATGCCGGAGCCTGCCAAGAAGCAGGATGTGGCAGCGCAGTCAACCATCAAGGACCTGCGTCCTGCGCCTGAGAAGCGTCTCTTCCGTAGCGAGGCTGTCGAGAAGCAGATTCTCGACCTCAAGTCTAAGCTGACGGCTATCAATCCTAAGTTGTACTGGATGTTCGTGAACTGTTTCCCTAATACTTTGGATACAACTGTCTGGTACAGCAACGAGAGCGGTGACGATGATACTTTCGTTATCACTGGCGACATCGAGGCTATGTGGCTGCGTGACAGCGCTGCCCAGGTGTGGCCCTATCTGCGTTATGTGAATAAGGATGAACCTCTGCGTCACCTTATCCGTGGCGTCATCCGTCGTCAGCTTGCTTGCATCCTCATCGACCCCTATGCCAATGCTTTCAATATCAAGGCTATCGAGAACGGTCATTGGATGTCAGACAATACCAAGATGAAGAAGGAGTTGCACGAGCGTAAGTACGAGATTGACTCACTCTGCTATCCCTTGCGTCTTGCCTATGCCTACTGGCAGCAGACAGGTGATACAAGCATCTTCGACGAGAAGTGGATCAAGGCTATCCGCGAGATTCTGCATGTCTTCCAGGATCAGCAGAACTGGAACGGTCCCATCACCAACTACCGCTTCACCCGTAAGACAGAGGCTCTGCACGATACACGTTCCAACAAGGGTTATGGTCATCCGGGCAAGCCTTGCGGTCTGATTGCCAGCGCCTTCCGTCCCTCTGACGATAGTACTATCTTTCCTTACTTGGTTCCCAGTAACTTCTTTGCTGTTAGTGTTCTGCGTAAGGCTGCCATCATTCTGAATGATGTAAACAAGGAGTACGGACTGGCCAGCGACTGTCGTCGTATGGCATCTCAGGTAGAAGAGGCTTTGCAGAAATATGCTGTTGTTGAGCATCCCAAGTATGGCAAGATCTATGCCTTCGAGGTAGATGGCTATGGTTCTTTCCTCACGATGGACGACTCTAATGCACCCTCTCTGCTCTGTCTGCCTTATCTGACTGATGTGTCAATTGACGATCCTATCTATCAGAATACCCGTAAGTTTGTATGGAGCGAGGATAATCCTTACTTCTTCAAGGGTAAGGCCGGCGAAGGTATCGGTGGTCCTCACTGTGGTCTGAACAAGCCTTGGCCTATGAGTCTGGTCATGAAGGCCTTCACTACCAACGACCGTGCTGAGAAGGAGTGGTGTGTTGAGCAGATTCTGAAGACCGATGGCGATACAGGCTTCATGCACGAGTCCTTCAACAAGGACGATGCCAAGGACTTCACCCGTTCTTGGTTTGCCTGGGCCAACACACTTTTTGGTGAGCTTATCGTTGATATGTACGCTCAGTAAGTAATGTATATGAGAAATCTGAAACATACCGTATGGGGAGCTTTAGGGCTCCTCATGCTTTTTATGACAGGGTGCACGAAATCCACTGAGCAGGAGATGCAGGAGGCTATGGACTTCCTGTACGCCAGCATGCCTCTGCCGGACAGCGTGGATTATTCCCGCGAGTTCTGGGAGGCCAATGTGCGTGCCACGCTGAAGGCTCGTCAGGAGATGCCTTGGGGCGATAAGGTGCCCGAGCGTGAGTGGCGTCATTTTGTGTTACCCCTGCGTGTCAATAACGAGAATCTTGATTCGGCCCGTATCGTTCTCTATGAGGAACTGAAGGACAGAGTGAAGAATCTGAATATGTATGATGCTGTGCTGGAGGTAAATCATTGGTGTCACGAGCATGTTACCTATGCTCCTTCTGACAGCAGGACCAAATCGCCCCTTGTTACTATGCGTTCTGCTACGGGCAGGTGTGGCGAGGAGAGCACCTTCACAGTTGCCGCGCTTCGTGCTGTTGGCATTCCAGCCCGTCAGGTCTATACCCCCCGATGGGCTCATACCGATGATAATCACGCATGGGTAGAGGCTTGGGTGAACGGCAAATGGTACTTCATGGGTGCCTGCGAGCCGCAGCCGGTGCTGAACATGGGCTGGTTCAACGAACCCGCATCACGCGGTATGCTGATGCACACCAAGGTCTTTGGCAACTACGACGGACCGGAGGAGGTGGTGAGCCGTAATGCCTGCTACACGGAGATTAACGTGACTTCCAACTATGCCGAGACAGATACCATTACTGTTAAGGTGGTGAATGCACAGGGCTCACCCCTGAAGGATGCTACGGTGGACTTCCGCCTGTATAACTATGCCGAGTTTTATACCTTGGTATCCAAGTCCTCTGATGCAGAGGGACTGACTTGGTTGGGATGCGGCAAGGGCGACCTGCTGGTATGGGTTAGCAAGGACGGACATTTCGGATTCGAGAAGGCCAGCGTAGGTAAGCAGGATACGGTAACTGTGGTGGTAGATAAGGATGATAGCTATACAGCCTCACTCGACCTCGACCTGGTGCCCCCTCCTTCAAAGGAATATGTTCCCGACCTTTCGGATACGCAGATTCGTAAGAACAGAGAACGCCTCCATCGTGAGGATAGCTTGCGTAACAACTATATGAAACAGGCATTCAGTAGGGAGGAAGACCTGAGGGGTGCACGCCAGAACTGGCGGGTGATTAAGGAATTCCAGTCGCACAAGTATGGGTGGGAGGTTATCAGCACCCTGCGTCAGAAAGATCTCTGCGATGTGACTGCCGAGGTGCTTGCTGATGCGGCCGATAACACCCCCTTCTCCGACTCTCGCCTCTGGCTGCAGTATATTCTGGCTCCCCGTATCAGCAACGAGATGTTGACTCCTTATCGTAAGGTCTTGAGCAAAGTCTTTGCCGGAATGGATGCCGCTGCCATAGCCCAGTGGGTTAGGGATAGCATCAGCATAGACAATACACGCAATCCCCAGAAGCTGTGTATGAGCCCGGAGGGTGTTTACCGTCATCGTACCACGGATGCCCATAGTAGGGACATCTTCTTTGTGGCTGCTTGCCGAAGTGTAGGTATTGCAGCTCGCATTGATGAAGTGACTGGAAAAGTACAGACCCCCCTTCCCCCTTTAGGGGGAGACACTGATGGTTGGGCAGATATTTCATTTTCAAAAGCACTCCCCCAAAGGGGGAGCGGGGAGGGGGCTTTACACCTTATTTTCTCCGACTTTGCCATCAAGGAGAATCCCTCTTACTATTCGCAGTTCACCCTTTCTCGCCTGCAGAATGGAACGCTTTCTTTGCAGGAATTCCCTGAGGAGGCTACTTGGAAAGATACTTTCTCTGAGGGCGTTCGGATGGATGCCGGACAGTATCTGTTGGTTTCTGGAACCCGTATGGCGGATGGTAGTGTGCTGGCACACCTGGAGTTCTTCGGGCTGAAAGCTGATGGTGTACAGAAGCAGACACTCAAGTTGCGTGACAATGCCGACGAACTGCGTGTGATAGGAACCTTCAACTGCGAGAATTACTTCACCAACTACAAGGGAATACACAAGCCATTGCTGGAGAGTACAGGGCGCGGCTATTATCTGGTTGCCTTGATTCGCGACAATCACGAGCCCAGTACCCATATCTTGCATGAATGCGAGGAGGCTAACATCTACCTCTCTCAATGGCCACACCTGTTTGTGATGCTCTTCCCTACATGGGACGAGTTCCAGTCGTTCCGCTCGCATCGTAAGGATTTCGATAGGCTGCCCGACAACTTCATCTTTGGTGTCGCCGACCCCGAGACCATAGAGGCCATGCACATTCAGGAACTGACACATGGCAGTCAGGAATTGCCCATCCTTCTTATGGGTGATACCTTCAACCGCGTGGTGTGGTTCCAGCAGGGTTATACTATAGGTATTGTAGATCAGATAATGAGCGTTATCCGACAACTGATGATACATGAGAAATGACATCATGTACCATCACGGGATCGGTAAAGCCGTTCTTTCTAAGGGAGCCATGGATTTCTGTGGCTCCCGTTTCTTTTATGATACGGGCGGCATTCTGTGGTGTGACACCGGCACCGGGCATGATGCGCAGTTTGCTTCCCCTTACACCGCAACCTTCTCTTGGTTCCAAAGCCTTGGTCTCGGCTACCAGCTTTTTCAGTAGGGGGATACCTTCTTCGGCAGAGGAAGCTTGTCCGCTGGTGAGCAGGCGGTCGCAACCTAAGGCGTGAATCTCCAGCAGAGCCTCTTCAGGATTACGACATACATCAAAGGCACGGTGGAAGGTAACGTGCATCTTGTTGCCTGCAGCCTCTATCATACGGTGGCAGGCTTGGATGTCGATGTCGCCATCAGGTGTAAGAGCTCCTATTACCACGCCTTCCGCTCCCAGTTTGCGGGCCATCTGTATGTCGTATATCATACAGTCCACTTCATCCTCGTTATATACAAAATTGCCCTCTCTGGGTCTGATAAGAACATGTACGTCTATGCCGCTGTTCACAGCCATCTCAATCATACCGGCAGAAGGGGTAAGTCCGTCCACGTCAAGGGCTTGGCACAACTCTACCCTGTGTGCTCCGCCTGCTATGGCAGCACGAAGGCTATGCAGGTCGGCACAGCATATCTCTAACTTAAAATCCATGCTCTTTTTTTTATTTTGAATGCAAATTTAGCATTTTTATTTGTAATTTTGCACAAAATTCTGACAAAATGCATACTAAAGAGATTCAAATAAAGGATTATAACTATCCCCTCCCTGATGAGAGAATAGCCAAATTTCCTCTTCCTGAACGTGACAGCAGCAAATTGCTGGTGTACAAAAACGGGGAGGTTCTGGAAGATACTTTCCGTTCTCTGCCCCAGTACCTTCCCAAAGGGGCTCTTATGGTCTTTAATAACACCAAGGTGATTCGTGCCCGTTTGCATTTCCGCAAAGGTGACCCCTCTCTAACTCCCCCGAGGGGGAGAACCGATGGTCAGTTAGGGGCGCTCATCGAGATTTTCCTTTTAGAGCCGGCCTCTCCTATTGAGTATCAGGAGAACTTCATTGCTACTTCCGAGTGTTCGTGGTATTGTCTGGTGGGCAACTCCAAGAAGTGGAAGGAGGGACTGCTCTATGGCGAGTTCCAGATTGACGGCACAGCCTACACCATCACGGCAGAGCGTGTGGCTCCCCACGGCACCAGCTTCGAGATACGTTTCCGTTGGGAGGGTGGCTTTGCTTTCTCTGAGGTGTTAGAGGCTTTGGGTGAACTGCCCATTCCTCCGTATCTGAACCGTAAGACAGAGGAGAGTGACCTCCGTACCTATCAGACCGTCTATTCCAAGATAAAGGGCTCTGTGGCTGCCCCTACGGCAGGATTGCATTTTACAGAACGAGTGCTGGCCGACCTGGGCGCGCACGGCATAGAGCGTGAGGAACTGACCCTTCATGTGGGTGCCGGTACCTTCAAGCCTGTCAAGAGCGAGGAGATTGGCGACCACGAGATGCACACCGAGCATATTGCTGTCCGTCTGCAAACCATACAGAAGCTTATTGCCCACGATGGAAAGGCCATAGCTGTCGGCACTACCAGCGTCCGTACCTTGGAGAGCCTCTATTATATGGGTCTCAAGGCTCAGCAGCTGATGCAGGAAGGTAAGGATACAGGTGATGCCGAGGAATTGCACGTACATCAGTGGATGCCGTATGAGGAGGAATTCTCGACCCCCTCTAAATCTCCCCGAGGGGAGACTAATATTTCTTTCCTCCCTCGGGAGGGGACGGGGGTGGGGTCTCTTCAGGCTTTGCAAGATTACATGCTCAAGCACAATCTGGATGTTCTGCACAGTAGTACGCAGATTATCATTGCACCGGGCTATAAGTTCCATATTGTGCAGATGATGGTGACCAACTTCCATCAGCCCCAGAGCACGTTGCTCCTTCTGGTCAGTGCCTTTGTGAATGGCAACTGGCGTAAGATTTATGATTTTGCCTTGAGTCACGATTTCCGTTTCCTCAGTTATGGCGACAGTTCGCTTCTCATTCCATGATAGCAGTAGGTAAAGATAATAGTCAGGAGATGTTCCCCGTTGTAGACGAGGAGGGTAACATCCTATCAGTTGCCACCCGTGGCGAGTGTCATAGCGGCAGTATGTTGCTGCACCCCGTAGTGCACCTTCATGTCTTTAATTCGGAGGGTCAGTTGTACCTGCAGAAAAGACCCGACTGGAAGGATATCCAGCCGGGTAAATGGGATACCGCCGTTGGCGGGCATGTAGATTTAGGCGAAAGTATTCAGCAGGCGCTCCGTCGTGAGGTGCAGGAGGAACTGGGTATCTCGGATTTTGAACCGCAGCAACTGCCTCATTATGTCTTTCAGTCGGATAGGGAGCGCGAACTGGTCTTTCCCTTCCGCACCACTTATGATGGTAATATTAAGCCCAGTGCCGAGACGGATGGCGGTCGTTTCTGGTCCATCGCGGAGATTGAATCCTCCTTAGGCAAAGGCGTCTTTACCCCCAACTTCGAGAGCGAATACCAGAAGGTTATCAAGGGTTAGCTGTCACCACGCAGTCTAAGGGATTGCCCTCTACTATGGCATTCACATAGCGGCTGGGTTGTTTGGTGAAACTTACCGTACTTCTGTCTAGCATTCCCTTCAGTCGTGTGCGACCTTGTGCTACTGCATATTCGTTGTAGTAGTTCCATATCTCAATGGTCAGACCATCTGCATAGGTGTTGCGCAGGAAGGTAAGTGCTTCTGCAGTAATACCTTCTGTCTTTATGCGTATGCCTGTTGCTTCATAGCTTACTGTGGCAATGACCACATGACCGTTGATGTCATACTCTATGCGGTCGGGCGTTGGACTATGCAGTTCTACATCCTGCTTGTGGGAGAGGACAATCTCCATATCGTCAGCCTGGCAATAGTATTCCGGCGTTACGGGGATAAAGAGTTCCATATCTACTGTATCACGAATATGGATAGACAGCTTGGTGAAGATGTAGTCATTCTCGTCGCGCTCGGCATTCATGCTCAGGTTTATCTCAACCTCCCCCTTGCGTAGGCTGGGATCTTCCGGACTGACAGGACCTGTGGTACCTTTGTGCAGATCTGTATCAACCTGTTCTCCGCTTACTGGCTGAGCAGGGCTGACCTTCACAATCCAGTCGTCAAACACCCAGTCGCGTTCAACATTCTGATTCTTGTTGTAGGGGTTGGCATCTGTGCCATGGGCATAGAAATCAAAACCAATGTAGTAGGAACCGTCAATCTTCAGGATGATGTACTCATAGTGGTACTTGCTGTCCAGCTTGTTGAAGTAGGCAAACTGCTCATCTCTGCCATCAGTACCCACATTCTTCACCAGCATAGTGCCGTAGTACTCCTGATGTGTAACATCATCGGTATAGTTGGTGGTGTTGTTACCGTTGTTGAAGTTCCAGATGAACTCATACTGTCCCTCATACTCTGTGGTCTTCTCTTCGTAGGGCCACCAGCTGATAACTTCTGTCTTCAGATTGTTGAAGACAGACAGCATATCCATGCAGTCCGATCCAAGTCCGATGTTACTGTCATAACCGTCTTTATAGGTGGTCTGTCCTTTGTACACCTGCTGTACCCAAAAGTTCTTCCAGGTCACCGAAACTGAGTTCTTGGCTCCATCACGCACCTTGCCAAACTCCTCGGCAACCTTAGCTCGTTCTTCATCGGTAATGTTTGTGGGGCGTTGCCACGTCTGATACCAGATGTTACCGCTGGCATCGTTGGCACGTGTTCCTATTGTTGTACCAATAAGGTTGGTGCCGGAATAGAAGATGAAGTCAGAAGATTGGATAAGGCTGAAGTCTGGTTTGTCGGTAGGCCCAACCTCACCTGTTGGATTGATTTCTGAACACGCAGTTAGCATAAGTCCCATCCCAATGGTGATGGAAATAGCAAGTCTTGATATGGATTTTCTCAATTTCATGGTGTTAAATAGGGTGGGGAGGACGCTTCCTCCCCTATTGTTAGTTAGTTTAGGTATATCTTACCTCAAAAGTAAGAAGAAATAATATATTCGCAACTTTTCGCCTGGAAAAATTGCGGATAAACTTCCTTTCTGCCAATTGGAGATGGCATTTTGCTGCTGCTATAGCAAAACTATGAATTATGCATTTAACAAGTCTACTTCTACGGGGCAGTGGTCTGAGCCAAGGATATCTGTATGTATCTTGGCGTCTGTTACCTGAGAGAAGAGGCGGTTGGATACCAGCCAATAGTCTATACGCCACCCTGTGTTCTTGGCGCGGGCCTGGAAGCGGTAGCTCCACCACGAATAGACTTCCTTTACATCAGGGTTCAGCGTGCGCCAGGTGTCTGTGAAACCGGCAGCCAGCAACTCTGTAAACTTCTGGCGTTCCTCGTCGGTAAAGCCGGCATTCATGTGGTTGGTCTTGGGGTTCTTAAGGTCTATCTCCTGATGCGCCACATTCATATCACCGCAAACCAGTACGGGCTTCTTGGCATCCAAAGAGAGCAGATACTGGCGGAAATCGTCTTCCCACTGCATGCGGTAATCGAGTCGTTTCAGACCATCCTGACTATTAGGCGTATAGACGCACACCATATAGAAGTCCGGCATCTCCAGTGTTATGACACGGCCTTCGGTATCGTGCTCGGGGATGCCTATGCCGTAGGTCACATTCAGGGGCTGATGCTTGGTAAAGACAGCTGTTCCAGAGTAGCCTTTCTTCTCGGCATAGTTCCAGTATGACTGGTAACCGGGGAACTGCAGATCCAGCTGTCCCTCTTGCATCTTTGTTTCCTGCAGGCAGAAGAAGTCGGCATCCAACTGCTCGAATACTTCCTTGAAGTTCTTACCTACTACGGCTCTCAGGCCGTTTACGTTCCAACTGATGAATTTCATTTTTTAAGGTATTTATTTGTTCTCTTTATTTGCATAATGTGGTGGCAGGCCCCATGTAGGAGCGCTTCATGCCTCCAAAATCCAAGACAATCTTCTGTAGCATGGTGCCAGGGTCCTGACAGGTAATACGAACGGTATGCTTGCCGGGTTTCTTTACGTAGAGCGTACACTTGTTGATACGGGCATTGCGCTGCACACTCTCGTACCACCCCTGAGCATATTCCCACGAGTTGGTAGCGCAGTGCATCAGCAGTCCGTCATCTATGCGAACACCATACTGGTTCTCTATGTTGGTGCGCTCATGTCCGGCAAAGCCACGGTCCACACTGGTGGTGAAGGTGGGCATCACATAGGTGTACACATCCACCATTCCCTGTTCCCAGGTGTAGAAGTCATACTCCAGATAAGGAGCATTGCGGGCTCGGCTGTTCTGGCGGGCTATCACAGGGTCGCCCATCATGATGACGGTATCTTCGCAACCTAGGTTAGGAACCTCTATCATCTTTGTTGCCTGGTTCTCGTTCTTACGCATAAAGCCTGCTGCAGGAATGGATATCACACCGTTGTCCTCGACATAAAGTCCCTTCAGCTCGTCTGTAGATGGAGTTGCGGGGTTGAAGGCATTTACCATTACGGTCTGCTCTGTTCCATTATTGTCTCTGAGGGTGATGAGGCCCGTTTCTTCCTCGCCTTGCGGAACCTTCTCCCAATCTACGCTGACTGTTATGCGCTGCTGCAAGGGGGTACTGCCCTTACTCTGGCTCAGCCGAATCCATTCCTTGTTGCCTTTTGCCTCCCAGTTAAGTGTACCTTGCCCCTGGTTATATACATCTATATAATAGGTACGTGTGGGCAGGAATTTGCTAAAGGTGGGCAGAGTCTGCATGGCACGGGGACCACGAGTGCCGTATTCCCCTTCGGCTATCACTCCCAGCTTAGCATTTGGAGCGAGTGTGGCATCGCGCAGTTCAGGTTTCTCGAAATAGGAGGCTGTCACACCCTGGGTCATACTCATGATATGCTCCCATTTGCCGTTCTCCAGACTGTTGTATCCTTTGGTAATAATCTGAAGAGAGTCATAACATTGCAGCGCCTCTGCCTTCGCCTGAGCGGTAGCAGCACGGTTCTGCAGGGCATACCAGCGGTTTATCTGTCCGCCTATGGTCATGCGGTTCATCAGTTCGCAGCCCTTCACAGGATAGTAAACAGACTGGTAGAAGCAGCTGCGTTTCTCGGCAGGCATCTTAGCCAGCATATCCTCTGCAATGGCACCAATGCGACGGTATTCTGCCAGTCGGTTTTCTGCTTCGTTGTAGTTGGTTAGCGAGAACTCTGTATCTGTCTTCTGTTCGCGTGCATGGTCGTCGCTGGCCCATTCCTGTCCCCATCCCATACATTCGGGGCGACGTTGGAAAGCCAGACGGTAGAAGGTGCGGAAGATGTCCTTGTACACCTCCTTGTTCTCGTTGCCCAACAGGTTGCAGGTCCATTCTGTACGATAGTCGGCACAGCGATTATAATCGAAACTGTCTATATCATAGGCCATAGCCAGGAAGAGGTCAATAGCAAACTCGCACGATTTGATGTCGCCGGCATTGAGCAGCCAGATGCGGTCGGCAGTCAGGTCATAGGCTTTCTTCAACTCTTCGTACATGTGATTGGGCGATTGAGTATTCATCCACAGGTGGTCGTGGGGACGGCCCAGGTAGGAGACGTGGTAGTACACACCGCTGCGTCCTGAACGCTTCTGCTCTTCAGGGCTGGAGAGGCGCTTCATATAGCCGTAGTTATCGTCGGGCCATATAATGGTGACATCGTCGGGCAGCTTCAGCCCTTTGTCATACACATCCAATACTTCCTTATAGGGAGTGAAGGCTTGCGGAATTGTCTCAGGTGCCTTTCCTGTAGCTTTGGCTACCATCTGTCGCTGAGCCTCCAGAGCAGCCTGCATAGTGTTCTTGCGTTCTGTCATGTCGTTACCGCCAGCCATTGCCACATCATGTAAGCCACGTAGTGCCAGTGTGTAAACATTCTCGAACGGTGCCAATTCCAGAGCACGGGCATTCAGTACGCTATCCACACCTTTGCGGTTGTTGATGTAATCCCATGCCCCATATTTCTCCTTTTTCCATTCGCTGGCAGTATTCAGCAGCAGAGGTTCGCAGTGGCTGGAGCCCATGACAATGGCAAAGGTATCTGCAACGAGTCGGTTCTCTGGTACCTGATGGAAAGCCAATGAGGCTTCGTGCATGGCAGGACACAGATAGTTGGCATTCAGGCGGAGCAGCAGCTCGCAGACGGCAGCATAGGTACGGGGACCGAAGTTGCCCCTGTCCTTCTCGTAGTTACGCTTGGCCCAGCGCAAAAGTCCCCAGTCCTCATCGTTGATGAATACACCACGATAGCGGACACTGGGTGTACGTGAGGTAAAGCTGTTCACCTGCAGCAGGCATGTGGAATGCTTAGGAGTAGGGGCATCCAACCACCAGCGCCAGGGGCTGACCCCTATGGCCCTACTGATAGAAAGCACACCGTAGGCTGTACCTCGGCGGTCACTTCCAGCTACAACAATAGCCTTCTTAACTCCTTTCAAGGGGTTCTTTACCAATGCCACGTGGTAGCGTTCCCAGGCTCCGGTAAGACCTGTGGTATCTATCTTGCCAGCCTTCACTAGCTGGTCAATGTCTTTGCTTTGTCCGATGGTGCCTGCGATGATGGCATAGGTAGCACCTGCTGTACCCTCCTGCACTTTCAGCTGGTTGCCGGTAGCACAAGCCACATCCTCGGCCAGCATCTTAGCGCTACGTTCCACTACCAGGGCATCATCTTTGTCATAGCAGATAACAGCCTTTTCCTTTCCGTTTACCAGAGGGAACGTGTTTCCTGTTCCCTTGTTTGTCATTTCTACCTGTGCTGCCAGTTGCAGCGAAAAAGCAGCCAAGAGGCCTAATGCAATGCTTTTCTTCATAATGCGTTCTTGATTTCTGCCGCAAAGATATGAAAAAAAACTACACACAGCCAACATACGCTACACTTTTTTAACATCAAACAATGTTTTTGTTTGTATATTTTTATCGGGTTAAAAAGAAAGAACCCGCATTCCAACGTTCAGAATACGGGTCTATGATGTCTTAGAAGTTGAACTTAGTCATTATCTGTACCTTGTGATTGGTTACCCAGTGAAGGTCGGTCTCTGCCAGTCCGTTGGAAGCCTTCAGGTCTTTTCCGTACTGTGCCGAGGTAATCTCGTACTCAGCACCTAACTGGAACTTGCCCCATGTGAACAGGACGGTGGGGGAGAGGCGCCACAGACGGTTCAGACTGGTAAAGCTGTTCTTGCTGAAGTAGAAGCCCTGAATATCTCCTGCGGCATTGGTAGCCAGAGCATCCTTGGTGCCAAAGTTACGTACGTAGCCGGCAAACAGAATGCCTTTCACCTGCTTGCCGTAGGTTAGCGACAACCATGATGATGAGTTGCGTGTAGGGGTGTATTCCCAAGAACCGTCCTCGTTTACGCGCTTTACGCCATAGCCACCGTTCAGGTTCATGTGCTCTCCTGCCTGTGCAAAGACAGTCTTGGCTTTCAGGCTGAAGTCCTTGTGTTTGTACTGGAGGTACAGGAAGGGCGAGAAGGTTGTTATACGGTCGCTCACCTTCACCTTTACCTCCTGCCCCTGATTGTTCAGGACGGTTCCTGTGTGACGGGGTGCAATGCTCAGCACATCTACACCTGCTCTAAGCAATACATTGTTGTTGGGATGGTAGGAAAGGCCCAGATAACATTCAGGGGTATAGGCATATTTGATGTAGTTGGCCGATGCTCCCTCGGGACCGGTTGATGTGTACTGCATCTGCCAAAGCGCAGAAGCTGTCAGGGTGAACATTTTGCCCAGCTGAGCATCCATCTTAATCTGTGGTGTTCTGCTGAAGGGGTTGAAGGGCGCACCTGTGTTCAGAGAGATGACATCGGGCATGTCGGCAGCCAAGGGATGCCATGCCTGACCCAACTGCAGGTTTATGCGTGCCAGAGCGTCGCCGCTCATGCGTAGGCTGTCCCAGGTAAGTGTCATGTAGGCTTGTCTCAGACGCATCTGGGCTGTTCCTGTACTGCCTGTCAGACCGGCATAGAAGTCAGCCTCAATCTTACCACCGAAGCTGGTCTTGCCCCAGCGGTAATCCTTGATGTCCAGTCCCAGACGTGTTGTCAACGACAGGAAGCGCATGGTGGTCTGTGCGTTCAGGTCCTCGCGCTCGATGCCTGAGGCAGCAGCCTCAGCCTCTGTCTGGTTCCACAGGTTGTCCTTGGGCAGATAGTTGAACAGATCTCCTGTTCCAGCCACGTTCTCACGCGTATCCACAGAGAAGTAGTTGCGGATGAAGCCGTAGGGCTTGAAGTGACTGTTAATATGTTCCTTAACTTTCTCGTTTTTTGTTTCTTGCGCCTGTACTGCATTCATGCAGGTAAATGCCAGCAGGCCACAGATAAGAATTCTTTTCATTGTCTTTTCCATAAAATGCACACAAAGATAAAATGTTTTTTGTTTTTAAGCAAATATAACGTTTGTAAATGATGGACACTCTGGATAATTCTTTATTTTTGCGAGGTGATAAAACCGATTAATTCTTTTTTTTGAACTATGAGATACTTCCTTTTGCTGGTCTTGATGGCCGTTTTATCTGCAGGTAGTTGTCTGGCTCAGACAGCTGGTACACAAACTATTGCCCACCGTGGCGACTGGATGCCTGAGGGCTCTGCCCAGAACTCGCGTGCTTCGCTCCGGCGTGCTCTTGATCTTGGCATCTTTGGTTCCGAGATTGATATATGGCTTACCCGCGACGGACATATTATGGTCAATCACGACCGTACCTTTCAGGGTATCACCCCTGAGGATACTACCTATGCTGCCTGCAAGAAGATACGCCTGAAAAACGGAGAACGCATGCCCCAGCTGAAGGACTTGCTAAAGATTCTTAAGAAGAGCAAGAGTCCAACCCGTCTGGTGGTTGAAGTCAAGAGCCATAGCCTTCCGCAACGGAGTCGTGACTGTGCAGCCGCTGCCGTTGCTGCCATCCGTAAATACGGGGTGGAAGACCGTGTGCTCTATATTTCCTTCTCCATCGAGGCGTGCGAGACCATTCATCAGTTGGCTCCCAAGGCCGATGTTGCCTATCTCTCTGGTAACCGTGCTCCTAAGGAATTGCATGACATGGGATTGACGGGTATCGACTACAACATAAAAGTCTTCCGTCAGCATCCTGAGTGGGTGGCAGAGGCTCATGCACTGGGTATGAATGTGAATGTGTGGACGGTGGATGAGGCTGAGGATATTCAGGCCATGCAGCAACTGGGTGTTGACTATATCACCACCAACAAACCCGCCCTTTGCGAGGAACTCGTTAACCGCTAACCGCTAACCGCTAACCCCTAACCCCTACCCCCTAACTTCTAACCCCTAACCGCTAACCAAAAATCCCCCTGCATTTCTCAACGCAGAGGGATTGTAGGCGCCAATTATTTACCTTAAAACTAACTATAAACCATTCAGTGTTATTTTATTCCTTTAGCAACTCTTCTATCGTCACGCCTTCTCTTCGCTTGCCGTTCTTGTCCAGGATAAAGTGATAGGGAATGCCAGAGAACTGGAACTTCTCCTGCAGATAGCCCCATTCGGAGCGAGTGATATGGATGTGCTCACCCTTGATGTTGTTAGGCTCAAGGAAGGGACGGCATTGCTCTTCCGTATCATCCGTAATATAGAGGTACTTGACAGGCTTGTCCTTGTTGGCATCCACCTCATCGCGCATATTCAGCATCAAACCACGGCAGGGACCGCATGACATTTCCCAGAAGTCAACATAGAGCACATTACCCTTGTACGGCTCAATGATGCGTTGGAAGATGCTATCCGCTTTAGTCATTGGCTTATCTTCCACCACCTTCATTTCGTACTCCTTGATGTGTTCGTTGTATGCAATCACCGCCTGACGCATAATCTCGGGGTGGGATATAACGGAGAATATCTTTGCAACTTCATCTGCTATAAAATCGTTCGCCTTTTCTTTCATTTGAGATACAAGGACGTCTCGATACTTAAAAGTATAGCCGACAAGTTTATGAAGCATACTTACTTGCGCGCAAAAATCGGTGGGGCTGAGTTTTAACTTATCTTGCAGTTCGTTCATCGCCTCTTTTTCATCAGCACCAAAAATTAGATTCCCATTATGGGCATATATTATGGGACTCAAGAGTACAAACTGTATTCTGTTGAAGAAAGAAAAATCGCCGCTAATCATCAAAAGGGGATTGTCAAGCATATAACGCTCACGGGGAGCTGCAAAACTGAAGAACTTTGGCCAAATCTCCCCAGTATCAAATCCATCCCTTTCATGTCTCATGTAATAATCGCAGATATGTTCCGTGTATGCCGCTACGATGTATGTACGGATAATATCCGAAGCCATCGGTGAGCAACCATCCAGTTCAGGCAAGCCGGCGTTTATTCTACACACCATTTCATCCAAACGGGCCACCAACTCATCTTTCCGTTTCAGCAAGGAATCAGGAGTTAGATTGTTTTTTTCAGCACTTGGGTTGTAATCTGCAGAGAAATCGCAATATGTACTTCTTATCTTTTTTGTCAGTTTGGATACCTCTCCGCTTAATCCTGTTCCATCAAGGGTGACACCCTCCTTCTTAGTTGGCTTTGTGATGTCAATGGTTATGTCCACCGTGTCGCCAGGGCATGCATAAACCTCTGCAATAGGATAGACGAACAGATACATGGGATAAGGCACTTGCAGGTTCAGGGAGAAGGTACCGTCCTCCTTGATTTCGAACAATGTGGTCTTCTCTGTGCCAGCAATGTAATTGCGCATGAGTGCAGAGATTCGTCCTTCAAATTGTTTTGCGATTTGCGGGCCGCCGGGAATGATACGCCCTTTTATCACCACCTCGCCTCCATGCAGAGGTAGTTGATTCATATCCGCACAGGGATAGTTCAGCAACTGCGGAGTTTTCCCCTTCTTGAGTTTTATCTTTACAGGCTTTTCTGTTTCTTTGTTAGCCAGAACTTTTATCTTCTCCTGGATAGCATTCCGGTCAAAGTAATTGGCGGCGGCTCCGGGGCTGATGATGCGGAAGGCCATGTCGGGGTTGGTAACAGTAGGGGTGCCTAAAAGGCTTGTGAAGCGTGAATCCGCTACGCCGTTCACCATCATGCCGTTCTGGCGGCAGGTGTTGACAACCTTAGCCAGGTCCTTGCTTGCCATCCGTCCCGGCTGGATACAGAAGCTACGGCCGTCGCCTGTGAGCATGGGGGTTATCCATTCTGCGCTATAAAATGCGATGGGCATTTGGTTGTTATAGACGTTCAGCCACTTCATGACAGCTTTTTCCAGTATGGAGAGCCAGATATAGGTGCCGTTCTCTCCCATGCTGAAAAACTCTTTGTCACTCTGCGGAAAGCGGTTGCTGACGCATACCTGGATGGGTTTGCCTTCGGGGGCGAACATATCCACGCAGAACGAGTCCGGGGCCTCCTGACGGATGATGGACTTTATGAAATCGGGGTACATGCTGGCCATATCCTTCAGCACGCCAAGGGCATTGGACAGGATTATGCCTTCCTGTTGAATATCTGCCAATAGGGGCTTTCCGTTGGGAAAGAGGTTGACGTTATACGCTTCCGTCTGCTCTTTGTCATCATCAAATGCCTCCTTCTTGCTTTCCAGCCAAAGTTTCTCATCCGGCTTAGCCTGTTTGCAGAGTTGGAAATGGCGCCCCATGGGGGTGCGGCTGCTATAGGTTAGGTCTGTAAAATGTGTTAGCAGCCCATTTAGCTTGCCGTTGCAGAATCCTTTCTTGCTGTTGATTGAAACAGGCAGCTGCTCAGTATCGGGCTTAGGATTTAGTATGTAGAAGGCGCGTGTCAGGCTGTCTCCGCCCAATGTCAGAATGACTTCTCCGTCAGCCTTCAGTATCCTCAAATCCTTATTACCGAAGATAGGTTCGTTGAAGGTAAGAACCGGGCCTTGGATGGAACATTCGCGTTCGAAGTCACCTTGCTGGGTGTATTTCCATATGGCATGTGTGGCATCCTTCAGGATGATTCTTTCTATGGGGTCTGCCCCCATGGTGTTCATGGGATGATAATCTGAGAACCATCCGTCCCGTACATTACCCCATTGGTGTAGAACCAGTTCTTTACCAATCAGGTTACTCCAATCTGTGGCGCTTGTGGTCAGCGAGAATGAAATCGCCAACAAGGCGATGATTAATGTCTTTTTCATCGTATGTAATACCTATATTTTAATTGAGTGTGTTAGTTTTATTCCTCTGTTCACTTCGCATTGATGCTAATGCTATCAGACGTCTGGTAGGTCCCGGTAAGACGGAGAACCAGGGGCGATTCGGCGAAGTTGCCATATACCTTGATGGAGTAGGAGAAGGGACCTTCCTCTGCATCTGCAGGGTGAAGCATGGCTCGGATGGCAAGATACTCTCCGGGTTCCGTATCGGTGGGCAGAGTCATGTGTGTCTTCTTGGAGATTTTATGTTCCTTCGCTTTGCCTTCTTCGTACTTTGTCCATTGAACGTGGTATTCTTTTTTGACCGTTTGGCTCCCACGGGGATAGACAAGTTCTATACGGTCGCTGGAGGGTATCACGCTGTCGATGCACAGATCTTCACTTCCAGTATTCTCTATCAGCCATTCTCTGCCCTTCGAGTAGTTGGGCTTGTTCATTACGGTGTCAATGTCGCACTCGGTTTTACTTATCAATGTGATTTCTGTTCCAGTTTCCTCACCGGACTCGTAAGAGATGAAACCGCAACTATTGAGCAGGCTGGCACATGCTAGCGCTGCTACCGTTATTAATGCCTTTTTCATTGTGTGTTATTCCTAATTTTATTAGTGTGTTTATTTTACCTTCAGAATCTGTCCAACATGGAGTCTTTCGTCGTGGAGTCTGTTGATTCGGCGTAACTCTCTGACTGTTGTGTGGTTGCGTTTTGCGATGGTCCCAATTGTATCGCCACGACGAACTCTCACTACACGGCGGCTGTTAATTCTATTGTCCACTTGGGGTTTTTCGTTGCAGACAGTGTCTGTTATCACCTCCTTTTCAACGCAGGTGGTATCCGGATTTTCGTCGTAACAATCCCATCTACTATAGGTTTCCCTGGTTTCTGTACGCTCAATCTTCTTAATTTCCTTTACGAATTTAGGCACGCCATATACGATGGCCGAACCAGCCATGATAACGCCTACAATCCATATTATAAGCAGGATTATGCGCTGACGGTAGGGCATGGCCGGCATCTGCTTGAATTCGTTCAGCAAGCTGTGAATGATAGCGTAGGCCGTGATGCTCAGGACCGTTATGGCTGAAACGAAGAAGATATAGAAAGGAACCTTCATGGAGAGCAGGATAGCCGTAAATTCCTCGGGTTGCGGTATGTCCATCATACTGACAATATCCTCTGTATTCAGTCCAAAGGCAGCCAGACAGATAATACCCACAATGCACATGATGGTTACAAACACGCCAAAAGTATAGATGCAGCCGCGGAAGAGTAGGGTGATAACGGCCCACAGGGTAGTGAAGAACCCGCCAATGCAACCAAGACACCCGGAGGCAGAAGAACTTTTGTCTGGGTTTTTCTTGTAGGATGGCGGTATGGTTGCTGCACCACCATCCATCTTAGGGTTTTCTTCTTCCGTATAGGGGGCAGAGGCACCACTGCTTTTTGTTACCTCTTCTGCCAGGTTCTGCGGATTGATGGGCTTGCCTTTCATGCGCAGTCGGTCTTCGGGGCTCCATGCCACAGGCATCAGTATGGACAATACAACATAGGCTATGATAAGGGCAAATCCCCAGAACTGAATGTTGAAGAAGAAATGATGACCTGGCAACCACCACAGAAAATTGAGGGTAGAACCTACAAAGGAGAACAGAATGGCTGCCACATAGCCAAGTCGGCACCAGAGCACATCAATGCCAAAATAAGCAGCAAAGCCAGAGAGCACACCCATCAGCTTCTTGTCATAGGGATCGCGATAGAGACGCTTAGCTCCTATCCCTGCTCCTCCAAAGGCGAAGGCTTCACTATTATTGGCTTCCTGCTTCTTCCTTTCTTTCCCGTCTTCGGGAGAAGGGTCGGGGGAGAGGCTGTCCATCTCTTCGGGCTTCCCTATTCGCTGGATTATTTCTGTGATGTTCTCAATGGTAACGGCTTCTGTACCTTGCTCCTTCAGCTCGTCCAGCAGTTCAGCGATGCGCGCCTCTATGTCGTCTACTATCTCCTCGCCGCCTTCACGGGAACGGAAATAATTGCGGAGCGACTGCTCGTAGGTAGAGAGCATTTCGTAAGCATCCTCGTCTATAGGGAAGAGACGTCCGCAAAGGTTGATTGTGATATTTTTTTTCATTGTTTTAAATAGTTTACGGTGTTAGAAATCTCGCTCCAGGCAAGGTCCAGTTCTGTTAGGAAACCTTGTCCATCGACTGTTAGGCAGTAATACTTACGAGGCGGCCCCTGCGTGCTTTCCTGCCATTCATAGGCTAGCAGGCCATCCTTCTTCAGACGCGTCAGCAGTGGGTATAGCGTTCCTTCCACCACCAGCAGGTCAGCTTCCTTCAATTGCTGGATGATGTCAGAGGCGTATGCCGCTTGCCGCTTCAGGAGCAGGAGTATGCAGTATTCCAGCATTCCCTTACGCATCTGCGATTTAGCATTGTTAATGTCCATAATGTAAAGGTATTAGTATTGATAGGGAGCTTTGGGAGCCACAAGCCACAAAACAAGGTATGCCATCAGGCCGAAACCGAAGCCGAAGAAGGCTGCAAGGAATCCTACACGTACCAACAGGGGGTCAACCTCGAAGTACTCAGCCAAACCACCGCATACACCACCAATCTTCTTGTCTGTAACAGACAGATAATAACGTTTGTTGTTCATAATACTTATGTTTTTAAAGGATATTTTTTTAGTTTTCTGCTGCAAATTAAAGGAGAAATATAATACCTTGCAATACATAGTACCTGAAAAATGTACAAAAGAAACATTATTTAACATTTTGAGGCATCAAAATGGGGAATAGGAACCAATAGGATACAAAAAAAGAGTGCCCTATTCTGAGCACTCTTTAATAATGAGAATTTTCTTAAACTATATGTCTTAGTTTCTTA
The DNA here is from genome assembly GCA_017619585.1 of Bacteroidaceae bacterium. Next base: position 78,021 of record JAFZSA010000005.1, read on the forward strand.
TTCTGCTTGAGCTGCCTTGAAGCTTTCCAGATCCTCTACCTGGAATGCCTTGATGTAAGCAGACTTGCCGAGAACATCTTCCTCGGTCATGCGAACATATACGTTGGCACTCTTCTCGAAGAGCTCAGGAGCCTTAGTGGCATCGCGGAGGATGAGGAGTGACATAACGAGTTCGGCAGTCATATCGTACAGACGGCGAGCAAGGAAGTCCTGTGCATCCTGATTCTCCAGAGCCTTAACAGCTGCGAGAGCCTCCTCGTAAACTGGGATCAGCTTCTCTACACGAGCCTTCAGGTTCTTCAGACTATCGCTAATCTCGAGACCTGCCAGCATCTCCTTGATGTTGTTCAGCATGGTGCCGTTGGTGATGTAGCGGATAGCAGCAACAACCTGCAGCTGTGTGGTACCCTCGTAGATAGAGAAGATACGAGCATCGCGGAACAAACGTTGGCTCTTGTACTCCATGATGAATCCTGAACCGCCGTGGATGCTGATGGCATCGTAGGCATTCTGGTTGGCGTACTCAGAGTTCATACCCTTGGCCAGCGGTGTGAAGGCAT
>JAFZSA010000048.1 GCA_017619585.1 Bacteroidaceae bacterium
AACCTCTAACCTCTAACCAATTCCCCCTCTCCTTTGGAGAGGGACGGGGTGAGGCTTTTTCCTCGGGAGAGGCTGGGGTGAGGCTTTAGTAAAATTTCACACTCTTTTTGTAATCCTGCATACTAAACCAATCACAGATATCGTTTTTAAGTTATACGTTTCACAATAAAAAGGTAAAAACGATGAAGAAGCTGATTGTGTTAGTTTTGTTTATGCTTGGACTCATTTCCTGTTCCAACAGTATTCCTGAACCTGAGACACCCGAGGTGGTATTGAATACTGATAGAATACTGTCTTTGGATGGGCCATATCTTTCCTGCGCTTTTGAATATGACAACCAGGGGAGGGTTGTCAAATATACGAGTCAAGATTCTAATATGGATTACTTCACTGAGTATAAATATGACAAGGACCGCATCTATGTTTCATATCAACAGTACAGATGGTCTAATGGTGAATACGATACACATTCCCAATATACCTTCTCTCGCGAAGACACTCTTTTCCTTGTTAACGGTAGGGTTGATAGTTGTGCTGGTGCTCGTCAGGATGGTAACCGATTCCTCTTTAAATATCGCTATAACGAGCGTGGCGAGATGATATTTTTTAGGAACGAGAATGTAAGTAAGAAACATCTAAGGAATCCGTGGTATGAGGAGGAGGTTACGTATGAATGGAAGGATGGCAACATCATTAAAGTGACCTTTTACAGCCCGAATAGATATAACACGACAAACTATAATACCTACGGCTATTCCTCGCTTACAGGCAATTTTGCTTTTATAGAGCCGAGGAGTTATCTGACAGAGCATGTTGCTCTGATTGCGAACGGTTACTTTGGTGTTGCCTGCAGGAATCTGGTAGAAAGCGTTGAATACAGTGATGGTTATAGTTATCCTCTTCGGTACGCATACGAACTGGATGAACATAAAAGGCTACGGACAATAACAGAAACCCACCCCCTTGGTGAAGGTCATGTCCGTTATAAGGAATACAATATCAAATGGGTTAATATGGCTAAGTTACCATAATTATTCCCAGAGAAGTGTTGCCTTTTGGAAGTAAAAGACTATATTTGCACCGTTAAACGCATTATTTTATCCTTTGAAACCATAAATTAGCAATGAAAAAGCTGTTTTTTGTAGTAATGATGGCCCTGATGGGTCTGCAACTGAATGCACAGAATGTAACCGTTAGCAAGGCGAAGTTCCAGCAAGGCGATGACATTAATTGGGCTAAGCCTGAGATGGACGATGCCACATGGAGTGATATAGACATTACGAAGCAATGGGACAAGCAGGGATTCCCCCAGAACACCAAGTCGTACGGATGGTACCGTATTCATGTGAATATCCCCAAGAGTGTGTTCCAGGGTTCCGACCAGCAGAATGCCCTTGTCTTCAACCTGCCCATGGTTGACGATGCGGATGAATGCTACCTGAATGGCAAGTTGATTGGCTCTACGGGTCGTATGCCTACCAATCCTGCAGGCTTTTTCTGTGGTGTTAATGTTGCGCAGAACTTCATTGTTGATGTCAAGAAGGATGGGGTCCGTATGGATGCTGATAACGTGGTAGCTGTGCGTGTATATAACCGAGGTGGTTCAGGTGGCCTGTACAATAACCCCCTGATAGTATATTGTCCCAAAGCTGTTGATGGTCTCTCCATGAACCTCATAGAAGACAGTAATGGCAAGGCGCATTGCGATGTGGAGATTGCTTCTGCCTATGCCTCTGCTACCAACGGAACATTTACTGTCACACTGACCGACCGTGAGACGGGAGACAAGATAAACACGCTGACCCGTAACCTTTCCATCAAACGTGGTAAGCCTGCACGCATTCCCGTGCCCTACGACAAGAAGAAGATGTGCCTGCTGACGGCTACCTATACCGATGCCAAGACAGGTAAGGTGCTCACTGAAAGCAAACAGCTGAAATACGTCCTCACGCCTGCTGCTCCTGCTATGCCTCGCTTCAACGGCGCTCCCGTTTGGGGTGTGCGTCCGGGCTCTCCTGTCATCTACCGTTTCCCCGTATCTGGCGAAAAACCTATGAAGTTTACCTGTAACAACCTGCCAGAAGGACTCCAACTGACAGAAAGCGGTGTGCTGAGCGGAAAGATTGAAAAGCCTTGCATCCTTACCTTCACCGTTGTGGCAGAGAATGAGAAGGGTACGGCACAGCAGGACTTCACCCTGAAGGTGGGTGATAATATGATTGGTCAGACGCCTCCCATGGGTTGGAACTCATGGAACTGCTGGGGACTGACCGTAACACAGGATAAGGTAGTTTCCTCTGCACAGGCACTTATCGATAAGGGACTGGCTGATTATGGCTACAGCTATATCAATATAGATGATGGTTGGGAAGCACCAGAACGTAATGCCGACGGCACGCTGGATGCCAACCAGAAGTTCCCCTCTATGAAGGGACTGGTGGACTGGCTCCACGAGCGCGGTCTGAAGTTCGGTATCTACAGTTCGCCCGGTGCAACCACTTGCGGTGGCTATCTGGGCAGCCTTGGCCACGAGAAGGAGGATGCTGAGGTTTGGAATAAATGGGGTGTTGATTACCTGAAATACGACTGGTGCAGTTACGAGAATGTGCGTGTTCAGGAGAACGACTATGGTTTTGCCAGCTGTGTGCGCCCCCATCTGGTGATGCAGAAGTACTTGCGCCAACAGCCTCGCGATATCTTCTACAGCCTTGGCCCCTTGGGTGGCACGCAGGTTTATCTGTGGGGCGTGTATTGCGATGGTAACAGTTGGCGTACGGCAGGGGACATCAACGATACGTGGAAGTCAATCTACAATGTAGGCTTCTGTCAGCAGTTGGGCAAGTCGCAGTATTCCTCTATCGGCCATTGGAACGACCCTGACATGCTGGTGGTAGGCAAGGTAGGCTATGGATTGGGCGAGAACACCAACGGTCTGCGCGAGACGCGCCTGACACCCGACGAGCAATACACCCACATCACCCTGTGGACACTTGTTGCCTCTAATTTGCTTATCGGTTGTGATATTTCCCAGATGGATGACTTTGTGCTTGGGCTGCTCTGCAACAACGAGGTGAATGCCATCGACCAGGATCTCTTAGGCAAGCAGGCCGACCGCACCCTTAAGGAGGGCGACATAGAGGTATGGAGTCGTCCCTTGGCAGATGGAACCTATGCCGTAGGTATCTTCAACGTAGGTGAGACAGACCAAAAGGTGGACATGAAGGAGCTACTAAATTCAAGTATCAAAATTCAAAATTCAAAAAGCAAGGAGCAAGAGGATAACGGTAATGTTCAATGTTCAATGTTCAATGCTCAATGTTCAATAATCAGAGACCTTTGGCGTCAGAAGGATCTTTCTGAGGGTGAGCTCAACTGCACTATTCCTTTACATGGTTGCCGATACCTGAAGGTTTGGTAAACTTTAGGCTTCGAGCGGTTAGTGGTTAGGGGTTAGTGGTTAGTGGTTAGTGGTTAGTGGTTAGTGGTTAGGGGTTAGTGGTTAGGGGTTAGCGAAACCCTAATTAAGATTTAATATTCCCTAATCCCTAATCTCTAATCCCTAAACTCTAATCGAATAGTCTCCCTCGCCTTTGGAGAGGGTAGGGGTGAGGCTGTTTTACCAAGCGGAGTCCCACAGATTTCCACTCTTTATAGTGCTATGACCGTATTCTAAGTCCTCTCCTTCCTCCAGACCTTCGGTTTGAACTTCAGAATAGGCCAGCATGTGCCGGTATTGAATGCGAACGACATTCATCATGGGCTGTATATATTTCTTTCTAGTCATGATATTGTCCTCCTTCTGATTTATTTGATGATTACCTTCTTACCATTATTCAGATAGATGCCGCTGACCGTAGGCTTACCACTCAGTTTGCGTCCGTCAAGGGTGTACCAGATGCCCTCTACATTTTGAATTTTGAATTTTGAATCTTGAATATCTTGGATGCCATCGGCATCGTCATCCAACTCCATGCGGAATTCATGTGCCAGGGCTACATTGCCTTTCAGCTGGAAGTAGGCACGCATGCCCCTCATGTATGATGGCAGGGAATCAGGATTGTATAGCGTGTTGTTGGCGCCAAGGAAGAGGATGCTCTTCTCATCACCCGTGACTTCTGTCTTGCCAAATGTCGGGACGAAGTTGACGGCAGTGGTCGTTACAGGTTTTGCCTCTGCATAGATAAGCACCTCATCAAAGGTTGGGCTCATAGTATTGGCACTGACCTTGACTAGATAGGGATGTCCTGCCTCAATCTTCTTCGTCTCGTCGGCGAAGGTCAGCGACAGTACGCCTGTGCTACTATCAAAAGATGAGCCTGTCAGCTTCTTCACACCTATTATATTATAGGCACTGTATTGACTGGCAGGGATGTCAAACGGAACGGCAAAGGTGTTATAGCTACCTGTTTGCAATGTACGCCCGGGTAGGATAACATTACGTGTCACTCCATCATTGGTAGAGAGCAGACTGGTATTATCCTCTGTATCAGCCAGAAAGATGGTCGGGATTTTTTTGTCGATTATAGCGCTGATGGCAGTCGTACCGTCCGGCATTATCAGTGTAGCATTGGTAGGGCTGTTCGTAAAGAGACTGCCTCCCGAGGTGGCGTATTGGTAGAAATAGCGTCCCTCCTCTGGCTCTGCAGAGGCAAGTGTCAGGTTGACTACGTCCTGTGAACCGGCATAGAGCAGGCTATTGTACTTCAGACCCGGGTTCCCTTCGTATGCGGTGATGCCACCGAGGTCATACTCTGTGGGCGCGCCGCTGATGGCAAGGCTGATCACATTCTCGCCGGCAGTGATGGTTTGTGCCTCCTTGCCCTGATTGGCTGTCAGGTTCGTAACGGGAATGAAGTAGGTGTTACTGATATCGGGCGTGCCGCCTGCAGTATCGTAAGTCACAAATGTATTGGCCAATATTCCGTTTGAGATACTGGTGGGTGCTAAGAGTGAGTTGCTGATAGTTACATGGGAAGGATATTTTGTCCATCCTACGAACCCTGCGCATCTGATGGTACCATTGGTAGTAGTAATGGAGCCGTCAAACAGACTGCCTGTTATAGTAATATCGCCCGTTTCCTCACCACTTTTGCGATGGATGCCTACAAATCCGGAAAGAAAGCCGTAATCCGTGGATCTGCCGCTAATGTTGACGCTGCTGTGGCAGTTCCTGATGGTGAGATTGTTATAAGCCTGAGATACAAGACCTGAAGCGTATCTGTTGCCGGCGATGATGTTGCCTGCTACATGCAGATTCTGGATTGTAGCATAGGATGTGTACATGAACGGGGCATCATCAGTATAATTAACGTACAGGGTGTGCCCTTGTCCGTCAAAGGTTCCGTTGAAACTCAGGATTCGGTCCGTCATGCAACCAACTTTTGTTGTGACAGGGTCTTCAGCCGTTCCTATGTCAGCAGTCAGTTTCACAACCTTACCGTCGTAGTTACCCCTGTCGTACTCATCCACAATCCTCATACGTGCGCAGAACCGTTCCCAGTCATACTTGTTATTGATAAGGTAGGCTCCGCTGGCGTCTGTGTCAAGCTCATCCGCTGTCCATGTGGCGGTGTAGTGGCGGTGGCCTATAGAACCCTTAGGTATGGTCACGGACATCTGAGCGCCGTCAAGACCCGTACCAGTCCATCCGTCAAAATCCCATCCGTCACGTGTGGGGGTGTTCAGTATAATGTCTTCGTTGGCTGAAGTATAACTGGTGGGGTTGGGTGTTTCCACCGTTCCGCCGTTCAGGTTATAGCTGATTCTATAGTCATTGTCAGCTGTGATGGTTGCGCTGCCATCGTTAAACGCAGCATTCTCTTCTCTGATGCTGAAGCTGTTGCCACTGAGCTGTTCGCCGTTCAGACTATAGGTTACAACTGCCTCCGGGTCGTTGTAGCCCAGTGTTACAGTGCCATAATAGAAAACCTCGTTCCGGAACGAGCAAGTGTTGCCCTTCAGGATGCTGATACCCGTACCAAGAGTCAGCTGGCTGGCCTTAATGACTTCTGCAGATATAAAATCACCTTCACTGACATTCATGGGTGGGGTAGTGGTATAGAAACAGTTTGTACAGGAGAGGTCATTAAAGTCTTTATCAACATGTTTTATGCCTATCGGATGGAAGCCGTTTCCCACATACGTTCCATTGAACATACAATTGGTCATGCTTAGATTCTCTTTTACACCATCATAGTCTCCTATGAAGCCTCCGGCATTATCGGAACTATAATTTTGAGTGATTGTTCCGCCATATATCACGTCCTTGACGGTCAGTGACCCTGTAAGCTGACCTACAACACCTCCGCCATATCCGTTTAAAAGGACATTGGTGTTCACTACACAGTTCTCAATGTGATTGTTTTTACCAGTTACCTCGCCTACCAGACCGGCTGCATACTTTCCACCGGTTGCCACACTTCCTGAAAGGGTCAGATTCTTGATAGTGGCTCCGCGGATAGTCCTGAAGGGGGCCAAGTAGTCTGTGTTATCTTCTGGAACTGTCACATTCAGCGTATGTCCGTTTCCGTCAAAGATGCCACTGAATGTGCCGCTCATCCAGGTACTGGTGGTTATATTTGCCGTCATCTTGACTATTTTGTCACTATAGGTATTTCCGCTCGCTACGTCATTACAGAAATTCATCCAGTTCTCAGCGCTGGCAATGGTAATGGTTTCAGGAACGCCTTTCAGGTTAATCCTGTAGCGATCATCCATGCATACACCATCCATGAGTATGCGAATCCTGTACGTGTACCCAGGTTTGTAAGTATTCCTGCCAAAGGATGCTTTCATCGAGCGTCCGGCAGCGAGGTAGAAGCCATTCGTTACGACTGTATTCGCATCGTCTATGAATTGAGAAGTCTCTGGATCATATTTATCTAAACGTATCGCTAGGGCTCCGTTAATATCTTCGTCAGTCAGATTCTTAAATTCGAAGACGGAACTCACCCAGTTATTATATACGTCTATACTGCGCACGCCATTATTATCTATCTGTAGTGACTGGTCATCCTGGCCTGTGAAAGTGCAGTTTAACAATACCATCTTTCTTCCTTCCAAACTGGCATCATTTGCTGCAGTAACGGTGGTTGTGCCAATTATATTCGTCCCGGTGAGGTCAGTAGCTGCCCAGATGTGGTAGGTAGCTTCTGTAGTAGGTGTCCAATCAAAGTCAACAGACGTAGGGATACCCGTAGGTGCTACCACAGCACTTACTGATGCGTAATTTCCTTTGTTGTTGGCATCTGTGCTGACAAAGAAAAAGATATAGTTGTAATATTCCTCTCCGTTGTTGGTAAATGTGGCCTTAATTTTTGTAGGGCTATTCACATACACATACTTAGGAACACTGAAGGTGGTATTCTGGATGTCAGGCACAGGATGCACTGTCAGTGTAGGCACGCCATGGGCATCATAGACAGCTGTAAAATAGTTGATGTCAGGGTTGGTGCCAGCTATCCATGTGCTTGTTCCGTGTATTCTGGAAACGGGAATCAGTTTCCTGGTCTGGTTGGCAAAGTCAGGACATATAGCATTTATACTCAAATCAGAGAAATAGCTGCCGGAATGCAATTCTATATTACTGTAGAGAGTTTTGAAGAGCGTAATCGTGCCGCCATCATAACAGCCTAATCCTATATCAAATCGGTCGGCTTCATCTGTGTTGTTATTGAATGTTGCGAAGTGAATATCTGTCCCATTTACATAGAAGTCGCCCATGTTTAAGGCTAACGGATTTCTTGGTTCGGGTGTGGCGCCCTCAAGCTGGATGCCGATAACAGCTTGCTGGTCCATTATATAGCCACCGGTACCGGTAGCGGCACCCGCCTGCCCTGCGTCATCGGGGTTCAAGACGGACAGGGCAAAGTAGTCGTTTGAGGAACCGCCCCATCCCCAGTTGATATGGAATAATGTATTATCTGCATTAAAGCCGTCAGTCACAAAGGAGTGTCCGCCAGACGGCTTGGCACCGGACAGCATAACAGGACGCCCTGCTTTCAGTTCTCCGTATATCAGGTCAACCCAGTCGGCATAAGCATAGTTCGAGAGTATTTCCAGGCGTGCCGTTTCTGCAAAGCCGAAGTATTTGATCAGGGCGCTAGGGACATGGCATGAATACGCGCCGGAACCACTGCTGGTGTAATTCATCCGAATGGAGGCGCCGCAATAGTACATCAGTTCGGCTACAGCATTCTTTTCATCATCAGTTCTGTTATCCCCTGTATTATACGTATCCTTCAGTAAATCCTTGGCTGGGAATGGTGCAGTTGACGCCACTATTGTAGGGACTTCAATCTTTCTGCTTGACGTCGTATATCCGGGGATATCTGCTATCAATGCTGTAGGCTTGTTATCTTTCTGGATGTAATAGTTCACAACCTGCGCCATCGACGTTGCAACACACCCGGTTGCAGAGCGATTGCCGTTGTCCATGGGGCACAGGTCGTTATAGGGTGCTCTTTGGTTCCATTGGGTAGTCATTAACGGACTGACGTCAGTCTTAGCTACAGCATTGGCACGTTTTACGCCTGCCTTTGGCTGGTAGTCAATAGACTGCAGATGCTTCATCTCATCTATGTAGTCCTGCAGGAATTCACGCATATTCTCTGGCATTCGCTCCTCATCAAAGCCATGCTTGTCGCCATAGCCTAACACGGTAGCGAACCGTTCATCACCACTTACCAGCACATAGCCGTCTTGTCGGGTAGTGCTGACGGCATAGAGGTATGGCTGCCCCTCTGTATCTGTGGCGTTGAACACCACATCGGTTGTCAGCTCGCTTTGGCTTGGTGCCTTGCGTCTGGTACTCTGTCTTGCGTATTGTCTCTTTAGGAACTGAGCAGCAATCTGCTTGGCATCTTCCTGCGTCACTGGCTGTGCCTCTGTTTCCTGCACCACCAAGGTGAACAGAAGAGTCAGTATAAAAAGCAGTCTATTCTTCATAGGTATATAGTTAAATTATTTATTATTTCTAATGGTACTATTTAAGTTCAGGCAAAATAAAAACTCGCCGAATAAATACATATTCCGCGAGCAAATTTAACAAATATTTTCAAATCTTTTTCTGATTCCCCGATTTCTATGCGTTTTATAGAAGGTTTTTACCGATATAACCTGATTTTGCTATCTACATTATACAAATCATAGTTCACAGTTCATAGTGCATAGTTCATAGTGCATAGTTCATAGTTCATAGTTCACAGTTCATAGTTCATAGTTCATAGTCCATAGTTCATAGTTCATAGTTCATAGTTCATAGTCCATAGTTCATAGTTCCGCTAACCGCTAACCGCTAATCTCTAACCGCTAACCGCTAATCTCTAACCGCTAACCGCTAATCTCTAACCGCTAACCGCTAATCTCTAACCGCTAACCCTTAGAAAGGCTTCTTGCCACTATTGCTCCGCTGATATTATGCCATACGCTGAAGATGGCACCGGGGATGGTAGCCATGGGGTAAGCGGCAAAGTGGATGGCGGCCAAAGAAGAGGCCAGCCCAGAGTTCTGCATGCCCACCTCTATAGAGATGGCTCGCTTCTTGGCTTCGGGCAGTCCTAACAGTCGTCCTATCAGGTAGCCAAGACCTAATCCGCAGATATTGTGCAGCATCACCACTATTATTATCACCAGTCCGCCTGCCAGCAGCTTACTGGAATTGGCTGCAATGATAATGGCCACTATGAAGGCTATGGCAATGGATGAGAATGCAGGGAGATAGTCCGTAGCCCGTTCAGTGAACTTAGGCCAGATATATTTTATAATCAGTCCTACGGCAATAGGAACTATCACTACCCAGAGGATACTCAGCAGCATACCCAGCACATCCACGTGCACGCTCTTTCCTGCCAGAGCCCATGTCAGTAATGGTGTCAGCAACGGAGCAAGTAGGGTAGAGACGCCAGTCATTCCTACAGAGAGTGCCAGGTCGCCCTTGGCCAGATAGGTTATTACATTGGATGCCGTACCTCCAGGGCAGCAGCCCACCAGTACCACGCCCAAGGCCAGCGCCTCGTCCAACTGAAAGGCTCTTGCCAGTCCCCATGCCAGCAGCGGCATGATGGTGAACTGCGCCATACAACCCGTAATCACATCCTTGGGTCTGCTGAATACAATCCTGAAGTCCTGCAGGTTCAGCGTCAGTCCCATGCCGAACATCACCACGCCCAGCAAGTAGTTGATAGACTTTGTTGGTATTTGTTGCAGCACACTGGGGAATATCAATGCCAGCACAGAAGCTGCCAGCACCAGCATGCCCATGTATTCTGATATGTAGTAACAGAGCCTTTTCATAAACCTATTTGTTTACTTTATATTTTGTGTCATAACCATTTGAGTACCACAGCAGAATGGTTGTAACCTTTCATCCATCACCGCCTTCATAGTGGCAAAGACTTTATCACCGGTACAATGGCTGGTGTGGAATTGTAGACCCTCTCCCAACCTCTCCCTTAAGGGCGAGGAGATGCCATAGTCAGTCAGGCGGTGAGCCAAAGCCATTAGTTCCTCCTCTGATTCCATGCCATCCAATAGATGAAATCCTCCCACTACCGTATGCACGGGGTAGGGACATGCAGCCAGGATGTTCTCCAGTCCGCTATGGGCACAGCCCGTAAAGAGCAGTCCTTCTACGTATAGCGCCAGCTCATGGCGGAAATCATCATGTATATAATCTCCAGCGTTATTCTGCACATAGAGGTTCTGATTCCCTTGTGGCATCGGATGTGTCTGAGAGATATGGGCTATGGCATAGATGCCATCGGCTATTGCGCAGGTCTGGTCTGTCAGGGCAAGTCTGTCATCGCCATTCTCGGGCCACTCTGCAGTAATGCTATGCAGATTCCCTCGTTTGGAAAAGAACTTTCCGCTGATGGCGTGGGGTGATACTATGACTTTGGCCTGAGTATTAATTTCCATGAAATGCTTCAAACCTCCTGCATGGTCGCTATGTCCGTGAGAGATAAACACGTAATCAACCGTGCTGAGGTCTACGCCCAACACCTCTGCATTACGGATAAACACATCACTGGCTCCTGTGTCAAGCAGAATGCGATGATTATCTGTCTCTAACAGGATAGACAACCCATGCTCCGTCTGGAGCGATGGGTTCTGGGTTCTATTATCTGATAATACTGTCCACCTCATTTGCCGATAGATGGAACAACGAACACAGGCTTCTCTTCATGATGGTTGCAGTCATGATGATTGCAGGATTCAAGAGAGTCTTTCAGTTCTCCGTTCAGATAGGTCTTCAGCACATCATCAACCTTTCCATGGCAGCCTCTGATGACTGCTATGCCGTGAGCGGAAAGCTTGTTGTAGGCTCCCATGCCCATGTTGCCTGCCAGCATGAGGGTGATGCCCATCTCCTGCATGACGGATGCTATGTTCGACTTGCATCCGCATCCTTCAGGAGAATCCATTCGCTCTTGTTTTACAACCTGGTTCTGTTCGTCGAGTGTTACTATTGTATAATAGGCACAGTGACCGAAGTGGTCATCCACCATGCCATCACGTGTTGGAATTGCTATTAATCTCATTTCTTCCTTTATCTTCTTCTATCTTCCTTTATCTTCTTCTATTTTCCTCAAACTTCAACTCTCCATTTGCTCTTCCAGGAATTCTGCTGCATCAGCCACACAGTCGGGACATTCACGAAGAACCACCTTGGTTCCAACCCCTTTAAGTACTTTGCACTGGGTGGCGCCATTGCGTTCCTGGAACTGTGCCATCATCTGTTTCATGCCCTTCATGGCCTTGGCTCTGTCCTTGGTATACATTCCCAATGTGATACCTGCTCCTACCAGTGCACCACATGTACCTTCCATGTTACCCATACCTGCGCCAAATGAATTGGCAATATTCCTGGCGGTCTCTTCGTCTATCCCCACCTTATCGGCGTATGTACACAGAATAGCCTGAGCACAGTTATGACTACCGCATCTTTTCTTCTCTGCTGCTATTTCTTTTCTTGTTTCCATATTTTATTCAATTCATAATTCATAATTCATAGTTGAGAGTTGATAGTGTCAACTTTCCTCACTCCCCCTAAAGGGGGCTTTATTCCTTCAGCCTGCTATCCCTTCCGCCTTTTCCTTTGGGGAATACGTGGTGGGTGTTGGCCCATTGTTCCCATTTATCCACTAGTTCCTTCAGGCGCTTTGGTTCCTTAGCTGCTAAGTCGTTCCGTTCGGTACGGTCGGTAGGGATGAAGTAGAGTTCCCACTTATCGGTTACCTCATCGCGCACAGCCTTCCAGTCGCCATGACGGACGTAGCAGTTGTCGGCATGCTCGCCGTATATATAGTCGTGCAGTTCCTTGTCTGGTTGGGCAAGTGCAGGCATCAGGCTTGTGCCCTGCAGAGGGATGATGTCATTACCTCCATGATAGGTCTTGGGATATTTGGCCTTGGCAACATCAACGAATGTTGCCATCAAGTCCGTAACATGGCAGATGTTGTCTCTCAGCTGCGAAGCATATTGTTGTGTCTGATTGGGCCATGATACGATGAGCGGAGCGGCAATACCGCCTTCGTAGGCACGACGCTTGTATTTACGGTAAGGCGTATTGCTTACCATTGCCCAGGGCTTTCCGTACGAGGGCTGCACCCAGTTCTGTTGATTGTTGATTTCTGCTATTGTGCCGAACCCTGTTTCGCTATAGGGCTCTGCACAGGCACCGTTGTCAGAGAGGAAGATAATGAGCGTGTTGTCCAGTTGCCCCTTATTGCGCAGATACTCCACGATGCGTCCAATGTTATAGTCCATACAATGCACCTGAGCAGCATAGACCGACATTCTCAGGGCCGAGTTATCCCTTTCCTCCTCGCTCAGTTGGTCCCATGTTCTGGATTCCCATTCGGCCAGTCCCCATTCGTTGCGGATAAGTCCCATTTCCGCCATTCTCTGCCTGCGTTGTTCGCGTGTTTGCTGCCAGCCGTTATTATAGCGCCCCGCCATCTTCTCTATGTCGGCATCCTTGGCCTGTAAGGGCCAGTGGGGAGCATTGTATGAGAGGTAGAGGAAGAAAGGCTTATCGTCTGTCTGCTGTTCCAGGAAGCTGATGGCATGATCGGTAAAGGCATCAGTTGTATAATACGGAGGTCTGGGAGCGGGCAGCTTCATGTTGTCAAGGGTCAGACCTCTTCCGCCCTTGGGTTGCAGGTAGCTGGTAGCGCCGGCCAGAATCCCGTAGAAGTGTTCAAAGCCGCGTTGTAGAGGCCATTTCTCCTTTCCGTGTAAGCCCACGTGCCATTTACCCGTCATGTATGTGTGGTATCCTGCATCCCTGAGCACCTCCGCCATTGTCACACAGTTGCGGTTCAGGTATCCCATGTAGCCATGTTCGCCCTGATGTTCGGGGTCTTCGCCTTCCCTAAGTTCGGGGTCTTCAGACATAGCTCCAATGCCTGCCTGATGAGAATACAGACCTGTCAGCAGACTGGCTCGGGTAGGGCAGGAACGTCCGCAGTTGTAGAACTGCGTGAACCTAAGTCCTTGAGCGGCCAAGGCATCAATGTTGGGCGTTGGAATCTCGCCTCCATAGCAGCCTACATCAGAGTAGCCCATATCGTCGGCCATAATAAGAAGGATGTTAGGACGTTTGTCTGCGTTCTTTGCTGCAAGGCAGGGTAGGGCTGACAATAGAGCCATTGCCGGGAGGTTGCCTTTTGTGAATATAGTCTTCATAATGTTGGTATTGTTTGATTTATATTAGATTAATTTCCTTCAAATCCGCCATATCGGCGATAATATAGTCGGCACCGCTTTCTGTCAGTTCTTCACGCGTTCCGTTGCCGAATGTCACGCCCACCGTCTTGCAACCGGCTCTGGCACCCATCAGAATGTCAACGCCCATGTCGCCAACCACCAGTGTATGCGTGGCGTTGATATCCATCTTGCGGAGCGTCAGTAGAACGGGCTCCGGATATGGTTTGGGATGTATAACGTCTTCGGCTCCCAGAATGTAGTCAAAAGCATTGGTTATGCCCATATCGTTCAGCAGGTCGTGAAGCGAGAAGGTTGTGCGTGAAGAGGCAATAGTGGTTTTGATACCTCTCTGGCGTAGCCATCCTATGGTTTCCATCACATGGGGGAACGGCACAGGCGGATTTGCTTTTCTGTTGATGTCAAACAGGCGGTGGTGTGTAGCCTCGCATGCATCAATCCCCTTTTCATCAATTCCCGGAACAAATCGGCGATAGCATTCCCTGAGCGGCAACCCTATTGTAGCGGTAATAGCCTCCTCGCAGGCTATGGGATGCCCCAACTCCTGCAGCGTCTGCTGCACGGTGGCAATGATGGTACTATGGGTGTCTGCCAGCGTACCGTCAAAGTCGAAGATAACCAGTTGAATGCTCATATTTCCTGTTGTTCTGTTTCATGCAATGCAGCAATCTCTGCAAAGGTACGATTAAGTGAGCGGAATCCCAAATTTATTTGAGGATTTCCGAACGTGAGTATCTTCGAGACATAGTCTCAAAGGTACGATTAAGTGAGCGGAATCCCAAATTTATTTGAGGATTATTGAACGTAAGTATCTTCGAGACATAGTCTCAAAGGTATGAAGAATCCTCCATATCATAGCGATACAGAGGATTCTATTGTGATAAATTATGAAATGAGGGATGTTTACGGGAGAACCTAGAAGGGGAACATAAGCAGTACGGTGTATGACAAAATTAAACCTATTATACCCACTATGATGCCTACCAAGGTCATATCATGTGTCTTAATCAGACCTGTAGAACTGGCAATGGCATTGGGAGGGGTAGAGATGGGGAACAACATGGCAAACGAGGTGGATGCTGCTACACAGACTAGCAACGTGGTAACACCGCCGTAAACGGCCAGATTGTCGGCCATTGCTGTTCCTACAACGGCAAGGATGGGTACCAGAAGGTTGGCAGCTGAAGAATTGGCAATAAAGTTTGACAGCAGATAGCCCAACAGTCCGGCTATAACCAAAACGGCAACTGCCGACCACTGCGAGAAGGGGAAGGATTCTACCATAGCGGCAGCCAAACCTGTCTTGTTCAGAGCTGTTCCAAGAGCAAATCCACCCGCTACCATCCAGAGTACATGCCAGTCGACCTTGGCAAAATCAGCTCTCTTGAATATACCTGTGAATGCAAACACGGCAAATGGTACAAGGGCCACTACATTGGCGTTGATGTGTGTCAGCTCTCCAGTCATCCACAATAGAATGGTTAACAGGAAAGTAACGGTAACGGTCCAGTAGTTGATATCTTTATGGCACTCGCCTTCAATCTTAATCTCTATGCTCTTTGCCTTAAAGGGGAAAAGGCGCATCAGCACTTGCCATGATATCAGGAGCATGACAATCACTATGGGCACCATACGTATCATCCAGGTATCGAAACCGATATTTACACCCATCTGCCCCAACTGTCCAATTGCAATAGAGTTGGGAGGTGTGCCAATAGGCGTACCCATGCCACCGATATTAGCTGCAATGGGTATGGACATTGCCAGACTGGTACGGCCTCCGCCATTCTCGGGTAGGGTTTTGATGACAGGAGCCAGAAATGCCAGCATCATGGCAGCTGTGGCAGTATTGGACATAAACATAGAAAGGGTACCTATGACAACAAGAAAGCCCAGCAAAACAAATTTGGGTTTTGTACCAAAAGGCTTTAGCATAGCCCTTGCAAGAAAGATGTCGAGCCCTACCTTGCTGGCTGCAATAGCTAATACGAATCCACCCAGAAATAGCATTATCACAGGGTCGGCAAAAGAAGCCATCAGCAGGCGATATTCTACCAATGCGCCACATGATTCGGTAGTGAAGCCCTGATCAGATACTGCAAGAAGCAGAAATACGACGGTTGTTACAGATGTTGCCCATGCCGGAATTATCTCGAACATCCACATAAGGGCTGCATAACAGAAAATGGCGATGGTACGTTGCTGTACAACAGTCAGACCTTCAATACCATAAGAATCTGCAGGCAAGAGCCATAACACCAGAACCACCACTAATACCAGTGGGGCTAACACACCAAGTTTGAAATAAGGAAATGTTTTCATTGTTATTAATTAGTTAATGTATTAATGTTTCACACTTACAACTCATTGGAGGAAACATTTCTGCCACATTAACCAATAGAATCTTGTGTATACATATTATAATATGGTACACACAGACATACCTCACCTTTGCATAAAGGTGATGTCATGGTATCGTCACTACAGGTCTCAGCAGCTCCTCCTCGGGAGTTAAATTTCTGAGCATCGCCTGTTGGCAGGTCTTCTGACTCTCCCCTGATTATTCCGATGTCTTCCCACAAGTTTTAAGTGCCTCCGAGACGCTTCTCGGACTATTTCCATCTTCCTGCACTTGCCTTGCAGTGACTTTGTATCGGTAACCGTCTGCCATTATTATGGCGTGGGGAACACAGCAGCGGGACTGTTCGGGACTCTCACCCGATTCCCTATTAATTTCGCTCTTGCGAAAACCAACACACGTTGTATTTCAAAAAATTCATTCCAAAGTTATCCCTTAATTTTCAGAACTCCAAATTTAATATAAGATTTTGTCGCTTTTTTTTGTATTATTTAAAATTGACATCAAATATACAGAAAGTTTTCCTTCAAAAGATTATAAAAATCCTCCATATCGAAGCGATACAGAGGAATCTTTTGTGCTTTTTTCTTTTGAATAATTTGGTGTATTTCTCTTTTTTGTTACTTTTGCATTCAGAAAACGGGAACGATAACGTAAAGCGGTTAGTGGTTAGCGGTTAGCGCTTGAACTTCGTTCGAGCCTGCTCACGCTCGGAAAAGCTGATGCGAGCATCGCTGGCCTCTCGCTTAATCGCAGCCTTAGCGTAATGTTCAATAACCAATAACCAATAACCAATAACCAATAACCAATAACCCACTAAGCCAACTAATCTATCATAACTAATAACCTTATGCTAAAACCAAGAATTCTACTATTGCTCCTGACGATGATGGTTCTGCCCATCTCGGCACAGAAGGTGAATTTCCCCCAAAAGGGTAAGTTGTTCCACTATGCTCCCTATCCCCGTGGTGTCTCGTTTGAGAATCCGGGAGAACTGCTCGACGAGGTCAAGCTGCTGCCTATGCAATGCTATGACTTTGAGCGCGACAGCGTGTGGAAGGCTCCCCGACAGCCGAAGGGCACGAGCGATGAACGTGGCATCCAGCTGGAACACCTCTTTATGGTGGATGCCGACGTTTCCTTTGCCAAGGCGGGTTCCAAGCAGTCGCTCTATATTGCCTTCACGCTGGACAAGGGTGATGAGTACCCTGGCCCAGTGGCTTTCATGAATCGTGGCGAGCAGCCCTCGGAGTGGTACTATCCCTTCCGCTTCAACAGCAATAGGGAGATACGCCTTGAAGGTCGTGCCAACCCCACAGACACTGCCACCTGCGTGGCTCAGTGGAGAATACCGGAGTTCTATAAAGACCTGTGCCGCATCCTCGTGGAGATGGAGAAGGACGGCAAGACCACGGTCTATCTGGCCGACACGGCATTGGTATTCTACAACACGGCACGCACCGATGCTGCCCAAGACCCCAATCGCATGGTGCTCTGCCCCTTCAAGGACGGCCGCATCTACGAGCTTGTCTTCTACAACCGCTTCCTTTCCGAGAAGGAAAAGTACGAGGTACTTCGCCACGGCACCCCCGATGGCGACTGGGATAATAAATACACCATCCCCGAGCCGCAGGTCATTCAGAATCATATTGAAATAGACAAGGCACCGATGGGCATCCATTGGGACCGCTTCCACTGGATAAGCATCGTATTGAGCATCCTGCTGGCACTGATATCGCTCTATGTACGTTTCTTCCCCATGAATGGCGTTCCCTATACGTTCAACGGCAGCTGGATTATCATCGGTCTGGCCGTGGTAGGAGCATTGTTCTACATCTACCTGGTTCCTAATGGATATGACAACAAGTACCTCTATTACATCAGTATCATCGCAGGCTATTGGCTGGTGAGCTTCGTCCCGGATCCCAGTGGCTATTACCAGTCACAGAAGACATCCTACGATCTTTCGAAGCTGAATGGCTGCATTTGGCTCATCATTATAGTGGTAGTGGGTTCGCTGGCCTACATGTTCGGTCCTGCCGTTTCAACCCTGTTGCCACTGATTACCATCTATATGTTCTGCAAGAATATGTGGCTCACCCGTGAAGCACGTCAATACTTAAAAAAATAATGTTATGAAGAATCTGAAACTATGGCTGACGACAGTTCTGCTGCTGACCGTAACTAACTACATTGCTGCCCAACAATACGAGGCATGGCCGTTGGGCAACGGCAAGACGGACACCGCCATTGTGGTGTTCCAGTACACTGAACCCGTAGACCGTGGAGGCGGCTCGCTCTACACCAAGTCTGAAGACTATCTCCACGAGGAGGACTCGGTAGTCATGATGCGTGGCACGAAGCTGACGCTGAAGTTCCCCAAGGTGATTACCTATCAGGACAAGAGCCTATTTTCCATGTTTACCATCTCCACCCCCGACAAGCGTCCGCTGGTGGCCGTCACCGACTCTACCGGCAAGACCTACTATGCCGACCCCTATGAGTTGCGCTTCAGTCCGTCGAATGCCGAGGGCACAGAGAACCCCATAGCCAAATATACCGAATTCAAAGGCCGTCATTTCTACGAGGGAGCCTTCCTTATCTGCATCTTCTTCTTCATGTGGGTGGCATGGCGTCTCAGCCGAAGGGCCTCCAAGATTGGTATGAAGAAGAATGCCATGGGGACTCTGAAGCGTCACAACTGGCTCATAGGACTCTTGCTGTTCATAGTACCGTTCATTGTCTTTATCAACGTTGTCCTTGAGATTGACGCTGTCACCAAGCTTGGGGAGGACTGCTGCTGGTGGCTCAACGGTGCCTACGTGGGCGACTTCCAGCGCTTCTTCAACATCTTCCTGTTGTTCCTGGCCGTGCGCTGGCAGTATAAGACCATTGATGCCTATGCAACGGGTATGGAGGCCTTCCTCTGCAGCGGCAAGGCGGTACCACGTCAGCAGATGCTGTTCAATATCCTCATCTCCGTTGTCATCTTTGCCGTTCTGGCATTCATAGGCGTCTGCCTCTATGCCTGGATGGGTCACACCTTCGGAACCGTTGTCCTATACATTTCCGCTATTGCCGGCATAGGCTACTTGCTGTACTCGCTGTTCGCCATGTTTATCCAGATGAAGCAGTCGGCAGGCTGGTTCCTGACCATTCTCTATACGTTCTTCGTCATTCTGTGGGCTATTGGCACCATTCTAATGGTTGGTGTGCTCATCTGGCAGATACTGAAGATTATCATCCCATTCATCATTCTCATGTTGTTCGGCAAGATGATTCCTGCTCTGGGTTTGGACAAGCCCTCACCACCAATGACGTGGTACGACGATGCCGGTGGCGCTCACAAAAGCATTGGAGAACGTGACCGTCGCAACGAGGCTCTCAAGGCTTACAAGTAGTTGTTATACAAAAAGACCGGCATCCCCAGTGGGTACCGGTCTTTTTTATTGGTTATTGAGTTTGGTTAGAGGTTAGTATAATTTAGGAGCAAGGGGCAAGGAGCAAGAGGATAGTTATACACGTGTAGCTCCAATCTCTTAAACTCCCTAAACCTTTAAACTTATTAAATTATCTCTAAACTCTACACTCTCAACTTTAAACTCTCAATTTTCAATTCTCAATTCTCAATGTTTTTCCCTAGCAGGTAGGCTTCATCCAGGGCATTGGTCTTCTGAATGTCCCCCTTGTTGGCGGCACCTCTGACCAGTACCTTACCGGCATCTTCCATGTGGAAGTAGTTTAGGCATAGGTTATACTCAGCCAGGATTGCATCAAACAGCTCAGGCAGCGATGCTGCACCTACCAGCAGCAAGGCCATCTTCTGGATGTTGAAGCTGTCGCGTATAGGATTGTGTAATCTGTCTATGATGGCTTTCAGCTGGGCGCTGATGCTGTAGAAATAGACGGGCGAGGCTATGACAAGCATGTCGGCCTTTGCCATCTTCTCATAAATCAGGTGCATATCATCCTTTTGGGCGCAGGTATTATCCTTACTGTTGAAGCAGGCATTACATCCCATGCATGGGTTTACCTTATAATCGCGCACAGATACTACCTCTACATGATGGCGCTCTGCAGCTCCCTTTACAAAGGCCTCTACCAGCAACTCTGTATTGCCCCCTTTGCGGGGACTTCCGGATAAGATCAGTATGTTCATTTATTTATATTCTATTTGTCAATCCTTCTGTTGGTATGACTTCAGGAAAAGAATGATATTGTCTATTAACTGGGGCGTAGAGTATTTTATCTGACTTTCCTTTTTTTCCTTAGCACTTGCTATGTTACTATTTCTACCTGGTCCATACATCACTGCGCCGGAGAAGTTGTCTGCCAAGGTTTCCTCGGGGGCTAACACATATTCTGTGTTGTGCCCTATAACGTCCCAGAAGTCAGAAGCCTCTTCTATGGGGTAATATTTGTTCGGCTTATCTATGGGGACAAGTACGCTCTGGTTGAAATGGAAGAATGTGGCCTTATCCTTACCCACTTTTGCTGAAGCTTCCTCCCATGAGTTGGTATAGAGTACCATCAGTTCGCATTTGCGTTTCTTGCCTTTGATGGTGAACTCGGCATAGTTGTCTATATGCTCAACATCGGGGTTGGTAAGTATCTTCTGCTGGATGTCGGGGCCAAAAGCAATATCCTTGTCCATTACCGTAAAGCCAATCAGTTTATACATGCCGCGACGGAAATCTGGGGAGTTGCGGGTAAGGCAGTGGAAGAGCTCGTGGGCCACCAAAGTATATAGCTGTCCGTCGTTAGCGCGATGTAGAACGCTTTCACCTATATAAATCTCCGTCTTATGGGTATAGGCACCTGCACCGCCCTCTTCCTCCATACTGGTCTTGATGAAGACAATGTCATCCTTGGGGAAGGGTAGGGTTGCACCCATATCGCGCAGTCTCTTTTCAATATACGCTATGGCACCTGCTATTCTTTCCTTTTCCTTGTCTGTAAACTCCTGAACACAGGACTTGGCAAAGTCCACCAGTTCTTCTCTGGTTGTTCCTGACTTGCGCATGCGCCAGTCCAGATCCATCTGGTTCAGGCTGTTGTAGTAGTCGGTATTGGCAACTATCAGCTGCTGCCCCTCAGCCTTAGAGGCGCAATGATAATGAATCTGTGCCTGTCCTACCAATGCTAAAGAGGCAAACAGGATTGTAAGGAGTGTCTTTTTCATCTGTATAATCATTTTCAGGCAGCAAAGGTACGATTAAGTGAGCGGAATCCCAAATTTATTCTGGTTTAATTCATGTGCCCTTAGATTCCACCTAATTCCTGCAGATTGATGTCGTCGCTATTGATGAGTTTCTGGGGCTGGGCTTTCTGAGCCTCCCACGTGGCAGGTATTGTTCCGTTCATCTGTCCAATGACAGAGGCGGCACGTTTCTCCAGCAATTGTTGCAGCATCTTCTTCGCTTTGTGGAACTGCTCGTTGGTGTAGAAGGCATTGGCTTCTGTCCCAGCAATCTCACCTATCTCGTTTTCGATGTTAAAAAGGGTCTTGGCAAATTCGCCACCCTTGATGTATTCATTGCAGAGGACGTTCAGGTAATGGTAGTAACGCGCTTTGTACTTCTCATTAGACAGAAGTTTCACGAAGAAGGTACGCTTGGAGACGTCGGCTAAGAAAGGGGTATCAATGGGGAAATTAACGACCTTGCTTGTTTCCTCCTTGCTTCGCTTACCGGCATCTGCAGGCAGTGCCATTCTCTGCGACTGTTCCAGCATGTCTTCGCCTTCCATGTGTTCATCATCCTCAGGATAACCGCCCCAAGCCAGGTTATAGTCCCAGGAGATGAGACTAATCTTGCCGTCCGCCTCACGCAGATAGTAGTTCTGAGTGTTATTGCCCGTCATACAGTCATAATTAACGACAATGGTCTGGAGTGCCATGTACTTCATCACACTCTCAATGTCCACATGTTCATCAATGTCTTTGCCCTCAGCTACACTCTTCAGAGCCTCCGCTATGCGCTGCATGGAAGCCTCGCCTCCCTTTACCTTGGCATAGTTGGCTATCTCGGCATAGTTCTCTATATTGTCGCCCGTATAGGCAAGGTTGTGATAAGGCTTGTAGATGTTGCTGACCTCATCGGGCCAGTTGCGACGGGCGAAATGCTTATCCACGGGCTCCACCATCAGGTAGCATCCAAACGGCTTCCCGTTCACAGAAATCTTGGCATAGTTGGTCAGCGGAGCAGGCAGTCCGATGAAGCGACACATATCATAGACAATGGCATCCTTCATCTGTGTATCATCCCATATATTATTGTTAAGCAGTAACTTAGTCAATCCGTGATAGTCTTGTCCTTTAACATATTTATTTAGCTTCAAAGTGAAGCTATAGCGATTGGATTTCATTAGCTGTACATCATCCAGACTGCTGGCTCCCTTGGTGCGTATAGCCACGTTGTCGAAGCGTTCTCCGTTGATGGTAACGGCACACTCGTAATAGTCCTTGTCAGAGGCTTTCTTGATGATTTTCTGCCACGTTGCTTCTGGCATCTCCAGTTCTACCGTGCTGATTTCTCCAAGTGTGAACAGCGCCTCTGGATATTCCTTTTCCTCTTCTGTCGTCTTGGGGGTGGTGGTGCATGCCGCCAATGAAAGAAGAACCGTTAATGTAAATGCAAGTTTTCTGATCATATTTCTTTGATTTTTCTTGCAAAGTTAATGGGAACCAACGGAACCACTTCCTTCCTTTATACATCTTTAAGATTGTTTAGGAACTGATAATACCCCCTTCGGCATTCTTCACTCTTCATTTAGCGGCTTACATGCTTATTAGCTTAGTGACCAATTTTTTTCACTTCTCATTCTTCACTCTTCACTTTTTCTGTATCTTTGAAATTCTTTCGAAGATACTCACGTTTGGGAATAAGAATAAAAGTTATTTATTTTGTATTCCGCTCACTTCATCGTATCTTTGCATGACTAAAACGAAAATACATATGCCACGCAAAACAGACGGAATAGAATTCGAGATACACCCACGTCCCACAAAGGGAGAGGATGGTAAACCATTACTTTATGTACGCCCTGCTAAGGGCATGAAGAAGAGCTTCAGGGATTTGGAGATTTTCTGCAATAAATACAGAGGCTTGCGTCCAGGTGAGATACAGCAGTCTTTTAGTGTTGCCATGGATGTGATAAGCCTTTGGATGTCAATGGGCTATCGTGTAGAGACGCCCTTTGGTTCTTTTGCTCCTAAGTTGAAGCTTCTGGGCGAACATACCGACCCCAGAACCATTCATGGCAGGGATATCATATATGCCGGAGTAGATTTTATTCCAGCCAAGGATTTTGTAGCGGAATGCGTCAGAAACAAGGAAGGCTTCCGCAGAAGTCAGTCAGCCGTTGGTAACAGTCAGATGTACGATCATAAGGCTATGGATGAGGCTCTGCGCAGATGCATGAAGATAGGCTATACTACTATCCCCGAGTTTATGATATACAGCGGACTGAAACGCGACTCTGCCAAAAACTACCTCGACAGCCTTTGCCAGGGCGATAATCCGCGTCTCAGGAAGGTTCGCGAGAGTCGTCGCTGGCTGTATTTCCCAAAGAAAGACAACCCCACGGTATAAAAAACGGATTCGGGCGGGCGGTCGCATATATCAGGCCGCCCGCTCGCAGATATACGGGCGGCCGCCCCAATATGTAAGGGCGGGCGCCCGAATCTGGCAAGAACCCGTTTTGCTCCCTGCAAACCCTAGTCTTGCACCTTGCAAGCCCCAGTCTTTTCCCCCTGTTTCTGAACCTAGCGGTAACCTAGAGGTACACATGAGGTACTCCTCCTTTAGTGTTTCCTGTTGGTATTAATACTTATATTTCATGATGTGGTGGCAAATATTTTATTCTCACTTTTTTATACTTTCATTTCCTCATTCTCTTATTTTTTTATACATTTGTACCCAAACACGAGTGCATACATGTACACTCACTTTTGCTCTAAAGAAGAAAATAAAAAAGAAATAAGATGGACATTCAAAAGACACCACAATATAATACGCAATCCTTGATACAGGACTTGCACCAGATTATCGAGCAGGCTCGTGGTCATGTGGCTGCTACAGCCAACTATGCACTAACCATGATGAACTGGCATATAGGTGAGCGCATCAACCGCGAAGTGCTTGGAAATCAACGTGCTGTGTATGGAAAGCAAATTGTCGCGCAAGTTGCGCGACAATTGCAAGAAGAATACGGAAAGAAAGGATTTGATGAGAAAAGTATCCGTAGAATGATGCAATTTGCATTGCTTTTTCCTGACTCCCAAATTGTCGCGACGCTGTCACGACAATTGTCATGGTCTCATTTTGTGGAAGTGATACCCCTCAAGGATGACCTCCAGCGCGAGTTCTATCTAACGCTTGCAGCATCGGAAAAATGGAGTGTTCGCAGGCTTCCCTAGAATAGTTGAATGTTTATCTCCTAACCATAATTTCAGAGTGGTCGAATTTGACCACTATAAAGAACTTGGCGGATATTGTCATGCCTACGCTATATGCATGTGATATGTTTCTAAAAATAATTATTGTGTTTTTCTGCCGCATCCGCATTTTATTCAAAGAATATTCTTATCTTTGTGGGCAGAAATATTATCGTGGATATATGGCAAAAGTATTTAAGATAATGGTCCCTGACAACTCGCTTATTTCGAGAACGCTCTATATAGAGTCGCTTTCAACAGAGTTGTATGTAATAGATCGGGCAGATGAGAAGTTCGTATCAGAGCATTCTGACGACTTAAGTAAGCCTGCTCTATATATCCTTGCCAACAGAGATAACAAAAAACTCTATGTAGGTAAGACCGGTGACTCACTCGGCCGTCTGAGAAACCACAAAGCCAAAGACTTCTGGACGGAGGCTATCGTTTTCCATTCCAATCCGGGTACTGATACTTTGTCAACGACAGAGGTTGAATGGCTTGAAGCCAAAACGTATGATGCCATCAGGGAGTTAGGCTATTATGACCTCTCGGAGAATAAGCAAAAACCCAAATATCCGACACTCAAACGCGATCAGAAAATCAACTGCCCTGAGTATTTTGAAATGGCAAAGAACTACATTTGTGCTGCAGGTTTCGATATTTTCCTGAAAAAGAAAGCCGTGCCAGAAGAAACGCCCAATCTTCAGGAACCTACCAAGATAGAAACCGTTGAGCAGAACAACGTATGGCTGTTGCCATCAAGCAAGAAGCGTTTCAATTTGGAAGCCTGTTTTGCTGAATATGGTGAGGTGTATTGGCGAATAACCAATAACTTCAAGCGTATTGCCAAAGGAGATAGAGGTTATATTTATAGTTCTGACCCAGACAAAGCTATTCTGTATCGTTTTGATGTGATAGAGAGTCAAATTCCTTATTCCAAGGTAATGGATAGGGACGAAAAATTCTCTAACGGTAAAGGTGAGTCAAACAAGGATTTTGGAGCAGCTGGTGGTCTTTTCGTTCTTGTCAGAGTGAATGGAACGGTTGAAGACAAACGCTTTTCGTTGCCTATTCTGCTAAAGAACGGCTTGAAAGGTGCGCCACAAGGGGCAATCCGAATTTCTCAGGATGAGTATAAGCCCCTACTTGATTTTGTTGATACCAACTTTGGAACGAGCCACGAGGACATTGATGCCACAAAGAAGCCTCGTCGTGCTCCTTTCAAGTTCTCGATGATTGGCTTGAAGCCTGGCGATGTGGTTACATTTGCGCCCAGGAAAATAGAAACAAAAGTTATATCAGAGAATACCATTGAGTACGATGGTACTATTTATACCCTTTCTGGTTTCTGCAAGGCATTCATGCCTGTTGAGAATAGCGTAAGCAAGGAATATCAAGGGCCAGCATATTTTACCTATAAAGGCAAGACGTTGGACGAAATAAGGAAAGAGAAAGAAAGTAAATGAGGTACGGCATAGACATTAAAGAGGATGATTTATTGGCAATGGGTGGCGGCATACTTGACACGTTGCTCATTGACAGAACCACAGGTGAGAATATCATCTGGGCAACGGATGACTATGCCTCAATGGGTGACGCCTATACCTTCTTCCAACATATCACTCCAGAATTGATTACCGGAAAAAAACAGAATGTCATTCAGCCACGTGTAGCTAAAAGCCAAGAAGAAAGGAAAAAGAGAGCCAGAAAAATGGCAGAGGTCTTTACACCTTCTTGGTTATGTAATGATATGAACAATGGAGTTGATGAGAGATGGTTCAAACGAAAACCTGTATTTAATGTTGTCACCTCTGAAAAAGGAAGGCATCTATGGACTCCTACGCCTGAAAAGGTGACTTTCCCAGAAGATAAGACCTGGCAGGAATATGTCAGCATGGGTGTGATAGAAATCACCTGTGGTGAGGCTCCTTTCTTGGCAAGCCGCTATGACACCGTTACAGGTGAGGCCATTACAGACTTAAATAAGCGTATTGGTTGGCTTGACAGAAAGTTACGTATTGTCAACGAAAACACTTCTGATCACGAAGATTGGCTTTTTTGGGCGAAAAAAGCTTATAAAGGAACATTGGGCTATGAGTGGCAGGGCGATAATCTGCTGTTGGCACGAGAGAACCTTCTGATGTCATTTTTCGATTATTATGAGGATAGATTTGGTGAGGAACCTGCCATTGACGATGTCAAAGAAATAGCCTATATTATTTCATGGAATATATTCCAGATGGACGGGCTAAAGTTCGTCATCCCTCGCAGTTGCCGCTCTACAGTAGTAGAAACAACAGATTTGTTTTCCGGTGAGTTGAAGCGTCATGTTGTGGAGTGTGAAGGATGTAAGAAAGGTCTCATCCACAATCATAACGGCATTTATGTGAAAATGATGGATTGGGATACAGGACGAGCACTCTATTTCCATCAATACAATGGACTTGCTAAAATAAAAACGTTACGATGAATACTGAAATAGTTGACAAAATAATTGTTGGTCGTGTCGAACCGCATATCTATGCCTTTGAGACGCGAACTGTCCCCAATTACCTGAAGATTGGTGACACCTATCGCCCTGTTGAGGATAGACTTAATGAATGGCGCCGCTATTTCAAGGACTTAAATCAGCTCTATGAACACGAAGCGAGAGTTGACGAAAAGTATTTCAGAGACTTCGAGGTGCATAAGTTCGTAATGGAGGAAAAGAAGCGTAACCGCATTACTCGTGAGGCATTTCCCAATTTACCATATTTCTCCAACGAATTCTTTGAAGAGGCTGTTCCCGCAGATATAGACGAGGCCATTGCAGACATAACGGATAGTGCCAATAAAAATGATGGACGCTACAAGTTCTATTCAATGCAAGATGGCCGAATGCCTGAAGAGTTCCATTTCACTCGCGATGAAGAACCATTAACTCCACGCCCTAATCAGGCTGATGCCATCGAACGCTTTGAAAATGCCATCAAGAATAAGCGCACCCATTTGCTGATGTACGCCGTCATGCGCTTTGGCAAGAGTTTCACGGCGATGTGCTGCGCCCAAAAGATGGATGCCAACTTAGTGCTGGTTGTTTCTGCAAAGGCTGATGTTAAAGGCGAATGGAAAAAAACGGTTGAGAAATTCAAGAACTTTGAAGAATACCTCTATGTATCCAGTGAAGACCTGAAGGCCAACCACAAGCAACTATCAGATGCAAAGAAGAAAAAGCAGAAATTAGTTGTCTGTCTTACCCTTCAAGACCTAAGTAGTCCTGAGATAAAGGAGCGTCATAAACAGCTTTTTGAACATTCCGTTGACTTGCTGATTGTTGACGAAACTCATTTTGGTGCTCGTGCAGAGCACTATGGTTCTGTGTTGACGAAAGCGTCCAGCGACAAGGTGTTAGCACAAGAAAAGAAACATAATGACGAAAGCATAGATGAACTGTTGGAACAGACGCGAGAACTGAAGAGCAAAGTCCAGTTGCACTTGTCGGGAACGCCTTATCGTATCTTGATGGGTAATGAATTCTCAGAAGAGGATATCATCAGTTATTGCCA
>JAFZSA010000006.1 GCA_017619585.1 Bacteroidaceae bacterium
AAACTCTCTTTGCAGGTTTTCGTATTTGTTGTAGTCCAACCTTGTGGTATTCAGTTCTAAATCATCATCGGTGGGTGAATGTATTACACGAACCTCATTACGCACCTTGGCAGCTACAGCTCTTAACTCATCTCTAACTACTGACCAATCAAGCATCTTTAGACGTGGTGACCAGTCAGAATAGTTTTGGCAGATTATCTTGTTGCTTGGCCTGATTTTCTTTTCGTAAATATCAATAAGTTCCTGCTCAAAAGCCTTGTTGTCATTAAGAGCTTCTATCTTGTCGCAGATTTCAGAAACAAGCATCTGCATCAGTCTTGAAACATCATTCTGTCTCTTGATATATTGCGAAACATTAATAAGCATCGAACTATGTGCTGTTCGTTGTCCTCTTGCGCGTCTCAATGCTGTGCTAACAAAGAAATGCTTGGTTGCCTCAACAAGAGTTGCTGGCAGATCCTTCAGGATTTTCTTTTTCTTTCCCTTTGAATTATCCTCCAAATAGTCACCTTCTTTGATGTATTCAATAATGGGAAGTTCACTCTTTTCTTCGTCAGGGTCATCATAAACGGTAGGTATGCCAAACAGTACATTGGGGCCAATATAGTTGCTGGGGGCAGAAAGGTTGATGATAAAGTTCTTGGGGAACAAATCATCTTTGCAGATACGATACCTCTTGCCGTCATCTTCTTCGATGTATGGAAGTTTTTGCTCAGGGTCTGGATCTATGAAGATATTTGCATAGGGAGTGGCAGTATATCCTACATAGCACCTCTTTTCAAAAAGTGACAGAATGGCTCGAATTTTTGAATTGATTTTCGAAATCTCACCCTTGTCATATTGAGTGTTGATGGATGCACTATCAGCCTCATCATCGATAATGAACAATGGAATATTCTGAATGATAGGCAATCCATCATCAGCCATTTCTCCATGCTGAGAGAACATTCTGAGAATGTTGCTCAAAACAGAGGTATTCTTCTTGCAGACCATAATAGTTGGGTCTTGTGATGTCAAAACTCCACCTATGTCTGTTTTCTCAGAACCAAAATCACCTCGTAGTTTGCTGGATGTCAAATTCAATATATTGGGGTGGTTCTTGTATTTACCCACTCCTATATGAGTTCTGAAGAATTGGTCATCAGGATCTGTAACTCTGCCTATTGCCCCCTTATCCATACGCCCTTGCGTCTGACTGCGGAGGTCATTATACATGCCAGTAAGCACAAGTATAATTTTATAGCCGCAATCCATCGCCTTATTTGCTAGGCCTACAAAATTACCAGTCTTACCAGACTGAACATGTCCTACTACCAATCCTGCACGATACCAGTTGCCTGGCTTTCGTGGATTTGCCAATTGATTCAATATGTGTTCTGTTGTACGGTCTATCTCGTTGATAGCCGGCATTGGCAATGTCAAACTTTTCTTATAGTCTGCCCATAGTTTAAAGTTACTTTCACCGTTTGCCCTAAACTCTGCTAACCAGTTTGCACCATCTTCATTATCCTCCATCATAGATGAAGCAAGTTGATAAATCTTGCGATCTGCGGCAATGATATCTACGATGAATTGCTTAGTGACATTATCTTTAGGATAGTGCCTGCGTACCAATGGTAATATTTCACTGGCACAATCCTCTACATCCTGTAATGTGGGCTGTTCTTTTATTAGCAGACTATCTGCCAAATTGGTGATCATCTCTTCTATCATAGCACATTACAAATTAAGAGTGAATTCAACTTGTTCTTCTGCATCTTCACGACTCATGCCTCTATTCATGAAGCTTTCTATAAGTCGCTCGCGAATATCTTTCAATTCAGACTCACTATCCTCGTATGGGCTTGACATACGCTTACTGTCACTCTTCGATGCCTCAAAGCCGATGCTCTCTGCTGGGATGGTTTCTGCAATCAGTTTGAGAAGTCGCTTTAACTTGGCTGCATTTTCTGCATCCAAAGATTCCAGCAAGTCTTTAACAAATGGGTAGTTGTTATTGAGAGAATAGAACAATTTGCCATTTCTCTCCTGAACAGTGTTCCATAGAGGAATATAATCTTTGCCTTTCTTGGGAGAGTATGGTTTCTTGTTGCCACGATAACTATAAGTGTCATAGGCCATCTTGCGAATACGCTTGGCTACTTGCCCAAGGTCATAACGCAAATAATCTGGAGGAGTGGCCTTTGATTTCTTGATGTCAATATCCCAGTCAAAGTCTTCATCATTGGTAATGTCAACACTAATACGGCCTAAGTCATAGTGATGTTCTTGCAGCATAGCTGTACCATCAGGTTTCAATCCAAGCCAGCCTCCAGCAGTTAGAAGTCTATCACCACGGTAAATGTAAAAACCTTGCATCACAGTCCATCCTCTGCGGAAACCTGCATCTTTATATTCCTGCTCTGTAAAATAGTTACGATGTGGCATTACCCAGCCTTTAACAACTACCTTCCCACCATTAAGTTCTACTGGTGGCAGTTCTTTCTTCAGAGATGAACTTTTGTGGGGGAGGAATGGATTCCAAGGGTCAACAGGTTGCCCACCAATTTTTATCGTCAAGCTTCCTCTTTCTATAAAGCGATGGAATGTTAATGACAAGTGACGGCGAAGGATGCTTTTCTTATTGTTGAAGTTACTTTCTGCTTTGCTGTCTTTTTCTGAAATTATTCTGTCAAGCTTCTCCCATACCACAAGAGTACCTGACTCCATATTCTGCAATTGCTTGATGTACTCATCATCAACATATTTCAGAAGGCACCAGCTATTCGTCTCGATAATCTTATCTAGATCCCAGCACCTGGTAGAAATAATGCCGTTGTGCTTTGTGATGACAGACAATTTCTTGCACTGAGAAAAAGTGGCTGTTTTTAACCCAAGGCCAAAACGCCCCAAATCTTTGGGAGATCGTTTTTGTGAAGCACTTGAACTACCAAGACGCATAGCCTTCACAAGGGTATTTTCATCCATACCTTTGCCATCGTCTAGGATGAAAATCTTAGTGCTGGCTCCATCGAATGGGCTATCAATACTGATAGTCTTGGCTTCAGCTGTGATGCTATTATCTATCAGATCTGCAATAGCAGTCTCCATTGTATAGCCAATAGAGCGCAAGCTTTCCACAATGGACGCAGCATCAGGGTCAACGTATTCTATATTTTGAGGTAAATCACTCATCTTTAGGTGAACATTAACAATAAAACTGATCTTACTTCTCCGAACCATCTTCGAGCCATCTTCGAAGGTATAAGCCCACATTTGGTTCAGGGTTCAGGTTTCAGGGTTGACCTTTGGTCGAGTCTGCTCACGCTCGGCATAGCTCAAACAAGCTCGACTCTGCACTTGCTTACTCGCAGACTTCATGTTTCAGGATTCAGGGTTCAAGTTTAACTTCGTTGATTACTTCCCAATGACCAGTCTTATCGGAGCCAATACGACGGATTCGGTTATAGGCTTGTAATGACTTGACCGTTCTGGCAATGGTGGGGCGCGAAACACTGCAAGCTGTCGCCAGCTGTTCATAGGAGTAGTCGGGGTGCATACTAATAGCATCCAGTACCGCTTGTTCGGTTTTGGACAGATGAGAGGTATCCAAACGTTTTACAGTATCATTTACAGTATCATTTACAGTATCATTCTCGTCTCTCATCAGTCGGAGCAAGTCTAGCTGGGTTGCTATCACTCGGTCAGCGATGAAGTCAGTGAATACCTCTGGACGGGTATGAGCCGTTTCGAGCGAATAAATGTATTCATGACGTAAGATGGCAGGAATGATAGCGATAGTGTAGCCATTACGCAGCAGAGCGAGGTTCATCAGCAGACGGGCCACACGTCCGTTACCATCAACAAAGGGATGAATAAACACAAAACGCTGGTGCAACGTTGCGGCCAGTTCCACGGGGTGCAGCTTCTTCTCGTTGTCATTGTACCATTTGAGGAGTTTCTGCATCTCAGCAGGAATCTTCGACACGGCAGCAACGGCATAGCGACTGCCACTGATATACACCTTCACGTTGCGGTAGTGGCCTGCCTTTTCTGCATCAATCTGCTGGTAAAACAGACGATGCAGACTGAGGATATCTTCTTCTGTCAACCCTTCTTTCTCGGTGATATTGTAAATGTAGTCATAGGCCCGGGCATGACCAACGGCCTCGTAGTGGTCACGCAACGGCTTGCCTTCTATCGTCAGCCCGTCCTCGATAACCACTTTGGTTTCAGATTCAGTCAGGCTGTTGCCTTCCAGAGCATTACTGGAATAGGTCAGACCCACACGGTAGTATTCGCGCAGCGACTTCAACGTCTCTGGCGGCAGGGGGCGATAAGCTGAGAGTTTTTGGTTGTTCTCATCTGCCTGACTGAATTTCTTTTGTAAATCTGCCATGTAACTTTTCCGTTTAACTTTTTATCTTGGATATTCCGACGATATCGCTACACTATTCGCACGATAGTCCAATGCTATAGGAAGGAGGCTGTGGTTGTTACTTCTTGTTTGCCTTTTTCCGTTTTCTCTTCACGACAATCTTTACTTGCCATTCGTTATTATAATCCCAGGCAATGGAGGTTTCTCCTGCATTGAGACTCTCTGCCTGTTTAATCAGGCCCTCGAGAGATTCATTAAATTCATTAATATCCATATATCTTGTTTTGTTTAATGTTCTAATTATCTTGAATATCGCTACGCCCTCTGAACACTATCCGTAGTCTATGATTCTGGTTGGACGATAATCCAATGGCCGCCAAAATCAGGACCAACATGCTTAAGAACACCCAGATTTTGAAGCTTCTTTAGCTGCCATTTGACACCATCCGGAGAGATACCACATAGTTCAGCCAATTTGGATCTGCTTATAGTTGGCTCATTTTTGATAGCATCTAATATTATCTGTGCTGTTGTCTGTGCTGTTGTCTGGGTAGTTGTCTGTGCTGTTGTCTGGGTAGTTGTCTGTGCTGTTGTCTGGGTAGTTGTCTGGGTAGTTGTCTGGGTAGTTGTCTGGGTAGTCTGCCCTGACGAATTTTCATCACCCATTACGTCAACCACAACCTTTGGCTCCCTAACTATTACGCTGAAGGCTGTAACTAGGTCAACATTGAACTCTGGCTCCGGGCTGTTATTTTCGTTCAAGAGGTGTTTTACTTCGTTTACACCATGATTGAACATATTAACATAGTTCAAAGTTTTCATCATCTCAGCAACAACGCTGTTGCGGTAGTCATTAACGAGCGGAAAGTTCTCTGGACGTGCCTGTCCATACAAGCCACCGGGATTCAAAATCTCGATATGAATTCTTAAACCGATAAAATTATACCGCCTCCCTGCGCTCAGGGAACACGCCTTGGCGTGCGTCTTTTAAGACTTATGGGCGATATCTGGTTACAAAAATAGTGAAAACCGAGAGAAAAGCCAAATATTATAGCAGTAAAATGCTGACGACTAAACAAAAATCAGCACCTTGTGGGGTGCTGATTAGTCATTATTATAGGGTGGCGGGTATTACTTCAAGAATAAGCTCTACTTTATATCCTCAATAAACTTGTCAAAGTCAGACAAGAAAGTCTTGTCTTGTATCCTCCAGAACTTCTCGTATTCTCCTAATGCCTTGGCTTCAGCTTCCTCATGGGTAACGGAGCCTGCATCTGGCAGGATGTCACGGTCGGAGATTTGCAGGTATCGTTCCAAAAGGGCTTTCCAATCGGCCATCTTCATGATGATGTGACGGTTGGCCCTATCTTCTGCCATATCAAGGAATGCAGTAGTCAGCAGGTTCAGGCTATCCACCTCTTTCTCCGACAGGTAGTTCTTGGCAATGGTAACATCACTCTTTATAACTCTTCCGTCTGGCGCATTCTTCCACGTCATCAGGCCCATGTGAGGCTTCTCGGCATTAGCACGGTCATAGACAATCTCTGCAGCCGTCTGGTGAGTAACGGCATAGTGCATCATGTTCTGAACGGTCTTATAGAAGGTCTTCGTTACCTCGCTCTTGGGGTCATAGTCACTACTGCACTCTGCATAGATATCAGTAATCTTCTGGTAGTAGCGACGCTCAGAGGTGCGTATCTCACGGATGCGATCCAGCAGTTCCTCAAAGTAGTCAGCACCAAAGGGATTCTTTCCTTTGAGTCGTTCATCATCCATTACAAAACCCTTGACAATATACTCTTTCAGTACCTCGCGTGCCCAAATACGGAACTGTGTTGCCTCATAACTGTTTACGCGATAACCAACAGCTATTATGGCATCCATGTTATACATCAGAACGCCTTGCTCATTCCATTTTTCCGACGGAGTTTGAATTTTTCGAATAGCTTCGGACAAATGGACTTCACCACTCTCATCAATCTGTTTTAGATGGTAGTTGATGGTAGATACATCAACGGAAAACAACTCTGACATTCTGCGTTGGGATAGCCAGAACGTTTCGTTGTTGAAAAGCACATTCACATTCACCTTACCAGTACTTGAACGGTAGATGAGCACATTTCCTTCTACACTTGTAGCCAACTCTGTAGAGCTCATGTTGCTCATAAAGAACTCCCTTGCAGTCTTTACTACAGGCTTCTTCTGATCTGCGTTGATAGAGATAGCCATACAGGCAGTCCGTGAAAGTAGAAAAGACTTCACCTTTCTTGTTGTGCCAGAGCCTAACTTTGCCATCTCCTCTATCTCCACCATGTGTTCCTTCAGGTCAAGCCCCTTTTCCTGTTGTAGAAAGGTTGCCATTTTATCCATCAGGCGCTCAAAGTTCCAATATTTCTGATAGCCCATGAGACGTGCCAATTTGCGTGAGTTCCACCACTCACGACCCTCGGCGTCAGTCTCCTTGATTACCTCAAAAGGCGACTGCATCTCTTCTGGAGAGAAAAGTTCATTGTCCGAATATCCTTGTTTCTGTGACATATGTCGTTGTTTGCCTTAGTAACATGCAAAGATACGATTAAGTGAGCGGAATACAAAATAAATCTCGTTTATTTTTATTCCCGAGCGGAGAATTGAGAATTGAGGCGGCTATGCCGCAATTGAGAATTGAAAAATTTTAAAACGATAACGTAAACGTAAACTTTTCAGCTACCTTTGGATATCCGAACGCCTATGCTACGTCTACGCTCTGCCTATACTAAAAAAGGGGAAAGGAACGCCAAGGGAGGAGCAATGATCCACCTAAGGAGTGCCTCATATTTACCTCAAGGTTTCCTCAAGGTTTCCTCAAGGTTCAGAAACAAGGGGTAAAAGGCGTGTTTACAATAGGAACTACGAGCTTACATTTGTACCCTCCTGGGGGTAACACGTGCAGACTCCTGAGGGTAACACGTGCAGACTCCTGGGGCTGCAAACTTTCACTTCTGCTGTCATATACTTGCGGGGAATTAAAAAAAGTAATATCTTTGCCCAAAAGATTTAAAAGAGTGTATTATGAACAAGGTAATGCTGATAGGTAATGTAGGCAAGGAGCCTGAAGTACGCTACGTGGATGCAGGCGTTTGTGTGGCAAGCGTAAGACTGGCTACCAAGGAACGTGGCTATAAGCTGCCCAACGGGGGCGAGGTGCCTGACCGCACGGAGTGGCATAACGTTATACTGTGGCGCAAACTGGCCGAGGTGGTGGAGAAATACGTCCATACGGGCGATAAGCTGTACATAGAGGGACAGATTCATACACGTACATGGGACGACCGCAACGGCATTAAACGTTCTATTACTGAAATCTGGGCTGACTCTATGGAGATGCTTACGCCTAAGGCCCAGGATACACCAGAAAATAACGTATAATGGATATAGCGTCGTATTTTCAGGCGCTGGGCGATGCCTGCTGCGCCATACACTTTCACGAGCCCACCATGGGCGTGATAGTGGCTTTCTGTCTGGCTATCTTCCTGCTGATGTGCAGCGCCTTTGTGTCTGCCAGCGAGATTGCCTTCTTTAGCCTAACTCCCTCTGACATCAACGAGGTGGAGGAGGAGAAGCATAAATCCGACAAGAGCATCATGGCGCTGCGTGACGACAGCGAGCGTCTGTTGGCAAACATCCTTATCTGTAACAATCTGGTTAACATCTCCATCATCACGCTGCTGGACTTTGTGTTTATGAAGGTGATGGACTTTGGCGGTTCAGACGTGCTGCAGTTTCTGCTGATGACGGTGGTGCTGACTTTCCTGCTGCTGCTCTTTGGCGAGGTGATTCCCAAGATTTACAGTTCGCAGCATACGTTGTCTTTCTGCCGTTTTGCTGCTCCCAAGCTATGCAAAATCAGTAAGGTACTGTATCCTCTGAGCAATCTGCTGATTAGAAGTAAAGTTGTAACAAGACGCTTTATCCATACTGATACACAAAGCCTTACGGTAGATGATCTGGAGAAGGCAATGGAGTTGACCGACCAGAAGGATATTGCTCAGGAGAGCAGTATGCTGGAGGGTATCATCCGTTTTGGCGGTGAGATGGCGCGCGAGATTATGACCAGCCGTGTGGACATAGTGGCGCTGGACATAAACACGCCTTTCCCTGAGGTGATAAAGTGTATTGTGGAGAACAACTACAGCCGCATTCCTGTCTATCAGGGTACGCAGGATAAAATAAAAGGTGTGCTTTACATCAAGGACCTGCTGCCTCACCTGGGCAAACCGTCAAGCTTCAGATGGCAGAGCCTGATAAGGCCTCCTTACTTTGTGCCTGAGACCAAGATGATAGACGATTTGCTGCGCGACTTCCAGTCCAACAAGGTGCACATGGCCATCGTGGTGGATGAGTTTGGCGGGACCAGCGGTCTGGTGACAATGGAGGACATCATTGAGGAGATAGTAGGTGAGATCAACGATGAGTACGATGATGAGGAGAAACCCTATCAGCGTCTGAACCAGAATACCTACATCTTCGAGGCTAAGATTCTGCTGGCGGACTTCATGAAGCTCTTCGACCTGGACGATGACTACTTCGAGGAGGTAGAAGGGGAGGCAGACACCCTTGCTGGCCTTCTGCTTGAGATTAAGGGTGAGTTCCCCCAGTTGCATGAGAAGATGGCATACAAGGCTTTCTCATTCGAAATCATGGAGATGGATGAGCGCCGCATAGTTAAGGTGAAGGTTATTTTTAAGCCAACCCCCTCCGACTCCCCGAGGGGAGACAAATGATTTCTCCCTCCCTCGGGAGGGTAAGGGGAGGGGTTTTATTGTTTCAGCGCTGATAATAAAGCGGAAACGGCTTGCTGAGGGTCTTGCAGCTGGTCTAACAAGGTGACGAACTTACTGCCTATGATGGCACCGGCGGCATTGCGCTGGGCACTCTCAAGGGTCTGCTTGTTGCTGATACCAAAGCCTATCATGCGGGGATGCTTCAGTCCCATCTGGTTGACTTTGTTGAAGTAAGCCTGCTTGGCCTCATCAAACTCTTTCTGTGCACCTGTTGTGGCAGCTGAGCTGACCATATAGATGAAGCCGTCTGTATTATCATCGATGAAACGGATACGCTCGTCGGAAGTCTCGGGTGTGATAAGCATGATGATGCGGATATCATACTTGTCGGCAATGGGCTTTACCTCCTCCATATAGTCGCGGAAGGGCAGGTCGGGGATGATAACACCATCTACGTCAGCCTCCTTACAGTTGCTGAAGAATGTCTCGTAACCCATCTGGTAAATGGGGTTCATGTAACCCATCAGTATGAGGGGCAGCTTAACGCCTTCCTTTCTGACCTCGGTAATCTGGGCAAAGAGCTTGCGCAGGGTCATGCCGTTGCGTAGTGCCTTGGTAGCTGCATCCTGAATGACAGGACCGTCTGCCATGGGGTCACTGAAGGGAATGCCCACTTCAATGAAGTCAATGCCGTTCTTCTCTATTGCCTTGATAATACTGCCTGTACTCTCTAATGTAGGATGACCAGCGCAGAAATATAATGAAAGGAGACCTGAGTTCTTCTCCTGAAAAAGCTTGTTGATTCTATTCATCTTATATAAATTCAAAAATCAAAAATCAAAATTCAAAATTTATAATTCATAGTTCATATTTCATAGTTTCGCTAACCGCTAACCTCTAACCGCTAACCAAATCCCCCTCGCCTTTGGAGAGGGTTGGGGAGAGGCTTTTTGTGAACTTGGCCAATGCTTCCGTGTCTTTTAGGGCGGGGGAAGTTTCGAAGCGCGAGTTGAGATCTATGCCTACCCATCGTGGGTGACGCCATCGTCTGACTTTCTCCTCATCACCCGGACCTATGCCGCCAGAGAGTAGGAAAGGGGTGTTACCCTTGTAGTGCTGCAGGATGTCCCAGTTGAACTGCTCGCCACTACCTCCTACACACTTGCATTTGGTGTCGAAGAGGAAGATGGTAGCAACATCCTCATATTGGGTGGTGTTGGCAAGGTCGGCCGCATCGCTGACGCTGAAAGCCTTGATAATTGGCAATCCTGTGCGCTCTTTTATGGTGCGGCAGAAGTCGGCAGATTCTCCTCCGTGCAGTTGTATGGCTCCCAACCCAAAGGCCTTTACCTTTTCTATTACATATTCTGCCGTGGGATTGACAAAGACGCCAACCCTTGTGCATTGGGGCAGGTATTCTGGTACTGCGGTGACATTACGCTTAGAGCCCTCCCAGAAGATGAATCCCATCATATCCGGGTGGACGGCTTCCTCAACAGCGCGTATGTTTTCGGGCTCGCGCATACCACAGACCTTTATTTTCAAAATTCAAAATTCAAAATTCATAGTTCATAGTTCATAGAGCATAGTGCATAGTTGCGCTAACCACTAACCACTAACCTGGTTCTCCCCCTAGAGGGGGAGTTAGAGAGGGACCTTATGAACTCTCCAAGCGCCTGACCTGGGTTGGGTTGCTTCATGAAGTGTTCGCCCATCAGGAAGCCGCGGTAGCCTGCCTGACGGAGCAGCTTGATGGTGTCGGGGTTGCCAATGCCGCTCTCGCTGACCTTCACCTTATCCTCTGGAAGGCGTGCAATCATATTGAAGGAGTTCTGCACATCAGTATGGAAAGTGCCCAGATTGCGGTTATTGATGCCCAGCATATCTACATCCAGCTCGGCATAATCCAGTTCCTCCAGTGAATGCATCTCTAACAGCACCTCCAGCTTCAGTTCGTGAGCAAGGGCTGCCAATGACTTTACTTCCTGCTTCTTCAGGTCGGCAGCAATGAGCAGTACTGCATCAGCTCCAATCTGACGTGCCTGAAAGAGCTGGTATTCATCTATAATGAAATCCTTGCGCAGGATGGGGATGTTCACCAAGGGGCGTGCCGTCTTGACAAACTCCATGCTGCCGCCAAAGTACTGCTCGTCTGTGAGGATGCTCAGTGCAGCGGCTCCGTTCTGCTGGTAGGATGGGGGGATCACTTCGGGCTTGCCCTCTTCCTTTATCCAACCCTTGGAAGGGCTCTCGCGCTTGAACTCGGCAATGATGCCGTGTGCATCCTGGCTAAGCGCCTGAGACATGCTGCGAGCCTCTACACCCTCTGCCATCATCTTCTCTACAATGGCGTAAAGCTGGCGTGCTGGCACTTGCTCTTTCTGCTCAGCTACCTCAATGCGTTTGTGGGCTACTATTTCTTCTAATATATCTTTCATTTCAACGTAAACGATAACGTAAACGTAAACTATTTCGCTAACCGCTAACCCTTAACCGCTAACCGATCTATGAATTTATCTCCACAAATTTCTTGAAACACTCCAGGGCTTTGCCGCTCTCCAAGGAATCGCGTGCCTTGCTGATGGTCTCTGAGATGGTGAGACCTTCTTCCATCAGGCTGATGCCACAGGCAGCGTTGGCAAGGATAACGTTCTTCTGTGCCTCGGTACATTTGTTCTGGAGCACATTGTCGAAGATCTGCATGGCCTCTTCTGCTGTATTGCCACCATAGATATCAGAGGGCTTGACATACTTCAGTCCCATATCAATGGGGGTATAGACCTTCTCATAGTATTTGGTGTTGATCTTGAATCCGCTGGTCAGTGAAATCTCATCATATCCGTCGTAGCTGGTTACAACGCCGTAGTTGTCTCCAATTTTCTGGTGAATATTGGTGTAGAGGCGCTGCTGGCTCTGGTTGGCTGTTCCGTGCAATGAGTTCTTGGGGTTGCAGGGATTAACCAGAGGGCCTATGAGGTTGAAGCAGGTAGGAATGCCCAATGCCTTGCGGATAGGACCTACGAACTTCATTCCGTAAGCAAAGAGGGGAGCATGCAGGTAGCAGATGTTAGCCTCGTCCAAAGAACGGCGCAGGACGTCTATGTTGTCTGTGAACTTAACGCCGTGACCTGCCAACACATTGCTGGCTCCGCTGATGCTGGTGCTGCCTCCATTGCCGTGCTTGGTAACCTTGTATCCAGCTCCTGCAATGACAAAGGCTGAACAGGTGCTGATGTTAAAGGAGTTCTTTCCGTCTCCGCCTGTTCCTACAATATCCAGCGTGTTATAGTCGTCCAGATTGACTTTCTTGCCTGTCTCCAGCAAGCCGTCGCGGAATCCCAACATCTCATCTACCGTAACGCCTCTTGACTGAAGGGCCATCAGCAGGGCTGCTATCTGGTAATCGTTGAACTTCTGCTCTGTTATGCCCAGCATAATGTTGTGTGTATCCTCGCGGGTGAGGGTAGCACCTTCTATCAGTTGTGAAAGATACTTCTTCATTAGTGTTCTAGCCAGTTTTTGATGATGTTTTTTCCTACTTTGGTTAATACGCTCTCAGGGTGATACTGGATGCCGCGTATGTCATATTCGCGATGACGGAGCGACATGATATAACCCTCGGGGCTGGTGCTTGTAACTTCCAGACAGGCAGGGAAACCGTCGGTGTCCACTACCCATGAGTGGTAACGTCCTACCTCGATGGTCTTGTCCAAGCCGGTAAAGATATAATCTTCGGCACATATATTGGCAGGCGTGGCAACACCATGAAAGACGCTGCTCAGATTGGTGAGCTTGCCCCCGAAGAATTCTCCTATTGCTTGATGGCCTAGACAAACACCCAGGATGGGCTTCTTGCCTGCGTATTCCTTGATAACATCCAACAGCAATCCTGCCTCGCAAGGGATGCCAGGACCGGGTGAGAGGATGATCTTGTCAAATTGTTGAAGTTCAGAGAGCTGGAACTTGTCGTTTCTAAAAACGGTAACCTCAGCCCCCAATTCCTTTACCAAATGTGAAAGGTTATAGGTGAAGGAATCATAATTGTCTATGATAACTACTTTCATAACTTTCCTGCAATTTCTATGGCCTTACGTAAG
The DNA here is from genome assembly GCA_017619585.1 of Bacteroidaceae bacterium. The sequence continues at coordinate 13,218 of JAFZSA010000006.1, forward strand.
GCACCCAGTTTGTTGTTGACCTCCTGTAGCTCGTACTCTACATCGCTCTTGGCTACAATACCACCTCCGGCCTGGAACCACAGTTCGTTGTTACGGCTCACGAAGGTACGGATGGTGATAGCCTGATTCAGGCTCTTGTTGAATCCGATGAAGCCTATACAGCCTCCGTATGCACCACGGTTGTGAGGCTCGTACTTGCTTATCAGCTGCATAGCCATGACCTTGGGCGCTCCGGACAAGGTGCCGGCAGGGAAGGTGTCAATAAATGCCTGAATAGAATCTGCGCCCTCGTCCAACTCGCCGCTGACACGACTGACCAGATGAATGACGTGACTGTAGAACTGCATGTCCTTGTAGAAATCAACCTTCACGTTGTGACAGTTACGGCTTAGGTCGTTACGTGCCAGGTCAACCAGCATTACGTGCTCGGCATTCTCCTTGGGATCGTTACGCAGATACTCGGCATTCTTACGGTCTGTCTCGGCATCACCTGTACGCTTGGTTGTTCCTGCGATGGGATCTATATAAGCACGGCGTCCCTCAATACGGCAATGCGTCTCAGGACTTGAACCGAAGATGCGGAAGCCTCCGAAGTCGAAGTAGAATAGGTACGGACTGGGGTTGATGCTACGCAAAGCCCGATAAAGCTTGAAGTCGTCGCCCTCGTAACGTTGCTTGAAACGACGTGAGAGTACAATCTGGAACACGTCACCTCTTAAGCAATGAGCAATGCCACGACGAATATTCTCGCGATGCTCATCATCAGTAAGCGTACTCCAGAAATCCCCAACGGGACGGAAATCGTATGTCTGGTAAGGACGGTTGTTGACATCACGCTCCAGTACATCCAAATCATCCTCTTCGCCATCAGCCAGCATTTCTATGAGCGTAAGCTCGTTGCGGAAGTGGTCGAAGACAATGACATCCTTGTATAATATATAAATAAGGTCGGGTGCGTCGTTCCGGGACTGCGTCTCGTCCTTCACGTTGATATTCTCGAAGTAACGGACAGCGTTGAACGAGGTATAACCATACAAGCCGCAATAGTTACTGTCTGGTCCTGTGATGTTGAATGAACCTATAAACTGATTGATGAGGTCGGCGGATGTAAATGATTCGCTGACAGGTGTTTGTGTTATATTCCCGTCGGGATATTTACAAATTCCCATACCATGTTCTATGCTGACACTTCCTATGGGATGAACGGCAATGAATGACTTGGCATTCTCGCCACCATGATAGTCAGAACTCTCCATCAGGGCACTCTGGGGATAGGCATCCCTCAGTTTGAGGTAAGCGCTGACGGGCGTTATCAGGTCGCCAAGAATCTTCCGGCTGGCCGTATGGTAATTATATTGCGTCATAGTCAATCTCGTCTTTATGGGATAGATATGTAGACAGGTCTTTGTCGCCGCGTCCGCTGACGGTAAGAACCACCACATCCTCCTTCTTGAACTTCATCTTGGGCAGAATGGCCAAGGCATGGCTGCTCTCGAGTGCAGGGATGATGCCTTCCAGACGTGTCAGCTCGAAGGCTGCCTGCAGCGCCTCCTTGTCATCAATAGAAAAGACTTTGGCACGACCAGTCTCGTACAGGTTGCAATGCATAGGTCCTGTGCCAGGATAATCCAGTCCGGCGCTGATGCTATAGGGCTCTATGATCTGTCCGTCCTCGGTCTGCATAACCTTGATACGACTGCCATGCAGAATGCCAACGCTTCCTACATGTAGTGAGGCAGCTGTCTTCTCGGTATCCTTGCCCATTCCTCCGGCTTCGCCTAATACAAGTTTTACGCGTTCGTCATCCAGATAATGGTAGATGGTACCTGCAGCATTGCTTCCTCCGCCTACGCAGGCAATCAGATAATCAGGGTATTCACGTCCGATCTTCTCCTTCAGCTGGAATTTTATTTCCTGGCTGATTACACTTTGAAGTTTGGCAACCATCTCTGGGTAGGGGTGAGGCCCTACGGTACTGCCTATGATGTAGAATGTGTCTGAGGGATGGCAGCACCAGTCGCGAATGGCTTCGTTGGTGGCATCCTTCAGCGTCTTGTTTCCGCTCTGAACAGGGAACACTTCGGCACCCAGCATACGCATGCGCTCTACGTTGACGTGCTGACGTTCAACATCCAGGGCACCCATATAAACGCGGCAAGGCATATTCATGAGGGCACAGACGGTTGCTGTTGCCACACCATGCTGTCCGGCTCCTGTCTCGGCAATGATACGCTTCTTACCCATTCTGCGGGCAAGAAGAATCTGACCAATGGCGTTGTTAATCTTGTGGGCTCCTGTATGGTTCAGGTCTTCACGCTTCAGGTACAGCTGACAGCCGTATTTCTCGCTCATACGACGGGCGTAATAGAGTGGAGAAGGGCGACCGACATAGTCGCGCAGCAACTGATAATACTCCTTTAGGAATTCCTCGCTCTCAATGATAGAGAGGTACTGGGCTTTCAGGTCTTCTACCGTTTTGTATAATATCTCAGGGATATATGCACCACCGTATTGACCGTAAAAGCCTTCGTCATTAACCTTGAATGATTTCATCTTTTACCTTATATACATGAATACCGATGCAAAGTTAATGCAATTTATTTTGATAGCAAATATAATGTAATCAAAAATGGCTGAAATCTTGTGATTTGCGCAAGAATCAGCCAATTTTGTATCAAACTGTTATGGTACCATAAAGGGATAAACCTTCAGGTCCTGTAGACTCCCGATGGGGGGCTGGCTTAGGTTGAGTATGATGTATTCGCCCCTCCCCAATGCCACTAAGGGGTGGCAGATGAAACCATTGTCTCCGTCGGACTTTATATAGAAGTCTGTAGGTTCTATCCTCTTGTATTCGTTTTCACGAAGGGTACTCTTAGGCAGTTTGCGATAGTATTTCTTGCTTTGCAGGCGAATAAGGGCATAGTCTGCCAGAACTTCGTCCTTAGCCGGTATGATGTGAAACTGAGGTGTATTGTCTCTTGCCATCTGCATGGCATGGGTACCGTTCAGGTAATGAACCAGCTTGTCTTTCATCTTAATGTCAAAGACTGTCCAACCGGGTTTCAGTTCGGTCTGGGTTTGTTCGACAACTATTTCCTCGAAGTTGTCCTTCACCTTTAATTCCACTTTCTGCGCATACAGGCAGACGGGCAAGAATGATAATATGAATGTCTTTAATATCTTCATGACAGGCGCAAAATTAATAATTTTGTATGAATTTACAAAAGATTGCTTTGATAAGTGAAAGAATTTTGTTTCCTTTGCATAAGCAAAATTCGTAATCTGTACGTAATAGACTATATTATGACCATAGCAATTGTAATTTTGATGTTATTCGGGTATGCTCTGATCTGTACTGAGCATATAACCAGAATCAACAAGGCCACGGTAGCCCTGTTCTGTGGTGTATGCGGATGGGTAATGTATATGTGCGTTGGACCACATTACATCCAGTCGTTGCATGGTATTGACTTTCTGAACTACCTGGGCGACGAGGCCTATAGCGTACGTGCGGTGAACGAATACATCTATCAGCATGTCTTTGTGAAGCACATGGTACAGTTGTGCTGTATAGTCATGTACCTGCTTGCCACAATGGCTATTGTGGAGGTTCTTGCCTCTAACGAATGCTTTGACTTTATGGTCGATTGGTGCAGGGCCAAGAGCAAATGGCATTTGACGTGGATTCTGGCTGCCTGCAGCTTCGGTTTGAGTGCCAACCTGGATAACCTGTCTTCGGCAGTTATCATGCTTACTGTATTAAGTAAACTGGTGATTAATCCCCAGCAGCGTTGTATTCTGGGTGCTATTGTTGTGATTGCGACAAGTTGTGGCGGATGCTTTGGTGTTATAGGTGATGTGACATCTTTGCTGATATGGACCCGTGGTGCTGTTACACCTACAAATTATACGGCTGCCTTGATTATACCGACCATCGTGGCAGCTGTCATTCCCACCTATCTGATAGGAAGGATGTTACCTGAGCATGTAGATCTGAAGCGCCCCAGGGTCTTCTTCCGTGGCGATGATTCCGCAATGCCTGTCTGGCAGCGTGCTATTATGCTGTTCCTGGGATTAGGCGGTCTGTGGTTTGTACCTACGTTCTACCGTCTGACCATGCTGCCTCCGTTCCTAGGAGCATTGTGTGTATTGGGTGTCTTGTGGGTTGTGAACGAGGTCTTTAACCGTAAGCGTATCCTGTCTGCTCAGCCTATTTCCTTGAGTGGCAACAGACCGCTACAGTACGAGATGATTCAGATGATCATGTTCTTTGTTGGTGTCAGCCTGTGTGTGGATCTGTTGATTGAGGTTGGTGCCATGAGTCATATAGCCGTCTTGTGTGATACCTATATCCATAATATCTATCTGCTATCCGTAGTGATTGGCTTTGTAAGTGCTGTGATGGATAACATTGCTCTGGTGATGACTTCTATATCCATATTCCCCATTATGGACGTTCAGAATTCCATGCCTGACTATGTGGCTGCCTTTGCCCAAAACGGACAGTATTGGCATCTTGTTGCCCTGAGCGGATGTGTTGGCGGTTGCCTGCTGCCCATAGGGTCAACATCGGGCTATGCTCTGATGAAGCACGACGGTGTGGGCATATGGTGGTATTTCAAGTGTATCACAGGCAAGGTGTTTGTGGGTTGGATAATCTCTCTGGGTGTTTATTTCCTGGTTGACTATTTCTTGAGATAAAGCTAAGAATGAAATACGATGTTTCGAAACTTGGTGTTGATTTCCTGAATCCCATGCAACAGGAGATGTTGCAGGCGGTACGTAAGGAACGACAGTTGGTATTGCTTAGCCCTACTGGTTCAGGCAAGACCCTGGCATATCTGTTACCCTTGCTGCAGTTGATGGATGTGAAGAAAGACGTCCTGCAGTCTCTGGTGCTTGTACCCTCAAGAGAGTTGGCTATCCAGACGGTTGACGTGGTAAAGCGTATATGTTCAGAGGTCAAAGTGTTGGCATGTTACGGCGGCAGACCCGCTATGGATGAACACAGGCAGATAAACGGACTGCGCCCTCATCTTATCATTGCAACGCCAGGCAGAATACTGGATCATATCCGTAAGCAGAATATCAATACGGAGACTGTTACAAATCTTGTTATTGATGAGTTCGACAAGAGTCTGGAGTTAGGATTCCAAGAAGATATGCAGGCTATCCTGGGTGAACTGAAAGCCGTTGAGAGACGTATCCTGCTTTCTGCTACTGATTGTCCGTCTATCCCAGACTTTGTAGGAACGTCCGATTATTGCCGTCTCTCTTATCTGGATGAAGAAGAGCCTGTTTCTTCCCGTATATCTGTTCGTTGTGTGCTTTCTCCGGAGAAGGATAAACTATCTACCCTGAAGCGTCTGCTTTGTACATTAGGCACACAGAAGAGCCTTGTCTTTGCTAATCACAGGCAAAGCGTAGAGCGTATAGGTGCTTATCTGGCATCAGAGGGTATCATGGCAAATATATTTCATGGTGGTATGGAGCAACGCGACCGTGAACGTGCCTTGTATTCTTTTGTGAACGGCTCGCGTAATGTCTTTGTCTGTACGGACTTGGGCTCACGTGGTCTGGATATTCCTGATGTAGATAATATCATACATTATCATTTGCCTATCGACGAAGAGTCGTATATTCACCGTAACGGACGTACTGCCCGTTGGGAGAATGTGGGAAACGCTTATCTGTTGTTAGGCCCGGAAGAGACGTTGCCTGAATATGCAGAACTTTCAGACGGTGAACTGCAGTTGCCAAAGAGTGTTCCCTTGCCATCTCTGCCCTTGTGGGCCACTATATATATAGGTAAGGGAAAGAAGGATAAGATAAGTAGGGGAGACATCCTGGGTTTCCTGTCAAAGGTTGGCGGCCTTGACGGTAAGCAGATAGGACGTATTGACGTTCTCCCGCAATGGTCATATGTGGCTGTGCAAAGAAGTGCAACCAAAGGTCTTTTGGCTCGCATCAAGGGTCAGAAGATAAAGGGCATCAAGACCATCTTTGCATTAGCAGAATAAAACTGTTTTTTACAGAAAAAAAAGTAGGCATCTGTCATATTGATCAGATGCCTACATATTTTTGTGTTGAATTCTTTTTATTTGAGCACTCCCAACTGCTGGAAGACTTTCTTCAGTTTCTGAACTGAGAGGTCGACCTGTTCGTGTGTGTGGGTTGCCATCAGCGCGTAACGTACCAATGTGTCCTGAGGACCACATGCTGGTGGAATTACGGGGTTGATGAATACGCCCTCCTCGAATGCCATAGCCACAGCCATGAAGGTCTTACGTGTATCTCTTACATACAAGGGGATGATGGGACTTTCTGTCTCGCCAATCTCAAACCCTTCCTCGCGGAAACGCTTCAGAGCGTAGTTGGTGACATCCCACAAAGCAGCCAGTCTCTCGGGTTCTGCCTGAATGATGTGCAGAGCCTCAAGGGCAGCAGCAGTAGCAGCAGGTGTACAGCTGGCGCTGAAGATATATGTTCTAGCTGTATGACGCAGAGAGTCTATGATAATCTGATCTGCAGCGATGAAACCGCCAATAGAAGCCAGACTCTTAGAGAATGTACCCATGATGAGGTCAATCTCGTCTGTAAGTCCGAAGTGGTCACAAACGCCACGACCTTGTTTTCCGAATACACCTAAGCCATGAGCCTCGTCAACCATAATGCTGGCGTTGTACTTATGCTTCAGCTTAACAATCTCAGGCAGATTGGCAAGGTCACCCTCCATAGAGAATACACCATCTACAATAATCAGTTTAACCTTGTCTGGTTCGCAACGCTGTAATACGCGCTCCAAATCAGCCATGTCATTGTGTTTGTAGTGCAACTGAGTGGCAAAGGAGAGACGGCGACCGTCAACGATACTTGCATGGTCTCTATCATCGCAGATGATATAGTCATCCTTGCTAACCAACTGGGGAATAACACCGCTGTTAACGGTAAAACCTGTTGAGAAGCACAATGCATCATCCTTACCTACGTATTCTGCCAGTTCTTTTTCGAGCTGAACATGAATATCAAGGGTGCCATTCAGGAATCGGCTACCAGCGCAACCGCTTCCGTATTTATGCATAGCCTTGCAACCGGCTTCAATAATTCGCTCGTCACCGGTAAGACCTGTGTATGCATTTGAGCCAAACATCAATACATGTTTTCCACCCATTTCAACTTCTGTACCCTGCTTTCCTTCAATCTCGCGAAAATATGGGTATATGCCTTTTTCCTTTATCTCTTTAGATAAGGAATAGAAAGGGTGTTTAGAGAGTTTTTCTTGTAGTAATCCCATTTTTGATTTTAAGTTCGGAGGCCAAGCCTCTCATGAAAATTTTTGCAAAGGTACGACTTTTTATCAAAAATCACATAATGTGGATTGAAAAAAACACACAATATATGATTATTCAACTTCATAATGATGCTGATTTCTACACTTTTTACTAACTTTGTGCATTATTTATGCAAAATAGAATCTCTGTTTGGTTCATAGTGAACCCAATTTCAGGTACCACCGATAAAAGTAAGATTGTTAACCTGATACCTGAGTACATGGAGGCAGCACGCTTCGATGTGAAAATATGGTATACCGAGTTTAAAGGTCATGCCGCTCAGATTGCCCGTAAGGCTGTTGAAGAAGGTATTAAGGTAGTTGTAGCTGTAGGTGGTGACGGTACCGTCAATGAGGTGGCACGCTGTCTTGTACATACCAATACGGCATTGGGTATTATCCCTTGCGGTAGTGGAAATGGCCTTGCTCGTCATCTTTTTATCCCGATGAATCCGGAAGGCGCTCTTCAGGTTCTGTCAACCTGTACTATAGAACTTCTGGATTATGGAATGATAAACGAGACGCCTTTCTTCTGTACATGCGGGTTAGGATTTGATGCTTTCGTCAGCAGTAAATTTGCCCGGAGCGAGCGTCGCGGCTTACTTACATATATTGATAATACGCTTAGGGAAGGCTTGCGTTATAAGCCTGATACATACGAGATTGAGATTGATGGCGAGAAGCAGCATTACAAGGCTTTCCTTATAGCGTGTGCCAATGCCAGTCAGTACGGTAATAATGTGTTCATAGCTCCTCAGGCCAGTATGATGGATGGTCTGATGGATGTTACCATCATGGAGCCTTTTACTGTTCTGGAGGCGCCTCAAATTGCTATCCAGCTTTTCAATAAGACAATAGACAAGAATAGTCGAATCCGCACTTTCAAGTGTAAAAGCCTGCGTATTCATCGTAGTTCACCAGGTGTTATTCATTTTGATGGCGATCCTAAGGAAGAGGGTAAGGATATAGAGGTACGACTTGTTCCCAAAGGTATTCATATGGTGGTGAATACCAACGATCAGGTTTATACGCCACCTCTAATACGTGCGTTTACAGATTTCTATAACAATATGAATGCTGAAATCAACCTCCTCCGTGAGGATATCAGTAAACAGCAACGCCGGATAAAGACTATCAATCAGGAGATGTTGCGTCGTTTGCGTAACCATTGATTTGCCCACCCGGAACTTCTATTGATAAAACGATATAAAAAAAGAACCACCGTTTCATGTGTTACGGTGGTTCCTTGTTATTTGATAATTTGACTTAGAACATCTGGTCGGGATACTGACCGTCAGCATGTAGCTTAGCAAGCTTGGCAACAACATCGGGACGATCCTCTGGGTATGTTACACCAAACCACTTGCTGGTAGTTGGCAATACCTCGCAAGTTGCCTTGCCCTGCTTGATCAGCGTGTCAACCATCAGAGGAATGAAGAACTCAGCCTTCAGGTTCTCCTGATTCTTCGGGTCAGACAGGAACTCCTTGAAGTACTCCTCGCTATATGCGAAGTAGTCGGGGGTGAAGCCCCAGAAGTTCATGCTACAAGGTGTATTGTCGGGGATTGAAACCCACTTTTCGTTCTCGTCGAGATACTGAACAACACCATCACGGCGCTCAATCTTTGTACGCTCTACAACGCTGGTCAGATAGTGTGTCTTCTCGTCGTTCTCACAGATACCACGACTAACGGTACCGCTCTCGCTAAGTGTATTGCTTACGCTGAAGCCCACCATAGCATACTTGCCCTTGCTGCCTTCGGGGAGGTTAGACAGGAACTTACCCATTACCATAAAGGCGTCACGGTCATAGAAATCGTCGCAGTTCAGAACTGCGAATGGCTCCTTGATGATATCCTTACCCATCAAAACGGCGTGGTTAGTACCCCAAGGTTTCTGACGACCTTCAGGAACGGTGAATCCCTCTGGCAGTGCATCCAGGCTCTGGAAGCAGAGTTCGCAGGGTACATGTCCCTCGTACTTGGCAAGAATCTGTGTGCGGAACTGATCCTCGAAGTCACGACGTATAACCCAGACTATCTTACCAAAACCTGCCTGAATGGCATCGTAGATACTATAGTCCATAATACTTTGTCCCTGAGGACCTAATGTGTCTAACTGTTTTAGACCTCCGTAGCGGCTTCCCATACCGGCAGCCAAAAGAAACAATGTAGGTTTCATTCTTATAAATTCTATTAGTTGTTGTTAATGTTCTATCGGTTGTTGTTAATAATCCGGATAAATTCAAATGGTACGCAAAGGTACACATTATTTTATTAATTATGCTTGTTTTTACAGTAAAAATGCCACTCTTTTGTCTAATTCTTATCAGAAAGGATATCCAATTGCGAAATGATAACCCAGCGATTTGCCGAAACTTGTCATGTTGTAATAGCCTGTTTTTCCCGTATCATAGGGGGCGTGGATGCCAATTCCCAAGTCGAACCTGAGTACCAGGAAGTCCAGATCATATCGCAGTCCCACACCTGTACCCAAAGCTATAGTCTTTCCGAAGTCGGACATTTTCAGCTTGCCGCCAGGTTGGTTGCTGTTTTCTTTTATGAGCCATACGTTACCGGCATCAAGAAAGGCTGCACCATATAGATTGGCAATCAGGGGGAAACGATATTCCAGATTTGCCTCCAACTTGAAGTCTCCCGTCTGGTCTATGTACGAATAGGAGCTTTTTTCCGGGTGGTATGAGCCAGGACCAATACTTCTGATAGAGAATGCCCTGATGCTGTTGGCACCTCCAATAGAGAATAAGTCGTTGTATGGTGCTGTTGATGCGTTCCCATAACTATATACAACTCCGGCAAACAGACGTGTACCGATGCAACTGCGTGGGGTAAGTTTGAACCGGTGTGTGTATTGTGCCGATAACTTGATGAATTGTGCAAATGGAACACCGAAGAGTTCTTTCTCTGGCTTTTTGAATCCTTGTCCGCAGATGGCGTAGATGCCGGATGTCACGTTGCCGGCTTCTTTCAGGTTTACTTTCAGAGTCTGCAGATTCTTCTCCTTTTCCTTTGTCCATGTAAAGGTGTACTCCATGCTGGGCACAAACTGGTCACGCATAGAGATATACAAGGCAGGGTTTGCTGTGATGATAGAGTCGAATCGTTCCGTACTGTTCAGCAACAGGTCATAGCTCAGGCTGAAGGGTGTGAACTCATGCTTTATGTTTTTCCCTTTTTGAAGTGTGTATGAGAAAGAAGCACCGAATGATACCCTGCCAAAATAATTGGCTCTGTTCACCCATTTGGCATCTAACTGGAAGTTGGTGCTTGAGATCAGTCTTCGCCATCTTTTCTTTTCTAAGCCGAACATCATCAGCTTGGGGTAGGTTAGTGAAGCGGTAGCTCCGTATTCGTATGAGTTGATAAGCGAGTTACGTCCCTCCACGTGTGCACCGGTCTGCCATTCGTACGAACCCCAGACATTCAATCCCAATGTCTCGGCACCACGGAAAGCATTTCTCTTACGCATGCCAAAGCTTATACCCGGACCTACATAGTTGTTGCTTTTGTTGGTTATCTTGCCTATGAACTCTGCATCGTAAGGCTTGTCCAGCATTCCTGAGATTACTACATCCAGCGTGTCGTTGTTAAGGGTGGAATCCCGTTGTACAAAACTGACGCGCATGGAAGAGAAAATATCCATGTCAGCAAGTTTCTGCTGAGTAACGTCTTGATTGGTTTGCTGGTATAGGTCTCCCTTTTTCAGGAACAGGTTAGGCAGAATGGCACGTAGCCTTAGTGGGGGCCTGTCCTCTGTATTGCTATAGGCATAGGTCTGTCCTCTGAAGGTAATACTGTCAGTCAGTTGGAACTTGTTGTATTTGTAAATGTTGATTCGTGTATTTCCTATATAATAAGGATGTTTGGCTTGCGCAGGTGTTTCTGGCAGGGGACGCACCTGTATCTGTACCTTTTGCGGAATCATTATAGTATCAGCCCTGAAGGAGATGTATTCCGGTCTGTAGTAGAAATATCCGTTGTTGCGGAATTCTTTCTGCAGTCTTTTACGTTCTGCGTCAAGGTCTTGTACATTGAAGGGCTTTCCCTGTTTAAGAAGAGACTGGCTCATGGTAGCCTTTATGATGCTGTCTGCCTGTGGATAGAATGGCAGATACTTTATGGTGTCTAAATGAAATACGGGGCCAGGTTTCACTTGATAGGAAATCTTTGCCTTCCTGGGGTTGTTCATGGGTATGGTGTCATACGTCACCTTGTTGCGGAAATATCCGTAGTTTCTGAGTGTGTTATGTGCTACTGTACTTCTGACCTTTGGATTAACGCTGCTTACGAATACGGGTGTGGCAGCAAAATGGTTCATCATCCAGCGTCCGAACTTGCTGGTGCTGTTTACATATTTGTTATATATCCAAAGTCTTACCGGGAAGGGATGAGTATAATAGCTGCTTCCCATGATGGCGCCGTTGGGAGAGTAGGCCAGGGCAGCCTTTATTTCCTCTTTGGCTGTCTCGTAGTTCAGGGCATCCTGTTTGTCTGCTTTCTTCAGGCTGTCTTTTAAGAATCCTTTGTCTGCCTCTTCAGTTTTCAGGGCGCTGGCATCGCCTGTCAGCAGTCCCTCCACGGTGTTGTAGGCATCTGCCAATGCCGTTATAACACCTTGTCCCTGTATACTGTCGCGTTTCAGTTGCGCATCATAATCCAACTTCTTGATTCCTCTGTACAATACTTCGTCTTCTGGCAGGTTCTTTGTTGTGTAACATGCTGTCAGACTTAGCGTTGCCAATATTAAAATGAAGTATTTTCTCATTTCTTTTCCTCTTGCTTCTTTCTACGGAAGATAAACAGATCCCTCAGGTGTTCAGCCCTTTTTCTCAGGACAAGGCCGGCTCCCATTTCTGTTATTTCACCTTCCAGTAATGACTCGTAGTTTCTGTCATAGAACAGGCGTACGTATCTTGTGGAGTTCTTGTCGAGCCTATATTCCATGGATACGTTGTCAATGATGGTCTGTCCTGTATTGACAGCATTCTTTCCTGTGCTGATCTTTCCGCCTATGATGATGCTAACCCTGTTACCCCAGAATCGTTTTCTGAAACTGAAGCTATAGTCGGTTGTTGTTTCTCCGCCTTGCTGCGTGTTGTTTTCTATTCCGAAGTTCAGGTCTACCGTGTTGCTCAGTGCCTGTCCTGCCAGGTTGTTGATAGCACCTTGCAGATAGGCGTTCATGGTGTTGGTATAGTCAAAGCCTCCTTGCATGCCGCTCTTGTCGTTCAGGTACATTCCGGTTACCAGCATGGTGATGGCTATACGTCCGCGTTCTTCTTCAGACATGGCAGAGAGTTCGTTCTGTACTGTCATATCCTCAGGTGCCTCCAGTGTGAAAAGCAGCCCCATATCTTCAAGCGTCTGGCTGATTTTCAGTCCTACGTCAAAAGCAACGTTCTTTGGCACATTGTTCTCCGTAACGCTGGCTTTTACGCGTTCGCTGGCAGCAATGCTGAGTCGGGGATTCATGATGTCACCAACAAATTCCACGTAGCTGCCATTGGCTATCTTGAAGTCGTTCAGCGGTATGGCCATGATAGAGTAGCGCATGGTACCCTCGTCTATGGTATAGCGTCCGAATAGCTGTAGTTCATTCTGCAGGTCATAGGTCATGGTTATGCTGCCTCCTCCCTGTAGTTCTATGCGGTCACGTCCGTCATCGCTCAACAAACAGTGAACTTTAACCGTTGGGTCTATGTTAAGGTTCATCTGAATGTCCAGATGCTGATTTGTAGTCTCCTCAGGCTCTACGCTCAGCGTGTCGGTAAAGTCGCAGAACGTTACCAGGTCAGATAATTGGTCTTCAACCGTAAGAGGAGAATCTTTCAGTACGTAGCTGACGTCAGTATTACCTAATACATTCAGTCCACCGCGAACCTTCAAGTCGTTCAGCGTCCCCCAAATCCTACTATTGACATCTACATAGACTTTACCGTATGCCAGGGCGCTACGTGTCTTGGGAGCATTTATCAGTTGGTAGTTCTTGGCTGCGATATTCAGATTCAGCTGTACACTTTCCAAATTGCTGAAGTCAATGCTGCCGTCCAGCGTCAAGGGGTTGTCTCCTGCAGCATATGCCTTTATCTGTGATAAGTCTATATGACTCTGTCTGATCTGAAGTGTATCATTGGGTATTCGCAGATTGATATTGTATGCCTCTGCTGTAATGTAGAGTGAGTCTGTGGCAATGTTTCCTGTCAGTATGGGATTGCTTGTCTTGCCCTTCACCTCCAGGTTTCCTATGGCATAGCCCGACATCTTGATGGTTTCAGGCGGCATAAAAGCATTGGCCAGACTGAATGGCAGTCTGCTCAGTTCTGCTGTAGCGTCTATCTGTCCTTCTTTGTCTTTCTCCCAGTAAGTACCGCTCAGGTAGGCAATTTCCCGGTCGTTCTGTGATACTATGCCGTCCACATGATGGCTACCGTCAGCATTGGGCAGGTAAATAAGATTCATGCCCATGTCTCCCATGCCGGTGCCTTCGTACTTCATTCCCTTCACCTTCATGTCGGTAGAGACGGTGATAGTGCTGTCTGCCTGCATGTAGTGAAGGTCTCCGTTCAGATATCCTTCTATCATTGGCATGAACGGTATGACGGATGACAATTCGCCCAGATTCACTCTGTTGACGCTTAACGAGAGGTCTTGTTGGGCATAGTCGTTCTTTATGGAGTAAAGTTTCAGACCTGTGCCGTCATCAGCCAGCAGGTCTATCATAGCCTCCACCTTATTGCCTTTTATGAGGCGTATGTAATTGTCAGGATTCAGTTTGAAGTTTCTGTAGGCGATAATGGGGTTCAGTGGCGTGAAGTGTACGTTCAGGGCTTCTGGCGTTACCTCAGCTTCCAGTCCTGTGTCTATGCCTTTCTTTCCTTTGGCATCCAGGAATAGCAGGTGGGCAGCAGCACCGTTTGATGTCAGGCTGGCATTTATTATGCTCTCGAAACTAACCACTTTGTTCTTTGGACCGTTCTTGACCCTTCCTTGCATGCTAATGCCTTCTTCTTTCTGACGGATCTGGCATGATATGGTATCAAGCAGGATTGCTCCTGTATTCAGATGGTACATGTATCCGTCTCCATTCAGTCCGTTTTCCGGGTTGCTGGCCAGGTTCATGTGCATTTCCTTGAATTTGTATCCTACCACATGATTCAGGATATTGAAGATAGGATTCTTTTGTCCGCTTTGCAGCTGAATGTTCACATAGGGTAACAGTGTACGTAATCTGTTCTGATCTAAGCGCAAGCTATCTATCTGTCTGCCCAACTCTTCCATGAAGCTGTTGCTTCTGGCCATTAGCGAATCTAGTCCCTGCTCGGATTCCATGTGGAATAACAGATCTCCTGCTGCTGCGTCAGCCTTGATGCTGTTAGGGTTCAGGTGTGCTGTCAGAGTCAGGTCTTCCGGATAGAAGATAGTGTCATTGACGTTCATCTGTAGTGCCTTTACGCTGCCTGTCAGGTTGTGAGTCTGGTCGAAGTCAGAGTCGCCCTCCAGGTGCATGACCATGCTGGCGCTGACTCTCTTCTTTGCCAGGCCAAGGGCATACATATTGATGTGGTTTAGATCCAGATAGAAGCTGGAGGCTGTCATCTTCCTTTGTCTGATGCTGGTCTCTGCACAGGCCTGCAGGCGTAGCAGGTCATTGTCGCTGGTCATCTCCAACTTACCTTCTCCCTGCTTCAGTTTAGCCAGAACCTGTACGCTGTCCAAATCCCAGCTGGTATACTTCAGACGTTCTATGTATGCTTTTGCCTCCATTCTTGTTCCTGGAGCCAGTACGTCTGTTCCTACGCCTTGTATGCTGGCATTGGCTGTCAGGTTATAGATACTATCGTGGGGAAGGAAGTGATGTATCTGCAGATTGTTGATGCGCATCTTGGCATCGTATGCCATTCGGCTCAGGTCTATGTTACCCTTCATGTGGGCATTGCCTCGTCCTTCCTGTAACAAGGCATCAGCCGTCAGTTTGTTACAGTCCTTCAACTTAGTGTCTGCATGTAGTGTCATGGCGGGCAGGTTCACGTTGCTCAGCCCTAAGTATTGCCTGATGAAGTTCAGGTTCATGGTTTTGATGTCCCACTTCATATCGGCAGACAGGTGCAGACTGTCCAATAGGTTGGTGACATTGCCGTTGGCGCGTATGTCAATAACCGTAGGCATTGTAATGCGACTATCAGCAATGTTCAGACTATCCATATTTCCGTATGCAGCCACATCCATCTCTATGGGGTGCTGAGGATAAACACGCTTCAGGTCCTTGGGAAGGTAGTTACCTGCCAGTGTCAGAATATCCTGGTGTCCTATTCGTGCCCTCAGTACGGCGGACAGGTCGCCTCTGCCTTTCAGAGCTCTCCATTCTACGTTAGCATCACCACTGACCTTGCTGTGCATGGTAACCAGTTTCAGGCCCTCTACCAGCATGCTTCTTTCGTCCATCATCAGGTTTGCCCTCAGGGTGTCAATGCTCAGACCGCACTTCTCCTTCATCTGCAGGTTCTTCAGGTTCATAGCCAGATAGTTCTCCTGCTGCTTGAAGGTCGTGTTTTCCAAGTCGAGTGCCAAATTGTATAGGGTGATGTGCGAGGGGTCAAGGCCTGCTGTCTGGTGTGGCTCATAGGGTAGGTCGTAGTGCAGCGAGTCGGCCTGCATCTTCAGTTTCTTGATGCGATAGATTCCTTTCTCCAGATCTATGTCGCCGCCTTCTAATAGAGCTTCCTGCAACCCTGTCTGTAACTGCATGCTGTCATAAGGCATGTGCAGCAGGATGCGGCTCTTCTTGATGGCTATCTGCTCTATGTCTAATCCCCATGTTATGGGGGCACTCTCTGTGGTATCTATGACGGTGGTGTCTTTCAGGGCAATGTCCAGGTCGCATCCGTCTATGGCTGCGCCGTTCAGTGTAATCAAGTTGTGACGCAAGTCCACATTGTCAGCTCTCAGATGGAAGTCACTAAGCTTTCCTTTCAGTTGTAGGGTGGCAATTAGGTCGTGTGTGTTGATGTTGCCGTCCCGCAACTCAATGGCTTCAACACCTATTTTCAGAGCTAAGATACGCCTGAAATCCAGATCTACAGTGGCTTTTTCTACGTTCAGAATGTCCTTGCCATGGTCGTCAATATGCATTTGATGCAGGTCCAGGTCTAAGAGGAAGGAGATGGTGGCCTTCTGCATGGTGATGTTCAGACCGCTCTCCCGGCTAGCGTATTCTGATATTTCCCTTACAACCCAACGTTGTACGGGCGGAATATAGAATGCCGACATCAGTAAAACTATCAGTATTACTGGTGTCAGAATGATGGCGCTAGCCCATTTTAGTGCACGTTTCATTAAAATAGCCTCTATATTTTATGCAAAGTTAATAAGAAAATGATATATAGAGACCAATGTTGCCGAAAAAAATGTTAATCTTTGCAGAAGGCTCTCCACAGAGCATCTTGTGGTACGGGGGCCGTGATGCTTATGTTTTCGTGTGATACTGGATGCTCCAATTCTAAATAGCGAGCATGCAGACAGATGCTGCCGTCTGGATTACTGCGCGGAGCGCCATACTTCAGGTCGCCCTTAATGGGGCATCCCATCTTTGCCAACTGGCATCTTATCTGATGATGGCGACCTGTATGCAGTTGTACTTCCAGAAGGAAATAGCGTTCACTGGCGGCTACAAGTCGGTAATCCAGTACCGCTTTCTTCGAGTTTGGTACCTCACGTTCGTAAGCCTTGGCTGTGTTTGTCTTCTCGTTACGTGTCAGCCAATGTGTCAGGGTGCCGCTTTCCTGAGGTGGTTTGTTGGCTACAATAGCCCAATAGGTTTTCTTTACCTTCTCGTGCTCGGCAAAGAGTTTATTCAGGCGGGGTAGGGCCTTGCTTGTCTTGGCAAAGAGCACCACACCGGATACGGGCCTGTCCAAACGGTGTACCACGCCCAGGAACACATTACCGGGCTTGTTGTACTTCTCTTTCAGATAGGCCTTCACAATATCAGAGAGGGGAGTATCGCCAGTCTTGTCTCCCTGCACGATCTCCCCGCTCTGTTTGTTTACAATTATAATATGGTTGTCTTCGTAAAGAACTTTCAATGTTCAATGTTCAATGTTCAATGAATTACATGTTCATACCACCATCAACCTGGATAACCTGACCGCTGACGTAGCTTGACAGGTCGCTTGCCAGATAAAGGGCTGTATTGGCAATATCCTCAACCTGACCGGCACGGCGCAGAGGAATTTTCTTTGCCCATTCCTGACGTACTTCCTCGGGCAGAGCAGCTGTCATGGCTGTCTCAATGAAGCCTGGGGCGATAGCGTTGGCACGGATACCTTTGGGACCCATCTCCTGACCGATACTCTTAGCCAGGGCAATAAGTCCTGCCTTAGATGCTGCATAGTTAGACTGTCCGGCGTTGCCGTGAACACCAACTACACTGGCCATGTTGATGATAGAACCGTTCTTCTGACGCATCATGATGGGTACACAAGCATGAATGAAGTTGAATGCACTCTTCAGGTTCACGTTGATGACAGCATCCCACTGCTGTTCGCTCATACGCAGCATCAGACCGTCCTTGGTGATACCAGCGTTGTTAACCAGGATATCTATGGTGCCGAAGTCTTCCTTGATCTTCTTGACTACTTCCTCTGTTTCGGCAAAGTCAGCAGCATTGCCTGCATATGCCAGACACTTTACACCAACTGCCTCTATCTCTTTGCGTGTGGCTTCCATGCCGGCAGCCATCTCGTCGTTCAAAACCAAATCGGTAAAGGCAATGTTTGCGCCTTCCTGAGCAAACTTCAAGGCAATAGCCTTGCCAATACCACGTGCCGCACCAGTTACAATTGCGGTCTTTCCTTCCAGTAATTTCATTTTTTATTGTGATTAATATGTTTCTTTAACTATGAATTATGAACTTTTAAAGGTAGTAATTAACATGTCTCTCGTTCCTTGCCAGTGCCTTGTGCAGAATCTTTTGCACAATGCCTCGACTGACACCACTGGGCAGACCTTTCGACAGGCGGTCATATATATAAGGTATTTCCAGTCCCTTTATGCAGTAATGCAGGATATCCACCACCAAAGGGATGCTCTCTACTACAAAGCGACCACTCTGTACACCTTCCATCATGATGCTGGAGAATAGGTTACGCTCGTTGCGGTCGAAGTTCTTTCTGACCTTGGACACCATAATGATGTTGCGGAAGAATTCCGCTCTTAGATTACCATTGCGTTGCACGGCCTCCTTTATGCAGTCAAGATGCGTGTAGATCAACTCCACCAGCTTGTCCTCCGGTTCCATCTTCTGGCTGGCTACGGCATTCATGCGTTCCGACATGATGTCCAGCTCTTCTTCTATGACAGCCCAGTAGATGTCCTCCTTGCTTTTGAAATAGGTATACAATGTACGCCTTCCCTTACCAGAGGCTTGGGCTATGTCATTCATTGTAGTATTCTCCAGACCGTTTTTGGCAAACAATTGTCTGGCTACATCCACTAGTTTCTTTCTTGTCTTAACTACTGCCATAACTTTTTGCAAAGTTAGCACAATTCTTTGAAAGTGTGCAGAAACCGGTCGCTTTTTTGCACATATTTAACACTTTGTGCCGATAATGGGGTTGATTTATATGTTGAAGAACATTTTTCTTGTAAAACATTTGGACAATCCAAAAAATCGGCGTACCTTTGCACTCGCAAACAAGAAACATCGCGGGGTGGAGCAGTTGGTAGCTCGCCAGGCTCATAACCTGGAGGTCGCCCGTTCGAGTCGGACCCCCGCAACCAAGAAGAAGCCAAACGGCTTCTTTTTTTGTTCTCTAACGTCAACGCTAACTGCTAACCCTTAACCGCAAACCGCTCAAAACAATAAAATGTCACCGAATTCACCCTTTTTTACCGTGTTTTGATATGTTGCACTTTACAAAATGATAGTGTAGTGCATAAATTTTGCAGGATAATGGTTTGAAATTACAATAATGTGTAGTAACTTTGTGTTATACTTATAAACTACTTAAACTAATAAGCGAATAAGCAATTAAGCTAATAAACTTTTAAACTTTTAAACTAATAACATATTATGCTTGACATTAATGATTTCATGCAGAGACTGGAAAGGCGTCATCCTGGCGAGAGAGAATACTTGCAGGCTGTTCGCGAAGTGTTGGTATTTATAAAAGATGTATATGATCAGCATCCTGAGTTCGAGCGCAAGGCGCTTCTTGAGCGTTTGGTAGAGCCTGAGCGAATCATCACCTTCCGTATTCCTTGGGTAGATGATAAGGGGCAGGTGCAGGTGAACCTGGGTTATCGTGTGCAATTCAATAGCGCCATTGGTCCCTATAAGGGCGGACTCCGTTTTCATGCATCTGTTAATCTGAGTATCCTTAAGTTCCTGGGCTTTGAGCAGACCTTCAAGAATGCCCTTACCACGCTGCCTATGGGTGGTGGAAAGGGAGGTTCCGACTTCTCTCCACGTGGTAAGAGCGATGCCGAGATAGAGCGGTTCTGTCAGGCCTTTATGAGCGAGTTGTACCGTTATATTGGTCCCGAAATTGATGTTCCTGCCGGTGATATAGGTGTTGGCGCTCGTGAGATTGGCTACCTCTTTGGCCAGTACAAAAAGTTGACACGCGACTTCAGTGGTGTCCTCACTGGCAAGGGGCTTGACTTTGGCGGTTCGCTTATTCGTCCCGAAGCAACAGGTTTTGGCGGTCTCTACTTCGTAAACGAGATGTTACAGACGGCAGGGCAGGATATCAAGGGTAAGACTGTCGCCATTAGTGGTTTCGGTAATGTTGCCTGGGGTGCAGCCACCAAGGCTTCGGAGTTAGGTGCCAAGGTTGTCACCATCAGCGGTCCCGACGGCTACATCTATGATCCTGACGGCATAGAAGGACGCAAGATAGACTACATGCTGGAGTTGCGTGCCAGTGGTAATGACATAGTGGCGCCTTATGCCGAGGAGTTCCCGGGTGCTACCTTCTATCCCGGCAAGAAGCCTTGGGAGGTGAAGGTTGATATTGCTCTTCCTTGTGCTACACAGAATGAGTTGAATGCTGAGGATGCCGAGCAACTGATTGCCAACAAGGTGCTCTGTGTAGGCGAAATCAGTAATATGGGTTGTACGCCTGATGCTATAGATCTGTTCTTGCAGAACAAGATTCTGTACGCTCCCGGCAAGGCTGTCAATGCAGGTGGTGTGGCCACCAGCGGATTGGAGATGAGTCAGAACGCTATGCACCTGTCTTGGAGTGCGGCCGATGTGGACAAGCGTCTGCACGAGATTATGCACGGCATCCACAAGCAATGCTGTAAGTATGGTACACAGCCGGATGGTTACATCAATTATGTAAAGGGTGCCAATGTGGCGGGCTTTATGAAGGTTGCCAGAGCTATGATGGCTCAGGGCATCGTATGATGACTAAGGACATCGTGTGATTATTATATTCGCACTTTCATTTAGATAGGCTTAACGAACAGTTGAGCCTATTTTTTTTGTTTTGCCCGAACGTGAGTATTTTTTTGAGGGGCGGCAACCTTAAATTCATTGCCTTTTGATTTGTTGTAATGTCCGTATATTTTATATTTGTTATCTTTTGCTGTCCCTTTCCTTGTGGGGTGGGTGTTAATACTTGTATTTGCTACTATTAATACTTGCAATTGTTGGTATTAATATTTACAAGTTTTTCTATTAATACCTCCCCCTGAAGGGGGGGGGCTTGGGGGGGGGCTCTCTTTTTGACACTACAAAGGTACGGCAATTTAGTTGAAGTGTAAAATTATTTCCTAATATAAGCACGCAAAAAAAGCACGCTGCTTGGTTCAGTAAGTTCATATGTCAGTTTCTTTAGCGAGCTATACACACCCTACCGTAGAAAAGAGTAAGAATTTATTCTTATTATATATAATAATATATATAATAAAATTTTTACACCATATTTTAGGCTGCCCGCTGAGAAAACTGACATCTGACATCTGAACCACCAAACAGCCTTTCCGTACTGTCTTTTCCTGGATAGGGTAGTTCTTCTTCATTTTGGTTGAAAACCTTTAAAAGAAGCCCTTTTACTGCCACACGTAGGAAAATTTACTACTACACGTAAGAAATTTTTTTTCTACGTGTATCCGTAAAAACTGTTTAACTAATGCCTTTTGATTTTTCAACTAATTTGAAGAAGAGCCAATAGGGGTGACTCTTTCTAAGCTTGTGTTGGTAAAATGTTGTTAATAGTAACAATATTAATTGTTATATTTGCATGTTTCGTTTTTTTGTTGTATCTTTGTGGCACTTTTGGGCTTTTAATCCCAGTGTAGTTTTGAAATAAAGGTAAAACAAATAATAAATGGAAGACAAAGAAAGAATTATCAAGGTTGACATTGAGCAGGAAATGCGAAAAAGCTACATTGACTACTCCATGAGTGTTATTGTGGCTCGTGCCTTGCCCGATGTCAGAGACGGTTTCAAGCCCGTTCATCGTCGTATCCTCTTCGGTATGAAGGAACTGGGTAATGTTCATAGCAAACCCTATAAGAAGAGTGCACGTATTGTCGGTGAGGTGCTGGGTAAGTATCATCCCCACGGCGACAGCTCTGTATATGGTGCCTTGGTACGTATGGCTCAGGAATGGGCAATGCGTTACACATTGGTTGATGGTCAGGGTAACTTCGGTTCTATAGACGGTGATAGTCCTGCTGCCATGCGTTACACCGAGGCCCGTCTGAGTATGATGGGTGAGGCTATGATGGATGACCTGGATAAGGAAACCGTTGATATGACCATGAACTTTGACGATACCTTGCCAGAACCTACCGTTATGCCTACCAAGATTCCCAACCTCTTGGTGAATGGTGCAACAGGTATTGCCGTTGGTATGGCCACTAATATTCCTACACATAATCTGAGCGAGGTTATTGATGCCTGCGTTGCATATATAGATAATGAGGATATGGACGTAGAGGCCTTGATGCAGTATGTGAAGGGTCCCGACTTCCCAACGGGTGCCTATATTATGGGTTTGCAGGGTATCAAGGATGCTTATGAGACCGGTAGGGGACGTGTGATTATGCGTGCCAAGGCCGACATAGAGAGCGGTGACCTGCATGATAAGATTATTGTTACAGAGATTCCTTATGGTGTAAACAAGCAGCAGCTGATTGAGTACATTGCTCAGTTGGTTTCTGATAAGAAGCTGGAGGGGATCAGCAATGTGAACGACGAGAGTGACCGCGAGGGTATGCGTATCGTTGTGGATGTGAAGCGTGATGCTAACACTCGCGTTGTTCTGAACAAACTGTTCAAGATGACTCCTCTGCAGACGAGCTTCCCTGTAAACAGCATTGCTTTGGTAAAGGGTCGTCCCCAGTTGCTGACGCTGAAGGACTTCATCAGCAACTTTGTAAAGCATCGTCACGAGGTTACCATCCGCAGAACTCAGTACGATCTGCGCAAGGCTGAGGAGCGTGCACATATTCTGAAGGGTCTTATCATTGCCAGTGATAATATTGACGAGGTTGTTCAGATTATCAAGAAGAGTAAGACTCCCGTTGATGCACAGCGTGCCTTGGAGGCAAGATTCCAGTTGGATGAGTTGCAGTCAAAGGCTATCGTAGATATGCGTCTGGCCCAGTTGACAGGTCTGAACCAGGAGAAGCTGCATGCAGAATTCGACGAGTTGATGGAGAAGATCAAGTACTACAACCAGATTCTTACCGATGACAGCCTCTGCCGCAAGGTTATGAAGGATGAGCTGATCGAGATTAAGGATCAGTTCGGTGATGAGCGTCGTACAGAAATCCTGCCTAGCGCAGAGGAATTCAACGCAGAGGACTTCTATGCTGATGACGAGGTGGTTGTTACTATCTCTCACCTGGGATATGTAAAGCGTATTCCTCTGGCAGAGTTCAAGGCTCAAAACCGTGGTGGTATAGGCGTGAAGGCAACTGCTACCCGTGACAATGACTTCGTTGAGAAGATTTATCCTGCAACTATGCATAACACCATGATGTTCTTTACAGAACGTGGTCGTTGCTATTGGCTGAAGGTTTACGACATTCCTGAAGGAAGCAAGAACAATAAGGGACGTGCCATTCAGAACATGCTGAACATTGATGCAGGTGATAGCGTAACCAACTGCCTGTGCATCCGCAAGCTGAATGATCCCGACTTCTGCAAGACTCATTATGTAATGTTTGCTACCAGACAGGGTATCATAAAGAAGACTTGTCTGACAGAATACAGCCGTGTTCGTACCAATGGCGTGAACGCTATCAATATCCGCGAGGACGACAGCGTAGTAGCTGTTGAGCTGACAAACGGTAGCAACGAGATTATTGTTGCCAATGCTGGCGGTCGTGCTGTTAGATTCAACGAGTCAGAGGTTCGTCCTATGGGTCGTGTTAGTACAGGTGTACAGAGCATTATCCTTGACAAGGATCCCAGAGACGGTGTCATAGGCATGTGCGTAATCAACGATGTTGAGAACGAAAGCATCATGGTACTGAGTGAGAACGGATTCGGTAAGCGTACCGATGTTGAGGAATACCGCAAGACAAGTCGTCACTGTAAGGGTGTCAAGACCATTGCTATCACAGAGAAGACCGGCTATCTGGTTGCTATCCTAGTTGTAAAGGACGAGGATGATTTGATGATTATCAACAAGAGCGGTATCACAATCCGTCTGCATGCTGATGACATCAAGACAACCAAGAGCCGTGTTACTCAGGGTGTTAAGGTCATCGAACTGAAGAAGCGTAACGACGTTATCAGTCACCTGAGTGTTGTTCCCCGTTCAGATGAAGAGGAAGAGACAACAGAGGCTTCCGAGGAAACAGCGGCCGAAAATGAGTCAAATGAATAAATAACTAATAATCAACCAATTAACAATACTAACGTTATGAAAAAGATTATTGTATCACTTGCCGTTCTGTTCTGCGTAGGCAACGTAATGGCACAGACTCCTGAAGAGAAAGCTGCTCTGAAGGAAGCTAAGAAAGAGGCTAAGACTTGTCTGGCAGAGGCTCAGAAGATCAAGGATGCGATTGAGCCAAAAATCCAAGATAAGAGTGCTGACGATTCTGAAGTTTTGGAGAAGTATGCCAAGGCAGTTGACTTTGTAAATAAGGCACTTAAAACCAATACTATCGAGGAGAAAAGATTTGGCGAGATTTACAAGATGCTTGCTGACCTGACTCTGCCTGTAAACAACATCTTCCTTAGCAAAGCTTCTAACAAGCAGACTTTTGATACTCTATATTTTTACAACAACCTGAAGACTCTGACAGAGAGTTTGCACAAGGAGTTGAAGTATACCAAACTATCAACTGGCGAGTACGGAAACGAGGCTTATCTGAAGACAAAGAAACTTCATTTGGCAAACAGTGGAGTTTACTATATCTATGCAGCTCAGTTCCTGGCAGATTCCAAACGTCCAGATATGGCCTTGGAGGCATACGATGTTGCAATGAACTACGAGAAGAACTATCCTGAGATTGCCGGTATGCCTGATATGCGTATCAGCGAGGCCCAGATGGCTTACTATGCCTTCCATACTGCTCATAATGCCAAGATGTTTGATGCTATGGACAAATATTATGAGAAGGCTTTGCAGTTTACTGAGGGTGCTGAAGGTGTAAAGCAGGTTAAGGTGATGTCTTATCTTGAGAAGGGTGATTCTGTTGCATGGGCCAACTATCTGCGCGAAACCACTCTGAAAGATCCTGCCAATAACACAGATTATATTCAGATGCTGCTGGCATATTATCAGAAGTTCGGAAAGGAAAAGATGCTTGAATATGCTGACGCTATTCTGGCCGTTGATCCTAACCTGTACATTGCCAATTATGGTAAGGCTTATGTGCTGTTTGCTACCAACAAGTATGATGAAGCCCTGGAGGTTTACAAGAAATGTGCTGAGATTAAAAGCGACTCATACGATGCTTGGTATCAGTGCGGACTTTGTAAATATCGTCAGGCCTTGGATTTGAACAATACCATCAGCTCCATTAAGAACAGAGCCAAGGCTCAGGAAACCCTCGAGAAGACGAAGGGTCTCTTTGCTGAGGCATTGCCTTTCTTCGAGAAGGCTCGTGAATGTATGCCTGATGATCCAGAGAAATGGGCATATGAGTTGAAGCAGTGCTATACCGTAACAGGTAATGCTGCCAAAGCCTCTGAAATGTCGAAACTGATTGGTGATTAATGAAGCGAATACTATTTTTATTCATTTTATTAAGTTTAATAAATGCGGGTGCTTATGCTGCAGATAAGCAGAAGTCCCCGAAATTAGTCAAGTTAGCAACCTTACACAAGGCTGCTAACTTGGCCATTAAGAATTCTAATGGTCAGGATAACGCCAAGAAGAATCTGTTGGGCGCCCTGGATAGAGAGAATCTGACCAGCAAGGACAGGGCTAATATCTACTATACATGTGCCCTGCTGGACGAATCCCTGAATAGTATCCAGAATACAAAGGCCTATCTGAAGCAAGTTTGTGATACGGCTGCCCTGTTCAGTACCTTGCTGAATATGTATGGCAATCTGTATAAGTGCGACAGCGTTGATGCCCTTCCTAATGCTAAGGGTGTGGTGAAGCTGAAATACAATTCCAAGACAAACAGCCTACGCTCAAAGCACTTGACCAATATTCTGAATGGTGGTAAATACTACCTGTCGAAGAATAATTATGCTATGGCATACAATTTCTTCGATTCTTATCACACATACACCCGCCCATCTGATGCCAATCTTCCCAAGGTGGCATATTGGGCTACTTTCTCGAGTTACAAGCTTGGGCAGTATGACAATACACTGAAATATATTGATCAGGCCTTCAGTGCTGTAGGAGAAAATGAGGGGGCTATCTTGCAGGAATACAAATGCAGGTCTCATCAGGCTCTGAAAAATGATTCTTCCTATATCAAGGATCTGGTTGATGGTGTAAGAAAATATCCCAGCCACGATTTCTTCTTTGTAAATCTGGCCGACATCTATTGCGAGAAGCATATGTATAAAGAGGGGCTTGCTTTGGCTGACTCTTTAATCAAACTTGACCCAGAGAAACCTTTGTATTGGTTTTCTAAGTCGAAGTACATGCTTGCTGAAAATGACTATGAGAAGTGTATAGAATACTCTGACAGTACTATACGTCGTGACAGTACCTATACAGATGCATACTATAATAAAGGAATCTCCTTCCTGAATCTTGCCTGGATTCGTCAGGATGGTGCTTGTACAGACCTGTTGGACCCCAAATGTCTGGAGGACAAGAAGGCTATTGAATCTCTTTACAGAAAGGCACAGCCCTGTATGGAAATGGTAAGGAAATTAGAGCCTGAGAATAAAGACAGATGGGGTAGGCATCTATACCGCATCTATATGTTCTTGAATAGAGGGAAGGAGTTTGAGGAAATTGACAAACTCCTCCGCTCTAATTAAGGATTAATATGCAAAGAGAGGATAATCTGCCATGATGGCATTAACCTCACTACGTACCTGAGCAATTACATTCTCATCTTCAGGAGCGTTCAGAACACGCTCGATGAAATCTGCAATCTTAATCATGAGGTCTTCCTTGGCACCGCGTGTGGTGATGGCTGGTGTTCCTAAACGGATACCGCTTGTCTGGAAAGCACTGCGTGTGTCAAAGGGAATCATGTTCTTGTTAACTGTAATGTCTGCTGCAACAAGAGCCTTCTCTGCTACTTTACCAGTCAAATCGGGATACTTGTTACGGAGGTCAACCAGCATTGAATGATTGTCTGTTCCGCCAGAAACAATATTGAATCCGCGCTTGATAAGCTCGTCGGCCAGAACAGCTGCGTTCTTCTTTACCTGAAGTGCCCACTCCTTGAAGGCAGGAGAGAGAGCCTCGCTGAATGCAACAGCTTTGGCAGCAATTACGTGCTCCAGGGGACCGCCCTGAATACCGGGGAATACTGCGCTGTTGAGCAGGGCTGACATCATCTTAACCTCTCCCTTAGGAGTTTTCTTGCCCCAGGGATTCTCGAAGTCCTTGCCCATGAGGATGATACCACCACGGGGACCGCGCAGGGTCTTGTGTGTGGTACTTGTTACGATATGAGCATATTTAACGGGGTTGTCCAGCAGACCTGCAGCAATAAGACCGGCAGGGTGAGCCATGTCAATCATAAGGATAGCGCCTACAGAGTCGGCAATCTTACGCATACGTGCATAATCCCATTCACGGCTATAGGCAGAACCGCCACCGATAATCATCTTGGGCTTGTGCTCAAGAGCCAGGCGCTCCATCTCGTCATAGTCAACTCGACCGGTTTCCTTATTCAAGTTATAACCAATAGGCTTGTACACAATACCGCTAGTATTAACAAGTGAACCGTGGCTAAGATGCCCTCCATGATCAAGGTTCAAACCCATGAAGGTGTCGCCTGGATTCAAGCATGCCAAGAATACTGCTGCGTTGGCCTGAGCACCAGAGTGGGGCTGAACATTAGCATATTCTGCACCGAAGAGTTCCTTTACACGATCAATTGCCAACTGCTCTACTTCGTCAACAACCTGACAACCGCCATAGTAGCGCTTACCGGGATAACCCTCGGCGTACTTGTTTGTCAGGCATGAGCCCATGGCAGCCATAACCTGGTCACTTACAAAGTTCTCTGATGCGATTAGTTCAATGCCTCGCATCTGACGCTGATGTTCTTTCTCAATCAAGGAGAAAATAGTAGTGTCTTTGTCCATAAGATACAATACCTAATAATTATAACAAATTTTCCTGTTTAGATTAATTTCACGTTGTTCAATGTGACTTCCCTGTTGCAATAACGACATTGCAGAATTCCTTTTTCCTTGTCCAGAACATGGAAGTGGGTTTTCATGGGCTCGTTGTTGGTTATGCATTTGTGATTGTCGCACTTGATGATGCCAATAAGTTCGTCCGGCATCTTGACTTGCTTTTTCTCTACAACTTCAAAATCACGAATGATAGCCAGCGTGACATTGGGCGTGACTACTGACAACTGGTTCAGTTCTTCGTCAGTAAAGAACCTGTCTGCAATCTTGAGGATGCTCTTATGCTCCATCTTCTTGCTTTTCAGGTTGATACCAATGGTTACAGAAGTGCTGACATTCTCAAGATGAAGCAGACTTATGA
The DNA here is from genome assembly GCA_017619585.1 of Bacteroidaceae bacterium. The sequence goes on from JAFZSA010000006.1 coordinate 41,693, forward strand.
CCTCGAATATTTTTGCTGATGGTATATGATCTATAACAGTACCGTTCTCAAGTGCTGCTACTTGTAATTCCTGACGTTTCATGCAATAATGGTTTTGTCGTTTTTAATGTCATCTAATGTAATTCCCAAGGCATCGCATATCAATGCCTGTCTTGCATACAATCCGTTGCGAGCCTGCTGGAAGTAGTAGGCGTATGGTGTGTTGTCGATGCTGTATTCAATCTCGTTGACACGGGGCAGGGGATGTAGGATCTTCATGTTTTGACGTGCTTTGGAAAGCATATTCTCCTTCAGAAGGTAGCGGTCCTTGACCCTCTCATACTCTTCCAAATCCGTGAAGCGCTCACGCTGCACACGAGTCATATAGAGAATATCTGCACCTGCAATGGTATTTGAATCAAAGTCCTGATGCTCAAAGAATTTTATGTTATTCTCCTTGCAATACATCTTATAATAATCTGGCATTGCCAATTCATCTGGTGCGATGAAGTGGAATGTGGGGTTAAAGTGACGCATGGCGGTAATAATACTATGTACTGTTCTGCCATACTTCAGGTCGCCCACCAGATAAATATTCAGATTCTCCAAGGTTCCCTGAGTTTTGTAGATGGAATAAAGGTCAAGCATTGTCTGGCTGGGGTGCTGGTTGGCACCGTCTCCGGCATTGACAATGGGAACAGGTGATATCTCGCTTGCATACTGAGCGGCCCCTTCCAGATAATGGCGCATGACAATAATGTCTGCATAGTTGGAAACCATCATGATGGTATCTTTCAGTGTCTCTCCCTTTGTTCCGCTTGTTACCTTGGGGTCGGCAAAGCCAATGACTTTGGCTCCCAGACGATTTGCTGCAGTCTCAAAACTTAATCTTGTTCTGGTACTGGGCTCGAAAAACAATGTTGCTACGATTTTCCCATCAAGAATCTTTCTGTTAGGATGGCGTTCAAACTCTTGAGCCATTTCAATGAGATACAGCAGTTTCTCCTTGGAATGCTTGGCAATTGTTACAAGACTTCTTGTTTCCATATTTCTCCGAGAATATTACATATTATTTTTCGGGCTTCAAAATTATATATTTTTTTTGTTTCATGCAATATGCGTGCCTGAGTAGATATATAATGTACGTTATTTTGTTTTTATTTGACGGTTTTATAAAAATTTATTTGTAACTTTGTAGCCAAATATTCGCTATTATGAGGAAACGTGTTTTTCTGTATATTTGGACAATATATATCCTGCTAGTTGCTGCTGCCGGAGGCATCTTTTATTGCATCTTCAATGGATATATTGGCTATATGCCTGAAATAGAGGAATTAGAGAATCCCGTTAACAAATATGCATCACAGGTTATATCCGCCGACGGCAAGCTGATAGGAACATGGAGCTATAGTCGGGCTAACAGAATATTTGTTGGATATAATGACATCGCTCCCTCTGTAATTCAGGCACTTGTGGCAACGGAAGACGAGCGCTTCTACGAACATAGCGGTATTGATATAAAAGCACTCTTCAGAGCTATTGTAAAACGTGGCATTTTTATGCAGAAAAGTGCGGGTGGCGGTAGTACCATTACCCAGCAGCTTGCCAAGCAGCTCTATTCAGAGAAGGCAGAAAATGTCAAGGAGAGACTCCTGCAGAAACCTATTGAATGGGTAATTGCATTGAAGCTGGAGCGATATTATACTAAAGAGGAGATACTGACAATGTATCTCAACCACTTTGACTTCCTGCATAATGCCGTGGGTATCAAGACTGCAGCAAAAACCTATTTCGGCAAGGACCCCAAAGACCTGACCGTTACAGAGAGTGCTACCTTGGTTGGTATGTGCAAGAATCCCAGCTACTTTAATCCTGTAAGAAATCCCGAAAGGTGCGAACAACGAAGAAATGTTGTTTTGGCACAGATGGAGAAAGCCGGCTACCTTTCATCTGAAGAAGCTGATCAGTTGAAGCTTCAGCCATTGACCCTGAGCTTCCACAGAACGGACCATAAGGAGGGTGCTGCTGCCTATTTGCGTGATTACCTAAGGCAGATTCTGATGGCCAAGAAGCCCCAGAGGTCTGATTATGCCAGTTGGCAAGACCAGAAGTTCTATGAAGATTCACTTGCCTGGGAGACGGATCCTGCATACGGGTGGTGCAATAAGAATGTAAAAAGAGATGGAACCAACTATAATATATATACAGACGGATTGAAAGTTTACACTACCATTGATTCCCGAATGCAGCAGTATGCGGAAGAGGCAGTAAGGAAACATGTGGTAGATGAACTTCAACCCGTATTCGAAAAGGAATTGAGGACTAACAAGAATGCCCCGTATGCCAGCTCATTGAGCGCAGATGAGGTTGCCAAGAAATTCCAGCGTGCAAAACGTCAGTGTGCACGGTATATTCAGATGAAGGCAGAAGGATACTCCGAGTCCGAAATAGAAGACGCTTTCAATAAGCCTATAGAAATGACCGTTTATACTCCTCACGGAGAAATAGATACCCTGATGAGCCCTTCAGACAGTCTCAAGTATTACAAACGATTCCTTAGATCAGGCTTTATGGTCATGGAAAACGAGACGGGATATGTAAAGGCCTATGTAGGTGGAACGGATTTCTCTCATTTCCAGTATGATATGTGTACCCAAGGAAGAAGGCAGGTGGGCTCTACCATCAAACCTTATCTGTACTCTCTGGCTATGGAGAATGGTTGGAGTCCTTGTGATGAAGCTCCTAATATACAACAGACCTATCAGGTTGGTAATCAGACATGGACGCCAAGAAATGACAGTAGGGCAAGATATGGCGAGATGGTTACACTGAAGTGGGGTTTGGCTATGAGTAACAACTGGATTTCAGCCTGGCTGATGAGCCAGCTTTCTCCTTCTGCTCTTGTAAGACTTCTGCATGAGTATGGTATTCTGAATAAGGATATTGTACCATCTATGTCTCTTTGTCTGGGTCCCTGCGACATATCTGTCTCTGAAATGGTAGGTGCATACTCTGCTTTCCCCATGAAGGGCGTAAGAAGAATTCCTATGTATATTACCAGAATTGAGGATTCTGAAGGTAATATTGTTGCTGAGTTCCTGCCTCGTGTTCATGAGGTCATTTCAGAGGAATCATCCTACAAAATGATTACACTGATGCGTGGTGTTGTTGACAGTGGTACGGGTGGTAGAATGCGTAACAGATATAAGATATACGCCCCTATGGGTGGTAAGACTGGTACTACTAACATGAACTCTGACGGATGGTTCGTTGGATATACTCCCTCCCTTACGTTCGGTTCGTGGGTAGGCGGTGAAGAGCGTGACATACACTTTGCCGCAACAGCATATGGTCAGGGTTCTAATTCTGCCTTGCCCATAGCGGCATACTTCCTGCAGAAAGTATATGCAGATAACAGCCTGCACTATTCTCCTACTGAGAATTTTGTTGTGCCAAGTAATTTTAATCCCTGTGCTTCCTATAATGACGAGTTCGAAGATGGCGAGGAAATAGAGGAGGTAATGCTGGATAATTTATCTAATTAGCGTGTGTCGGGGATATAGTTTAAAAACATTTAAAGTCTATTAGTTGATCTTGCAGTGTTGAACCATATAATTAAATTTGTTGAAAATATATACAAAATGAGTTTGTCAAAACAATATATACTTACATTTCTTCTGTTATTCTGTTCCCAGATTTATGCACAACAAATAAAAATAGGGAACTATACTTTTCCTGCAGGAGGAGGCGAATATCAGGGTGAGATGTTCAAGGGAAAACCTTACGGAAAGGGCACGACAAAATATCCCAATGGTGATTTCCATACGGGTAACTATGTAAAAGGAAAAAGAGAAGGTCATGGCGTCTATCAGTTCTCTGACGGTGAGAAATATGATGGAGAATGGTTCCAGGACCAACAGCATGGATTCGGCACTTATTATTTCTCGAACAATAATCGGTATGAGGGTCTGTGGTTCCGCGACTATCAGGAAGGAGAGGGAACCATGTATTACTACAACGGTGATGTTTATAAAGGCGAATGGGTTCAGGACAAGAGAGACGGTAAGGGAATATATACTCATGCCAATGGAGCCTATTATAGCGGTCACTGGAAGGCTGATATGCGAGACGGTTATGGCGTCTATGACTGGCACAATGGTGACAAATACGAAGGTAATTGGAAGGAAAACAAGAAGAACGGCAAGGGAACTTATACATATGCTTCAGGCGATTCCTATACGGGTGATTGGTTGAATGACCAGAAACATGGTAAAGGCATTTACATCTTTGCCGACGGAACAAAGTATGAGGGACAATATCAACATGGAGAAAGAACCGGAGAAGGAATTTCCACTTTGCCAAACGGTGATAAATACGTTGGCCATTTCCTGAATGGAGAAAGAACGGGTTATGGTACATGTACATGGAATTCCGGAGCAACATATATAGGAAACTGGAAATCAGACAAGCCTCACGGGGCAGGCAAATACACATGGGCTAACGGAGATGTCTATGATGGTAATTGGGTAAATGGTCTGATGGAAGGAAATGGTATACTCCGCCAGGCTGATGGCGTCAAATTCAAAGGCAGATTCCAGAAGGGAATGAAAGAAGGCTTCGGTATCCAGGAAGATGCCAATGGCGTAAGATCCGAGGGCGAATACCATTTGGGTAAACGTAACGGCGAATTTGTTGAGAAAGACAAAACCGGTACAATTATAAGAAAAGTAACGTACTTAAACGGTGAAGTAAGAACGACTTCAGAACAGAATTAACAATCCACTAAAAACATAACTTTAGATTTAAATAAAAACTTATACATTATGGCACGCACCAAAGCTACCACCAAGAAAACCGCAACAAATGTAACGAAAAAGGCAAAGAGTCCTTCTTGTGTTACACCGCGTCAGCTTAAGCTAATCAAGAATGACGCATATTTGGAACCTTTTTCTGATGCAATAAACGGCAGATATCAGGCTGCTATAGACAAGAAAATTGAGTTAGTTGGCGAAAAGGGAAGTCTTAATGATTTTGCCACAGGTTATCTCTACTTCGGTCTGCACAAAACTGAAGATTCATGGATTCTAAGAGAATGGGCGCCCAATGCTATTGATATCTTTGTTGTAGGAGATTTTAATGACTGGAAAGAAAGTGCCAAATATGCTATGAAACGCATAAAGGGAACTGGAAACTGGGAAATCAAAATCAAGAACAAGAACTTCCGTCACGGAACCCACTTCAAACTGATGATTCATTGGGATGGCGGTTGTGGCGAGCGTATTCCTGCATGGGCAACCAGAGTCGTTCAGGATCCTGAAACACATTTGTTCAGTGCTCAGGTTTGGGATCCCGAAGAGAAGTTTGTCTGGCAGAATCCCAAGTTTAAGCCAGAGACAGACCCGTTGTTGATATATGAATGCCACATTGGAATGGGGCAGGATGCAGAAAAGGTAGGTACCTATACTGAGTTCCGTGATAATGTCTTACCACGTATAGCAAAGTTAGGCTACAATTGCATACAGATAATGGCTATCCAGGAACATCCTTATTATGGGAGTTTCGGCTATCATGTAAGCAGTTTCTTTGCTGCAAGCAGCAGATTCGGTACGCCAGAAGAATTAAAGTCTTTGATTGATGCGGCTCATGCCAAAGGCATTGCTGTCATTATGGATATTGTACACAGCCATGCTGTCAAAAACGAGAATGAAGGATTGGGTAACTTTGCAGGTGACCCTAACCAATATTTCTATCAGGGCGCTTTGCATGAGCATCCCGCATGGGATAGTCTTTGTTTCGACTATGGCAAGAATGAAGTCCTGCACTTCTTGCTTTCTAACTGCAAATACTGGCTTGAAGAATATCACTTTGACGGTTTCCGCTTTGATGGTGTTACTTCAATGCTCTACTATAGCCATGGATTAGGTGAGAGTTTCTGCGAATATGCCGATTATTACAACGGACATCAAGATGGAAACGCTATTACATATCTGACGTTGGCAAACGATCTGATACATCAGGTCAACAAACATGCTATAACTATTGCCGAAGAGGTTAGTGGTATGCCAGGTCTGGCAGCTCCGATTAAGGATGGAGGCTACGGTTTTGACTACCGAATGGCTATGAACATTCCTGATTTCTGGATTAAGACCATCAAGGAGCTAAAGGATGAGGACTGGAAACCAAGTGCAATGCTTTGGGAATTAACCAATCGTAGAAAAGACGAGAAAACAATCTCTTATGCCGAGTCTCATGATCAGGCGCTTGTGGGAGACAAAACTATCATCTTCCGTCTAATAGATGCTGATATGTATTGGCATTTCAAGAAAGGTGATCAGACTTCTTCTGTAGAACGTGGTATTGCTTTACATAAGATGATTCGTTTGCTTACTGCGACTACCATAAATGGCGGTTATCTGAACTTCATGGGTAATGAGTTCGGACATCCAGAATGGATTGACTTCCCACGTGAAGGTAATGGCTGGAGTTATAAGTATGCACGTAGGCAATGGAATCTTGTAGATGATAAATCTCTGTGTTATCATTATTTGAATGATTTTGATATTGCCATGCTGAAGATTATCAAAAAGCAAAAGCATTTCGAGAAACAGCCTGTTCAGGAAATCTGTCATAATGATGGTGATCAGGTTTTTGCCTATCAACGTGGTGACTTGCTGTTCTTCTTCAACTTCAGCCCGACAAGGTCATATTGCGGCTACGGATTCATGGTTAAGCAGGGATCTTATGAGTATCTGCTCAACACGGATGATGTGTCCTTTGGCGGTAATGGCTTTAATGATGATAAATTAACTCATTTGACAAACTATGATAATGTCTTGGCACGTGACAATAAGGGGTGGCTTCAATTATACTTGCCTGCCCGAACTGCCTGCGTGCTGAAAAAGGTAAAAGATTAATAATAACTCATATTAGAAATAACGATTAAAGATGCCAAAAATTTCTGTACGTGGATTTGAGATGCCCGAGTCGCCAATTCGTAAATTGGCACCATTGGCTTTTGCGGCTAAAGAACGTGGAGTTCATGTCTATCATCTTAATATTGGTCAGCCTGACCTCCCAACTCCTAAGGCGGCACTCGATGCAATCCATAACATAGACCGTAAGATCCTTGAATACAGTCCAAGTCAGGGATATCTTAGTTACAGAAAAAAACTTGTAAATTATTACGCAAAATACAATATCAACCTCACAGCTGACGATATTATTATCACCAGTGGCGGTTCTGAGGCTGTGTTGTTCTCATTCCTGGCATGTCTGAATCCTGGTGACGAGATTATTGTTCCCGAGCCAGCTTATGCCAACTATATGGCATTTGCAATATCTGCCGGTGCAGTAATCCGTACGATTGCCACTACCATCGAGGAGGGTTTTTCTCTGCCTAAGGTTGAGAAATTCGAGGAGTTGATTAATGAGAAGACTCGTGCCATTCTGATATGCAATCCGAACAACCCAACAGGATACTTGTATACCAGACGCGAGATGAACCAGATTCGTGATTTGGTTAAGAAGTACGATCTGTATCTTTTCTCTGACGAGGTATACCGTGAGTTTATCTATACTGGAAGTCCCTATATCAGCGCATGTCATCTGGAAGGTATAGAAAACAACGTTGTATTGATTGACTCTGTCAGCAAACGATATAGTGAGTGTGGAATCAGAATAGGTGCTCTCATTACCAAAAACCAGGAGGTACGTAAGGCTGTCATGAAATTCTGCCAGGCTCGTTTGAGTCCTCCACTTATTGGTCAGATTGCTGCAGAAGCCAGCTTGGATGAGCCGGAAGAGTATAGTCGTGAAGTATATGACGAGTATGTAGAGCGCAGAAAATGTCTTATTGACGGACTGAATCGTATTCCAGGTGTTTACAGTCCCATTCCTATGGGGGCCTTCTATACGGTTGCAAAACTGCCTGTTGACGATGCCGAAAAGTTCTGTGCTTGGTGCTTGAGCGATTTCAACTACGAAGGAGAAACTGTTATGATGGCTCCTGCCGCAGGTTTCTATACAACTCCAGGTTCTGGTAGAGATGAAGTCCGTCTGGCATATGTGCTCAAGAAGGAGGACTTAACTCGTGCCCTTTTTGTATTGCGTAAAGCTCTCGAGGCTTATCCTGGTACAACGCTCAAGTAATAACATTTAATTTACATAGAGGGATATGTTTACATGGTTTATAGCAAGTCGATTGTTCCGACATTCTGACGATGTTAAACGTGTCTCTAAACCGGCCATACGTATTGCAACACTTGGTGTTGCAGTAGGTGTGGCTATTATGTTATTAAGTACTGGCGTTGTTTTAGCCTTCCAAAGCGAGATCAAGAACAAAGTTCTTGGCTTTGGCTCTCATATTCAGGTTATAAATTACGATAGTCAGAATTCTGAACAATATAAGCCTATTGTTTTCAACCAGGAAACCTTTTCGGTTCTTGATTCTGTTCCTGGTGCACAGACTGTTTCTCCATTCTGCATAAAACCTGGTATGCTTAAGACGGACAATTCGTTCAGAGGTGTTATGTTTAAAGGAGTAGGAGAGCGTTATGATTACAGTTTCTTCCGTAAACATCTTATTGATGGAGAGATTGCCTCTTTCCCTGATACGTCAACTACGGGCAAGCTTATCATCTCCCAGTCGCTCTCCAAACAGATGTCCCTTAAGGTGGGCTCTGATGTATATGCTTATTTCTTTGAGGATAGAGTTAAAGCACGTAAGTTCAAGGTTTCTGCTATCTATTGCACTAATCTGACCGACTTCGACAATAAACTTGTATTTACAGATGTTTCTACAGTACAGAAACTTCTTGGTTTTGATACCTATCAGTATTCAGGGGCAGAAATCTGGTTAAGTGACTTTTCTCAGTTGCCAGAAGCATCGTCTTATATTATAAATAAGGTAAACAGAACACAAGACCCTTATGGAGCGTATTATACCAGTATGAGTATATACGAGATGTATCCCCAAATCTTTGCATGGCTACAGTTGCTGGATCTGGATGTTTGGGTTATTCTTATCCTTATGGTTTGTGTTGCAGGTGTGACTATGATAAGTGGATTGCTTATCATTATACTTGAGCGTACAAACTTTATTGGAATTCTGAAGGCACTTGGTGCAAGCAATTCGCGTATGCGTCATATCTTCCTTTATTTCAGCTTCTTTGTCATCTTGCGTGGCATGTTATACGGTAACATCTTGGCATTTGCCCTTATTTTCATACAGCAACAATGGCATTTGATACACTTGGATCCGACTGTATATTATGTAGAAGCTGTTCCTGTAACTGTTGATTGGGCTTTCTTTACGATAATAAATGTTGCAACACTCGTTATTTGTGTATTGGCACTTGTTATCCCCAGTTATCTTATTTCAAATATTCATCCAGCAAAGAGTATTCGTTTTGAATGATCTACTGTTTCTCCAAGAGAAGCATACACCAGTTTTCGTCGCTCTCTTTCTTAATCAGCTTTAGGTTTTCTTTTTGTGCTGCTTCCAGTAATACTGGTACATCTTCTGTGTAGAAACCACTCAGTAACATCTGCCCCTTGGGTGATAACTTGCTACTGAAGGCGTGCAGATCGTTTAGCAGGATGTTTCTGTTAATGTTGGCTATCAGCAAGTCGGCATTTCCTGTTTTCGTCAGGACTGTTGAATCTCCTTCCTCTACAGTTATTTTATTTTGTACCCCATTCAAAAGAATGTTATCACGAGTATTTTCAACACTCCATTCGTCAATGTCATAGGCAAATACACTTGCAGCTCCTCTTTTGATACACATAATGGAAAGTATGCCGGTACCTGTGCCTGCATCAATAATCTTTTTGTCTGTAAGGTCTTGAGTAGCTAACTCACGTAATATCATACGAGTGGTTTGGTGACTTCCTGTTCCAAAAGCCAGTTTGGGGGATATAATGATGTCATAGGGTAGAACGGGTACATCCGTATGCTTTACGTCATGAATTACAATAGTATTATCTATTATGATGGGGTGAAAGCCTTCTTCTTCCCATACGGCATTCCAATCTTCGTATTTTGCTTCTGCTATGCCGTATTTTATACTTACATCCGTAAAGGGGAATTCCTCTATTGTCTGTCTTAGCCTTTCTTCGTCAAATAAGGGCTTCTGAATATAGGCTTGTAATCCTTTGTCCGTTGGAACGAAGGACTCAAATTCAATCTCTGCCAATGATGCGGACAAGACATCGCTATAAGCCTCTATGTATGGCTTTATGTTGAAGTTTACCTCGTAGTATTTCATAACAGAATGCAAAAATACATATATTTTTGTAACTGGGGAAATTTCCTCGCCAAATTAGGTAAAATCCTTTTGGCTATTTCGTTTAATACTTCTACCTTTGTATCATAAACAAATAAAACCATAGTGTTATGAAGTTTTTGTATCTTTTTCTTTTGTCGGTTTGGGGTCTTTCTGCAACTGTTCATGCACAAGACATAGATGATGATATGTACTTTGTTTCCAGCAAGAAGGAAGTTGCAAAATCTGTTGCTAAGACAACAAAGAACAAGTCCACCTACAAGGATGTATCAAATATTGTTACTTCCGAAGAGTATGAAGATGCCAATGTTGACTACCATACCGGACAACTGCGTGATGTAGATGATTACAACAGACGTGGTAATTTGGTTAACAATGGACAAGTTGTAGCCAAGTTGGTTAATGACACCTTATATGTATTCAGCAATGATAGCACTAGTCAGAAGACATATGTATATGGTAGTGAGGCAGAATCTGGTAGCAATTACTATGATGATGATAACTCCTACTATGATGACTATGTTCTGACTTCTCGTTTAGGTCGTTACCACAGTGTTCATTTTATTGACCCATGGTATTGGGATTATTGCTATGGATGGTATGATCCCTGGTATGACCCATGGTACGGATGGTATGCCCCCTATTACCGTCACGGCTTCTATAGCTGGTATGACTGGGGATTGTATCATCGTCCTTCATGGTATTTTGGCTGGGGTGGTTACATACATTATCCTTCATATCACCATCATGGAGGTATAAGTCATCATCCGAGTAGTCTTCCTATTCGTTATGGAGGACAACGAATGGCTGGCTATACCAGCAGAGGTAATCGCACTGGTCTGTCTGTCCCTTCTCGCAATGACCGAAACACTGTTTCTACACGCGGAAATATTTCAACGCGTCAAGGAAATGTAAGATCAACTACTGAGCGTAATGTCTCTTCACGTTCTGACAGAGGAATTTCACGTGGGGAAAGAGGCTCATCACGTACAGAGTCATCATCCAGAACATACGAATCCAGCCGTTCTTCTTCATCCTCATCTCGCAGTTCGTCTGTAAGTGGCGGCTTTGGTGGTAGTTCCAGAGGTGGTAGCTTCGGAAGCGGTGGTAGTTTTGGAGGAGGATCACGTGGTGGTGGCTTTAGTGGTGGCGGTGCCTCTCGTGGTGGACGCAGATAAGACTCCAATTGATAATTGATAATTGAGTATTTTATATCAAATAATATTGAATTATGAAAAAGCTGTTTTCAATATCTTTGCTTCTATGTGCTGCTTCAGCTTATGCACAGGATACCTATATGAATGAGCAGATGCTAAATAACTCCGATGATGTAATAGGTACATCACGTTATGTGGGTATGGGTGGAGCCTTAGGCGCACTTGGTGCCGATATGAGTGTTATCAGTTGGAATCCTGCAGGCATCGGACTTTACAGAAAAGGTGATGTGGCTCTAACTTTTGGCGGTCTCTGGAACAAGAACAGAATTAAGGAGGAGAACCGTGGGGCAGGAACTTTCGACCAGATAGGTGTTGTATTTAACTTCAAGACTGAATCTGACGTCTGTCCTTATGTAAATTTTGCTGTCAATTATCAGAAGAAAAAGAATTTCTTCTCTAATTTCTATGCTGATAGCGATTTAAATTATCCTCTCAACATTAGCCAGATGGATCAGCTGGCTGAACTTGCCAGCTATGGATATGGTACAAATAGAAATCTTACTGGTCTTGCAATAGATAATAAAGCCTTGACCAGTTACACAGATGATGAGGGTAAATTAAGGTATTCAAACAAGTATTACGGAGATTATAACACATATACGCATCATAGTGATGGTTCACTACGTGGTTGGGATTTCAATGTCAGCACTAATATAATGAATCGTGCCTTCTTGGGTCTAACTTTTGGAGTAGATAATATTGACTACAACGCATGGACAAACTATTTCGAAGCTAGCCATTTTATAGACGATAACGATGTTGAACATAAAGGCGACTATAGCATTTGGAACGATTATAATGTAACAGGATATGGCTTTAACTTCAAACTTGGTGGTATTGTCCTTCCTTTTGAAGACAATTCATTCCGTGTTGGTTTTGCAATAGAGTCTCCTACATGGTACAAACTCAAGAGTAGTGTCTGGATGAATTATGCTGACGAAACACAAAATCCAATTGAAATTTCGAAATCTGTTGAAAGCTATTTGCCCTTTAATATCAAAACTCCATGGAAGTTCCGTGCCAGCATGGGAAGTACCGTTAGTAATAAATTTGCATGGGATGTTGACTATGAATATGCTAGTTACAAGAATATGACGCAACGTTATCCCTATGATGATTCTTTCAGCGGAGAAAAGGATATAGCCATGAATGATCATATGTATGAGAATCTTAAGGGCGTTCATACCATTCGTGCTGGTGTTGAGGTTCGTCCTATAACTCCTTTGGCATTCCGTCTGGGTTATAATTTCTCAACCTCCCCGTATGAAAAGAATGCTAACTTCGACCAGATACTTATCAATAGTGCTTCAATGGATTATATAACACGCACTAACTATATGATTACCAAGCCTACACATATCCTCAGTTTAGGTGCTGGTTATAGATGGAAGAAGTTCTATTTTGATTTGGCATACAAGATTCGTCATCAGAAAGCCGATTTCTATGCCTTTGACGACAGTTTTACAAGCCCTGATACAGATTTCTCAACTGCTAATCCTGATTTAATGAATGTACGCCTTGAGCCTGTGCCTGTAGATCTTACGCGTCATAGCATTACCTGTACCTTGGGTATAAAGTTCTGATATAAAAAAGAAGAGTAGGGGATTTGCCTCTACTCTTCTGGGAATAAACCATATAGCTTAGCGTCTATCTGGTCAGTTATAAACTGAAAATCCTTAGGGTTCGCTTCAAATTTCAGACGATCTCCGTCTATAATCAGAAGCGGACCCTTATAAGTTTTAATCCAAGCCTCATAGCGGTCGTTCAGACCTTTTAGGTAGTCTATGCGGATGCTTTGTTCGTAGTCCCTGCCTCGTTTACTGATTTGTGCAATCAGATTTGGAATGGTGCTTCGGATGTAAATCATCAAATCGGGTAACCCTACAAGAGACATCATCAGATCAAATAGTTCAGAATAGTTTGAAAAATCTCTGTCGCTCATGTATCCTTGTTCATGAAGGTTAGGAGCAAAAATGCGGGCATCCTCAAAGATTGTTCTGTCTTGGATGATGGTTTCCTTACTCTTGGATATTTCCACAACATCGCGGAAACGTTTGTTAAGGAAATAAACCTGTAAGTTAAAACTCCAGCGATTCATATCCTTGTAGAAGTCTTCCAGATAAGGATTCACATCAACGGGCTCGTATCGTGGAGTCCATCCGTACCTTTTCACCAACATCTTGGTAAGGGTTGTCTTTCCGCAACCGATATTACCTGCAATGGCTATATGCATATTTGTTGAGTTTAGAGTTGGGTGTTTATAGTTTAGGGTCTAAGGGAAAGAGTCCATATAACAGACTGTCTATTTTCTGAGTGATGGATGTGAAGTCCTGCTTGTTATGTAGGTAGTCCATGTTGTCCACATCAATGGTTAGAACTTTTCCCTTGTATTTGTTGTATATAAAATCCTCGTATAGATCATTCAAGCCTTTTAGGTAATCTATCTGAATGGCCTGCTCGTAATCACGACCTCTTTTTTGAATATTGGATACAAGGTGTGGAATACTGGCTCGCAGATAAATCATCAAGTCAGGATAGCGAACCATATCTGTCATCAATCCGAAGAGCTCCATATATGCCTCGTAATCACGTTCCGAAAGGTGTCCCTGCTTGTAATTGTTGACAACGAATACATGAACACCCTCGTAGATTGTTCGATCCTGAATGAATGTCTTGGGGGATTGTTCCATCTCCAGAAGGTTTCGGAAACGCTCCTTCAGGAAATAGACCTCCATATTAAAACTCCATCGCATGATATCGCTGTAATAATCCTGAAGGTATGGATTATTGGTTACAGCCTCGAATTGTGGTATCCAATTGTAATGGTCGGACAACAATTTTGTCAATGTTGTTTTACCACTTCCGATGTTACCGGCTACGGCTATATGGAGTTTTTCTGTATTTTTATTTTGTTTTGCAATCAACTTTTCGTAATTTTGTCTACAAATTTAAAGAGAATATTTGAGAAAGACAAACACAAACAACCCTTTTTATTGATATGATACAAGATCTTCTATCTTTCCTTGATAGTTCACCAGTCAATTTTCTGGCAGTAGATACATTGCGCAAACGCTTAGAGAAAGCAGGTTTCCGCGAGTATAATGCCGCTGTGCCTCTTCAGGACTTACAGCCTGGCACTCAGTTCTATGTTACGAAGAACGATTCTTCTCTCTATGCTTTCCGTATGGGTAGCAAACCGCTTGCCGAGGTAGGCTTTCATGTAATCTGTGCACATTGTGATTCACCCACTTTCCGTATTAAGCCTAATGCTGAGATTACATGCGAGGGCGGTATTACCAAACTGAATACTGAAGTGTACGGAGGCCCCATTATGAGTACGTGGTTTGATAGACCTCTTTCTCTGGCTGGTCGTGTTATTGTTAAGGGAAAGGATGCTATGAGTCCTCAGACACGTCTTTTTTTCTGTAAAAAACCTTTGATGCAGATAAGCAATCTTGCTATTCATTTCAATCGTCAGGTTAATGATGGCGTAAAGCTTTCTAAGCAGAAAGATATGCTTCCTATTCTGGGTATTGTCCAGAACGAATTAGAGAAAGGTAATATGCTGATGAATCTGATTTGTGATGAGGTAGGATGCAAAACTGATGATGTCTTGGATTTCGACCTTTATCTTTATGATGCAACACCTGCCTGCACATTTGGTATGCATGATGAATTCCTGTCCAGTGGACGCTTGGACGATTTAAGTATGGTCCATGCTGGACTGCAGGCTCTTCTACAGACCGGAGATGTTGTACCCAAAACGACTCAGGTACTTGCCATTTTCGATAATGAAGAGACTGGAAGTCAAACCAAGCAAGGTGCCGGTAGCCCCTTCTTGGCAAGCATACTTCAGAGGATTGTGTTGGCACAAGGTGATACATTGGAAGGTTTCTATTGTGCAGTCGAGAAAGCTTTCATGGTTTCTGCCGATAATGCTCATGGCTGGCATCCTAACTACAGCGATAAATATGATCCCACCAATCATCCTGTTTTGGGCGGTGGACCTGTCATTAAGTTCAATGCTGCTCAGAAGTACGCCAGTGATGCTGTTTCGGCTGCAGTCTTTGCTAGCGTCTGTAAAGAGGCTGGTGTTCCTTGCCAGCGTTTTGTTAACCATAGTGACGTGGCAGGAGGCAGCACTTTAGGAAATATCCTGGCATCATCGTTGCCCCTTCGTGGTGTTGATATGGGAAATCCCGTTCTGGCTATGCACAGTGTTCGTGAGACTGCCTCATGTGCAGACCACGAGTATTGTATCCGTGCTTTTGCCGCATTTTATCGCATGTAATCTCTAAATAGATTTGGGCAACCTCGCTTCACTTGTGTTGTGATTTGGAGAGAGGTTGCCCTTCGAATAATTATAAATCAATGCTTGTGTTTTTGCAATCATTTCCTTGGTTTTATCAAACATTCCCTTGGTTTTAACAAACAATGATGTGGTTTTAACTTTACACCCTTTCTTCCCACCTTTTACAACGGCATTTTTATCCTTTAAGATAGGGGCAGCCTCCTTTTTTTACAAGTGAGCCTATTTTCTTATCTCGTTTTTTTGTTGTAACTTCGCACCCGCAAATTGGCATTCTTTATTAATGGAAATTCAGCAATTACAGAAAATATATGCTTTGCACCCGGGTGTGAAGGCGCTTACCGCAGCATTAGGGAGTAAACAGAAAACTATCCAAATCTCAGGATTGCAAGGTAGCTGTGCCCCTATGGTGTTTGCAGCGATATCTACTTTTCCCCTTCCTTCCCGTGGAGATGTATATCTCTTTGTTATGGATGATGAGGAAGAAGCTGGTTATTTCTATCACGACTTAACTCAGATAATGGGGCAAGAGCAAGTGCTGTTCTTTCCCTGCAGCTACAAACGTGCCATCAAATACGGACAACGTGATGCCGGCAATGAAATCCTTCGTACAGAAGTGTTGAGCCGCATCAGTTCCCTTATCTCTCAACTTTATATTGTAACTTATCCTCAGGCGTTAGCAGAACTTGTTGTTACGAAGACGAAGTTGAGCGAACAGACACTTCGTCTACAGACTGGCGAGAAAATTGATATTATATTTGTACAGGAAACGTTGTTGGAATACGGTTTTCAGCGTGTAGACTATGTGTATGAGCCAGGACAGTTTGCTGTTCGTGGTAGTATCATAGACGTGTATTCTTACTCGTGCGAACTCCCTTATCGTATAGATTTCTTCGGCGATGAGGTGGATAGTATCCGCACTTTCGAGGTGCAGAGTCAGTTGAGTCGTACAAAACTGCAACAGATTAGCATTGTGCCTGAGATGACTACACAGCAGGAAGGGAGGGAGAGTTTCCTTAGTTTCCTGCCTCAGGAATCGGTGCTGGTAATGAAAGATCCCGCCTATGTTGCAGATGTTGTTGAGCAAGTGTATCAGGAAGGGTTTGTAAAGCAGGTGGCCGCCTCCCAGCTCCCCTCGAAGGAGGGAGAGACTCTTCTCTCTGTAGAACATATTCTGGTTAATCCTGAAGAATTCAAACATCAGCTGCTGGACTTCCGTTGTATAGAATTAAGAAACGGAAGTATAAATTCTCAACTCTCAACTATCAACTCTCAACTGAATTTCCACACTCATCCTCAACCTGTCTTTCATAAGAATTTCGAGTTGCTGTTTCAGTCATTTTCGCGTTATCAGGAGGACGGTTATAAGCTTTATATCTTAGCTGATAGTTCTAAGCAAACTGATCGTCTGGAGAATATCTTCCAGGAGAAAGCAACAGGTATTCAGTTTGAGGCTGTTTCGAAGACCATCCATGCAGGATTCGTAGATGATGATCTAAAGGCCTGTTTCTTTACTGACCATCAGATATTCGACCGTTATCATAAATACACTCTGCGTACCCAGCAAACTCGTACAGGAAAGGTTGCATTGACTTTGAAGGAACTGCAGCAGTTTGAAATTGGTGATTTTGTGGTACATTTGGATCACGGTGTAGGTAGGTTTGGAGGGTTGGTGCGTATTCCCAACGGAGATAAGATGCAGGAGGTAATAAAGATTATCTATAACCACGACGATGTGGTATTTGTTTCCATTCACGCCCTGCATAAAGTATCAAAATATAAAGGAAAAGAAGGAGAGCCACCGCGCATCAGCACCTTAGGAACAGGAGCATGGGAGCGCATGAAGGAGCGCACAAAGACTAAGATTAAGGATATTGCCCGAGACCTTATAAAGCTATACAGTCGCCGACGTGAAGAGAAGGGCTTCTCTTATTCGCCCGACAGTTTCATGCAGCATGAATTGGAGGCCAGCTTCCTTTATGAGGATACGCCTGATCAGTTGAAGGCTACTCAGGATGTGAAGGCCGACATGGAACGCGCGCGTCCTATGGACCGTTTGGTATGCGGCGATGTGGGCTTTGGCAAGACCGAAGTTGCTGTGCGTGCTGCCTTTAAGGCTTGTGCTGATAATAAGCAGGTGGCTGTATTGGTACCAACCACGGTATTGGCATATCAGCACTTTCGCACATTCTCAAGCCGTCTGAAGGATTTCCCCGTCACGATTGCATACTTGAGTCGTGCACGTACTGCGTCGCAGACAAAAGAGATTCTTGAAGGACTGAAGAACGGCACCATCAATATTGTCATAGGTACGCATAAGCTGATAGGAAAGAGTGTTAAGTTCAAGGATTTGGGCTTGCTCATTATTGACGAGGAGCAGAAGTTTGGTGTTAGTACTAAGGAGAAGCTTCGTCAAATGAAGGTGAACGTTGACACGCTGACACTTACCGCTACGCCCATTCCGCGTACTTTGCAGTTCAGTCTGATGGGGGCACGTGATCTGAGTGTGATTCAGACACCACCTCCCAACCGCTATCCTATACAGACGCAGGTGAGCGTGTTCAGCGCTGAGATTATAGCCGAGGCTATCAACTTTGAGATGAGTCGTAACGGACAGGTTTTCTTTGTGAATAACCGCATCAATAATCTACTAGATTTGGCGGCTCTCATACACAAGCATGTGCCTGATGCCCGTGTGGCTGTTGCACACGGACAGATGCCACCAGAGACGTTAGAGAATATTATGATGGCTTTTGCCAACTATGACTATGATGTGCTGTTGAGTACTACCATCATAGAGAGCGGATTGGATATTCCAAATGCCAATACCATTATTATAAACGGAGCACAGAACTTCGGATTGAGCGACCTGCACCAGATGCGTGGTAGAGTGGGGCGTTCGAATAAGAAGGCTTTCTGCTATCTGCTGGCTCCGCCTTTGAGTGCTCTGAATATAGATGCCCGCCGTCGTCTGCAAGCTATAGAGAATTTCTCTGATTTGGGCAGCGGTATTCATATTGCTATGCAGGATTTGGACATTCGTGGTGCTGGTAACATGTTAGGTGCCGAACAGAGCGGCTTCATAGCTGACCTTGGCTACGAGGCTTACCAGAAGATTCTGTCGCAAGCAGTTAAGGAGTTGCGTAACGATGAGTTCCAAGATCTGTACAAAGAGGAAGTGAAAGCTGGTATTATCACCAGTGGAACAGAATTTGTGGAGGAATGCATCATAGAGAGCGACCTGCCTATGTCCTTCAGCGAAGATTATGTTCCCACCAGTAGCGAACGTATGTTGCTTTATCGCGAGTTGGACGGATTAGAACGTGATGCTGATGTAGAGCAATTCCGTCAGCGCATGATTGACCGCTTTGGTACCATCCCTGATGAGGGAGAGGAACTAATTCGGGTAGTGAAGTTGCGCAGCTTGGGACGTTACTTCGGTTGCGAGCGTATTATGCTGAAACAGGGACGTATGCGCATGCAGTTTGTCTCTAATCCCGACAGCCCCTTCTATGATAGCGAGGCTTTTCACAAGGTAATTGCCTTTGCTACCACCAATGCCCATATTTGCAAGGTGGATAACAGTAAGAACCAGTTTAAGCTCTTAGTTACAGAGGTTAACTCGGTAGAGCAAGCCAACGCACTGCTCTCGCAAATGCAGCAATGTAAGGCATAAAAGAAAAAGACCCTTGAGCATCGAAAACTCAAGGGCCTTTCTTTTGTATTCTGATAATAGGGAGAGTTTTTCCCTTTACTTATTCAACTGGTCGATAGTCTTTTGGAAGTTGTTGATCATGAATTCAGCTGCTGTCATCTGCTTACCCTCAACGGTAACTTTGCCGCCAGGGTTCTGAGTCTCCTGATTCTTCAAGATTTCTATTCGGTTCTTAGCTTCTGCTATAACCAACTTCTTCATCTTCTTGTCCTGGCTGCAGTTCTGTGACATGCCCATCAGAATAGGCCAGAGGTCGCGTGCGCTGGGCCATACGGCACCTTTGGTTTTGATGTCCTTCTGAAGGTACTTGGCTAATGTAGCATAGTCCTTCTTGTAGTTTGCAACAGCTATCAGAGTGGCATCTTCAATCTGCTCTATGCCAGGTACATTGTAGTCCTTCATCATCTGCTTGAAAGTTTCGAATTTTGCTGGGTCGAAGTTCTTAAACTCACGTCCTTCGAACTCGATGATCATGCGTGCGCCCAACTTCCAGGCTTTGTCAAGTGTTTCGGCAGACGTCTCTCCGTACTTCTCTACAATGGTAGGGCGCAGACGATAAACACCTAAGAAGAGTTCATCGTCAGTATCGTAGCTGGCATCAAAGAACTTCTTGAAGAGTATGCTGTCTTCTACTATCTGTTCGGGAGTCTTTCCCTGCAGTAGGACGCTGGTAACTTGTTTCTTCTCGTTACGCAAATAACGGCTGTCCAATAGGTCCATGTAGTCCTTCAGGAATGCCTCATCGCGATTGCCGTCCTTGAATTGCTGCTGGTACCAGTTAAGTCCTTTCTCCTCGTTTAGCAGACCGTCTATAGTCTTTATGAATTTATCCAATGGGGCTGATCCAACTTGGCTGGCGCGAAGACTACCATCACTATTCACAATCAAAAAGGTGGGGTAGGCTGCCACATCATATTTCTTGGCTAACTCGGGGCCTTCTCCCTTCTCCATATCAACCTTCCAGCATACGAACTTGCTGTTGAAGTAATCTCCTGCCTCTTTCTGAGGGAACACTACTGTTGCCATATGCTTGCAGGGACCGCACCAAGAGGTGTAGCAGTCTATGAATACGGGCTTACCCTCTGCTTTAGCCTGATCCAGAATCTGCTGGAATGTCTTGCCCTCGTTGAAGTTTGTCTGAGCGCTAGCCGTGATTGCAAACACGGCCAGCACTATACTGATGAAATATCTCATTTTCTTTTTGTTTTTCTCTGTATTCTAAACTATTATTCACTAGTGGGGAAAATAGGCATTGGTGAGCGTGGTCCCATGGTAATAACCAAGTTATTGATTTCGCTGGGCGTACAACGACGAATAGCGCAAACCTTACCTGTTCCTGAAACTGTTCGGTAGGCTGCTTCGGTGGGTGTTCCACCAGTCAATTTGTCGAAGAAATACAGGGTGTATTCGTTACCATTTTGAGTACCGACAATAAGGTTGTCGTAGTTGCGGAACTTGTCACCGAACATTAGAGACAACCACTGGTTGGTTACGAAGGTGACAGGCTCTGTAACGCCAGGTAGAGGAATCTCAACCTCGGTATTAGACTCCCATGCATAGGCATAGAGCTTGCCACCGTCAATGGCGTAGATGTAGGCTGCACTACCGCCGCAGGCACCTACGCATGTAGCCTTAGAGATGTGTAGATCGGGGGCTAATTCGCGAACCTCGGTCTGCTGAGCTAACTTGCCATTGATGATATGCAGGAAACGCTTGCCTGTGCCCTGCTCCTGAGCCAAGAACCAAACGGTTTCTATGGCAGCGCTTTTACGGTTTATTCCGCTGGCAATACACTCACAAATTCCTGTTGTATCCACAGAGATATCGAAACAGTTTACACCGTTCATGTCTATGTTACGAACACCTGGTAGCTGCTTGCTCCAATAAGCAATACCACGCTGACCGCCAGAACACATTTGAACGTGTTTGGTAATGTCATCCTCGAAGATGGGTAGTGTGAACTTACCCGTTGACAGAGAGTTTTTACCCTTCATGTCCATGCTGCTAATGCCTTTCTTAGACAGCATGAAGCCGATGTTGTAGGCATTAGTCATGTTATAGTAAACATCATCGTTGTCCTCACCTGCATAGCAGATGCTTTTCTGGTCGAAAATCTGCTTCATATCCTCTGTGCGGTAGCCGCGATATTCCTGAGTAGTGAAGATGTTCAGCATGTTGGTCATCTCCATTTTGTTTACGTCGGGGTTCACGTAGTTTTGCTGGTAAACCATAGCCAAAGAGACGGGTTCACCTGCAAGGGGAGCACCAGTTAGCTTTTTGATGATGTCTGTTGACATGCCTGATTCGGCAGACAGGTCGATATCGGTATTACCGTCTTCGGTTTGCTTCATGATGTAGAAACCGTCAGAGAACTCTGTAGAAACTTCCAAGTCGGCACGAGCATACTGTGCCAGACCGGTCTCTTTAACCTTAACTTCGAGACATACAACATAAAGACCTGACGAGAGGTTTACCTCGTAGTCGAGATTACGTTCTGTTCCGATTACATTCTTGCGGAATCCATCCTTGTCGTGTGCCTTGTCAATATACAGATACCATGTGTACTGCAACTGTGAGTCGTCATAGACAGAAGTAATCTCGGGATTGATAACCAGATGGTTGCCTTTGTATGAGACTATAGCCTGTCTGGCAATTTCAGCAATATTTATAGTGGGGACGCTATTAGGGTCGCCCAGTGAACTGTCGTCACTGAAACAAGAGCTGAGTGCGAATGTCAGCAGTCCCGTTACTGCTATATTTAAAATACGTTTTTTCATATCTGTTTAATTTTATAATGCTAAAGCTGATTACTCTTTAGCTTTGGGATTAAATGAAATAGGTGTACCGTCTTCTTCTGCCCAGACAGGTTGTCCTGCTTCGATTCGTTCGGCGTTCTCTTTTTCCAAACGCTTCTGGAATACCTGAGCCATATAAGAAAGGTATGCCTTGTCCTGATTGTAATTCTCAAGGATGAACTCATCGCTCCAGGATTTGCCGCTCCAGTCAATCATCAACTGATATTTAACGTCACCATATTCGCCAAAGATGTCATCTAGTCCACACTGATCCCAAACGGTAGGCTTGGAAACACGGTCGGTGAAGGAGATGATGCGCTCCTGCATTTTGGTAAATCCGTTTTTGAAGTTTTCATTTTCCTTGAATCGGATCTTCAGTATAACATCCTGAGTTTGCAGAGTTGCACTACGCAGAATAATTACGGGAACCTTGAACAAAGTCTCACCGGCCTTGACAATCTGAGCGCGTTTTGCTTCTTCTGAGTCAAAGGGGACATAGTCAACACCAGGTTCGGCATTCTTGACTCCCTCAACTTGTATTTGTTCCAAATCGAAAGAACGGTCATAATCCTTAACAAATCCTGCAGTCTTGGCTTCAATCCATACGGTATCGCTCTCTATTTTGCCATGTGTTTTAAAATTGTAAAGTACAGGTACAGTGGCTATAGATGGAATTTTGGCAATATCCTCGTTCTGATAATCATTACCTTCGCTATCTATAAAGCGGAAGTTCAAGTAGCAGTCAGGATTGGAGTATGGCTCCAACGCCTTCTCACACGAGGTGGCTGTGGTCAGCATGATGGCAGCCAAAGCCATATATTTTATAGTCTTCATATTTCTTTTTTTACACTGTTATACGTCTTGATTACTTCTTTACGGTAGCTGGATCGTACTCGGTCTCAGGCAGAGGAATGATGTAGGTGTTTTCGTTGGCCTGTGTCTTAGCCCAAAGAATGTTGCTTTCGCCCAAACGCTTGTATGTATAGAACATCTGTCCCTCACCATAGAACTCACGACGGTATTCGTTTTCAATCCATGTGCTAACTTCCTCCAAGGTGTTAAAAGGAGTTGGTAGGGCTACGTTGTGTGAATCCATATATTCGGTATACAACTGGTTTACTTCTGCCAAATCTGTAGAAGTCTCCATTGCGATGAGGTACATCTCAGAAGTACGCAGCATGGGGATAAGCTGGTAGTAGAGATTAGGATTAGGTACGTCGTCATCGTAGCAGTAACGAAGAAAACCGCACCAGAGTGTTCCATCACCATCTTTTAGACGCTGATTCCAAATGTTAGCATAACGGTTGTGGCTGGCAATGTTCTCTCCGTCGAAGAGGTCTGCCAACATGTTCTGGCTGATGGCATATTGGTTGGCTCCGTAGCTTGAGACAACATTGTCTTTATTGTCGGTGAAGTAATTAACGGCATATTCCTTAATGTCGTACTTGCTGATAGAGAAGTAGCACTCGTTGGGGCAAGTTGTGTAACCGGAAATGTAGTCTTTCTTTCCGCTGAGTGCACGAACGGTTGTTCCATCGGGTAGAGTGGCAGCAATAAGTTCGCGGGCAATATTTTGGGCTGCATCTTTGTCACCAGTATAGAGTGCCATACGTGCATGGAGGGCGCGAACAGCCCAGTAGTTAAGACGCATCTGACGATACATCAGGAAAGAATTCTTTTCGTAAACTTCGCCCGTAGCATAGGTGCGATTGTAGGGATACAAGGTGGCGGGGTCGCTCTCCTTCAGTAAAGCCTCTGCAGTTTCAATGTCCTTCAGCAGTTTGACTGTATAATCATTAAAGTTGTAGTAGGACGGGATCTCGTTGATGTTAGTAGCCTCAGAATAAGGAAGGCTAACAACTTTTTGGGGATTGTTTGGCATCTGACCGAAGAGACGCAATACGTCTAATTGACAATAGGCACGGATGGCGTACGCCTCGCCCAGAATGATATTGTACATTCGTTTTTCTGTGAAGACCTCTGGGTTTTCCTGAGCATTCTTGATGATAAGACTTGCCTGGGCAATGGTCTTGAAGAGATTGGTGTATATAGCCTTGATTGTAGATTTGGCATTGTCTGTAGTGTAGTCATGCAGAGCAAGGTCGCGCTCGCCAAGACGTGTTGTGCTTGGGTTAATTCGCCACAGGTTGGCTAGATTCTCAACGCTTGTCATTGTAAGCTGCAGACCATATCCACTTTGGTTGGCCATCTGCAGATAGCAACCTGTAAGCGCCATCTGGAATCCACTCTCGGTTGAGAACTGGTCTTCTTCTTTTTGCTCAGTCTCAGGACGCACATCGAGCCAGTTGTTGCACGACGTGAGCATTGTGCTGAATGCTAAAATACAAATGATAAAGGCACAGCCTATCATCTGTTTGTTATTTATCTTGATATTCATATTTCTGAATGCTGAATTATAATTCTTTATTTCTTTCATTAGAACAAAAGTTTCACGCTACCCAGTATGTTACGTGCATAAGGATAGCTTGTACCACGCTCCTGCTTTACACTGCCCCAGTGAACCAGATCGTTGCAATTCAAACCGAAGGTCACGGACTGCATTCTAAGGTTGTTACGTACAAACTTGCTGTCCCAACGGTACTGCAGGCTGAGAGAAGAAAGCTCCAGAACATTGTCCTTCATTACGAAACGTGAAGTAGCACGTGTTTGATCCTCTTCGTAACCCTTGAAGAATGTTACATCGCCAGGATTCATCCAACGGTCTGTGAGGGCGCGGCGGTCAACATTCTGAGACTTCAGTGCATTGATAGGAACCTCTACTTTATCACGCAGAGTGCTGTTGTAGGTGTATCCACCCCAGTAATAAGAGAAGGTAAAGTTCAGCGTCCAGCCCTTATAGCGGATAACGTTTGAGAAGTTACCACGATATTTTGGGTCTGCTTGTCCGCAGAATACTTTGTCGCCGGCACGCCATGTGTCTGTTACGTTGCCATCGCGATCCAAGTAGATTTCCTTACCTGTTGAGGGGTCGATGCCCAGAGACTTAACAGCGTAGATGGCATTCTGAGGCATTCCCTCGTAGAAGAGGTTGGCAACTTCAACATCTTGCTCGCGATAAGCCTCTGTCTGTGCTTTTACAGCATCAGATAGCTTGGATATCCAGTTCTTATTGTAAACTAACTGACCTGTCATCATCCAGGTGAAGTCGTGCTTAAGGTCGCGGATGGGGTATCCTGTAAGAGAAAGCTCCCAACCACGGTTACGAACCTCGCCAATGTTGGCAATGTAGCTGTTCCAACCCATGCTTGAGGGGAGATCCATTGAAGAGAGTAGGTTAGAAGTCTTTTTGGTATAGTAGTTGAACTCACCCTTGAGACGACCCTTCAGCATGCCGAATTCAAGTCCGAAATTGCTGGAGAAGGTTGTCTGCCATGTTAAACGTGGATTGCCCCATGCAGAGAGCTGAGAACCAACCCATGTCATGTATTTGTTGTTGGTAATAGAATTATATATGGTATTTGCACCAGACCCGCTACCCATCTGAGAACCAACTTCACCGATTGATGCTTTTAGACGTAAAATGCTCAGTATAGGATTTGCCTTGAAGAATTTCTCGTTATGAACATTCCATCCGATTCCTGTTGACCAGAAAGGAGCCCATTTTTTCTCTGCGCCGAAGGTGGAGCTACCATCAACACGATATGAAAGGTCAGCATAGTAACGTGAATCATAGGTGTAGTTAACGTTACCAGTGAATCCGATACGGCGTGTCTTGCCCTTTGTTCCTGATGGTGTTCCGTTCTTGTAATACTGACGTGCATTACCCAGGAATGGATTATCGCTGTCAGAGATACCCTCGGCGGTGAAGGAATAAGAGAGATTTTCGTTTGAAGCGATGTTATAGTCGGCACCTACATAAAGTTGATGCTTGTCTGCAAAGACATGGCTATATGCTAAGTTGATGTTGCCGTCGTAGCTAGTCCCCTTACCAGTTCCATAACGGTAGAGACCACGACGTAGGAATCCCTCATCGTCCTGATAAGCAGAACCTGTGGTGAAGGTTGAGTGCTCAGCTGGCAAGAAGTAGTCGCTGTCATTTGTCAATCTGCTGATACCGAGTTGACCACGTAGGGTTAGGTCGGGGATAATCTTCCATTCAATAGAGAAGTTGTTGGTCAGTGTCTCGTGCCCCGATTTATTGATGGTGTTCAACTCTGCATCATAAAGTGGGTTAGCACGACCCAAATCACCCTGAGAAGGGCCTAGGAAAGGCTCGAACTTCTGAACCAACTGTCCATTCTCATCGTATGGAATATCATAGGGCTGTAAAGCAACGTATTGGCTGTAGCTACCGTAATTACTTTCCTGGGAACGTACATGACCAAATGTTGTGTAGTTCTTAAACTTAAAGTTCTTAAGGTTATAAACCAACTGAATGCTGCCGTTGAATGAGTTACGGTGAGAGTTCTTCATGGCACCCTCGGTGTCTTTGTAGTTAACACTGGCAGCCCAGCGGAATTCATTGCTACCGCCTTCAAGACGAACATTGTAATGTGAACCTACACCTGTGCGAACGGGCTTACTCAACCAGTCCGTTGTTGCTCCGCTAAGCACTCTGCGCAACTTTGTGTTATAGTGCTCCTGAAAGTTGAAATCATTGGGAATGTAGTCTGCTGAGTAAAGCCCCAGAGCATTTTCCAGTTCCAACTTTTCCTTGGCATTCAGATAGTCATAACTTGAGAGGTCTGGTGCCTCGATGTCAATTCCAACCTCTGCCTGAACGCGCAGTTTGCCAGCTTCAGGTTGACGTGTTGTAACAACGATAACACCGTTAGAACCACGTGAACCGTAGATGGCTGTTGCAGCTGC
Organism: Bacteroidaceae bacterium; assembly: GCA_017619585.1. The sequence continues at coordinate 68,821 of JAFZSA010000006.1, forward strand.
ATCCTTCAAAATGTTGATACTTTCAATTTCCTCGTCGTTATAATCCATCAACTTCTCCAGTGACATCTCAAATCCATCCAAGATAATAAGTGGGGTATTGACAGATGTGCTTGTTGAACTGTTGAACTCTGCAACGCTCATAGGCAGACTAGAGTTACCACGGATGTTAATCTGAGGTAGGTTGTTGGGGTTACTACCAGCCAGATTGTTTACCTGAAAATTCAGTGAGGCGTCAATGGTCTTTAGAGTCTGTAGCAAATTCTGTCCCTTGTGCAGCTTCAGGTCTTCTGCTTTAATGGTAGAAACAGCACCGGTGTAGCTTTCACGTGCTTTAGAGAAGATACCGGTAACTACTACGTCATGTAGCGCGTTATTGTCCTTCATTACTACGTCTTGCTTCAGATCCTTGGTTCCTGATGCCAATGATACTTGTTGCTCTTTCATGCCGACATAGGTGAATTTCAACTGGCAGGCTTTTGTTGGAACTTTCACAGAATAGAATCCCTTTTCATTAGTAATTGCAACAGCCTGGCCATTGCCAATTCTGATGGGAACTCCAACCAACTCTTCGCCTTGTTCGTCACGTACAGTACCACTAACGGTTCTTTGTTTACCATCCGGAGCTTTTGAAGTCTGCTCCTTGCTATTGCTTGTAGTTTGTGCATAAGCACATGTGCCCCATGGTACAAATGCCCATAGCGCAAGTACAACAAGCAAGAGCTTTTTCAGTTCAATTGCTAATTTACTCATTGATTTACTTGAAATTAATATATAATGTATGTGTGTATTTTCCAATAAATCTGCGCAAAGATACGAATTAAAAACATATATGCAATAAAAATGCTTAATTTTAGATGAAATTTCTTAAAATATTTAAATTCGCATAATATTTGTTTGTATTTGTTGTAAAAATGTCATTTTAATAGAATATTATTCTGCAATTGAGCTGTATGCAAAGAAAAAAGCCGGCACCCTGACGGGCGTCGGCTTTCCTTTTTATGGATTTTATGAGTATTTTACTCTTCAACAGCTGCCTGTGCGGCTGCCAGACGTGCGATGGGCACACGGAAGGGAGAACAAGAGGTGTAGTTCATACCTACCTTAGCGCAGAACTTAACAGAGCTGGGCTCGCCTCCGTGCTCACCACAGATACCGGTGCGCAGGTTGGGTCGAACGGCACGTCCGTTTTCAACTGCCATCTTAATCAGTTGACCAACACCGTTCTGATCCAGAACCTGGAATGGGTCAACCTTCAGAATCTTCTTCTCCAAGTATGCTGGTAAGAAGCTGGCAATATCGTCACGAGAGTAACCGAAGGTCATCTGTGTCAGGTCATTAGTACCGAATGAGAAGTACTCTGCCTCCTGAGCAATCTTGTCGGCTGTAAGGGCAGCGCGAGGTATCTCAATCATAGTACCAATCTCGAAGTCGATGCGTACACCTTCCTCTGCAAATACCTCTTCTGCCACTGCCTTGATGATTTCCTTCTGTTGCTTCAACTCATAGAGGATACCGATAAGGGGGACCATGATTTCGGGATGAGGATCATAGCCTTCCTTCTTCAACTGGCAAGCTGCGCCAAGGATGGCACGTGTCTGCATTGCTGTAATCTCAGGGAATGTGATACCTAGACGACAACCACGGTGACCTAGCATGGGGTTGTTCTCTGCCAGTGAGTTCACACGCTTGTTGATTTCCTCAACTGTTACGCCCATTTCTTTTGCCATAGTCTCCTGGCCGGCTGCATCATGGGGAACAAACTCATGCAATGGGGGATCCAACAGACGGATGTTAACATGTAATCCATCCATTGCTTTCAGGATTCCGTAGAAGTCTGCCTTTTGGTAGGGAAGTAACTTGGCAAGAGCCTTCTCACGACCTTCAACGGTATCAGCCAGAATCATCTCGCGCATAGCGATAATCTTCTGTCCGTCAAAGAACATGTGCTCTGTACGAGTCAGACCAATACCCTTGGCACCGAAGGCACGTGCTACCTGAGCATCGTGTGGTGTATCGGCATTGGTACGAACCTCCATCTTAGTGTACTTGTCGCAGAGATCCATAAGAGCCTTGAAGTCGCCGCTGAGCTCAGCAGCCTTGGTGGGAATCTCACCAGCAAATACCTGACCGGTTGTACCGTTCAGTGAAATGTAGTCACCTTCTTTATATACAACGCCTTCAATCTCCACGGTCTTAGTCTTGTAGTTCACGTTGATAGCACCTGCACCTGAAACGCAGCACTTACCCATACCACGGGCAACAACGGCAGCGTGAGAGGTCATACCACCACGGGCAGTGAGGATACCCTCTGCTGCAGACATACCTGCAAGGTCTTCGGGAGATGTCTCTATACGAACCATGATAACCTTGTGTCCATCTTCGTGCCATGCTTCTGCATCGTCAGCGTGGAATACAATCTGTCCGCAAGCAGCACCTGGGGAAGCGGGCAGACCCTGAGTGATGGCCTTAGCCTTCTTCAATGCGTCCTTGTCGAATACGGGGTGCAACAGCTCGTCCAACTTCTGAGGTTCGCAGCGCAAGATGGCAGTCTTTTCGTCAATCATTCCTTCACGCAACAGATCCATGGCAATCTTAACCATAGCGGTACCTGTGCGCTTACCGTTACGGGTCTGCAAGAACCACAGCTTGCCTTCCTGAACAGTGAACTCCATATCCTGCATATCGCGGTAGTGCTTCTCCAGTTTGTCCTGCAGAGCATCCAGTTCCTTATAAAGCTCAGGCATTGCCTCTTCCATTGAAGGATATTTGGCAGCACGCTCAGCCTCTGAGATACCTGCACGCTCAGCCCAGCGCTGTGAACCGATCTTTGTAATCTGCTGAGGTGTACGGATACCAGCTACAACGTCCTCGCCCTGAGCGTTAATCAGATACTCACCATTGAAGAGGTTCTCACCGTTACCGGCATCACGGCTGAAGCATACTCCAGTTGCTGAGGTATCGCCCATGTTACTGAATACCATTGCCATAACAGATACTGCAGTTCCCCATTCATCGGGTATGCCTTCCATCTTACGGTAGAGGATGGCACGCTCGTTCATCCAGCTGCGGAATACAGCACAGATAGCACCCCAAAGCTGCTCCTTAGGATCGGTGGGGAAGTCCTGACCAGTCTGCTCCTTGATGGCTGCCTTGAAAAGTTCAACCAGCTTCTTCAGAGACTCTACTGAGAGGTCTTTGTCCAGAACAACGCCCTGCTCTTCCTTTACTTTCTCGATGATAGCCTCAAAGGGGTCGATATCTTCCTTGTTGACAGGCTTCAAACCCAAAACGACATCACCGTACATCTGAACAAAGCGGCGGTAGCTGTCATATACGAAGTGGGGGTTGCCTGTCTTCTTAACCATACCCTCGGCAACTTCGTCGTTCAGACCCAGGTTTAAGATGGTGTCCATCATACCAGGCATAGAAGCACGTGCACCTGAACGTACAGAAACCAACAGTGGGTTGTTGGGATCTCCGAATTTGCACTTCATCAAGTTTTCCGTATGAGCAACTGCAGCATTTACTTCATCCTGCAATAACTCAACGATTTTTTCTTGTCCTACCTTATAATATTCATTACAAGTATCAGTGGTAATAGTGAAACCAGGAGGAACGGGTACTCCAATGTGATTCATCTCGGCGAGATTAGCGCCCTTACCGCCCAGAACTTCGCGCATCTGAGCATTACCTTCGGCTTGTCCGTTTCCGAAGGTGTAAACACGTTTTTGACTCATAATTTCAAATCAGTTATATTAGTTAGTTTGTTGTTTTTTGCAAATATAGACCAAATTCCTTATTATTCCAAAGAAAATGATGATTTTTGTTGATTTATTATCTAATTTTGCAAAATCAATCATGAATAAAGTTATATGACAAGAAAAAAGAAACAATTACCGATATACGAGGAGGTAGAGATTCAGGATGTTGCAGCTGAGGGTAAGGCGCTGGTTAGGATTAATGATCTGGTGGTTTTTGTACCCTATGTTGTACCTGGTGATGTGGTGGATCTGAAAGTAACCCGTAAGAAAAACCATTATGCTGAGGCTGTTGCAGTTAAGTTCCATAAGTTCAGCCAGCAGAGAGCAGTTCCTTTCTGCGAGCATTTCGGCTTGTGTGGCGGATGTAAGTGGCAGTGTCTGCCTTATGAAGAGCAGATACGTTACAAACAGAAACAGGTGATGGATAACCTGACGCGCATTGGCAAAGTTGAATTACCTGAATGTTCTCCTATCCTTGGCAGTAAGAAAACTCAGGAATACCGTAACAAATTGGATTTCGCATGCAGTAACAAACAGTGGCTAACTGAGGAGCAGATGCATGCCGGCGTTCCCTTCGAGCCAGGAATTGGCTTCCATATTAGTGGAGCTTTCGATAAGGTGCTGCCCATTCAGAAGTGCTGGCTGATGGATAATCTTAATAACGAGGTCAGAAACTGGCTCTATGACTATGCCCGTACCAACAACCTTACCTTTTATGATTTAAGGGCTCAGCAAGGTTTCTTGCGTGGTATTGTTATGAGGAACTCTCTTTCGGGCGAGTGGATGATGACAGTACAGTTCGGACCCACAGCTCATGTTGAAGCCAGCAAGGAAGCTGCTGACGAGGAGATTCGTACAGAAAGCCTGTTTGATAAGGAGGAGGCTCAGAAACTCTTGCAGGCCATGCATGACCAGTTCCCTCAGATCACCAGCCTGATGTATGTCTATAATCCTAAGTGCAATGATACTTTCGGAGATTTGGACGTCAAGTGTTTCTGTGGTACTGATCATATCTTTGAACTGATGGAAGACCTTCGTTTCAAGGTCGGTCCCAAGAGTTTCTATCAGACCAATACCGAGCAGGCTTATGAATTGTACAAGGTTGCAAGGGATTTTGCAGGACTGACGGGTAGTGAGCTGGTGTATGATTTGTATACTGGAACAGGTACCATTGCCAACTTTGTGGCCAAGAAGGCCAAGAAGGTGATAGGTATTGAGTATGTGCCAGAGGCTATTGAGGATGCCAAGGTTAACTCGTCCATTAACAACATAGACAACACCTTGTTCTATGCCGGCGACATGAAGGATATCCTGAACCGTGAGTTTATTGAGCAACACGGACGCCCGGATATTATCATTACAGATCCTCCACGTGCCGGCATGCACCAGGATGTTATCGATACCATTCTGTTTGCCGAGCCTAAACGTATAGTCTATGTAAGCTGTAACCCTGCAACTCAGGCTCGTGATCTGCAACTTTTAGACGCGGATTACAAGGTAATGAAGATACAACCTGTAGATATGTTCCCGCATACGCAGCATGTAGAGAATGTTGTTCTTTTGGAACGTAGATAAGATACAGAAAATCAACGCCTCTCATTTATTTTGTTAATGAGGGGCGTTAACTTTTATTTCTCTTTGATAATTCCGTGCTGATAGGCGTAGAGAAGCTCACGTAATTCCTTAATCTGACGTTGTAGGATCTCACCTTTGTCAGTGTCTCTTACACGTACTCTCTTTCCTGTCATAACCTCAATCTGTGTACTGCTCTTGATATCGGTTTCATTGATGATAGCCTGTCGTGTGCTGGTGAAAGGCTCATGTTGTATCAACAGGAATCCGCGGCTGTGATATACCAGCGTGTATCCTGCAATACCTGTTGTGTTATGGTATGCTTTTGCAAATCCTCCGTCTATCACCATCAGACGTCCGTCTGCCTTTATGGGATTCTCTCCTTGTGATGCATGAACGGGTACGTGTCCGTTTATAATGTGACGGTTGTTGCCCTTAACGCCGAAGGCATCCAGAATGCTGTCGCATATTTCCGGCTTTTCGCGCAGCTTGTAGTAATTACCTTTCTCTTCGTGGTGAAGGGATGGGTCTGTCAGAAAGTAGCGTTCAAAGGTGGTCATCTTATCCTTGTCGAACAGAGGACTGTCAGGTCCGCACCATAGATACCAGAAGTAGTCTCTGGCCTTTTGACGTTCTGTTTTGGGAACATCGTTCTGAAAGGCTGTTCTCAGGTACATACCTATGTGATGCAACAAATCTTTTCCTTTGTATGGCCGGCCATTGACTGTTACCTCTTTCAGGCTTCCGTCAACGTTCAGCGGTATAGATGCATGAAAGAGCAGGTTGCCATTGAATATGCCATACATACAGCCATGCGAGAGTAGGCAGCGGATATGCTTCTGCAGTTTCTCTGATATGCGGAACGAGTGGTGCAGCTTGCCTACCAAATCCTCTTCCTCGGGTGTCAGATGGTAGGGATCTTTGGCGTCAACGGTGGGGAAGAGTTTGTCTTTCAGTTTATATTCTTTTCTTTCTAAGACATATATACCTTTCTGGTAGTCTATGTTTTCCAACGTACCCAGATTGCTCATCTTCCATTCAGGGTATTTCTTTCGCATCTGAGCCTCCAACTTAAACTGGATGATGCTGATGGCCTTGTGCATTTGTGCTATCAGACGTTTAGTCTTTTCGTCGAGCGGCTTCTCTGTGTGTGGTATGAACTCCTTGCAGGGATCATTGGCGTAAAATTCCATTGCGAAGGTTGCCAGTGGAAGTAAGTTGATACCATATCCCTCTTCCAGGGTAGCCATATTGCCGAATCTTAAGGAGAGCCTGAGTACATTGGCAATGCAAGGGTCACAACCTGCTGCGGCTCCCATCCATAGGGCGTCATGGTTGCCCCATTGTATGTCGTAGTTCTCGCGTGTCAGCAGATAATCCATAATGATATGGGCACCTGGACCTCTGTCGAAGATATCTCCCAGTATATGCAACTGGTCTATGCTTAGTCGCTGTATAACGTTACAGATTGCAGTGATGAAGTTCTGAGCTTGTCCTGTCTGTATGATAGTCTCGATGATACGTTGGAAATAAGCTTCCTTATCATCGTCTATGGGATTCTCGTGTAGCAGCTCCTCTATGATATAGGCAAATTGCTTGGGTAGTGCTTTGCGCACCTTGCTTCTGGTGTACTTGCTGCTTACGGATTGTAGTACTGGAATCAGTCTGAATAGCGTTGTGGCATAGTAAGGGCTCAGGTCGTCGTCTGTTCGCTCCTTTATCATCTCCAGCTTCTTTTCAGGGTAGTATATAAGGGTGCAAAGCTCGCGTATTTCATGTTCGGTAAGGGTTTGTGCAAAAAGCTCCTTTACCTTGCGTTTTATGTTTCCGCTGGCATTGCGCAGTATATGCAGGAAAGCCTCGTGTTCGCCGTGAATATCAGCTACAAAGTGTTCCGTCCCTTTGGGTAGGTTTAGAATGGACTCCAGGTTTATGATTTCTGTGCTGGCGCTTTGACTGTTTGGAAACGTTTGTGAGAGAATTTCCAGTAGTCGCATATCTGCTTCAATTGCTTTTGAATTCATGCTCATAGATTGAGGTTTCTTTTCTATAACTATACAAAATTACTCCTTTTTTGTGTTTTTTGCAAAGGATTACGCGTAAATTGTGTAACTTTGTCTCCAGAAAGGATAAAAAGATAAAGTATGAAGATTAAATGCCTTCTTTTGGCTCTCTCAATCATTTCTCTAAATGCTTTTTCAGAAGAAGGGCAGCTAAGCTATAGTAATTTTGATACGTGGATTACACGTTCCATCAAGGAAAGTGTCTTGGTGGGCGGTAACACCCGGACATTGTATGAGGTAGGACCTACAGGTACATTTAATGGGGCTTATGCCTTTACCAATCAGGGCGGATGTCCTTGGGCAAACAGTAATGTGTATGCCAAGGTTGCCGGCATTGTCAAGACCAACGTCAGTGTCTATCCTGACACGCACGGAAGCGGTAAGTGTGCAAAACTGTGCACACATATTGTTACTTGTAAGGCTATGGGGGTTGTTAATATTAGTGTCCTTGCTGCTGGCAGTATGTTTACCGGTACCATGGTTGAACCTGTCACTGGTTCTTCTAATCCCATGTCAAGAATCAGTTTGGGAGTTCCTTTTTCCAAACGTCCCAAGGCTATACAGTTCGACTACAAGTACTACAACAACGGCAGCAATTCCCGTATCAGGGAAACTGGTTTCAGTAAAACTAAAGTCATACCTGGCAAGGATATGGGCGGATGTGTTTGTCTTTTGCAGAAACGATGGGAGGATGCAGATGGCAAGATACATGCCTTGCGTGTAGGAACCATGAGGGTTCGTTTCGACAAGAATACCAAGGGGTGGGTAGAGGCAAAGGAATTCCCCATCCATTATGGTGATATCACCAAGGAAAGCTATTATCGCGACTATATGAACCTCTTTACTGGCGAACATGTTCTATATGCCATGAACAGCAAGGGCAAGAATGTTCCTATCCTTGAAGAAGGGTGGGCTGATGCCACTGAGACGCCTACTCATCTGATTGTCAAGTTCGACAGTAGTACGGGTGGCGCCTATATTGGCACAGAAGGTAACACACTTTGGATTGATAACGTAAAATTTGTGTATTGATGACTCCATATTATCTTTTAGAAGAAAAACTGCTACGACGCAATCTGGAATTGATTAAGCATGTTGCAGATACGGCAGGTGTTGAGATAATCCTGGCTTTTAAGGCTTATGCTCTTTGGAAGACCTTCCCCGTTTTTCGTGAGTATATCAGTCATACTACGGCCAGCAGTATCAACGAAGCTTTACTGTCATATCGTCATTTTGGTAGCCTGGCTCATACATACAGCCCTGCGTATACCGAGGAGGATTTTTCTACCATACTGGATTGTAGCGGACATATAACTTTCAATTCTCTTTCGCAGTATCAGCGTTTCATGCCTATGGTTAAGGCTTATCAGAGACATCCCGTAAGTATAGGCATTAGGGTAAATCCTGAGTATAGCGAAATAGAGACAGAACTTTACAATCCATGTGCTCCTGGCAGTCGTTTTGGCGTGTTGGCTGATCAGTTGCCTGATACTTTGCCTGAGGGGATAGAGGGATTCCATTGTCATTGCCATTGCGAGAGTTCTGCCGAGGCGCTGGCTAACACTCTAGTTCATCTTGAAGAGAAGTTTGGCCGCTGGTTCGGTCAGATCAAGTGGCTTAATCTGGGAGGCGGACATCTCATGACTCGTGCCGATTATAATGTTCCTTACCTTATTAATATATTACAGGCACTTAGACAGCGCTATCCTCATCTCAAGATAATACTGGAGCCCGGTAGTGCCTTTGCCTGGCAGACGGGTCCTTTGGTATCCCATATTGTGGATATCGTAGAGAATCATGGAATACGGACTGCCATTCTCGACGTGTCCTTTACCTGTCATATGCCGGATTGTTTGGAGATGCCTTACCAGCCAGCCGTTCGTGGAGCAGAGTCTTTGCCTGCTGAGGCTGTCAAGACGGCACGTCCTGAGGAGAATGTCTACCGTTTGGGTGGAAACAGCTGTCTGAGTGGCGACTATATGGGTAGCTGGAAATTTTCAGAGCCATTAAGGGTGGGGCAGGAGATAATCTTCGAGGATATGATTCATTATACCACTGTCAAGACTTGTATGTTTAACGGTATTTCGCACCCTTCAATTGTCTTTGAACGCCTTGATGGAACCCGTGAATTGCTCCGTGAATATAATTTTAACGATTATCTTACAAGAATGGATTAAAAAGTTGGGGAAATGTTTGGCAGTTTCACCAAAATGTTATACCTTTGCACTCGCAATTCAGGGGAATTGGTTAAATCCTTAGGGATACGCAATTGAAATATTGAGGAATATCTAAGCAAGTATCCTGCGGCAATAGCTCAGTTGGTAGAGCACAACCTTGCCAAGGTTGGGGTCGCGAGTTCGAGTCTCGTTTGCCGCTCGCAGAACAAAGTTCTGTAGAGCAAAAAAGAGCTCAAGTTTATTTAGCGTCGAGTCTCGTTTGCCGCTCGCAGATTTTAATCTGTGGGAATGGATAACACAAATGCCCAAGTGGCGGAATTGGTAGACGCGCACGTTTCAGGTGCGTGTGCCGCAAGGCGTGCAGGTTCGAGTCCTGTTTTGGGCACAAGTTCTTAGATATCCTCTCGGAGAGGTGGCGGAATGGTAGACGCGCTACTTTGAGGTGGTAGTGCCGCGAGGCGTGGGAGTTCGAGTCTCCTCCTCTTCACTCATAATGCGGGAAATGTATTAGACATGCGGCAATAGCTCAGTTGGTAGAGCACAACCTTGCCAAGGTTGGGGTCGCGAGTTCGAGTCTCGTTTGCCGCTCACAGAGCAAAGCTCTGTTGGGCTAAAGAGACTCAAGGTTCTCAAAGTTTTCAGTCTCGTTTGCCGCTCTTCGTTTAATCGTTGAACTAAGGTATAGAAAAGAGTTGTTACTAATAGTGACAACTCTTTTTTTTTGTTCTATAATGTAGAATTATAATCAACTTGTTTATGTATGATAATCAACTTAGATAATTTTTTTTGCAAGTTGTTTTTTCGCGGTAATTAGGTTAGTTTTCTTTAATAGGTATTAGAAAGAAAAAACTGACTGAACAAAACGTTCGGTCAGCTCTTCTGTTTCTATTTCAGCTTTCTGTTTGCATATTGCTGGATGCATTCCGGTACTATGCGGGAATACGACTCATCACCAAGCAGGGTAGAGGTAAGCAGCAAGTCGGCTGTTGTACGGTTGGTGGCAAATGCTATGTTGTAGAGCGATGCCAGTCGGCTTAGTGCAGATACGTCGTTCTGGTGGCCTTGCATGGCCAGGTTGTCGCAGAAGAATATCAGCATGTCTATCTTGCCTTCGGCTATCATAGCGCCAATCTGCTGGTCGCCTCCTAATGGACCGCTCAACAGTCGTGTTACCTTACCTGTAAAGGGATAATCGGGTTCGTCCTCTGTTCCGCATGCTAACTCACTGATTAGCTTGCCTGTGGTACCAGTTGCATAAAGGTGGTGTTTTGATAGCAGTTCAGCGTTATAGCCTACCCATTCTATCAGTTCGTTCTTTCTGGAGTCGTGAGCAACAAGTGCGATGTTCAGAATTTCTTTCATAATTAACTCCTTTCTTCTTAAATTAAAAACAATCTTTTTACTCTTGTGGTACGGTGTACCTTTTGTTATCCGCTGCAAAGGTACGTCTATTTTGTAAAATTTATTCTAGGAATTCTTCTGCTTTTGTATATTTGGTGCTGTTTTCTTGCCTTAAGTCAAGTTTGTGTGGTGTTAAGGTAAAGAAAAAAGCCCCAGCTTCGCAGCTGAGGCTTTTCAAATGTTAATAAAATATGCAGATAGTAATAAGTGTCTTATTTTAGTGTGATTAGCATAAAATGCCGTATTTGCCTATGAAGAACAACAGGACGTAGCCTGTGGCCAAACCAATGATACCCATGATGATACCTACGCGCATCATCTGCTTCTGGTCTATAAGACCAGTAGCGTGAGCCAATGCGTTGGGAGGTGTTGATATAGGCAGAACCATTGCCAATGATGAGCTGAGGGCTACACCTATCAGCAGTGTGCTTACGCCTCCGTAAGGCTCAAGCGTTGCAGCAGTTGACACACCTGCCAAAGCCAGGATGGGGAAGAGCAGGTTGGCTGTTGCTGTGTGGCTGATGAAGTTAGCCATAGCATAGCACAGCAGGCCGCTTCCTAAGATCATCAGCAGGGGAGACCATGAACCGAAAGGTATGGTTGAGATCAGATGCTCTGCCAGGTGTGAATCCTGAAGAGCCAGTCCCAGTGCAAAACCACCGGCTACCATCCATAGTACAGACCAGTTGATTTCCTCCAGGTCTCTGCGGGTGATAATACCACAGGTACAGAAGACACCTACGGGTAGCATGGCTACAACGTTAGAGTTGATGCCGGTCTTCTTGTCGAACATCCACAGCAGAACGGTGATGGCGAAGGTGATGTACACTACCACAGAGCGCCAGTCGTTCTTTGTCTCTCCCTCTATATTCAGTTCAATCTTCTTCTGTGTGAAGGGGAACATGGTCTTTAGAATAAACCATGCAATGAACAGTAAGATAATAACATAAGGGCACATTACCTTCATCCACTCTCCGAAGCCTACCTGAATGTTCAGACCGTTGGGGTCACCCAGATAAGAGAGTGCTATGGAGTTGGGAGGTGTACCTATGGGAGTGCCTATTCCGCCTATGTTTGCTCCGATGGGGATTGCCAGTGCCAGGCCTATCTTGCCTTTTCCGTTGGCAGGCAGAGACTTTAGTACGGGAGTCAGGAAGGTAAGCATCATAGCAGCTGTGGCTGTGTTACTCAGGAACATAGAGAACAGACCTGTTACCAGAAGGAATCCCAGCAATACATTCTCTGATTTTGTGCCGAAGGGCTTCAGCAGCACCTTGGCCAGTTTGACGTCCAGTCCGCTTTTTGTTGCTGCAATGGCTAGGATGAATCCTCCGATGAACAGCATGATGATGGGGTTGGCAAAGCATGCCATGATAGCTTTGTGTGAGATGACGGTGCCCAGTTCTTCTACAGGCTTGTCTATCAACAGGCATAGTGCGCTGTCAGAGCAGGTGAAGAGCAGAATGACTACGATGGCTACAGAGGTTGTCCAGGAGGGAATAGCTTCTGTAATCCACATCATGGTGGCAAAGCAGAAAAGGGCAATTACACGCTGCTCGATAATTGTCAGTCCCTCAATGCCGAAGGCTTCTGTAGGGAGTGCCCATATAACAATTCCGATGATGACTGCAAGGAGCAGTTTGGCAGCTTTGCAGATGAGGCAATCGTTTCGCAATTCTTTCTTTCGGCGATGATAAGCCTCAACCAGGTTATTACCAGTAAAGATTTTAAACATATATGTTAATTTTTAATACATAATTATACACTACACTGAATCTACACTCACTCATGATGTCTCACGGAGGTTAGTTCAGGTGTGTTCTGTGACCGTTGTAGGTTCGCATCCCATGTTAGGGCTGAGTTAGATTAGCGCAGTGCCCGTAAACCCGCAGGCAGGCGTTTTTCTTGCAAGAGGCAGGTCTTCTGACTTTATCCTTATGGCGGTGCTGTCTTCCCAGAGTTTTCTTGATGTTTCAACCTTGCACCCTGTCAGGGTTTCTGGTTGGCTCCAGTGACACTGTTGACCGTTTTTTCAGAAAGGACTTACAGCATCGGGTAATGTCGCAGAATTTCACTGCGTTCCCGTCTTAGCTCCTTGTTTCTTGTGATTTAAGGCATAGGAGAACCAATTGCGGGTGCAAAATTACAAAAAATTGTGAACATAGAAGAATTAAGAGTGAATTATTTGCTACCAGTGTCAAAAAAAGAGACCCAACAGATTTTGAGTCCCTTTATTTGCAGCTTTTAGTTTAGTGTTTGAGGATTATTTAGTGGGCTCCATAGATCTCTATGTCGCCTATGCGTACAAAGCCGTCGTTACCGCCGTTGGTGACGTTTACTCGTAAATAACGTGCATCAACTGGCGTGATTTTTATGTCGTTTACGGGTTCTGTGTTAGCCACATGTGTTCCTACCGTTGTCCATGTTTCGCCGTCCAGGCTTGTCTCCACGGTGTAGTTTCGTGTATTCAGCTCTGCATCCAGGCCGCCTGCTTCTGCATGTCGTACCACGTAACGGCTAATCTTGAAGGTCTCCTTGAAGTCCATCTGTATCCATGCAGTATCAGTGGCTGTTTGTGATACCCACATATAGCCATCCGATGGCGTTCCGTTGGCAGCATACTTTGCGTATGTCTTGGTAGGAGAGCATGTAATCTCCATATCCTGCAGTATGGTGATGTTGAACGGCAGGTGTTTTGATTCGTTGTAGTAGCTGAACCAGTGGTCGGCACGTACGATATTGACATTGCCTGGAGAGAGTTCGTCCAGCCTGTCCTTCAGGGCTACAAGCTTGTCGGGACCTAGGTTCCATACATCAGCCTGTCCTGTTACGAACATGGGCGCAGCGCCTTTGAAGTTTTTGATGTCACGGTTGAAGAAGTCAGTTATACCATCTATGTCTCCGCGATAGCAGGGGTACTGAGGTGCGATGGGCAGCCATCCGGACTGTACGGCGTAGGCCAGCCTGCCACTCTGCTTCTCATAGTCGTTGATGGTAAGTCCGTAGAGGTATGGGCAGTTGTCGGCAAAGGCTTTGCGTTGAGCCGGGCTGATATTGTCCCAAATAGTGATGACTCGCAGCCCTGACTTCTCAATGTAACGTTGGGTTAGCTTGATGTAAGGCGTAAGTTTTGGACCTGAGTTTTGATAGTATGTGCCTTCGCCACCGCCTAACCCGTTGAATGGCATGGAATAGCCCATGCCGGAAGGTCCGCAGACAAAGCAGTCGTTGGTGGTTGCCTTACGGTAGTAGTAGTTCAGCATAGAGGGTGAGATATCTGCCAGGGCAGGGCTGATAGTCCAGTTCAGGGCAATCTTGCCTCTTCCGCTCTGCTCGAAGATTTTTGCCATGGCATGCTGACAGTACTGTATGTTGTCACCGTCGCTGATATAGACGGCAGCATAGACTTTGTTCTCCAGCTTGGGACGCTTAGGTACGGGAGATATCTTTACAGGCTTGTTGACAGCCGTATAGACGGTTGTATTCTCGAAGAAGTCGCCTGGCACGCTTGATAGTCCGTATAGTGTTGCTTCTCCTACGCCTGAGCGTTCTTCGGGGTACCATCCCATAATGAAGTCCCTGCCTGGTGTCATTCCCTTGAGGAACTTGTCAAGCACCGCCTTTTCCCCTGCATTTCTTGGGTCCAGCCATACGCAGGCTGATCCGCAGGCAGCGCCGATGTCATGCACATAGGGGATGGCGGGACGCTCGCTGATGAGCAGACGATGGTTGCAGCGGCTCCAATAGTTGTTGTATAAGTAATTGTAAATGGTCTGTGCTGTGTTCATTGTCAGTCCCGTCAGGTCTTCCATTACGGGGAAGTCCATGCCGTTAGCTACCAGCTTGTCCCTGACTTCGGCCGTTACGGGCAGCAGGCGGTCCAGTCCGGCTATAGTGACGGCCAGATTGGCGTAGTGGTTACTCAGTTCGTTGCTGTACAGCACCAGACCTTTGATTTCCTCTTTGAACAGTTTCACCAGCGTATAGGGCGTGGAGGTTGAGACGGCAGTGGTCTTGATGTTGTGTGCCGTGGGCCAAGTTGTTCGTGGTTCCTCGTTGTGGTTGTAGAGGAGGATGCGCGGACGGGTACGGTTTACAATACCCTGCAGTGTGCAGAACATCACGCGTTCCGCGTCGCTCAGACCGGCGCCACTCATATCCAATGCTCTGAGTGTGGGGGCAGGTGCAAGGAAACAGGGCAGCAGCCTGTCTTCTGGCCAGCACAGCTCATCGGCTTCCAAAACATGGTAACCGGTACTGTTCAGATTGTATGTTGTGTCGGCAAATGTGATGTCTTCCACCTCTTCCATTTCCGTACGGAAGGCAGCACCGTTCACTAGTTTTGTAACCATTGTTGAGGGTTGTGCAGTCTGTCCGTCTTCGTTCAGGCCCAGAAAGCTTATTTGCTTCAGGTCAGCCACGCGTGTCTTGGTAACTGTCCCGTCCGTCTTCTGGACCTTCATGACCATTTCCTGAGCAGAAATGGATAGGGTAGAAAGTAATAGGGTTGCTATGATAAGGTTTCTTTTCATTACGTTATATATGGTTAATTTTCTTTGTAATAAGGTGTCGTTACATCTGAATGACGGGACAAAGCTACAAATAAAATCTGATAATCAGCACCTTTTGACTGAAAAATTTCGTTTGTGGTTGAATTATTACATCAAAAAGCCGTAACTTTGCGCCCACATTTCTAATGACAAATAACAGTATTTTTCAGCGCCCTGTTTGGGCTGCTCTCTTTGCTTTTACGGCTGCATTCCTGTGGGGATGGGCTTATCCGTTCATTAAGCTCGGATTTGCCGAGTTTCAGATTACCCCAGAGATGACGGGTAGTAAGATGCTCTTTGCCGGCATCCGTTTCTTCATCTCCGGACTCATCATCTTGTCCGTTGCCCGCCTCACTCATCGGTCATTCTGGCTTAAAGAATCAGTTAAAACAAAGGTTTTGCAGAGTAGCCTTTTCCTTTTGGTTTTCACGCTGTTGAACACAACGCTTCATTACGCCTGTTTTTATATCGGTCTGTCGCATAGTCAGGGCAGCAGAGCAGCCATCCTGAACTCATTGAGTGTCTTTGTCTTGGTGATTCTTGCCTGTCTTTTCTTTAAGTCCGACAGGCTTACCCTTCGCAAGCTTCTGGGCTGTAGCGTAGGTTTTGCGGGTATCCTGGCATTGAATATCGGGGGTGCAGAGAGCGGCTTCTTTACCTTGCTTGGCGATGGCATGATAATCCTCAATGCCCTATGCGGTGCCAGTGCAGGACTCATGACTCGCGGTGTAGGTAAGCGTGTGGATGTGTTTGTGGGTACGGGCTACAGCCTTGGCATTGGAGGTGCCCTGTTGATTATACCGGGTCTGCTGATGGGCGGCTCGCTACCTCACGTCACCGTCTTGGGACTCTTCTACCTGCTTATGCTTATAGGCATCTCCACCATAGGTTTCACGCTTTACAACAAACTGCTGACGTGTAACCCTGTTGGCAAGATAGCCATCTGGAACTCCCTGATACCCGTTGTAGGTGCCGTCACCTCATGCCTCTGCCTGCACGAACCCTTTGTATGGAACTATGTTGTTGCTGCCACGCTCACCACAGCGGGAATTTACACAATTCACAATTCATAATTCATAATTTATAATCGCAGCTTTCACAGTGCATAGTTCATAGTGCATAGTTCATAATAAAAAGTCGGAGTACTCTGATTATTCTGAATACTCCGATTACTCCGATTGAATCCCTAATCCTTTTCTCATCTCCCTTTGGAGAGGGCTAGGGTGAGGCTTTTCCCCCTAAGGGGGGAAGGGGCTTTATTTCCTCTTATCGTACTTCTCCCACAGCTTCTTCTTTGCTGTCATCTCCTTCTGACGGGCGGTACTTTCGCGTGCAGCCTTTTCTGCTGCTGCCTCATCCTCGGGATTGGCGTAGGCATGGCGGTAACCCTGCTGTTGGTTCCATCCGCCACGGGTAAAGTCGGGGAATGCTACGGCAGCACAGCCGTTGTCCATACTCAGGGAACCCAGTTCAGATAGGGCACACCATTCAGCCAGGTCATAGACATCTATATCCAAAGGCAGTCCGTTCTGCAGACAATAAACCAGACGTGCATCCATTGTGTAGTCCATACCTCCATGACCGAACTCACGGCCCAGCTCGCCGAACTTCTTCAGAATGGGGTGGTAGTACTGCTTCATCAAGGCATCATATTCATTCTTCGGCAGGAAATTGTGTCCTGATATCTTGCCTGCCATCTCAGCCAGTCCCATATCGCTGGCCCCCTTCTTGCTGAGATAAATCTTAGGATCAGGGTATTTGGTGCAGTAGCCTTTCATACCCGTCAGCTTGTACATGCGGTCGTAGGGTTGGGGGCTCATAACGTTGTGCTGAATCTCTATAACCTTACCTTTTTCTGTACGCATGAGCGTGGTGGTGTGGTCGCCATTGCGGAAGTCGTCGCATTCCTTGCCCGTCACCTCCTTGTATCCTTCACGTCCGCAGAAACTCTCTGTGTCCATGGCAATGAGGGTCTTTATGCGGTCGCCGCGATGGATGTTCATAACCTGTGCAACAGGGCCCAGTCCGTGAGTGGAATAGATATCGCCACGGTTTTCCTTGTTGTATTTCAGACGCCAATGGATGTTTTCAGGGTCTGAACCGTCAGGATTATGCCAGTATCCCTTCCAAATTTTTGCCTCGTTCAATGTATGGATGTAGGCACCCTCGGCTCTGATAATCTCGCCAAAGAGGCCATGCTGTGCCATGTTCAGGGCACACATCTCGTAATAGTCGTAGCAGCAGTTTTCCAGCATCATACAATGCAGACGGTTCTTCTCGCTTAGGTCAATGAGCTGCCAGCACTGTTCCAGGTTCATAGCACTCGGTACTTCTATGGCTGTATGCTTGCCGTTCTCCAGTGCACACTTGGCTACGGGGAAGTGATGGTCCCAATCCGTAGCCACGTAAATCAGGTCAATATCATTACGCTTGCACATCTCAACGTACCCTGTACTTCCGCTGTATATCTCAGCAGGGGGCAGACCTGCTTCCCTCAGATATTTTTGGGCATCCCTGGCACGTGTCTCTTCATAGTCGCAGAGCACTACAATCTGCACGCCTGGTATGTGGCAGTACCTTTTCACTGCCCAAGGGCCACGGCTGCCCAGACCGGCAAATCCCACTCTTACGGTCTCCAGCTTGGGAGCTGTCAGTCCTAGAGCCGACTGTTGCCCGGCTGGACGGGTAGGGGTGTCAATTACGATGGTTCCTTTCTCCCAATGCCATTTAGTATTGGGGCTTAAACTCTGAGCATAGATAAATGTGCTTACTGCAAGCAGTGCAATGCTTAAAATGTATCTTGTTTTCATATCTTTTTGGTTATTTGGGTCTGCAAATATACGTTTTTTTATTTATTATGACTTAAATGAGCAGAAAAAATGGAAGGAATTTAACAAAATTGTGGCGGTCGAATGATATGTCTTATATGACTATGGCTATTTTACATCACCGCATAATTGGCGTACCTATGCAGTGTCAATATATAATGGTTAATAATTACTCCCACACGAGGCTGCAAAAATTCCCACGTGCACTAACGAGTTTTTCCTAACGTGGCTGCAAAAATTCCGAATCAATGACAAATGGGAAATAATTGAAAACAGAAGGAAGAAGGAGATAGATGAAGAAAGAAAATTCTTGTTAACGGGAGTTCTTTCCCTTTGTAATCCACTTAGTCAAAATCCAGCAAATGCCGATTAATGACAGGAAGAGTAGCAGGAATATTAACCCCCAAATCAACAACAATGTAAAAGGAAAACAATCTCCTGTAGTGTCACCAGCAACATCCACCTGTGCAAACACGTAGGCAAACATCATAACACCTAATAGGGACAGAAGGATTCGCTTCATAACAATCCAATGTTGTGTATTATACAAAAGCAAAGATACGTTGTTCTTCCGTATATTAGTTACAAACCACCAATTATTTAAAGATAATTAGCAAACGGGTCTGGAAATTCTAGCAGTTCTGGATTATCTCCACTGCCGATACATCCAGGCAGAGGTCTCCCAGTTCCATCATGGCGTTGATGAGACTGACCCTCTGGTAGTGGGGGATGTCGGTAGCAAGGATGTGACGTGGTTTGATGAGACCTTGGTCCAGCAGGTACTGGCGCATGGTGCCTGGCAGGAGAGGGGTATCTGGGGTGAACCACTCGTGGCCGTCGTAGAAGCAGAGGTTGGTATAGGAGGTGTCTGTGACGCATCCGTCCTTGATGATGATGACTTCGTCTGCATGAGGGGCTTTCTCGCGCTGACGGGTGAGAGGGGTGCGGTCGGTACTCTTCCAACGGTAATTGATTTCGTTATCCTCTACCAAGGCTATGCTCTGAATGGTGCGTAGGGCATAAGGGGCGAAGGTGCGTTCCGTAATGCCCTCTGCACTATATACCACGCGGGCTTTCTGCAGGCCTGACTCCTGGGGAATCTGGGGAAGCAGGTCGGCCTCGGTAACAGATGTCAGATGGGGGAAGAACTGGCGGATGGTACGGTTCATCCTATCTATATGGTAGCGGAGGTTGCGGGCTTTGCCGTCCTGGATGCAAATGGTCTCAACAAACTGGCACATAAATCTTTTCTATTACTTCATTATACTCACTTTCCTCGTCGCTCATGGCCGTTATGCCGCCTCCTGCCTTGTAATAGAGGTGGCCGTCTTCCTGATCCACGAAACGTATCATTACGGCACTATCTATATTACCATCCTGCCAGATGCCCATGCAGCCGGTATAGTATCCGCGGTCATAGGGTTCGGCACCATGTATGATGGACATGGTCTTGGGCTTAGGGGACCCTGTGATGGAGCCGGCAGGTAGGAGTTGCATAATCAACTGCCCTGGGTGCTCCTGAAAGAAAGGACGTACATGGCCGTTTATCTGGGTGCTGGTTTGTAGGATGGAGCCCCTATGGGTGGTAATCTCCTCGACATACCTATAGCGCTCTACCGTAACGTGGTCCGCCACCATGCTGAGGTCGTTACGTATCAGGTCTACAATGGTGGCATGTTCGGCAGCCTCTTTGGGGTTACGCAATAGCTGCTCTCTGGCCATAGGTAGGGTGGCATCTATGGTGCCCTTCATAGGATAGGAGCTGATGATGCCATTCTGCAGGCGGACGAATATCTCAGGCGAAAAGCACACCAGTTTGCCACGAATCCAAAGGCGGTAACGGGCCTTGGTACGCAGGAAGATATCGCGCAAGGAGAGGTTGGTAGTGAGGGGCACCCGACAGGTGAGGTTGACAAGGTAGCTGTTGCCAGCCCTCTCGGCATCCTGCACCATGGTGAAGCTACGATGGTACGACTGGCGCGAGGGTTGGGTGAACTGCCATTCTATCTCCGACTCCGTGGCTGACAACGTGGGCGGGATATTGGTAATGCCGCTGAAGTTGTATAGCAACTGGGAGGGGTTTATATCCTCTAACGCCTCTACAATGGCGCGGGTCTTATCATAACTGATAACAAAGATAAACGGCTTCCGGGCGTTGGCGAAAGCCTGCATACGCGCTATGGCTTCTTCCTGATCAATCTCTTTCATATATTTCTTCTTATCTGCCACAAAGGAGTTTGAAGTCGCAATTAGAGCAGTCCTTCACCTCGGGCGTCTGAGTGAAGCTGTAGTCAGGCGAGAAGATCTGTTCTATAATATGTGTGAGGCCCTCATAAAACTCGTCGGCCAAAGGAGCAAAGTCCTCTATCACATCCTTGCCAATGGTGAGGGTGGGGGTGTAGTCCTCCTTGTACGCCTTGCCGGGATAGAAGAGGGCAGGTACCAAGGGAGAAGAGGGCTTGTCGTTTTGCAGGACGGCATAGGAGTAGAGGAAGGCTTGTAGGAAATAGCCTTCGTGCTTGCCGGCTGTATTGGTGACATCATCCATACCCTTGATGCTGGGCACATGATAGCCTGTCTTGTAATCTACCACACGGATGCGACCGTCCATCTCGTCAAGTCGGTCTATGCGACCACCGGTTATAACATTGAACGTTGAACATTGAACATTGACCATTCTATCAGTCTCTGTAGCGATGATGCGGAAGGGAGCGTGACGGAGGTCGTAACGCAGTAGGTTGGTAAGATACTGCATCAGGACGCGACGGATGATGATAAGCTCGCCCGTGTACTGGTTGCCGGGACGGGTATCGCGGCAAACCATCTTCCAAGCCTCTACGGTACGGTTCCAGCGGTCGGCAGGATGGAAGTAGATGGTGTCAAAGACTATATCCAGGATGGGGCCAACCAGGCCTTCCATATCATTGAGCACCTCGGAGAGGGTGTTACGCTGGATGATATGACTGCCTGTATGATGGATGATGCGCTTGTAAATCAACTCTGCCGTATCATGGAAGATATCGCCTATGAGGGGCGCATTGAGGCCCTCCTGCGGGTCGACATCGGCTCGGAGGCCTGATACATGCGTAAGGAAGAACTTCAGGGGGCACGTCATGTAGGTATTGATGGCAGACGGGCTGAGCGGAATGGCTTTCTTGCCGCTGGTATTCTGGTCGTACCGCTCCAGCATTCGTTGCAGAATCTCAGGCGTCTTCGGTACGGAAAGCTCCTGCACATCTTGGATGCTGCTTTCGCTCTTCAGCCAAAGGGTGCGGATGGGGATGTCCGTCTCTGCCAGCATCTGACGTAGGAAGCGTGACATCTCATGCCGACTGGTACCTACGCAATTCTCGTTGTAGACGCAGGTAAGATGTTCCGTTCGCTGGATGAGCCGGTAGAAGTAATAAGAGAAGACGGCTATACGATGGCGAGGGGTGGTAAGACTGAATGCCTCGCGGATATTAGCCGGTATCATGGTGTTGCTTTGCGTGTTGCGTGGCAGCATACCTTCCTCGACTGACAACATCAGCATGTGCGAGAAGTCCAGACAACGGGTCTCCAACACACCCATCACCTGCAGGCCTTGTGCCGGTTCTCCGTGGAAGGGGATGCTGGTGCTGCAAAGGAGGGTACGTAATAATCGCCTTAAAGTAACGTGCTGAACGCATAGGGGATTCTCCTGGCGGCTGGTCAGCTGCAGGAACTTACCCAGGATACGATGCGTCTGGAAGATAGCCTCGATGTAAAGCTGCTCGTAGACATCGGGTTCCTGGATGCCTGAGAAATGCATACCTACCTGCTGCACCATCTCTATCAGATAGGTGAGCAACTGCACATTATCCGTTGCCTGATAGCGAAGCCATTGCTCCTCGGGCACAAAGGGGGCATAGACATGATGCTGAACCGCCTGCACAAAGGGGTGGCGGAAACGTTGTTGGGTGGCATCGAAGCCATCGGTCTGCAAAGCCAGCAAGGCCATGACAAAGCTATAGACGGGGGCATCCGTTAGGGGAAAGCCCATGGTGATGTTGACCTTGCCAACCTGCTGAGGTAGGGAGTGCAGGACGGGTTGGAGGAGGGATTCGTTGCACAAGACAACCGAATTATGGTTGGCGATAGGGTCATGAGAGCCGGCTAACCACTGGTGGGCATAGCGGGCGGCGGCATTGTCGGTATTGCAGGAGATGAAGGTAACGTCCTGCAAGTGGCGCAGATTGTCGAAGTGTTCCTTGCCAAGGGCGCAGGGGAAGTCCTTCAGGTTCTGGCGCATGAAGACGCCTGCCTCGTGTTCGGGATTCTCAACGTAGTAGCTGTCGTAATCCCAATAGAAGATGGCCTTGCCTTGCTTCTGGATGGCCGACATGAGGGCATGCTCCACATCGTTCAGCACATTGAAGCCGGCAAAGACGATGGCTTTTCTGTTCTCGAGTAATGTCTGCAAGGGGGAATCATCCTGCCGGAGGTTTTCTATCACGCTACGGAAGATGGCACCCTCATAGACGGCACCTGCCTGCATCTGCTCCTGGCGCAACTGCGTGTACATATCATGCATCTGGGACCAGATGCGGAGGAAGCGCTCCTTGAGCTGGGAATTGCCCTCGGTAGAGAAATTGCGGAAGAAATGCTGGAGGGTCTGCTTTTGCTCGTCGGTCAGATAATCCAACGACTCCAGCTGCATCAGCTCATAGACATTTAGAAAGATAGCCTCGGCATCTGCCAGGTGCTTGTCTATATCATCGAAGTCGGAGAGGATAATCTCTCCCCATCCCCAGAACTTATCCAACGTATATTCCTCCTGCATCTCCTCTGAGAGGATGGTCTGGCTGAATATCTGATAGAGGGATGTGATGCTGTCTATGGGGTCGGCCTTCACGTAGGGCGAGAGGCGGTAGAAGAGGTCGCTCATGGTGATGTAACGAGGCGCCCAGACGGGTGTGTCGCTAGCCATGGCCAACTCTTGATTAAGGAAAAGACTTGCACGCTTGCCTGGAAAGACAACCGTAACATCGTGCATATTGGTTCCGAAACGCTGCAGAAGGTCACGGGCTACTAAACTTAGGAATGTCTTCATGCCTTTACCTCCTCTGTTTTACCTGAATAAATATACCATAGATAACCCTCTACCTGTTTCTGGGGGTACATAGCGTGCATCAGTTGTTTGTATGCCTCGACCTGGGCGTGATGCTCCGCCTCGGGACGACCGAACTTGAAGTCGATGACTGTAATCATATTGCCGTTGATGATGACGCGGTCAGGACGTAGGGTGCAGGGTTCGCCCGTCTCCTTGCTGATGCTGGTGATGCTGCACTCGTTGAACACCTGATTGCCTGGGGCAAACCATTGGGCAATCTTGGGATTGGAGAATCCCTTCTGGAGCCTCTTGATGACAACGTCCATCAGTTTTCTGTCTGTTATGATGCCTTCTGCCATACAGCGGTTGAGTACCTTCTGTATCTGGTCTGAATGTTCTATCTGACTGAGCACATAGTGCATGATCTTGCCCACCTCCAGGTATGTCTGCTGACCGGTCTCTTCTGCCTCCTCCGACCCCAGGCTGCCTATGAACTTACGCGACTGGTTGCTTTGCATGAAGTCGAGCGTGGGCGCATTGGAAGCCATGACAACCTCTAGCGCCTCTTCCTTCTCATGCGAACTCTTCATGCGGTTCTTATGTTCAGCCTTGGCTGTTTTATGAGTAGTCACGGGAGTGCCCAACTCATAAACCAATTGAGCATTGAACATTGCCACTTCGTTCTCGCTTTCAGCTCGCGACCCCTTCGGCGTTGAACATTGAACATTGGGTAGGGCGGCACGGATGAGGTCGCCGGCAGAGGCGATGGTGCCTTCCTTCTCGGCTGCTAAGCCCCAGACGAAGAGGTTGCTCTCGGCACGGGTGAAGGCCACATATATCATATTGAGGGCATCTACACGTCGTTGTAAATGCTCCTCGTTGTAATCGGGCGCGAAGTCCGACTGCTGCATGTTCTTGCCTGCATTGATGGGCAACGAGCCTAAGGCGTTATAGGGTTCCTTCTCCATCTGACACCAGATGGTATCGTCGTTGCGGTCCTTCTCGATGGTCCAATCCATATAGGGCAACAGGACGGTATGGAACTGAAGACCCTTACTCTTGTGAATGGTAAGGATGCGGATGCCGTCCACCTCTCCGGCTGGGATGGAGTGATTGTGGATGCTCTCGTCCCACGCCTGCAGGAAGGTATGGATATCCGATGGGTTGCTGCGAAGGTGGTTCTGCAACTCGTCCATAAAGGTGAAGATATAGGTATCCTGACCCGGAATTCTGTCTAACTGGAATAGCTGATACAGGCGTTCGCAAAGCAAGTATAGGGGTAACTGCGCCAGTTCCTGCTTGTGCTGAGTGAAAGCCTCGGGCAGGAGGTTGTCTGGGTTATCCGTAGCGATATTGAGCATGCTAAGCGGTTGCCCTAAAACATCGCTATAATAATGCATCAGCAGGTAGCGCTCGGGGATGGGGTTCAGCTTCTTGTTGTCGTTCAGCACAAAGAGGGCTGCCACCAGCATCTGAACGGCTACGGAGGATTCCAACAGGAAGGCCTCGTCGCTGACCAGCTTTATATCGGGCGCCAACTGGTGGAACCATTGCAGCAGGCTCTCGGCATTGCCCTTCTTGCGTACCAAGATGGCAAAGTCCTGCGTGGTGAGGCCTGCCTTCATAAGGCTGCGGATTCGGGTTATCATATCCGTTATCATGCCTTCCTCGTAATCCTCAGGTGCCGAGTTACCGCTCTTGGTATAGAGAGTTACGGAGGCATAGCCCTCGTCCTGCGTCTGATGGGTCAGCTGCTCCACATCGCTATAGATATCCTGCAGCTGAAAGCGTGCCTTGGGCTCTATATCGTCCAACGCCTTGGCTGCCCTGGGGAAGAAGGCGTTGTTGAAGTCTATGATGTTCTTCTTGCTACGGAAGTTGAAGCGCAGTTCCTTGTCCTGAGGTGAGAGAGTGGCCAGCTCCTCCTTGACATTCTTCAGGATGGCCCAGTCGCCATTTCGCCAACGGTAGATGCTTTGCTTGATATCACCCACCAGGAGGTCGTTACCGCCCGTCGACTGGTTCTCGAGGAGCAGCACCTTGAAGTTGTTCCATTGCAGGCGGCTGGTATCCTGAAACTCGTCGATCATCACGTTATGAAACTGCGTACCTATCTTCTCAAAGACAAACGGAGCATCCGTCTTCTCCACCAACTTGCTTAGGAGGGTGGGGGTCTTGCTCAGGTTGAACTGGTTGTTCTCGGCATTGATGGTATTGGCCTCCTGCTCTATGACATTCAGCAGTCGCAACGGGTTCAGATAGCGAAGCGAGAGCTTAGCCGTATTGATGGCGATGCTGTTCTTCTCATACAGATGAAGCAGGTCTGATAATGCTGCCTGAATCTCCTTCGCATCTGCCACCAGAACGGGGTCGTTCTTGTCCTTGGCCTTCAGCATCACCTCATAGTCATCAGCCGCCTTATAGATAGTATTAGAGGCACTATCCATCTTCTCGCTTCTGACCAGATTCAGGAAGCTAATGTAAATCCTTCCATTACTGATACGTTCAAAATTAAGCGTCTTTTCATTAACCAATGTTTCAAGTGAATCGGCAGCCTCCTTGAGTTGGGATTTACAGCCGTTGATGATGGCGTGCATCTCCTTCTTGAAGTCGGTCATCTGACGGGAATCCGAGAGTTTCTCGCGCTCTTCCTCGGAACGGTTCTGGAAGGCCTCCTCGAAGATACAACGGGCAAACTGCTTTATCATGCCCGAGATGTTCCAACGCTCGCCCGTCTGCAATTGCTCCTCCACATAATCCATAATCCAGCCTTGCACATCCTTGCGGTTCTGCATGTTCTCTATCACACGGTCAACGGAACGGGAAATGACCTCGTCATTGTTGAGTTCTACCTGTAGGTTGGCTGTCAGACCCAACTCGTGTGCCAGATTGTGCAAGACACTCTGGAAGAAAGAGTCGATAGTCTCTACGCGGAAGTGGGTATAATCATGCAAGATAGAGCTGAGTGCCTCTCCTGCCCGCTGGCGAATCATCTCGTCGCCCATCTCCTCGTCAAGTTCATTCAGTCGTTTCTGAATGACCTGCAGGTATCCGTCGCATTCGGGGATGTTATGTTTGAGACCATAGAGGGTCTCCAGAATTCGTTCCTTCATCTCGGCAGTAGCCTTGTTGGTAAAGGTTACGGCAAGGGTGTGTTCGAATTCCTTCCGGCCTTTGCGCAACAGGAGCAGAATGTACTCAACGGTCAGCGTGAACGTCTTTCCTGCTCCGGCAGAGGCTTTATATATAGATAATGTGTTACTCATTCAAAGGGAAATGCTATAGATTTTTGCAAAGATAAGGTTTTTTGTTTGAAAATGTTGTACCTTTGCACCGCAAAAACAAAATAAAACACATAATGGCAGCTTATATTGTTGAGGATACAAAGAAAATTACTACTCAGAAAATTATTCAGATGAAGAAGGATGGCAAGAAGATTGCCATGCTGACTTGTTACGACTATACAACGGCACAGATTGTTGATCAGGCTGGTGTGGACATCATCCTGGTGGGCGATAGTGCCAGCAACGTAATGGCAGGCAACCTGACCACCTTGCCCATTACCATAGATCAGATGATTTACCATGCCCGTAGCGTGGCCCGTGGCGTAAAGCGTGCCATGGTGATTTGCGATATGCCTTTCGGTACCTATCAGGTAAGTCGTGAAGAGGGCATCCGTAATGCTGTCCGTATGATGGCTGAGTCTGGCGTAGACGGCCTGAAGTTGGAAGGCGGCGAGGAGATTATAGAGACCGTAAGGGGTATCATCAATGCCGGAATTCCCGTTTGCGGACACCTGGGCCTGACCCCTCAGAGCGTCTATAAATTCGGAGGCTTCGGAGTTAGAGCAAAGGAAGAGGCAGAAGCCGACAAGTTGCTGAAAGACGCCAAGTTGCTGGAAGAGGCTGGTTGTTTCGCCCTGGTGCTGGAAAAGATTCCTGCAGCCCTTTGTCAGAAGGTGTGCCAAAGCATCTCTATTCCCGTTATAGGTATAGGTGCCGGAAGTGCCGACGGACAGGTGCTGGTCATTCAGGATATGCTGGGAATGAATGCCGGTTTTAAGCCTAAGTTCCTGCGCCAGTATGCCCAGTTGGGTGCCATTATGAACGATGCCATCGGACAGTATATTACCGATGTGAAGAGTGGCGATTTCCCCAACGAGACAGAAAGTTATTGAAAAAAACGCTCGTTTTCTTGCGTATTGTTAGGTAAATTGCGTAAATTTGCGGAGTTTTTTACCAATTTAACCAATTTTCTGAACAATGAGTAATAAGATTCCGTACAAGATCTATCTTGATGAAAACGAGATACCGACACAATGGTATAATGTAAGAGCCGACATGAAGAATAAGCCTGCTCCGCTTCTTAATCCCGGAACAGGCAAGCCTCTTACATTGGAGGATTTGAATCCTATCTTCTGCGAGGACCTGAACAAGCAGGAGTTGGACAATGATACTCCATACTTTGATATCCCCGAGGAGATACAGAACTTCTATAAGATGTATCGTCCCTCTCCCTTGGTGCGTGCCTACTTCCTAGAGAAGGCATTGGGCACTCCTGCCAAGATATACTATAAGTTCGAGGGTAATAACACCTCTGGTAGCCATAAACTGAACTCAGCTATTGCTCAGGCTTATTATGCCAAGAAGCAGGGGCTGAAAGGTGTGACCACCGAGACGGGTGCCGGACAATGGGGTACAGCCCTGAGTATGGCTTGTGCCTACTTCGGTTTGGACTGCCGTGTGTATATGGTAAAGTGCAGTTATGAGCAGAAGCCTTTCCGTCGTGAGGTAATGCGTACCTATGGCGCTACCGTTACTCCTTCTCCCAGCCTTACTACCGAGGTGGGCCGTAAGATTCTGGCCGACCATCCTGATACAACAGGTTCTCTGGGTTGTGCCATCAGCGAGGCTGTAGAGGCTGCTGTAACAAGCGAAGGCTACCGTTATGTGTTGGGTTCGGTACTGAACCAGGTGCTGCTGCATCAGACCGTTATTGGCCTAGAGGCTAAGAAAGCAATGGATAAGTATGGCGTTAAGCCCGATGTCATCATCGGTTGTGCCGGTGGTGGTAGTAATCTGGGCGGTCTGGTTTCTCCCTTCATAGGTGAGATGCTGAGAGGCGAAGCAGATTACAAGGTGATTGCCGTAGAACCCGCGTCGTGTCCTAGCTTAACCCGTGGTAAGTATGCATACGATTTCTGTGATACAGGTATGATTTGCCCCTTGGCTAAGATGTATACTTTGGGTAGCCAGTTCATCCCTTCTGCTAACCATGCAGGCGGCTTGCGTTATCATGGTATGAGTCCTATCCTGTCTCAGTTGTATCACGATGGATTGTTCGAGGCTCGTGCCGTTGAGCAGACAGAAGTATTTGAGGCTGCAACGCAGTTTGCCCGTGTAGAAGGAATCCTGCCTGCACCCGAGAGTAGCCATGCCATCCGTGTAGCTATTGACGAGGCCTTGAAGTGCAAGGAGACAGGCGAGGAAAAGACAATTCTGTTCGGTTTGACCGGTACCGGATACTTTGATTTGTTCGCTTATGAGAAGTTCAACAACGGCACCATGACCGATATCATCCCCAGCGATGAGGTTATCAAGGAATACTTGGATAAGTTGCCAAAGGTGTGATTTACGATTAATCCAATAATCACATATATGAGAGCTCCTGAATAAACGGGGGCTCTTTTTTTAGTTCATAGTTCATGGCTGAAAATCGGAATACTCTGATTATTCTGAATACTCTGATTGCTCCGATAAAATCGCTAACCGCTAACCTTAATTCTCAATTCTCAATTAGCACAGAATAAGATATGGGAAAGAAATTTGGCTATTTAGATGATTTTTCTTATCTTTGCACCCCAAATAAATAAGGATACAAATAAAATACGATATGGGCAAGAAATTTGCAGAACATAGTAAACTGAACCTCAGTGATGTGAACAAAGAGGTTCTGGAGCAGTGGAATGGAGAGGACCTCTTCCATAGAAGTATTTCTGAACGTGAAGGCTGTCCCTCTTTTGTCTTCTTTGAAGGACCTCCATCAGCCAACGGACATCCAGGTATCCACCATGTGATGGGTCGTACCATCAAGGATACTTTCCTGCGTTACAAGACCATGCAGGGATTCCAAGTTAAGCGTAAAGCCGGATGGGATACACACGGACTCCCCGTCGAGTTGAGCGTGGAGAAGAGCTTGGGTATTACCAAGGAGGATATTGGTAAGAAGATTAGCGTTGACGACTACAATGATGCTTGCCGCAAGAATGTGATGATGTATACCGACGAGTGGTCTGACCTTACCAACAAGATGGGCTACTGGGTAGATTTGGAACATCCCTATATCACATATGATAATAAGTATATTGAGAGTCTTTGGTGGTTGCTGAAGCAGCTGTACAACAAAGACTTGCTCTATAAGGGCTACACCATACAGCCCTATAGCCCTGCTGCCGGTACGGGCCTTTCTAGCCACGAGTTGAACCAACCCGGTTGCTACCGTGACGTAAAGGATACTACCGTTACGGCACAGTTCAAAGTGATGGATAAACTAGCCGGACTAGATGGGCTAGCCGGACTAGAAACCTATATCTTAGCTTGGACAACAACACCTTGGACATTGCCCTCTAATACAGCACTCTGTGTTGGTCCTAAGATTGACTATGTAGCTGTAAAGGGTGCCAATCCCTACAGCGGTGAAGAGGCTGTCTATATCTTGGCCGAGAGCCGCCTGAGTGCTTACTTCCAGGCTGAAGAAGGTAAGGAAATAGAGATTCAGTGGCGTGGTAAGGGTACCGATTTGGTTGGCCTGCACTATCAGCAGTTGATGCCTTGGGTGAAACCTTGTGCCTTGGAGGGTGACAAGGTGGTTGACAAGAGCGCAGATGCCTTCCGTGTTATCCCCGGTGACTATGTAACTACCGAGGATGGTACAGGTATTGTACATATTGCTCCTACCTTTGGTGCCGATGACGCCAAGGTGGCTAAGGATGCAGGTATCCCTTCTCTGTTTGTTATTGACAAGGCTGGTGATACCCGTCCAATGGTTGACTTCCAGGGTAAGTACTTCCTGAAAGAGGATATGAATCCCGACTTCCTAGCTACTTGCGTCAACGTTTCATACTGGAAGCATAGCGGCAATTACGTAAAGAACGCCTACGATCCCAAATACAATATTGATGGTAAGTACGACGAGAAGGCTGCCACAAAGGATATGGACCTGAACGTTGTATTGTGCCTGGAGATGAAGGAAGAGGGTACTGCCTTCAAGATTGAGAAGCATGTACACAATTATCCTCATTGCTGGCGTACAGACAAGCCCGTACTTTACTATCCTCTGGATTCTTGGTTTATCCGCTCCACAGCTTGCAAGGACCGCATGGTTGAGCTCAACAAGACTATCAAGTGGAAGCCCGAAGCAACAGGCTCAGGCCGTTTTGGTAAGTGGCTGGAGAATCTGAACGACTGGAACCTCTCCCGTTCACGCTATTGGGGTACTCCCTTGCCCATCTGGCGCAACCGTGATACTAAGGAGGAGATCTGTATAGGTAGTGTAGAGGAACTCTATAACGAGATAGAAAAGGCTGTTGCTGCCGGCGTTATGTCAAGCAACCCCCTGAAGGATAAGGGTTTTGTTCCTGGCGATATGAGTCAGGAGAACTATGGCAGGATTGACCTGCACCGTCCCTATGTTGACGATATTAAACTTGTAGGCAAGAATGGCGATGTGCTGACACGTGAGCTTGACCTGATAGATGTATGGTTCGACTCAGGTGCCATGCCTTATGCCCAGATTCACTATCCCTTCGAGAATAAGGAGGCCCTCGACAGCCATGTCTGCTATCCTGCCGACTTCATTGCCGAAGGTGTTGACCAGACACGTGGATGGTTCTTTACTCTGCACGCCATTGCTACAATGGTCTTTGACAGCGTAGCATACAAGGCTGTTATCAGTAATGGTCTGGTACTGGATAAGAATGGTATTAAGATGTCTAAGCGTCTGGGTAACGTCATCAATCCCTTTGATTGTATAGAGACTTATGGTGTTGACCCCGTTCGTTGGTATATGGTTACCAATTCGGCTCCCTGGGATAACCTCAGCTTCGACCCCGATGGCGTGAAGGAGGTTAGCGGTAGTTTCTTTGTGAAGCTGCACCAGACCTACGGCTTGTTGGCTATGTATGCCAATGTTGACGGATGGAGCAACAGTCAGCCTCAGGTACCTTATTCAGAGCGTGCTCTCTTTGACCGTTGGATTCTAAGTCAGCTGAATACCCTTGTTAAGGATGTAACAGAGGCATTTGACGACTATGAGCCTACACGCGCAGGACGTGCCATCCAGACCTTTGTTGTTGACAACCTCAGCAACTGGTATGTTCGTCTGGCTAAGAAGCGTCTGTGGGGTGAGGGTATGTCGCAGGATAAGTTGGCTTGCTATCAGACTCTTTACGAGTGCCTGCTGACCGTCAGCAAACTGATTGCTCCTATCTCTCCCTTCTTTGCGGATCGTCTGTATCGTGACCTTACCTTCGGTGAGGCTAAGACAAGTGTGCACCTTGATAGCTATCCCGTTGCTAACGAGAGCATCATAGACAAGAAGCTGGAGGAGAATATGGACATTGTTCAGAAAATCTGTTCAATGGCACTCTCTCTGCGTAAGAAGGAGAAGATCGGTGTTCGTCAGCCCCTGCAGCGTATTGCCATCCCCGTTACGGATAATAGTATTAAGGAAGGCATCATCTTCCTGAAGCATATCATCCTGGAAGAACTGAATATCAAGGATATTGAGTTCATTGAGGGACAGATGGTAGAAAAGAACGTGAAGCCCAACTTCCGCGTTATGGGTAAGAAGTTCGGTAAGCAGATGAAGGCCGCTGCCGCTGTTGTTACAGCCCTTTCTCAGGAGCAGATAGCACAGTTGGAGAACGGAGCCATCACCATCAGTGTTGAGGGTACCGATTACGAACTGACCCGTGAGGATGTGGAGATCTCTGCTCAGGATATGCCAGGATGGAGTGTTACCAGCGAAGGCGTACTGACTGTTGCTCTGGATATCACCATTACCCCCGAGTTGCGTTTGGAAGGCGTAGCACGTGAACTGGTGCGCAGCATCCAGCAGATGCGTAAGGATACAGGTTTGGAGATTACAGACCGCATCAAGGTTACTGTTCCAAAAAACGAAGACAATGAAGCATGTGTCAAGACATACGGCGAGTATATCGCATCGCAGGTTTTGGCAGATAATATAACCTTAGGAGAAGAACTAACAATACAAAAAAGTTAATAACATGGAAGAAGAAAAGAAACGTTATTCTGACGAGGAACTGGAAGAGTTCCGTCAGATTATCCTGGACAAGTTGGCTGTAAACCGTAGAGACTATGAAGCCTATATGGATCAGCTTACCCGCCGTAATGACAATGGTGCTGATGACACCGCCCCCACTTATCATCAGTTGGAGGAGGGCTCAGAGGCTTTGTCTAAGGAGACGTTGATGAACATGGCCGTTCGTACCCAGAAGTTTATCAAGGGACTGGAGCAGGCTTTGGTTCGCATCGACAACAAGACTTATGGTATCTGTCGTGAAACAGGCAAGTTGATTCCCAAAGAGCGTCTGCGCCTGGTTCCCCATGCAACTCTTAGTGTTGAAGCTAAGAATGCCCGTGACAAACGTAAGTAATCTATGACTCGCAGGCAAAAGCAGGTACTCTATAGCATAATACTCTCGGTGGTCATACTCTGTACTGATCAGCTAATTAAAATAGCTGTGAAGACGGGTATGTACCTTCACCAGAGTATTCATGTAACGGATTGGTTCCAGATTCTCTTCACAGAGAATCGCGGTATGGCCTTTGGCATGGAACTCTTCGACAAGCTGTTCCTTACTTCGTTCCGTATCATTGCCGTCTCATTCCTTATATATTATATCGGGAAGCTGATAAAGAAGGGAATAGGATGGGGGTATCTTTCTTGTCTGGTTCTGATAATGGCTGGAGCTGCAGGAAATATCTTTGACTGCGTCTTCTACGGCATGATATTCAATAACCCGCCAGCTCCCATGATTGCCGAGTTCGTGCCCTGGGGAACAGGATACGAAAGTCTGCTCCATGGTAGGGTGGTGGATATGTTCTACTTTCCTTTGGTGGAGTGGGATTGGCCATCGTGGTTGCCTTTATGGGGCGGCGAGCATTTCATATTCTTCAGCCCCATATTCAACTTTGCTGACGCATGCATATCATGTGGTGTTATAGCATTGCTCCTCTTCTTTAATAAAAAGGTATTACGGAATGAGGAGTAATGCTTTTGTTTTCTGCTGCCTGACCTTGGCATCATGTGTGCTGTTGGGCTGTAAACCCAAGCGACCAAGTGGCATTCTCTCTGAAAGTAAAATGGAGAATGTGATGGTTGACTACCATCTGGCGCAGGGAATGGCTGATCAGGCGGATGGAGACATTGAAGCTGCACGTTACAGATACATTCAGGCTGTCTTCAGAAAACACCATATTACGGAGGCTGTCTTTGATTCTTCTTTGGTTTACTATTTCGAGAATTCAGAGAAGTTCAATGATATCTACAAGAATGTAAGCCAGCGCGTACAGGCTCAGGCTGAGAAATTCGGTGTAGATGCCATAGCTACCCAAAACCAGTACAGTCATCTTACCAGTCAGGGTGATACGGCCAACGTGTGGACCGACCACAGCAATGCCTGTATTATCCCCAACAAACTTCAGAACATCTATCAGTTTGTCTTGATGGCTGATAGTACGTATCAGATTGGTGATTCGTTTATCTGGCACTTCCATACACAGTACATCACTCAGGGAATTGACAGAGAGGCCTATGCCGTTCTTACCTTGCAGTATGAGAATGACTCTATTGTGAGTGTGATGCAGTATGTCAGGGGAAACAACAACTTTGATGTGAGATTTTCTCCCAGTGCTCCGCTTGATACTGTGCCCTTACGCAAAATCAACGGTTTTGTATTTATGCCTACTATGCAGCCGGGCGAGAATAACCTGATGGTTCTCTTGCTTCAGGATCTTTCTATGGTTCGTATGCATCCTGAGAAGAAAGAGACTGTTGCGGTTGATTCAACTCTTACAGATTCTCTACAGCATGATACTATGCCTGTACCTTCAGGCAAGCGTCTTTCTCCTTTGGAGATAAGGGACAAACAACCACATGAGAAGAAGATTGATGTTGTGAAGGAGAAGCCTGTACGCCCTATAAGACGTAATCAGGGAAACAGCAGACTAAAACGTCGTTACCAGTTATGATACTTAAACGTGCTTACCATAGAATGCAGAATGCCGAGGGGAACGTTATAGAGGGACCTTTGGTGGTTGAGCAGGAAGAAGACGGAACATACATCTCTTACCATTTGCTTCAGCAGGAAGAGGCTGCCACAGAGTGGGTAGGGGGAACGTATGTTAATTCATAATTCATAGTTCATAGTTCATAGTTTGCGCTAACCTCTAACCGCAATTATTAATTTTCAATTCTCAATTTTAATACATATTCCACATGAAAAGATTCTTTATCCTTGCACTTGCAATACTTGTCTTGGGCTCAAACGCTGTTGAAGCCAAGAAGAAAAAGACTAGTGGCAACCCAATTGCAGAGGGTTGGTATGCCGATCCTGAAGGTGCCGTCCTGGGCGGTAAGTATTGGATTTTCCCAACCTATAGTGCACCCTACAAGCAGCAGCTGCACTTTGATGCTTTCAGTAGTACCGATTTGGTGAACTGGACCAAGCACGAGCGTGTGTTGGAACAGAAGAACATTCCCTGGTTGCATATGGCACTATGGGCTCCCGCTATTATAGAGGCTAACAATAAGTTCTACCTGTTCTTTGGAGGTAACGATGTCCACGAAGGCGAAGTGGGAGGTATCGGCGTTGCTGTATCAGATAAGCCTGAGGGTCCTTATGTAGATGCTCTGGGCAAGCCTCTCATTAACGAGATTGTAAACGGGGCACAACCAATTGACCAGTTTGTGTTCCGTGACGATGACGGACAGTTCTATATGTTCTATGGCGGTTGGCGTCATTGTAATGTATGTAAGCTCAGTCCTGATCTGCTTAGCATTGTTCCATGGGAAGACGGACAGAAGTTCCATGAGGTTACTCCCAGTGAAACTTACGTGGAAGGTCCTTTTATGCTGAAGCGTAACGGTAAGTATTACTTTATGTGGAGCGAAGGCGGATGGACAGGTCCTGACTATTGCGTGGCATATGCTATTGCCGACAGTCCCTTTGGACCTTTCAAGCGCATTGGTAAGATACTTGAGCGCGACGAGAGCATAGCTCGTGGTGCAGGCCATCACTCCGTTATTCAGGTTCCCGGTAAGGATGAATACTACATTATCTATCACCGCCGTCCTTTGGAAGAGACAGACGGAAACCACCGTGTGACTTGCATAGATAAGTTGGAGTTTAATCCGGACGGTACAATAAAGCCTGTGAAGATGACTTTTGAGGGTGTTCGACCCAACAAGATTAAGAAGACTTATAAGAAATAGGATAATATAGAAAGGGAACTCATAACGGGTTCCCTTTCTATATTAATGAGTCAGCCCTATTGTTATGATTATGATTGCAATTATTGTAATGGCAATAAAGATTGTAGAGGATATGAATGCTATTATGTTCATGATGACACTCCTCTTCCAACTGATTTTCAGTATTTGTTTATATATGATAATATAGAAGAGTACTGATAATGTATTTCTGAATGCGAAGCTTTGCCAGTCTCCAGTTTTCACGAAATGTGACACTGGTAGTATAACTATGGCAAATAGCATCATCAGACAGGACTGGTAAATCATGGTGTAGAAATGCTCTGCTATATTTAGTTCCAACATTCTTCCGTCGGGTCTTTCCAACTTTCGTTTACGAAATATTAACCAGTATGGTATTACAAAGAAAAATGCGTTTGTCAGTGCGTGATAGACCCTGTTTGAAGACAATACCTGAAGTAATGATAATGTTTCCTCCACTGTTTCCTCCACTTCTTCGTCAAAGTCTTCATCATAGCTATCTTCGTCTTGTGTTATGACTTCACATTTTTCTTCCACTTCTTTGAAGAAAGAATTATCCTTGCCGGTTACATAAGAGAAAAGAGCATAAATTGTAACCAGGTATATCAGCATCTTGATAGGAGGGACAAAGCGGATGCGTTTTCCCAGTATGAATTCTCTAATCATGTACCCTGGACGGGTGCAGAGGCTTTTGAGGGTGTGGATGAAATTGTTTTCACCAACCACAAATGTTGTGAACACATTTGTAACCAAGCCCTTAAGGTGCAGACGCTTGGTTGAGCCCTTCTGTCCGCATTCCGGGCAGTAGTTCCCTTCATAGGTGTTCCCACAATTCAGGCATTTTGTTCTATTGTCCTTTGTTTCCACGGTTTTATTTTTCAATGATGGCAAATTGCTCTAAATGTTCGTCAATGTAACGGGCTACTGTCTCTGTCACCTCTTCTTCCATCTCTATAAATTCATCGTCAAGGTCGTCAAATTCGGGGTACTTCTCAAACAGCGCCATAAACTCCTCGTCAGAGTAATCCTTTGTTATTTCCTCTCCGTACTTCTCAAAGAGTTTCCTACCTTTATATATAAGGTTACAGAAATCCTTTGCTCCCCATAGGCGCATGGCTTTGGCAAAGGGATTCAGGAAAATGAAAGGTCCGTAGCCATTGTGAATAAGCTGAACAAAGCCTCCGTCCATTACTTCCTCACGGAAAATCATGTAGGCCATGAGGGTTATCTGGTCGGCTTGCAGCTTTTGCATGCCTTCTGCATTCAACTCTCCGCCGATGCTTTCCAGAATGTGCTTGTAAAAGACGTCAACAAAAGCATCCATTCCCTGCTGGGCAGCTTGAATAATCTCAGTTTCTTTAATCTGCACTTGCATGATATGTTGTTGTTATTTGTAATGCAAAGGTATCAAAAATAATGATAATTAGGTAGCCGTCGTGAAAAATCGCTTTCCTTTTTTTGATTTAAGCGCTTTTTTTACTACTTTTGCATGATTTTTAGTGATAAAAAACATCAAATTATAATTAATAATTTAAGTAAACATGGTTTATTCACACGAAGTACAAAACATGTGTTGCGTGGCTAAAGGCCCCAACCATGGTCCTGCTCCCATCCCAGAAGAGGGTAAGTGGGTTCAGGCAAAGGAGATTAAGGACATCAGCGGTCTGACACACGGTATCGGTTGGTGTGCTCCCCAGCAGGGTGCTTGCAAGCTTACCCTGAATGTTAAGGATGGCGTTATCGAGGAAGCTTTGGTTGAGACCATCGGTTGCTCTGGTATGACTCACTCTGCTGCTATGGCATCTGAGATTCTGCCCGGCAAGACTATCCTTGAGGCTTTGAATACCGACTTGGTTTGCGATGCTATCAACACAGCTATGCGCGAGCTCTTCCTGCAGATTGTTTATGGTCGTACACAGAGTGCCTTCTCTGAGGGTGGTCTGATGATTGGTGCTGGCCTTGAGGACCTGGGTAAGGGTCTTGTTTCTCAGTGCGGTACATTGTATGGTACCAAGGTTAAGGGTACTCGTTACCTGCAGCTGACTGAGGGTTACATCACTAAGATGTACCTCGACAAGGACGACCAGGTTTGCGGTTATGAGTTTGTTCACATGGGCAAGTTCATGGACGCTGTCAAGAAGGGTGTTCCTGCAGAAGAGGCTTTGAAGAGTGTAACAGGTACCTATGGACGTACAAAGGCTGAGGATGGTGCTGTTAAGAGTATTGACCCACGTAAAGAATAAGGAGGAACTGCTATGATTAGAGAAGTAAAATTCGAGTCACAAGACCGTCGTATCAAGCAGATTCTTGCTTGTTTGAACGCTCATGGTATTGCTTCTATCGAGGAGGCAAACCAGATTTGCGAGGCTGCAGGCCTTGATCCTTACAAGACTTGTGAGGAGACACAGATGATCTGCTTCGAGAATGCTAAGTGGGCTTACGTAGTAGGTACTGCCATCGCTCTGAAGGAGAAGGCTAAGGATGCTGTTGAGGCAGCTAACTATATTGGTGAGGGTTTGCAGAGCTTCTGTATCCCTGGTTCTGTTGCTGACGACCGTAAGGTAGGTATCGGCCACGGTGAGCTGGGTGCTCGTCTGCTGTCTCCCGACACCAAGTGTTTCGCTTTCTTGGCTGGCCACGAGTCTTTCGCTGCTGCTGAGGGCGCTATCAAGATTGCTCAGATGGCTAACAAGTCAAGACCAGCTGACAAGCCCCTTCGTTGTATCCTCAACGGTCTGGGTAAGGACGCTGCTATGATTATCAGCCGTATCAATGGTTTCACATACGTACAGACACAGTTCGACTACTTCACAGGTGAGCTGAAGGAGGTTAAGCGTATCGCTTACTCTAACGGTCCCCGTGCTGCCGTTAACTGCTATG
>JAFZSA010000007.1 GCA_017619585.1 Bacteroidaceae bacterium
CCCCTCCCATCCTCCCCGTTAGGGGAGGTGACTAATGAGGGTATGGGTCAAAAGTTAATAATCATTTTTCTATAACATCCCCTCACCCTCCCTGACGGGAGGGGCGGGGTGGGTCTTTTACTTCAGAATTTTCTTACCACCAACAATGTTGATACCCTTCTGCAGTTTGCTTACGCGCTGACCGGCAACATTGTAAATGGCACCCTCGCCTTCGGAAAGGGCTGGTGTGAGGTCGTTAATGCCTGTTTCTTCCTCGCCGAAGAAGGGATAGAAGGCCTTAACAGCATTGCTCAGCTCAAGGTAGCCCTTACCTGCAGCAATAGTGCCTGTAGCCTTGAAGAAGCCTACTTTACCGTCAACCTTAGCCAAAATGTACTGGGCACCGTTAGTTGTTACCTCCTCTGTTGCGGCCTTCAGTTCGTTATCAGCACCAAGAACAGCATCTGTGGTTGCGGGAACGGTGTATTTGCCTTCCTCGGCCTTCACAACAACAGCTGTACCAGCAGGAACGGTGGTCACAGGAGCGAGCTGAACGTATGTGCCGTCGAACTTAGCAGCATTTGCAGCAATAGCAGCACCTGTGAAGTCAACATCAATTGGAGCAACGAAGGTTGCATAACCAGCATCACTAACCTCTATGGTAGCACCAACCTGAGCCTCCAAGCCGAAGTCGCAATATGCACCACCGAAGTTCTGCTCAATATACATAGCCAGAACATTCTTGCCTGCAACCAGCAATGCGGGATCAACGTCAATTGTTCTCCAATCGTTTTCGCCGCCTGTCCAGTTGAATTCAGCCCATACCTTCTTGCCATTGATAAATACTGCGCAGTCATCATCGTGGGTAGCCTTCAGCGTCAGCTTGGTGATTGCAGCGGGGTTCTCAATATAGAAGTCACGACGGAACCAGAAGGTGTTGTATTCACCAATCCAGCGTGTATGGTAAGGACCAAATGAGCCAAGAGGCATCATCAGTTCATCCCATGCAGAGTCATCGAAGTCAGCATTTGTCCAACCTTCTTCAATGTCAACGTATTCATCTTCGCTAACCTTATTTGTGTGACGGTACTTAGCATAGTAAGGTGTATTGTCTGTTCCACGTGTTGGCAGAAGCACAACCTCAGAAGCCTTTGCACCACAAACTGTGCAGACTCCCTTCTCATAGGCATGTGCAGCAAGAGGCAGAACCTCAGTCTTCAGTACATGGCTGGTAGTACATTCTGTAACCTTCTCGCCAAGCTTTGAGCAAGTAGCGGCGGTCTCTGTGGGCTCGCCCCAAGTATATGCCTGAGCGTTAATCCAGAATTCACCCATCTGGAAGCCGTCTGCAAGCTGAGTAGCAGAGAACTTGAAGAACTTGTATTTCTCAGTGCCGTTTACAGGGAATGCAAACTCTTCCTTGTTCTTTGCCTGAAGCTGATAAGTCTGTACCTTCTCATCAACGAGTGTCCAGTTCTGGTTGTCGTTAGAACCTTCAAGCTTCCAGCTAACAGGATTACGACTAGGATAGTTGTAGGTATCACCGCCAGTTACAATAGAGTACTGCTTAACGGCAACGGGTTCGCTGGCAACGATGATAGCCCATGCTTCGCCTACATTAGATGTACCAAACTTAGTTGTTGCATTATTGTCAAGGAGAGCTGAGAGTGGAGAGTCACCCCATCCGTTACCGCCAGCAATAATAGCATAACCAACGTTTTCAGCATCGAAGCGCTTGTAGTCAGGCTCAGAAACAGTCAACTCATAGCTGGCTGTCCAGCCCTGATCGGCATCAGTAGTAACTGTGATTGTAACCTTACCTGCTGCCTTACCAGTTACAGTACCATCGGCAGCAACAGTAGCTTTGCTCTCATCTGAAGATGTCCAAGTGAAAGCTGCACCGTCAAGATTCTGAACATCGGGCAAGAACTGAGAAGTTGTACCTACAATGACAATGCGGGTATCCTTATTATAAGTAAGGTATGCCTGATCATCAAGCTTCTTAAAGCCATAGCCATCAAGTTTGCCCTGAGCAGGCTGAACAAATACCTTAGAAGCCTTGTCATAGAAGCCGAACACACCATCGTGACGCATTACTGGCTTGAAGTTGTAGATAACCTCACCAGCTTCGCTAATCTTGCAGTAGTAGAAGCGGCCACGCATTGGATTGTCCCATTCGGGGTTAGCGAAGAGTGACAGGTTACGTGTGGTAGCGTTAGTAACAGAGTTGCCTGTAGGATATTCCTCGCCATTTACAACTAGCTTGGTCACATCAGCAGTAACCTCATAGTCGGTGTTCAGGCTAAAAGGAGCAAAGTTGTCACCACCGCCTGTTGTTCCACCTGTGAAGTAACCGAAGTGAGCACGGTCATTTCCATTCATGTAGAGAGAAATACCTGTTCCTGCGTAAGTGTTACGAGCAGAGAAGATGCCGCACCAGCCATTAGATGTATCATATACCTGGAACTTGGTGTCAATCTGCGTAGCAGTAATTGGATTGTAAGGCAGAGTGAATGCATTCTCTCTGCTTGCACCTGTACTTTCAATGTATGCCAGTTCTGTATACTTAACAGGATCTGCCCATGTGATATCTCTATAAGCAGCTGGGTAATCTTGCTTCTCGACCTTAATATTGTTGAAGCTGAATGCAAATGCAGGATCATGAGAACCATCATCCACAACACCGAACTGGATGCACAACAGTGCATACGTATGGTTAGCCACGAAGGTTGTTGAGAATGCCTGGTCATTTGTCTCGGTGTTTGGCATAGCAAAGTAACCGAGAGCTGCATCAGGATTGTTAAAGGCATTGTCAGGCATGTTCTCGTTGTCGAGCACAAAGAAAGGCAATGTGGTATAAGAACTCCAAGAGTGCCACGCTGTGCCAGTGTAATTGAATGAGGCACGATAGCTTTCACCCTTGGTCAGACCTGTAAGCTTGAACGACAAAGGTTCCCAACCGCCCTTACCTTCGTAGGGGCTTAGTGTGTTGCTGCCAGTTTCAGCATTATAGACATTTACGCCAAAGGTACTATCGTATGTAGCGCTAGGATACTTCCAGTTAGAAAGGTTACGATAATCAGTAGCAAGACCAGAAACGGGAGCGTAAGTCAAAGCGCCCTTGTCAACAAAGTTGCCGTTGGTATATTCATACTGATTGCCATTATAGATAACCATCTTGCCCTCGTAAACGGGAACACCAGCTGCACCAGCTATAGTCTGACCGTCGGGACTCAATTCAAACTCAGCACTATTAGCTGATCCGTAGAATGTGCCGGTAAGTTTGTCCTTCAGACCGCCCTTTCCCTCACCGTTAACAGCGGGTACAAGATCCATTACAAGTGTCTCGCCTTCATAGAGTTGCAGACCATAGATAGTTACGAAGGGGTTGTAGCAGTCAGTCTGTGTATTACCATCGGGGATATCCTTGTTCTGGGCAAAGACATAAAGAGGAGTCTTACAGTCGGCAGTTTTGGGGGAGTCGGTGATGGTGTTAAGCAATGTTTCGCCATCAGCAGCGAAGATATCCAACTTGCCTGCAACAGCATCAAGGACGGTGACAATCTTCTCGTTAAAGACCATATTATCTTTTTTGATTGTTTCTCCTCCAAGATTAATGGCACCGTTTGTCGTGAAGAAACAGAAGCGGTCTTTCCAACCATTCTGATTGTAGCCACAACCGTAAGCAGCCTTCCAATCACCACCGGTCTCTGCAACCATTGTGCAGATTGCCTTAGAGTTAGCCTTGGGGATGTAGTTCAGATTGATATAGGCACCATTGGGGCTCTTGAGATACTCAATCTCGGAAACGCCAGCACCTGCAGCCTTCAAAGCTTTGACCTCTGTGTAGACGCCATACTCTTCATACTCGTCAAGGCTGTTGAGGGCGTAATACTTCAATGCCTTCTTGTCATAGACAAAGGGATCCTTGCCACTATAGCTTGCAAGGCTCTCAATCGGCGTTGCCTCGATGGGTTCAGTACCAGCATTGGGGTCAACAGGAGTGTAGCTGTCATCAGGCGTGTATTCCACGTAAATCTGTGTAAGACGGAACGTGCCATTAACAGTGAAAGTCACGGAATTTGTTTCTCCATTAGGTACCCAGCTGGGGCTGGTATAAGTACCAGTGCTAGCAGAAACATTGGCAGTCTGGCTAGCAGGGTTAGTGGAAATTTTGATTCTGTCAAGGGTACCCTTGCCAGCCACGGATACGGTGAATTGGCAGGTAGTGGGGATGCTAAAAGGAGAAGTGACAGAAAGACTTCCCCCTGTTCCATCCTGGTTGGCGATGTCAACAGACACATGATAAGGAGCCGTCTTCCAAGAGTATGGAAGGGAAATGTTTGTGTTGCCTGATGGAAGAGCTGACCTCAGGTCACTTACGCTGAACGTGACATTATCAGCAAATAGCTGACACATGCCAAGCACTAACATAGTTAATAATAAGGAAAACTTTTTCATGTTGTTTTTTAATTAAGTTAATATTGAAACGTTATTGGTTGGTTATATCGGTTTTTAGGTTTTTTATGTGATAGGTCATGCAAATATGCAAAAATTATATTCACGAACCAAATTTTTATGCTTTTTTTGAGGGAT
Source organism: Bacteroidaceae bacterium (assembly GCA_017619585.1). The sequence continues at coordinate 4,576 of JAFZSA010000007.1, forward strand.
ATGCGTCTTTTTTTTACGATATTACTTTTATTTGCCATCATTATGGAAGAGGAAATTTTGTTATTAGAGCATAATTGCGTAATTTCGCAGCGCAAAAATTAACAATCATTAATTATTAGCCAATGAATAAAACATTAACCTTTCTGTTTGCGCTGCTCACATCAGTAGTTTTGCAAGCACAATCGGACTATTTTACGCCTTACAAGCAGACCAGTTTACGTCTGCCATCTGTTCCCCTAATCTCCAATGACCCATATATCTCATACTGGTCGCCTTACAACAAGCTGACAGGAGGTACCACCCGGCATTGGACAGGAGCTGTTAAGGCCATGGATGGTATCTTACGTGTTGACGGCAAGAACTATCGTTTCATGGGAACACAGAAGGATGTACTATTAAAAGCCATCGCCCCCATGGGCAACCAAGGACGCTGGGTAGCCAAGATAAAACGGTCGAACGCCGCTGCCAACTGGTATGAGAAAGATGCCAGCGAGAGCGGATGGGCTACTGGTTACGGATCTTTTGGAACCAAGAGCGAATACGAAGGAGTAACAACTGAGTGGAATGACATATCGGAATACTACATCAGACGCCATGTTACCCTCACAGAGGAGGATCTGAAGAGCGACCTGTGGATTGTGTACTCCCATGATGACAACTTCGAGCTTTATATCAACGGAATAAAACTGGCAGGAGTAACAAATGGCAATACATGGAAACAGAACGTCAAGGTTCACCTGCAGGGTGCTTCACGTGATGCCCTGGTTGCAGGAGACAACGTCATTGCCTTCCATGTTATTAATACACGAGGCGGTGCCTTGGCAGATGTTGGTCTCTTCCGTAATTCCCTCGGATTCCATCCTGGCATGCAGACAATCGCAGCAATGGCCGATGAGGGACCTTGGACAGCCCGTGTCCGTAACGCAACACTCTCTGGCACGGCATGGACAACTGAAAGTTATGATGATACCGGTTCAACCTGGCAAGACAAGCAGGGCGCGTTTGGAACTTCCGACCAGCCCAACATAAACACACCATGGACAGCAACAGGCTCTGATATATACATCCGTCGCCGTATCACCCTGACAGCAGAAGACTTGCAGCGTGATCTGCACGTCATCTATTCACACGATGATGTCTGCGAGGGTTATATCAACGGGCGTAAGATATTCTCTACAGGGGAAACATGGGTAAACAATGTGGATTATCAGCTTACAGATGCCGACAAAGCTGTGCTGCACGAAGGAGAAAACGTGATAGCCTACCATGTACATAATACCACAGGAGGTGCTATGGCCGATATAGGCCTGTATTACAGCACCACGGGCGAACAGGTTGCAGAGCAGACGAACTGTCACGTGCTGGCCACCAACACCTATTATAAATTCACATGCGGACCAGTAACGCTGGATGTCGTCTTCACCGCTCCCATGCTAATGAAGGATGTCGACCTCATGTCAACACCCATTAACTTTATCTCCTATCAGGTAACTTCCAACGATGGGGAAGAGCATGATGTGCAATTCTACTTTGCTACTTCGCCCGAACTCTCTGTTAACAACAACATGCAGGCTACTGTCTCATCTGTCACTACACAGAACGGCATTCGCTACATTAAGTCTGGTGCCAAGACGCAAAAGGTACTGGGTAAGGCAGGCGACCTGATATGTATTGACTGGGGCTATCTCTATATCCCCGAAATTAACGGAACAATTACCATTGGCGACCGCAATGAAGTGGCCAACACCTTCGCAACCACAGGTAAACTGCCAGAGCCTTCTAACACCTCTATTTCAAGTACAGAGGAAGCTGAGATGCCGTTGTTGGCCTTCTCAAAGGATATGGGCAAAGTCTCTCAGGCCAGCTCCTATATGATGATTGGTTACGACGAAGTAAAGGATATGCGTTACATGAATGTGGACTATCCGGGATACTGGGCTCGCAACGGCAAGACCATCTTCACTGCCTTTGAGGAGCTGCATGACCGTTACGATCAGATTATGACTGATTGTCAGGCACAGGATAAGCAGATTTATGATGACGGATTAAGCGCCGGAAATGCCAAATACGCAGAACTGCTTTCTGGTTGCTACCGTCATGTGATAGCTGCACATAAAATCTTCCAGGACAATAAGGGCAACCTACTTTTCTTCTCGAAGGAGAACAATTCCAACGGTTGTGTGAATACCGTGGACCTTACCTATCCTTCAGCTCCCTTATTCCTTATATATAATACAGACCTCATGAAGGGTATGTGTACTTCTATTCTGGACTATTGCGAGAGTAGCCGATGGGGATTCGATTTCGCCGCCCACGACATCGGTACCTACCCGCATGCCAACGGACAGGTTTATTCTATTACCAAACCAGATGCAAACGGAGGCTTTGCAGGCAACATGCCCATCGAGGAATCCGGAAATATTGTGGTACTGGCAGCTGCCATATCACTTATTGATGACGACCTGACATGGGCCAATAAATACTGGAAAACCCTGAAGACCTGGACCGACTATCTGGTAGAGAATGGACTCGACCCCGAGAATCAACTTTGTACCGATGACTTTGCTGGACATCTGGCACACAATGCCAATCTTTCCCTCAAAGCCATCATGGGCGTAGCAGGATTTGCCCTGATGTGTCAGCAGAAAGGTGACACGGAAGCCTACGAATATTACATAGGTAAAGCTAAATATATGGCCACAGAGTGGGTAAAGTTGGCTAAAGACGGTGCTCACTACAAACTGGCGTTCGACAAGTCAGGCACCTGGAGCCAGAAATATAATATGGTATGGGATAAGGTATGGCAGACAAAACTCTTCCCGGATGCAGTATATAAGCAAGAAATGGTTTACTATAACGGACAACTGAAGACATACGGTCTGCCCCTTGACAACCGCTCACTATACACTAAGACAGACTGGGTATCATGGACAGCCTGCTTGGGTACTCAGAATCAGTTCAATACGCATATGGATCGTCTGTACAAGTATGCCAACGAGACCAAGTCACGTGTTCCCCTGTCTGACTGGTATTATACAGACAGCGGTAACTATGTGGCGTTCATCGGCCGTTCTGTAGTAGGCGGGCACTGGATGAAGGTTCTCCTGGACAAGTGCGTATCCGGTGAGTTGATAAATGGGATCGACGAAATTCATAATTCACAATTCATAATTCATAATGATGCTGTTTACAATCTGGCCGGTCAAAAGTTGTCAGCACCACAGAAAGGTATCAATATCATTAATGGTAAAAAGGTAGTTTATTAAGTGAAGAATGAAGAGTGAAGAGTGAAGAGTGAAGAATAAAATAGACCGTTGGGATTTTTCCAACGGTCTATTTTTCTTTGTACGCCTGATAAGACTCGAACTTACACGCCTCACGGCACTAGATCCTAAGTCTAGCGTGTCTACCAATTCCACCACAGGCGCATTCTTGGTTAAGACTGCGCAAAGGTATAACTTTTTGGCGAAATTGGGAAATAAAATCAAGAAAAATATTTGGCAACAACTCCTCATTCTTTCGGGCGGCTCTCGTTATGACGTTATAACGTTATATCGTTATTACGGTTTTTTGGCCGCCCTATTCCCCTCCCTCTCGGGGAGGGGTTAGGGGTTGGAGAGGGTCTTACTTCTTTATCTTCAAATATTTCACACCATGGGTGGGGATGAAGTAATTCATATCAGTAGTGCTCAAGTCCTGCTGGCGCCAGAGGTCACGGATACTCTGTAGATTATTGATACCCATTTCCTTGAAATACTTCTTGAAATCAATGCGGGCATCATCCTTGCCTACGTTAAAGATGCCTATTGCATAGCTGCCATCACTCAGAGGGCGACTCCAAATCTGGATACTGCCATCCAATACCACACGCTGTGCCTGCTTACCTAAGATATCTTGGTTAACGGCATTCACCTCATGGTTACAAAGCAGGCTAACAGTAAACTCATCCATCTGGGCAATATCACAGCCAATCAGCATATTGCTGGCCAAGAGAGTCCACAGACTAATATGAGTGTACTGCTCGTCAGGAGTAAGACGACTGTCTCGCAAATTATTGCTCCAACCTACCTTACCTACGATTAACATGTCGGGGTCATTCCAGTGACCGGGTTGTGCGTATGGATAGAGCTCGGGCTGACGGCAGAAACCTATGTCATACAGACTCTCCCATGTATCAGTGATATCACCAGTTGTACGCCATGAGTTGGCATCTACTGCATGCCCCCACTTCCATACCTCAGCCATACCATACTGGCAAAGGCTGTAGAAGATATCACGTGGCTGCTGACGCAGACAACGCTCCATCAACAGATAGGGACGTACATAGCTGGCAACAGTCTTGTTGTCGGGTTCCGTAGCATGCTTACGTCCATAGCCACACCAGTCATACTTCAAGTAGTCAACACCCCAACTGTTGTAGCTTTCGGCATCCTGTAGCTCATGGTCGATAGAGCCCAAGTATCCACCGCAGGTCAGGTCGCCAGGTGAAGAGTAGATTCCAAACTTCAGACCTTCTGAGTGCAACCAGTCACCCAATTCCTTCATGCTGGGGAACTTCTCGTTCACTGCAATGGTACCATCAGCATTACGCTTGGGAGCTTCCCAACCGTCATCAATGTTCATATAGCAGTATCCGTAGTCCGCCAAGCCCTTCTCAATGAGCGCCTTGGAACTGCTTATTACCTTGTCCTGTGTAACGCTCAGACCCCAGCAGTTCCAACTGTTCCATCCCATAGGAGGAGTAAGACCAATCTTACTGCCGCAGCGTACAGTAAATCGTTGTGTTTGTTCACCCTTTGCATTCTTGGCCTTTACAGTAAAGGTATAAGAACCGACTTTTTCCAAAGAACCGCTCAAGGCGCCATTATCGGGATTCAGTGTAAGCCCCTTTGGCAGATCATCGGAAGAGAACTTCATGGGTTTCTCACCGCTCACGCCAAAGCGGAAGTGAATAGGAGAACCGGGACGTACTCCGTACAAAGGAGTAGTATTAAATCTTGGCTCTGCTGGCGCAGCAGGTGTAAGAATATATTTGGGAATGTACTTTGTAGTGGTACTGAGACCTGTCTTACTCTCTGTGAAGGTTGCAATGATGCGAACCATCTGATGATTGTCGTATGGTATGCTAATTGCACTGCTCTTCTTGGCATTCACAGAAACCCTCTGGCTCTTCTCTGTCAGCACCTTACCAGTCTCGGGATCCTGAACCTGAATAGTATATACGCCGCTCTTGGTAGCATCCATCTTGCTATTCAGCGTGCAAACACATTGGCTGCTTCCTGTTACTTGCCCCTTGCCCCTTGCTCCTTCAGAGATACTGATACTCAGGTTGTCAATAGTATTAGGTACGCGTACGACGATAGGACCTTGGAACATACCACCAGGATCGCCTGCATTGTAAACCCTTACCGCCAACACATTGTCGGCATCCCATCTGATGAGATCACTATTTGCCTTAACACGATATTGACGTAAGGTGTTCCACTTGCCCTCATAGCCTTTGGGATCAGAAGGGAAACTACCTGTTTTACCTATCATCTTGCCGTTCAGATATACCTCATCGGCATCGTCAATCTTTCCCATTATGAAATCAACTGTCTCTTTCAGATCGGATTTCTCCAGCAGAGTTTTGGGAATAGTCACATGGTAGCGATACCACCCGAAACCGTTCTCACATTTAACACCCTGAGATGTCCACGTTGTAGTGTTGCTGATTTCACGCCAAACACTCTCGTTAATGTTTGCACCTGCCCATGCAGCATCATCGCCAACATGGAATTTGCCCTTTTCTACAGAGACATCCTGTGCAGAAATCGGGAGTAAAATGAAACTGATAATAATCAGTACAGAAAAGAAATGTTTCATTGTGTTGAATAGTTTATATTGTTTAATATATGGTTATTGGGCTCACCATCGATCCATCTCCGAGAGAGAGGAGGGCTAATTCTTCATTTGTATCGCTGCAAAGTTAAGAGGTTTTTGTATACAAACAAAAAAAAGCACCAGGAAAAGTATTCCTGATGCTTTCTTGATTCTTGCTTAAGATTAGGGAGTGCTTATTCAGCCTCCTTAACGGCAACACGCTTTTCAGCGATACGTGCCTTCTTACCAGTGAGGTTACGCAGGTAGTACAACTTAGCGCGACGTACCTTACCAACCTTGTTTACGGTAATGCTGTCAATGTTGGGTGACTCGATGGGGAAGATACGCTCAACACCAACGGTACCAGACATCTTACGAACAGTGAAACGCTTCTTCTCACCGTGACCAGAGATCTTAATCACTACACCACGATAGAGCTGGATACGCTCCTTGTTACCCTCGACAATTTTGTATGCTACTGTAATAGTGTCACCAGCCTTGAATGAAGGATGGCTCTTGCCTGTAGCAAATGCTTCTTCAGCAATTTTAATTAAATCAGCCATTTTTGCTTATGTTTAAAAATTGTTTGTCGATCACCGATAGGCATAACAGGTCACACTTCTCCTGCCAGCGACCTATGGGAAAGCGGGTGCAAAGGTATAACTTTTAATTCATAATTCATAATTCATAATTCATCATTTTGTTGTTATAAGTGTTTTTTTGTACTTTTGCGCATTAAATAATGTAATTATGAGGCACAAATTAGGAATACTTCTTTTAATTCTTCACTTTTTACTCTTCACTGTTCACTTTGCATCAGCACAACAATATAAGGTAAAGTCCACAAAGTGGAAACGTATTGAGGTGACCAGTGCCTTGGATGCCAAACCGGATTCTCAGGCCTTGTCTATCATTGCACCATATAAAGTCAGTGTTGACAGTGTAATGTCTCCCGTATTAGGTGCGAGTCGTGTTGCTATGAACGCCAAAAGACCGGAGAGTCTGCTTAGCAACTGGGCTGCTGATGTAATGGTGGAAGGCAGTACAGCTACGGGATTGCCAGTAGCTGATATGGGACTGGTAAATATCGGCGGTTTACGCAATAATATGCCTAAGGGCATCGTCCGTAGAGGGGATATACTCCTTATCTCACCCTTCGAGAACAGCCTTGTTGTATTGGAATTGAAAGGTAAAGACCTTATTAAGCTCATGCAGAATATTGCTGCCGTAGGAGGAGAAGGTGTTAGCAGCAGTGTTAGAATGATTATCAGTAAAGATGGGAAACTCATCAGCGCCACCATCAACGGAGAGAAAATTTCCCGCAAACGTACCTATACAGTAGCTACACTGGATTATCTGGCTGAGGGAAACGACAAGATGTACGCTCTGAAGAAAGCCAATAAACGCCACGAAATAGGTCTGAAAACACGCGATGTAATGATGGAAAGTCTAATCAAGCACCGAATAATCGACAGCCAGATAGAAGGGAGAATCGTCATTAGGGAATAAGACCCCCTAACCCCCTTTAGGGGGAAAGGATTCAAAAATCAAAATTCAATTATGCTAATCGCTAACCCAGATATTTAGCCCCATTAAGCCTATTATAAATATGAAACGCATAATCACAATAGTATTCTTTCTTTTTTTCATCCTTTCATTTATTCATTCTTTCGTCTGTATGGCGCAAGGACGCACGTTGCTCTTAGTTCATACCAGCGACACCCACTCATGCGTAGAGCCCATCTCTCCCAACTTCAGTGATACAGCCCAGGCCAATAAGGGCGGATTCATTCGCAGAATTGCATTATTCAAGGAATTAAGAGATAAACACCCTGATAATATGCTGACATTGGATTGTGGCGACTTCTCACAAGGCAGCGTTTATTACAATCTATTCAGAGGAGAGGTGGAGGTGAAGCTCATGAATCAAATGAAGTATGATGCCGTAACAATAGGAAACCATGAATTCGATTTTGGCATGGAGAATATGGCCCGACTATTCCGTATGGCAACATTTCCCATCGTATGCTGTAACTATGATTTTACCGGCACACCTTGTGAAGGTCTGGTAAAACCTTATATTACAATAGAGCGCAATGGGATAAAAGTTGGCATCTTTGGTGTCTGCCCACAACCAAAGGGACTGATAGTTCAACATAACTACGAAGGCATGAGGTACATCTCACCTGTCAAGGCTGCTCAGCCCATTATTGATAAGCTACGCCATCAGGAGAATTGCGATGTCGTAATTTGTTTGAGCCACTTGGGTTGGGGCAATGAACCTGAGCAAGACCAGAATTTTATCTCCCATACCTCAGGTATAGATGTGCTATTGGGCGGACATACGCATACATATTTTTCAAAAGAAGAATATGTTACCGACAAAAAAGGGCATAAAGTTGTAGTCGATCACGCAGGCAAGAATGCCCGCTTCATAGGAACTCTAGAACTGGAAGTTGAATAGGGTATAAAAAAAAGACGGTTGTCATCCCGACAACCAATCTTTCCTTAACCTTAAACTAATACCATGAAAACGCTGCAAAGGTACGGCCATTTGGCGAACCTTGCAACGTTTACATGGCTTTAATTATTTTTTCTGCCGCTTTATTGATTTATATCAACTCTGATTAATCCAAACACTCCGAGTACTCAGAATAATCAGGAAATCCTAACGGCTATTATGTTTAATTACAAATTATCCTTCTCAATGTCCTTGAAGTACTTGTAGGTATCAACCTTCAGCTCACCGCAAGCAGCTTCATCGCATACAATGATGGCATGGGGATGCATCTGCAGGGCAGAGATAGTCCACATCTGGCTAACGCCTTCCTCCACTCCATGCTGCAGAGCACGAGCCTTGTTGTGTCCGTTAACAACAATCAACACTTCCTTTGCATCCATTACAGTACCAACACCAACGGTAAGAGCAGTCTTGGGAACCTTATTGACATCGTTATCAAAGAAACGGCAGTTAGCGATGATTGTATCGGTGGTCAACGTTTTAACTCGTGTACGTGATGTCAAAGACGAACCTGGCTCATTAAAGGCAATATGTCCGTCGGGACCTATACCACCCATAAAGAGATCAATACCTCCTGCATCCTTGATGGCCTGCTCATAGGCAGCGCACTCAGCAGCAAGATCAGGCGCATTACCATTAAGGATGTGCACATTTTCCTTCTTGATATCGATATGTGAGAAGAAATTGGTCCACATGAAGCTATGGTATGACTCAGGATGCTCCTCGGGCAGGTTCACATACTCATCCATGTTGAAGGTTACAACGTTCTGGAAAGAAACCTTTCCGGCCTTGTTCAAAGCAATGAGTTCCTTGTAAAGGCCAAGAGGAGATGAACCCGTAGGACAACCCAACTTAAAGGGCTTCTCGGGTGTTGGATTAGCTGCATTAATCTTTGCAGCAACGTAGCTTGCTGCCCACTTTGAAAGTGTGGCATAATCTGGATTGATGATTACTCTCATCTGCAATAGCCCTCTCCAAACTCCCGTTAGGGATAGACAACCAGGGCTGTGGGTCTATGGTTATTACTGTTTTGTATTTTTTGGACTTGCGCCCGTTATTGCATCATGTTCTGTTCTCGGCTTCTGATGACGATAGGTAGCATCTGTAGGAATATACTTTGCATTAACTGCCTCCGTCTCATATACGCACTTGCTAATATCCGCCGTAGAGATAGTAACGGAATCCTTGGTAAGCTCAGGTACATTGTAACTCTTGAGCAAAAGGATATTCATTTCAGGATCTTCCTGTGGAATGACAAATGCCTTATGAGCCTTACCGTTCTTATCGAAGTATGCCAGAAAAGCTCTTGAGTAGTTCCCGTCCATCCTGCGACTGGCAAACACCATCCAACGTCCATTGCTACTCCACGAATGGAAACTTTCTGCATCATCACTATTAGCATCCTTAAGTGCATAGCAACTGTCCGTCTTGAGGTCTTTCACCCATAGGTCTGCACTTTTATGCCAAATATGGAACTGGCCATAATCGCCTTGTGTATACAACACATATCGTCCATCCGGACTAACTCTGGGTACACTGACACTCTTATGTCTGGACGCAGCATCCACTTCTAACTTAGGTTCACCGAACTTACGTGTCTTTGCATCAAAGGTTATAGACATCAGATTGTAGTATATACTATCATAGCGAAACATCAACTGATGAGCTCTGGTACTGTCAGGCATTGAATAATCCAATATATTTGACAAATCCGCGTTACAGTAGTAAAGTTTCTTTCCGTCTGGCGCCCAGCACGGGAAGGTCTCCAAATCATAAGGGGTACGTACGATGTGACTAACCTCATTCTTCGTTACATCATATAACAGAAGATCGCTGGACTCGTCCAGCACCTCAATCTTTTCTGCATGATAGAGATGGAAGACCTGCCCCGTCTTGTTAGTGGAGAAAGCTATCAGGTTCTCTGTAGGATGCCATGACGGATAAACGCCAGCTGAGATGATGGTGCTATCCTTCATCTGAACCTTGTGTGCCTTCCCATTCTGAACGATTACCGTTCCGCCATGATTGGCCCTGACGTGGAACATCATGTCAGCAGAGCTGTTGCTTCTGTAGTTGTGACAGTTGATGCAGTGGTTGACATTATTCTGATACTCACGGTTATTCTCATATATAGTATGAACATCCCAGTTAGTAAGGTTACGCTGATAAATACCTAACTGACGGTATAACTCGTAACTGGGCTGTATCAGACGATAACTCAAGAAAGCGTCAACAGGCTCCTCTGCTACACTGAGCGTATATGGTTTGTAACAGAACCACTTCTCTCCCCTTCTGGCATATACAGAAACACTTATATCTGTTCCTTTGCAGGTTGAAAGCAACTTCTTCCATGCTGACATATCCATCTGCATAACACCATCCTGCCCTGCAGAGACCAATAACTCGGCACCATTTCCTTGCAGATGTGCAACAAAGGCATCTGCCAATGAGTCACGTACTATAAAGTTGAGCGGGGCAATGTTAGGTGGTACTATGATATCTGTATAATCAGGATAAATCTCAGCTTTCTCCTCGAGTTGTGAAAACTGAGCAGGAATCTGAGCAGTAGGTTTACCACAAGCTACCAGCAGGACAGCTACTGATGCAATAAGGATGTATTTTAATTCATAATTCATAATTCACAATTCATAATTCAATATTTCGATGGGCGGTTTTTTCGTCATAACGTTATTACGTTATATCGTTATAACGATAATTTTAAGGCCGCCCCATTATTTCTAGTTCACTCCCGAATTAGAGGTTTCCAGACTGGTATATCCCTTCTTCGTGGCTTTCAGGTTACCGAAGAAATAATAATAAGGATAATACCCTTTGTATTTACCGAACAGCTCGTATGCATGGCCAGGACGGTCACTCATATAGGGCTGTACATTATTCATGAAATTCTGAATACGGGGGATGCGCAAGTCAAGACCGCTAAAGTTCTTCTCCAAACCAGGATTCTTGGTTGCCGCCAACAAGATACCATCTGCTATGATATCCGGGGGTGTTGTGCCTACAATAGGCTCCAAACGTTCCATGAATGAAGGCATCAGTTTGGTATATAGACATACACAAAGCGAATTGTACAAGGCATTGACACTTCTACCTTCTACCAAATTCAAGTTATAACCCATGAATACAGGTTGCTGATACATACTCTCGAAACTGTCATGAAGAGGTTCTGTGAGTCGGATCTTAGCAATCTCAGGGTCTGCATTTACCAAAGAGTCATTACCTACCATAGCGCTGTATTTCTTACAGAAATCACCCTCAAAGGGTACATCGCTAAGAATACGAAGGTACTTACGACAGAGTTCCCACTCTCCACGCATCAGCGAACTCTTGATATACAACTTCATTGTACGCAGCGTTGGTCCTGACATAACCATCTGCTCCATGCAGGAATGCATACAGGACTCTGCAAATCCTCCATGATAACATCCCTCGGGAATATACATGCTGCTGGCATTGTTATGTCCACCATCCATACCATGAATATAAAGGGAATCGTAATCAAGTCGGATATCATACATACGATAGGCAATCTGATCGGTATGTACCAAGGCTATGGCATACATACATGCCATAGGGCGGTTGCTCTGATAGGAATGGGCTCGTGCCAGTTTCTGAATACCCTCCCAATCCTGCTGCTGTTCCATGGAGGACAATTGGGTAATGACACGTACATAGGGACGCTTTACTTCGTTGAAAGTCACTATAGCAGCAAAGCCCAAAATGCAGACTGCCAACTGAACCAAGTTGTCGCGCTGGCTCTCATCAACAGGAATACCTATCAGAGCAGGAACCTTCTTTCTGCTGAAGCTCCTTATCATAATACCCCAAATGGCAAACACAAGAAGCACCAAGAAGGGTATTCCCATGATATATCCCGTTTCAGCTTCAAAGAATATGTCAAGCCCATAGAAAGTAACGGTTCCCATATAGGCCAACGCAGGAAGATACTGAATGGCACGCCATTTTGCCTTCAGACGCCAGCAATAGCCTATAAGCCAAGTACCCAATGTGAGCATCAGCGCCATTAGGAATCCACCTAATAGAGGGTACTTAAAGGCCATCAGTAAAACTCTGCCTATATAACGCAGACTTCCAAAGGAACACGAGAGGATATAATCCATCTGACGTGTATCAGAGACCCAAAAACTATATTCGCGACTCAGATGGAAAACACTTCCATAATAAAATGCTGCCCATGCCAGTACTGCCACGAAGAACAGCGGCAGTACCGGCACGCGAAGGACAGATTTCTTTTCTTTTTTGTTAGGCTTTACTTGTGCCATTTTTATCTTAATACCTTTTTACCATTAACAATGTAAATACCCTTTTTCAAAGAGTTGACGAGTTGACGAGTTGACAAGTTGACAAGTCTGCCGCTCAGGTCGTAAACAGCTCCCTCGCCTTCGGAGAGGGCTGGGGTGAGGCTCTTCACTGAGGTTTCATCATCACCCAGGTTAAATGCCTCACTGAAGATATATGTAAATGGGCTGACATCGTCAGCTGCAACTACAGACTTACCTTCAGCATCCAGAACATAACCTGGCAGCATCTGAGCGTAGGTGAAGGCATTCAACATTACATCATTTTCCACAATATCTATATTCCCATCTACCACAACGGGATCGCCAGCTGCAATATTTTCTACGCTTGTATCCAATTGATGATTAGTGATAGTACCTACATAACCATTCTTAACAGCGAAGGGCAGACGAAGTGCCTGGTAACCTGTACCGCTCTTGGTGAACCTTACCTGTTGTGCATTAAAGTCTGCAGGTATATAGAAGGTTTTGTCTCCATCAATTACAAGGGACTGAGCAAGACCCTCTCCGTTTACGACATTGGTGTTAGCCAACAATCCTTCCGTTGGCTGTTTCTTATCAGACTGTCCAGGTTTGATGTATGCAATAGAGTTGGCAGGAAGGGGATTCATCTCACTGACACCAGCCGTTCCCGTTCCATAATAATATAAGGTATGGGGGGTAGGATTGCCTTCATAGTAAGCCGTCATCTCACCGCGGTATAGAGAGGGAGCGAAGGGAACCAGTACTTCATATCCATTAGCTTCGCAAGCCACAATAGAGAAACCGCCCTGAATCTTAGATTGAACGTATGAAGGAAAGTTAAACTTATTCTTATCAGATAGGTAAACCAGATTGCCAGCCTTATCATAAACCTTGTATCCTATGGCACCAGTGCCAGTTATCGAATAGGTGGTTACTCCCTGACTGGTTGTAGTGGCATAAAAAAAGCCATTTGTCTGATAGTCATTCACGAAGTCGCTCCACTGTCCTACATCAGCATAGCCAATGGGAACTTCTCCATCATCATAAGCAACACGGTTCTGACCTTTAGGTCTACCTTCGAAAGGTCCGTCAGAGATGCTGGGCGAAGGTTTGATACGGTCGTCTATGAAACAAATACTGGGAGCTTTCGGATAGCGGTGCATATAGGCTTTGGCTTCCTCTATGTCCTTCTCGGTTGTTGTCACCCAATAGTTGCTGTAATCGCCCACAAAGAACTTATCGTAAGGAACAAACATGCCATTAACCTCGAAGAGTTCGCTTAGGTCAAGTTGTGCGGCATCGCACATCTTCTTAGCCAAATGCAGGTAATCGTCCTTTCCGTAAGTAATAACACCACTTACAACGTTACCGTCACCATCTGTAAGGTTTGAATAGGACGGTCCCGTACGTTTCCGCATCGGATCCTTACGTAGCATCTTGAAGAGTGTAGGATAGAAGTCGGGCTTGTGTCCCTGGGCATGGAAATAGAGATACAACTGGTAATACAGGCGCGTCTGTTCCCAGATACCCATGCCGAACCATCCCGTTCCTTTCGCAAAGTTGTCAAGCGTTGTCGTTACCTTCGATCCTCTTGTTGTAGAAACTCCGTGTAGGAATACATTAACATTAGAGAAGAGGTTGTTGCTCACCTCGGTGGCACCAACAATGTTGATACAAGACTGATGGTTATGACCTATCTCGTGCGAAGGTCCCCAGATAGCACCACCGCTGGCAGTGATGGTGTTATAGTTCATGACAGTGCCAATAGTACTATCACTATAATAGGTTCCATAGGTAGAGGCATACATGTATCCATGGTTGACGGAGAAAGCATTCCAGACATTTCTTAAACGTCCCTGAAGGTCTTCCTTGAAGCCCATAAGATCCTCCTCGCATTCAACAAAGTTGTTCCAAACGCGCATTAGCCCTTCCACCTCGCCTGTCTTGCCAATAGCATTCTTCACCAGATTACCCAGCATGGCAAACACTATACGGTCGCACTTGAAGTTTACAATCTTGCTCTTGTTAAGCATCTTCTCATAGAGGAGCGTCCAGTCTTCATTGGTCATACCACGCGTATAATCAAAGTAGCCTTGCAGTTCACCTCCCTCAATGTGTATCTTGGCATTAGGATAGTTGGCAAGATACTTCTCGGGGTTGTTAAGCTGATAGAAGATATAGAGCGTACTGGGGTTGCTTAAAAGAACCGTATTAAGACCCGCATGCAGACTGGTGGTAGTACCCGTCTGATGGTCGCCAGGGCTGTCGCTATCCGCAACGACCTCAGCCTGAAGGGTGCAATCGGCACTAGGTTCCTCGTCAAGGTATATGTAGATAATATCACCGGCATTGCCTACAATACCAGTAGGACCGGATAGCTTTCCGAAACTGTTGCTCATACCTGCGTACCCATTCTCCGCCATCTGCTGATAGTGGCTGTAAACCTGATAGTCATCACGGATACGGAAGAACTTTTCAAAGCCTTCACGCGTATAACCCGTAGAGGAAGTATAACTCTGCCAAGTATTGTTCTTAACCTTGAGCACCATAGCCTTCATGTCATCATTGAGAGCCATGAAGTCCGTATTCTCTGCCAACGCTTCATCAGAGAGTGCCTGAATATCTTCTTTAAGTTCCGTGCACGCATTGTCTCTGAAAAGATTGGCAAGGGCAGCCTTATATGTCCCTATCTTGGTCTTGAGGTCGGAATAATTCTTAAGGTTACTACGACCCTCCTGAATGAACTCATCCGTCAGTTCCACTTCCTCAAAGCCCCATGTACTGCCGGCTATGTCTGTAGTATACCATCCCACAACATTACCGCTGGCGGCACAATGCAAGCCTACACTTCCGTTATCTATGATATAGAACAGAACATTCGTTGCATCACCGGTACGAGTGAGACTATATCCTGCATTAGGACTACTTGCCTGTGTCTTATACTGGGTACTAAGTGCCCCTCCCTGACGAGTAATATAGCGCTCTGTACAAAGATTCTGCATGAAATATTTACCCGCGGTGCCCGAGGAAACGAGTGTCCAATACTGCGATAGTTTATCAGCATTTATCTCTTCACAGTTGATAGAGTTGTTACTGAAATCCTCATTCATATAGGTACTATAGCCCATATTACGGATGCGATAATACTTACCCACCTTAGGTTCCTTGAATTCAGACTGCGATAACAATCCAGCCTCAACATCCTCTAATGAGTAATTCTCAACCATCGATATATCCCAGTCAGATCCTATATCGCCCTGGCATGTCCATTTGTAAAGCGTGGTACCGTTGAGGTTCAAACAGATATTTCCACTGAAATCACTCTTCTCGGCTACGTTAATGTAGGTTGAGTTATTACTGTTATTGGGGCTGTACTGGATATACAAGGTCTTAGCCGTTGTACTCGGAGAACGGAAATTGTCATCGGCTGACAGATAACGACCCGTGCTACCGTTACGTAACGTATATCCATCACCTTTCTTATCCAGAATCCAGACCTGCTGTAGCGAGTTTACATCAGCCTTTACGCCCAATGTCTGACTATTGTCATCGGTAAGATTCGTGCTCGAGTATCTACGGTTTGTAAGACGGACCAGTCCCCCCTTGTTAAGAACGTATTTCACAAAGGCCGACCCTTCCAGGTCATCCAAACCTGTGAAGACAACCTTCTTGAATACCCAATCTCGGTCACCTCCGGCAGATCCAATGCTACTGGCTCCCTTCAGTTGGCCGTCAATACATTGCATAAAATAGAGAGTACTCTTGAGAGTCCAATGTCCGGCAGAGCCAAACTCGGCAATGGTATAAACATATTTGGTAGCTACAGTTGCGCTGGTACCATTGTTCTTGCTCGTTGTCATGTTAGCATAATAGTTCCCGAGGCCAGACTTCAGGTAATATTTCCCTTCTGTTTCCGTAGCTTCCAACTGAACCAGATAGCCGGCACCACTTGAGGCATCCAGGCCATTCGGACTTATAGTAGTGGGACCCAAGGTGTTCCCAGTACCCTCCTTGGTATAAGATAATGTGCTGGGGTTATATAGGAAGTACCATTCCCCAGTCTGGAGTGTTGTTACATTCTCTCCAACAGACAGGATTTTCCCTTCCCATTCCTGACTCTGTGCTTGCACTGTCCATATGCCAAGTAGCTGAAACAGCAATAAAGTTATTAAAGATTTTGCTTTCATGGTGGTTATTTTTTTAAGGCACGGAAATAAAAGCGGAAGTAAATTCGCCTCTCAACTTCATATTTGACTTCCCTTTTTGTTTCCAAAATGTAGAATTATTAATCAATTATCACTGCAAAGATAACAATATTTTCCATAAAAGAAGATGTTACCGCAGGTTTTTTATACTTCGCTCCTTTTTAGCGGTCGATTTTTCGTTATTATCGTTTTGGCGGCCTTCGATATGACGTTATAACGTTATATCGTTATTACGACATTTTCTGGCCGCCACGCTTCATTCGTCACTTACTTAGCTCAGGATACTGTATACGTGTATGGTACATGGTACGAAGCTTAGTCTTGAAGACCTCTTTGGCCTCAGCTATCTCCAGGAAGGAAATGGGACACTGTGCAAAGTAGCCACTTGTAACTTGGTCGTCAATAATCCTGTCAACCATACCGTTCAGACTTTCCTCGGTGTATTCCGGCAGACTGCGGGATGCCGCCTCTATAGAATCGGCCATCATCAGAATAGCCTGCTCCAGTGTTGTAGGATTGGGACCGGGATAAGTGAACACGCTCTTGTCCACCTCCTTGTCAGGGAAATCATTCTTGTATGAAACATAGAAATACTTGGCCATACTCTGCCCATGATGAGTAGAGATGAACTCCTTTATCACAGAAGGCAACTGATATTTGTCGGCCAGACGTAAACCATTCCTTACATGCTGAATAATAATCTGTGCGCTCTGCTCATATGGCAGATTATCATGCGGGTTGGTACCCGACTGGTTCTCGGTGAAGAAAACAGGGTTCTCAAGTTTTCCAATGTCGTGATACAAGGCACCGGTACGCACCAACTGGCTCTTAGCACCTATACTGTTAGCGACTTCTGCTGCCAGGTTAGCAACCTGCATACTGTGTTGGAAGGTGCCCGGAGCTTCTTCCGAAAGTCTGCGAAGTATGGTGTTATTGATATTCGAGAGCTCTACCAATGTAACATTTGACGTAAAGCCGAAGATGCGCTCTATAGGCATGAGCAGGGTGTAAGACAACAAAGACAGAACTCCAGCTACCAGAATATAGATATACGTCCATCTGTCAAATCCATTAGAGCTATACGGACTGCCATGCAACAATTCGATGCAGAAATAGGTCACCAAGGCTGCTACAGTTACCAAAACTGCCGCGCGAACCAACTCACTACGCTGCGAGAGTTGTCGCAGGCTGTATATGGCTACTAGACCAGCCACCAACTGAGTGACAATGAATTCGTACGGATGGTTAAGCACCAATGCACAAGTAAGTATAGACAGTGCATGGGCAATAAAGGCCGTTCTACTGTCCATAAATACACGAATGAAGATGGGCAAGATACAATAGGGAATAACGTACACGCTCATCAAACTGTGTGACATCAGTGTGAATGTAATTATCGGGAATAGCAGACACTGACTTATCACCAGCATAACAGTACGTGGATTAGCCAGATAATCACTACGGAATTGCTCAAAGTAGAACAAGAGCAGAATCATCAGAATGGCGATGTACGTTACCTGACCGCCTAATAGCAGCAGGCGTTCCTTATTGCTCATAGAACGGCTCTGTTGGAAACGCTCCAATGACTGCAAGACGCAATATGTATATTCATCCACAATCTGTCCGTGATCAACTAGTTTCTGACCTACCTGAACCTGCCCGATGTATGGTACCAGTTGGGCATCCACCTCTTGTCGTTGCTGTAGGGATTTCTCAGCATCATAAATCAGGTTGGGCTGTATGAATTTTTCCAGCCCACACCGCATCAGTTTGCTATGATTGTAATGTGTGCTATCCACCTCAGCCATCATGTATTCATAGGCTGTTTTCTCTGTAAACAATTGTTTCACATATCGGGGTTGCGACTCGTTATTCTCATAAAGCCATACCTGTCGTGTATTTTCCTTTTTCAGCACCTCGTAGTCCTCGGCCTCTATAATACCCTGGGCATACAGATATCTTAGCTTCTCTAGCAGATGTGGCAGATAATAAAAAGGTATCCCCTCGCCTACCATAGACTTCAAGGCATCTTTCATCTGAGCAGCCTGCTTCTCATAGACAATATCCTTGTACTCAAAATATGGCTCATAATAGTTACGGAGGCTATCGCTCTCGCGCTTCAGTTGAGCATCACTCTTATACACAGGAAAACTGTCTTGAGCAATCAGCTGCGAACCATCCCAAGGTTCTCCCACCTTGTACTCATATTTACTATAACCGCCCTTTGGCAGGAAGACGGTCAGGATGACTATCATAGCTATCAGTCCAGAGATCCTATACAGGTACTCTTTCTTGCTGATTTTTCTTTGTCTATTGTATCGGCTCATCTTGTCAATTCATAATTATCAATTCATAATTCATAATTACGCTTACTGGTAATCATAGATTAATTATGGCAAAGATACATAGAAAATCATAATTCATAATTCATAATTCACTTTTTCTTTATAATTTTGCACAGATTTTAAAATAAAATGTCCGCCACGCTGGCGGATAGATTAACTATAAAGAGTGGAGATGGCGGTTAAATAGCCCGATATAACGCTATAACGATATATCGAAATAACGAAGAAACCGCCCAAAAGAATTATGAATTATGGATTGTGAATTGAATAAAGTAAGGGTAAGATTTGCCCCAAGTCCTACTGGTCCGCTGCATATTGGTGGCGTAAGGACCGCGTTATACAACTACCTTTTTGCACGCCAGCATGGCGGCGATCTGATCTTCAGAATCGAAGATACTGATAGCGGACGATTCGTTCCCGGTGCCGAGGAATATATCATTGAAAGCTTCCGTTGGTTGGGCATTAAGTTTGACGAGGGTGTCAGCTTTGGTGGCTCACACGGTCCGTACCGTCAGAGCGAGCGCCGTGACATCTACAAGAAATATGTACAGCAGCTCTTGGATAACGGAAAGGCTTACATCGCCTTTGATACACCAGAGGAGCTGGATGCCAAGCGTGCTGAGATAGAGAACTTCCAGTACGATGCCAGCACCCGTATGCAGATGCGCAACTCACTCTCTATGTCCAAGGAGGAGGTTGACAAGCTGATTGCTGAAGGTAAGCAATACGTGGTTCGTTTCCTTATCGAGCCCGGACGTGATGTATTGGTTGACGACCTGATTCGTGGTGAGGTACGTATCAACAGTAGCATCTTAGATGACAAGGTACTCTACAAGAGTGCCGATGAGCTGCCTACCTACCATCTGGCCAACATCGTTGATGACCATCTGATGGAGGTTACCCATGTAATACGTGGTGAAGAGTGGTTGCCCAGTGCGCCCTTGCACGTTCTGCTTTATGAAGCATTCGGATGGGCAGACACTATGCCACGCTTCGCTCACCTGCCCCTCTTGCTTAAACCCATAGGCAATGGTAAACTCAGTAAGCGCGATGGTGATAAATTAGGATTCCCCGTATTCCCCTTGGAGTGGCACGATCCCAAGACAGGAGAGATTTCAAGCGGATACCGCGAGAAAGGCTACCTGCCCCAAGCTGTTGTTAACTTCCTGGCACTGCTGGGTTGGAACCCAGGCAACGACCAGGAGCTGATGACACTGGATGAGATGGTGAAACTGTTTGACCTGAGCAAGTGCTCTAAGAACGGTGCTAAGTTCGATTATGTGAAGGCAGCCTGGTTCAACCACCAGTACCTTATCCAGCAGCCCGACGAGGCATGGGCACCAGCCTTTGACAAGATACTGAAGGCTGAAGGCATCAATGCCACTACCGAACAGGAAGCCGAGGTAGTACGTATGATGAAACTCAAGGTCATTGAGTATGTAGATGGTCAGGGCAACAAGCGCAAGCGTAATATCAGTTTTCCGTCTGACCTCTGGCCTCTTACCCGTTTCTTCTTTGTTGCACCTGAGAGTTTCGACCGCGAGGATAAGTTCATCCGTAAGAACTGGACAGAGAATACTGCTGCTGAGATGCAGCAGTTCTGCGAGGTGTTGGAAGGCATTCAGGACTTCAGTGTAGAAGGCATGAAGGCTGTTGTAGATCCATGGGTAGAGACATCAGGTCTGCGTCCCTGGAACGCATGGCGTATCTGTCTGGTAGGTGCCGGTCAAGGTCCTGACATGTATGAATTAGCCGCATTCTTGGGTAAAGAGGAAACCCTGAAGCGCATGAAGTTTGCAATAGCATTTTTTCAACGATAACGTTAACGTAAACGATTACTCTAATGACTAAAGTCTAAAGTCTAAGGTCTATATAAACAAGAGAGGCAGTTCTTAACGAGCTGCCTCTCTTTGTATTTTTATTCATCTTCGTCAGACCAGATGGCCCAATCATTTTCCTTTGTCAGTGCTTCACCACCATCTACTGTGGTATCACCGTTTATCACCAGGCTCTCTGCCAACATGTTGACAACCTGAGCCGATTCAATCTTCAATGCAGGTTTAATATATCTCATATATAGACCCCTCCCATCCTCCCCGTTAGGGGAGGTGACTAATGAGGGTATGGGTCAAAAGTTAATAATCATTTTTCTATAACATCCCCTCACCCTCCCTGACGGGAGGGGCGGGGTGGGTCTTTTACTTCAG
>JAFZSA010000008.1 GCA_017619585.1 Bacteroidaceae bacterium
CGTTATCGTTGTCGTTTAAATGGTTTTCTTGGTTTTTCTTTTTGAAAGCTTTGATATCTGAAAGATATGTTATGGTATTGGCAGGAAGATGGCGGAAGCTGGCTTACGACCAGATTCTTGCAATAGCAGAACAAAGGCACATAGTGCCAAAGCTTGCAAAAAGGGTTTTTAAGGTTTTTGTTAAGATAATCACTCTTCGCATAAATGTATTTTCAAGGATTGATCATAGCAGTTGCAACGTTCCTGATTATAGGAATGTTTCACCCTATTGTTATTAAGTCAGAGTATTATTGGGGCGTAAAATGCTGGCCGCTCTTTGCCGTAGTTGGAACCCTGTTGCTCATAGCTTCTCTGTTCGTTTCCAACACACTCATCGCAGCCGTGCTGGGAGTGACCGGTTGCTCCGCTCTTTGGAGCATTTTGGAGCTCTTTCAGCAACGCGAGCGTGTTCGCAAAGGTTGGTTCCCAAAGAACCCAAAAAGAGCCGATTCATCGGAATAATCGGATTTATCCGAACGACCCAAGGAACAAATTTTAGAAGAGCATTCAGAGCCGTCTGAGTGCCCTTCTTTTTTTTCAAAAAAACACCTCAAATATTTTGGTTTAATGGGCAATTTTACATAAATTTGCAAACGTTCTTACCGAACGGAATTTTTTCAATTAACAAACCAAAAACAACAACAATAATTACACTAACTCCATGATTGTCATAAAAAGAGACGGCTCCAAAGAGGAGTTCAACAGACAAAAAATCAAAAATGCCATAATAGGCGCTTTTCAATCGGTATCTAGTTGGGATGAGGAAAAGATTAACAGCGTAGCCACAGACCTTAGCGAAAGTATTTCGGTGCGAGACGGTTTCACCGTTGAGGAGATTCAGAACCGCGTTGAGTTCGCACTTATGCAGAACGGATATTATGCCGAGGCTAAATCATATATACTTTACCGTCAGCAGCATGCCGAGGCTCGTTTCATTAAGGAGCGTATCGACTACATGAACGAGTACAGCCAGACAGCTGATAATGCTGCTACTGCCAGCGAGACAGATGCCAATGCCAATGTTACCATGAAGAACGTTGCCAACTTGGAGGGAGAAGTCTATAAGACCACTAACCGCGTCATCCAGCGTCAGCGTATGAAGGACAAGCTGAACCAGATGTTCCCTGAGGTAGCCAAGCAATATGAGCAGGATTTGAATCACCATATTATATATACGCATGACGAGGCCAGCACACCTGTACTGAAGCAGTACTGTATGGCTGTCAGCCTCTACCCTCTTATGACGGACGGCGTAGGTAATATTGACGGCGTAACCCCTGGTCCTCCAAACGACTTGCAGTCGTTCAGCGGCCAGATTACCAACCTTACCTTCCTGCTTTCATCACAGTGTAAGGGTGCTGTGGCCTTTGGTGAGTACTTCATCGTGCTGAACTACTACATCGTGGGTGAGTTCGGTGCCGATTGGTACAATCACCTGGACGATATCACCACTACTGATAGCTGTCTGAAGCAGCGCACCGTTCGCGACAACATCGTAAAGGCCTTCAAGCAGTTTGTATGGGGTATCAACCAACCTGCCGGTAACCGCAGCTATCAGTCACCCTTCACCAACGTCAGCTACTACGACCATACGTACTTCGAGTCCCTCTTTGGCGACTTCTGCTACCCCGACGGCACACGTCCCGAGTGGAAGGCCATCGACACCCTGCAGCGTATGTTCATGAGATGGTTCAACCAGCTGCGCCTGAAGCAGGTACTCACTTTCCCAGTTGAGACCATGGCAATGGTATATGACCCCAAAACAGGCGATATCATCGACAAAGACTACAAGGAATTCACTGCCCAGATGTATGCTGAGGGTCACTCCTTCTTCACCTACATCAGCGACAGTGCAGACAGCTTGGCATCTTGTTGCCGTCTTAAGAACGAGCTGACCGAGAACACCTTCAACCCCACCAGTGGTCTGACGGGTGTAATGACCGGTTCCTGCAATGTAATCACCCTGAACATCAACCGTATTGTCCAGGATGCCAAGCGTACCATCTCAGGTACCGAGGGCGACCATAACTTCTACGCTTTCCTGCGCCTGTACATTACCAATATACTGGAGCGTGTTTACAAGTACCACATTGCCTACAAGACCATGCTTTACGAGATGGAGGACCGCAAGATGTTTGCCGCTTCCAACGGTGGATACATCTTCATCAGCAAGCTCTATAGCACCATTGGTATCAATGGTCTGAACGAGGCTGCCCGCTTCCTGGGTCTGACGGTAGGCAACAACCCCGAGTACATAGAGTTCCTGCAGGTTATCCTGGGTACCATCAAGGAGCAGAACAAGCAGCATAGCATCAACGACAAGAAGCGTCCCTTCCTGTTCAACAGCGAAGTGGTGCCTGCCGAAGGTCTGGGCGGTAAGAACTACCGTTGGGACAAGGCAGACGGCTATTGGGTTCCAGAGGACGAGAACCTCTATAACTCATACTTCTATGATGCACATGATGATACCCGCGTTCTGGACAAGTTCATCCTGCACGGCAAGCAGACCTATCAGTACACCGATGGTGGAAGCGCCCTGCATTGTAACCTGCAGGATCACCTGACCAAGGAGCAGTATCTCAAGCTCATTGACTTCGCCATCAAGAACGGCACCTCGTACTACACCTTCAACATTCCCAACTCCAAGTGCGAGGCTTGCGGACACATCATCAAGAAGCCTATCGATGTATGTCCCTGCTGCGGTTCATCGGATATTACACAGTACACACGTATCATTGGCTACCTGCGTCCTATTCCAGCCTTTGGCAAGGACCGTCAGATTGAGGCTGCCAAGCGTACCTACAGTTGTAACCTGCAGTAATGCCCATGCTAAAGTATGTAGACACCAAGGAAGTCTTTGCCGAGATTCCCGACGAGATTACTTTGGCCATCAGTATCAGTGGCTGCCCCATTCGTTGCAAAGGTTGTCATAGCAAATACCTTTGGGACGATGTGGGGGAGCCACTGTCCGTTTCTTCCCTTTCCACCCTTCTCACTGATCACGTAGGCATTTCCTGCGTCTGCTTTATGGGTGGCGACCAGGCACCGGAGGAGATTAACACCCTTGCCCAGTGGGTAAAGGAGAACACAGATGTCCGTACAGCCTGGTATAGCGGTGCAGATGAGGTGAACCCAGCCATTAACCTCAGTAACCTGGATTATCTGAAGATAGGTCATTATTCCGAGAAGTCAGGTCCCCTCAACTCCCCCACTACCAACCAGATCCTTTGGCGCATTGAACACAAAGGAACGGAGAACCAGCAGGTGAATATCACCTCCCGCTTCTGGAAGTGAAGAATCCCCTCCCCGACCCTCGTTAGGGACAGGGAGAGGAAAATCTTTTCACTCGCCCATTGCAAGCGAAAAGCCCTTTAGCATTGATAGGTAATCCTGACTGGCGGTTCCGCATTCCACTACCGCCATGGCAATGCCCAGCATCATCCATTGCGTGGGATGTGTCTGAGGGTCGCCCAAGTCACGGTCAGGCCCTATGCTGATGTAGTCACTGACCCTGCGGATGTACGCCGCTGTGTTGTTCTCCTTGGGCGGAGCCCAGCGATAGATGATATCGCTGATGGTCTTCAGCCCATACTTCTTGTAGTACGTGCGGCATAGTATCACAAATGCTGCTCGCCAACCCCATTTCATCTCAGCAAACTGAAAGAACTCCCTATCTTCCTGCAGGGTTCTAAGTCCTTGCCACTTATCTCCGCTTTTGCGGATATTCAACGGATTGTTGTTTCTAATACCTCTTGCTTCCATAATTCTTTATTGGTTAATGGTTATTGGTTATTGGTTATTGAGCCCCCTTCCCTTTGGGAGGGGCTGGGGGTAGGCTTTTTTATTAATGTTAATGGGCGTACTTTTCGGGAACGCTATACTGTAGGCCTTGTCTAAGGCTTTCAGGTTTACGCGGTAGTAGCTGATGCCCAGCCTTACTGATACTATGTCTCTTAGCAACTCTCTGTGCTTGCGTGGGTAGAGCGATGGCAAGGGGAGCTCATCCCATCCTGCCTGCGGTTCATCATCGACCGTTGCCCTATGGCACACTTCCCAGATGAAATCATCGGTAGCACGGAGCCCGAACCATACCTTTAGTATGTTCCTAATGCAAAAGCGTTTATACTGACCTCCGAGGAGGCGCCTTGTGTGCTCCAGCCGTAGCCAGAGCTGCACAAAGCATTCTTGAGAATTTTCTATTTCCATTTCTTTTAATTAATAATTTCACACAGATCCCACAGATCTCACAGATTTTTAACAAAAACCCGGAAAACCCTTTTTGAAATCTTTGGCACTTTGTGCCATTGTTATGCCATTGTCATGAATCTGGTTGTAAGCAGGCTTCCACCATCTTCCTGCCAATACCATAACATATCTTTCAGATATCAAAGCTTTCAAAAAGAAAAACATTGAAAACCGAACGCAGAGTCAAACGCGTTTGAACTATGCTGAGGTGCATCATGTTTTGCGGGAACCGAAAAACCCCGCTTCGCTCGAAAACCTTCTTTATGAGAACAGTTGACGAGTAGACAAGTTAACGAGTTAACAAGTTAACAAGTTGTCACCCTTGCGTCTAACCTTATCTCCCCCTAAAGGGCGACTGGGGTCTTTCGCTAATCTCTAATCCCTATTCTCTAATCCTTTTCCCTGAGGGAAAATATTTTTCAGCCCGAAGGGCGGGGTTTTTCTTTTGGGCAGGTTGAAATCCTGAAAGGATTGATGATGTGCCTGTGGGCTTTTATCTGTGAACTTGTTCAC
>JAFZSA010000009.1 GCA_017619585.1 Bacteroidaceae bacterium
CTGAAGTAAAAGACCCACCCCGCCCCTCCCGTCAGGGAGGGTGAGGGGATGTTATAGAAAAATGATTATTAACTTTTGACCCATACCCTCATTAGTCACCTCCCCTAACGGGGAGGATGGGAGGGGTCTATATATGAGATACATTAAACCCGCTTCGCGTGTAGAACTGGCTCAGCCTGCACAGATGTTGGCAGAGAGCCTGGTGATAAACGGTGATACCACAGTAGATGGTGGTGATGCACTGACAAAGGAAAATGATTGGGCCATCTGGTCTGATGACGAGGAATAAAAACAAAGAGAGGCAGTTCTTGATGAGCTGCCTCCCTTGTTTATAGGAGCGAAACGCCCTTTCGCTGGCAGTGACATGCCGTTTCTCTCACAGAGAAAGGACGTCTCTCTTTTTCGCTATCCTCTAACCTCTAAACCAATTCCCCCTAAAGGAGGTTAGGGGGTCTTTTCTTCTTTTACCATGAAAATTAAATCGAAATAATATTGTAATTCATTTATATTTGTTATCTTTGCGCCACACTATGCATAAAAAGGGTATAATTTACGCATTAATTTGGGCTAAAACAAGGTAAATTCGCAAATATGAAGATTATGAAAAACTTGACAGCAGCGGCACTTCTCTTTGCTGTCACCTCATTCGCAGGACACGCCGCACAGAGCAAAGAAATTATTTCCCCCAACGGAACATTACGTGTACAATTGCAGCAGAATCCTTTAGGTTGGACAGTCACCAAGGACGGTACTACGTTGTACACCATGAAGAACGTCAATATGCAGATTGGTGGCAAGAATTATGCCGGTAGCACTCCTTTCAAAAGTGTTAAGATAAGCGCAGGAAAAGAAACCATCAAACCTGTTGTTCCCATTAAATTCAGCATAGTAGAGAGCGTATATACACAGGCTACTCTCTCCTACGGAAACTACAACGTGGAGATGCGCGTGATGGACAACGCCGTTGCCTATCGTTTTGTAACGAAAATTAAAGGCAACGTGGAGGTTCAGGAAGACAACTTTACTTTGGTTCCTGCAGAAGGTTATGTAGCTCATCGCCAGACAACAGGCAACTTCAACACCTCATACGAGGAGGCTTACAGACACGAGACTCTGGAGCAGTGGAATCAGAGCGATCGTAAACTTTCTACTATCCCCTGCCTGCTCTCCGGTCCTAATGACAGTCAGTTGCTGATGGGCGAGGCTGATGTAGATGACTATCCCCGTTTGTTCTTGCAGCCTACTGCCGAAGGCATTGAGGCTACATATCCCAAGGCTCCTGTTAAGTGGGAACCCAGAGGCGATCGCGGCGAGAAGATTACCGAGGAGGGCGATTTCATTGCTAAGACAGCAGGTACCCGTACCTTCCCCTGGCGCTATGTTGCCTGCACAGACAGTAAGGGTATTGTAGAGCAGACCATAACATTGCAGCTCTCTCGTAAGCCCGTGCTTACAGATACCAGTTGGATCAAGCCCGGTCAGGTAAGCTGGGAATGGTGGAACGGTGCCGCTCCTTTCGGTCCTGATGTTGACTTTGTGTCCGGATGCAACTATGAGACATATGCTTACTTCGCAGATTTCGCTGCCAAGTATGGTGTTGAGTATATCCTGTTAGATGAGGGATGGGCTAAGGATACACGCGATCCCTATACAGCTAATGATGATATGCGTCTGAAGGACTTGATTCAGTATTGCAAGGGCAAAGGCGTAGGCGTTATCCTGTGGTTGCCTTGGTTGACCGTTGAACAGAACTGGGACCTCTTCAAGAAATACGCAGAATGGGGCGTTGCCGGTGTGAAGATCGACTTCATGGATCATGCCGACCAGTGGATGGTGAACTTCTACAAGCGTGTTGTCTCTGAGGCTGCCAAGTACAAGCTGTTAGTTGACCTGCACGGATCATTCACTCCTGCAGGTTTGGAATATGAGTATCCCAACTTCCTCTCATACGAGGGTATCCGTGGTTTGGAGCAGATGGGCAGCTGCCGTCCCGAGAACACAACATATCTTCCCTTTATCCGTAATGCCGTAGGTCCTGCCGACTTCACTCCCGGTGGTATGAACAATATGCAGCCTGACCGTTACCATGCCAGTCGTCCTAACAGCGGTGCCATGGGTACACGCTGCTTCCAGATGGCTCTCTATGTAGTATTGGAGAGTGGTATTCAGATGCTGGCCGACAATCCTACCCGTTACTATCAGAACGATGACTGTACACGTTACATCGCTTCTGTTCCCACCACATGGGATGAGACACGCTGTCTGGCAGCAGAGGCTGGTAAGTATGTCATCACGGCTAAGCGTAAGGGCAACAAGTGGTTCATTGGCGGCATCTGCAACGGTGATGAGGATTCTCGTACCTTCAGTCTGAAACTCGACTTCCTGGGTGCCGGCAACCATACACTTACAGCATACAAGGATGGTGTCAATGCCAACTGGCAGGCTATGCACTACAACAAGGAACAGCGTCAGGTTAGTGCCGCTACAACCCTTGATATTAAGATGATGAAGAACGGTGGTTATGCTGCTGTAATAGAATAAGAACATATCTGCAAATCCAACAAACAGAAATTAACCATAAAAGATGAAAAGTAAATTTGTATTAGCCACCATCCTCATGATGGTGAGTGTAATGACATATGCTCAGCGTCTGGACATTACACTTGATGACAACTCTATTGTCTCGTATGACGTGAACAAGATTAAGAGTATGGAGTTCATGCCTGAATCAGAACCTGGTCAGCTCAGCGGATACTGGTATCTGGGATGGCGTGTATCGACGAGTTCGTCCAAACATTATGAGGGAGACGAGAAATGGGTATTCAATGGTCCCGTTATGAAGCAGGTAACGGCTACGGGTGCGGAAACTATTTATGACCTCGAGTATGCAGATGACAAGAAGAGTTTCAAGGCTACACCCCGTGAAGGCGGAACTGCCACTACCTATATTATCGTCAGTCGTGATGAAGAGTTTCTGGCGCTAAAGGCCGGTTCTATTATCCGTCAGTTCTATAAGACAATGGCAGGAGCGCATGATTCTGAATCAGCAGTTTCGTTCCCCACTCGTACCACTATCTATACTGACACAACCAGGGTATGGGCATTAAAAGGCGGTGCATCACACTCCAACACGTCGCCCATGGGTAGCCACTATGCTAAATATCCCGCTGCTACTCAGGAACAGATTGAATGGCTGGCAGATGTCAAGAATCAGCCAGATCCAACATACATCAATGTGGGAGGCTATGACCGCTTTACTGCTAAGAACATCAATTTGTACCCTCTTGATAATGGAAATCCCACGCCGGCCGACGTAAATCAGCACGCCATTGGCGACTGCTGTATGTGTGCTGTATTTGCATCGTTGGCTTACATCTATCCTGATTTCATTAAGAGCATCATAACAAGAGTCAGCTCAACTTCCTTTATTGTGAAGATGTACGATCCTATGGGTAACCCCGTGGATGTGGCTGTCGACAACAAACTGCTTTGCAACAGCAGCGGCGGATGTGCTCAGGTAAGCGGCAAGAACGGTGTCTTTAACTGGGCAACCATCATGGAGAAAGCGCTGATGAAATGGCTTTGCTGCTTTAAGACCGGTGGTCTTGGAGGTATAGGTACAGAGCATGCCGCTCCCCCATTCACCGGAGATGGTGACAGTTGGTCATACTCACCGGGCAATCTGTACAACAGCGAGCTGACAATGGTTGTGGACTATGCGCTGAAGAACGGCATGATTAGTGTAGGTGGCTTTAATAAGGGCGGTATTGTATGCGGCACACTGGAGACCGTTACCGGACATGCCTTTACGGTTATGTACACTCGTTACCCCGACAAGTATGAATTCTCTATGCGTAACCCATGGGGTGTAACGGATGTTGACGGTGTACTGGAGATTGCCAATACACGCACCACAATGAATACCATTGACTTCCGTCTGGTGATGCCGGGCGCAGCAGCTCCCTATAAGCGTCAGGATCTGGGTGGCTATGTTCCTGTTAAGTTCCAGATGGGACAGCAGGATAGATTCCTCAGCCCCGAGATGCTGAAGATGTATAACCTGAAGTCTTACGGCCCCACTCCGTCAGACGAGGAAGAGAATATTGTAAAAGAAGAAGAATGACAATATTGGTAACAGGAGCCAGTGGCTTCATAGGCAGTTATATTGTTCAGGAGGGACTGGACAAAGGGTTCGAGGTTTGGGCCGGTGTACGCGGCACCAGTAGCAAAGGCTATCTGCAGGACGAGCGCATCAAGTTTGCCCAACTCGACCTCTCCACCCCTACCCTCTTGCGCCAGCAGCTACGCCAATACAAGGAGCAGATGGGCGACAAGGGATGGGACTATGTGGTACATGCTGCCGGAGCCACCAAATGCCTGGACGAACAGGACTTCTATCGTACCAATACAGATGGTACCAGACACCTTATTGATGCTTTACAGGCAGAGGGGATGGTGCCCAGGCGGTTCGTATTTGTGAGTAGCCTAAGCATCTTCGGTGCCATCAGGGAGAAAGCTGTACGACGTCCATCTGCAGACAATCCATGGATCTACAGCCCAATCCTGCTGACTGATACGCCCCAGCCCAATACGGCCTATGGACGTAGCAAGTTACAGGCAGAAGAATACCTGCAAAAGCAGAAGGACTTCCCCTATACCATCCTTAGGCCCACGGGGGTTTATGGCCCACGCGAGAAGGACTACTTTATGATGGCAAAAAGTATCAAGCAGCACATTGACTTTGCTGTTGGATACCAGCCCCAGGAGATAACCTTCGTCTATATGATGGATGTGGTACAGGCAGTGTATAAATGTCTGGATGCGCCTGCTGCTGTTGGCAAGGGCTACTTCCTTAGCGATGGAGAAGTTTACAACAGCCGGCGGTTTAGCGACCTGTTGCAGCAGTACCTTGGCAATCCCTGGGTACTGCATATAAAAGCACCTCTGTGGTTGCTGCGCATTATCTGCTGGGTCAGCACACGCGTGAGTCATGTCACAGGCAAGATGAATGCGCTGAATAACGACAAGTATCATATACTTAGTCAGCGCAACTGGCAATGCGATATAGAACCTGCGAAACAGGATTTCGGCTACCAGCCGCAGTGGAAGCTGGAACAGGGCGTTCCTGCTACCATCAAATGGTACCAGGATAACGGATGGATATAGCTACAATATGCATTTACACATGTTAAATACTCCAAAAAACATTATTCCATCAAAAAAAACAAAAAAAAGTAAAATAATCTTTGGCGGTTGAAAAAAAATGTGTAAGTTTGCAACGTATAAATGTGTTTAGACCTAAAAAAGCTAACTGTAAAGTAAAACTTAAACAAACAAAAATAACAATTTATTCACTTAAAAATTTATCTTATGAAAAGAAGATTTTTATTTATGCTTTTGGCTGCTCTCACCTGTGTAGGTGCTAATGCTGCCCTTCTTAAGGCAAACAACTACCTTAAGCCAAGTGATGCTACAGGTACTGCAGGTAAGACTGTTGAGGTTAGCGTCCTCATGTATAACAACGTGAACATCATCAACTGGAAGACCAATCTGGTTCTGCCCAACGGTGTTACATTGGTAAAAGCTGAGGCTGCCGAGAAGTGGACAGAAGAGGTTAAGGTTAATGGTAACGAGCTTTTCTCTGAGACAGAAACTGCTGTTGCTGCTAGCACTCAAGCTGTAGTTGCTAAGCTTACCCTTCAGATTGATGCTAGCGTAGCTGCTGGTACCTATAACATTGCTTTCTCTGGTACAGTCATGACATCTGACGATTCTAAAACTATTACTCAGGACGACAACAGAACTGGTACTCTGACAGTTGAAGAGGCTTCTACTAAGGAAGGTGACCTGACAGGTGATAACGAGGTTAATGCTGCTGATATCCAGAAGCTGTTGAATATCATTGCAGCTGGTGGTAGCGCAGACTTGACAGGTGATGGTGAAACCAACGCTGCTGATATCCAGAAGTTGTTGAATATCATTGCTTCAAATAACTAAAATAAAACATTTGACGTAAAAATAAACATTAAATAGGTATTTGATTATGAAAAAGATTTTTACTTTATTCGCTGCTTTTGCTCTGACTATGGCAGCACAAGCTCAGAAAGGTGAACTTATTGTAAGTGGTGACGGAAACAATTGGATTACCGTCAGCGTTAAGAATGACTTCAATCTTGGTGCATTTGGTTTCAAGATTGACCTGCCCGAAGGCGCAACACTTGCTAAGAACACCAAGGGTAAATATGTAATCACAAAGAATACAGATCGTTTCGAAGGTACTGTAGACGTTCAGACAACAACAACTGGCTACTCTATTGTATGCTATGGTGAGCAGGTTTACGAGAACGAAGGCGAAGTATTCAGAATGCAGTTGGCTGCTCCCGTTACAGGCGATGCAACAATCAAGGGCATCAACTTCACAGATATGGGTGCAGACTTGCAGGGCACAACTTCTGTATATCAGGATGGCAACAAGGATCTTACCTTCACAGTTGCTTTGAGTGCTGATGCTATCAACGGTATCTCTGCTGACGCTACTAAGAGCGGTGCTATCTTCAACATGGCTGGCCAGCGCGTAAGCAAGGCTACAAAGGGTATCTATGTAGTTGATGGCAAGAAGGTTGCTGTTAAGTAATCCGGACTTACATCTTACAAAATAACCATTAAGGACTCGACATTATGTCGGGTCCTTTTTCTTTTGCTTATTCTGCCCCTTGCCAGTCCCTTCCTCGCACCTTTCTATTCCCTTGAGATAACCTGGATATTAAAAAGGAAAACAACGCTTTTACAGAGTGATAATTAGTCACTATTTATGTTGTGTTGCTTTCTATCCTTCAGTACTCAGCCTAAAGTACTGCAGTACTCTCGTTGGAGGACTCGAGTACTCGCGTTGAAGTACTGAAGTACTCTCGCAGGAGTACTGGACCCATTTGTAGTTCGCTGATTTAGGTTGTCAGTTTTATGTCTTGCGACTGGATAGAATACTAATTGTAAGGAATAAAAAAAGGGAGCACTTGGCTCCCTTTATATAGAATTATAGGATTCCTTATTTAAGGATCTTCTTTCCACCAATGATGTAAACACCCTTCTTTAATCCATTGAGCGTTGAACATTGAGCTATCCTCTTGCCCCTTGCTCCTTGCACCTTACGGCCTGAAAGGTCGTATACTTCTCCATCGCCTTCGGAGAGGGCAGAGTTAAGGCTCTTTATGGATGTAGCATCACCTTCAATAGTAAACACAAGATCATATTCGCCCTCAGCAATAACACTCTCTTCCGGAGCAATGTATCCGGTGTTTGCAGAGACGTCACGTGTGCAGTCGGTATTCTCTTCGCCCATAGCCTCTACAAGGGTGTTACCCCAACTGGCAATGGCACCACCATATACAACTACAGCACCAGGATTTACCCACTGATAAGTGTAGGTTCCGTAGATGCCATTCTCTGTCAGAGGCGAGGTGGCGATTTCTGATGAAGTTATGGTAAGCGTCTCGTACTCGTCGTTAGCATCCTTGTCGAAGGACTGGATATCACCATTCACATACAGAACGGGCTGGCCAGGCTTAGCAGCTTCCACCTCATTAAAGGCGTAATGCCATGCATCGTCCTTCTGGTAAGCACCTTTAAATTCGTACAAAATTCCATCCGTAACACTGAATCCAACAGGATAGCACCAGATGCGCATACTGTTAGGTTTCACTGCCTCCTGAACACCTTCGCTAATATCAAGTGAGCTCAGTTCGTTTTCCTCTATCTCTGTGATAAAGAGTGCACTGTTACTGCTGATTTCCGTAGCCGTCCAGGTTACCAATGAATGGCCGGCATTCTGTGCATGCAGATATACGGGGTTAGAACCATATTCGCTTCCCTTGAGGTTACGGGCATGAATCAACACCTTGCCTAAACCAACTGCATTTACATCAAAGAGTGCAGGTGTAAGTCCTAATGACAAGCTGCTACCAGAGGCGGCACCATTGACATATAGTCCGCTCTTATGTTGCAGGATATATGCGCTGTCACCCAGGGCAACGAATCGGAAGGCAACCTGTTCCATATCATCAATAATCTGGTCGCTAACGAAACGGAGTGCCTGACCACGAGTAATCTCATCCATGCTGGACATAACCAATGTCTCCCCACCTTCAGTTTCTACATTGGCAGCTGCCAGGTAATTATCATAAAGGTCGCCTAACTTGGTATTGACAACGTTGCCCTTCTGCCAGCCGTACTTGTCATACATGGCCTCGTCAGCAAAACGGATAGCATACCACTTACCCTCCTGAACAGGATTAGCACTTGACATGATATCACTCACACCTGACTGAATCTGTTGAATGTAGGCATCAGTCTGTGCCTGTGTGTAGATACCGGCCTTGTCATAATCTATGGCTTCCTTGAGGAGAATGTCGAAGGAGCCTGCACTGCTTTCAGCGCTCCAGAAGCCAGGATCTGTTCCTATAGCCACAAGCTCTGTAGCATTCTTGTTCTTCTTGATTATATCACGTAAGAGTGTGGGATCTACGTAGATAGCCATGGCGGCATCATAAGCCGACTTCAAATTATCATAATCTGATATCTCCAGTTCATCAACATCCATTTCCTTGGCAGCCGCCAGCTCGTTTACCAGTGTAGTACCTATCTCGGCCATACCTTTCAACTGGCTGTTCTCGTTGATGCTAATCTGCAGCATATTGAACTCCGCCATATGGAAATAACCTCGATTATAACTCGTAGGAGCAGTTTCAGTAACTACGTACTTGTACACGGGATAAGCACCCTCTACAGTAAACTTGGCGGAATTAACTGTCTCGCCGCCTTTATTATAGGGGAATGATACCTGTGCCAACAAGGTAAAGCTCTCAGGAGCTCCCTCCTTGTCGGTACCGCCATAGACATCCATCTTACTGACATGATCGTTGTTTGAATTTCTACGAGTGAGAGTTAGCTGCAACTCGCCACCAACGGGCTGGTCAAATGTGGCAAACAACCAGTGCGAACCTGGCTCAAGATTTCCACCACCGAAGGCTGTATGGAAGTAGGATGTAGGATCGCCGTCGATAAGGGCGCTGATATCGCCACCATCCTTATTGTTGGGGTAAAGGTCATTCTGGCCAAAGGGACAACTCAGCTGGGAAGCATCGGTGATAAGTTCCGTACGTGTCTCGTCTTGTGCCACACTTACAAGACTGTCAGCCTTCTCAATAAGCTGCTGATACTTGCTTACAAGCAGTTCGTGGTTCTTATAGGGAGCATACTCATCAACCAACTTTTGTACTTCTTCATCGCTGACAGCCTCCAGTATCCACTGCGTAGCCCCAGCACTGGCCTCCCAACCCACAATATTGTTTTTGTTGCCCGTGCCGCCACCATGTCCGTTAGCATGCAGGAAGGTAAAGTTTCCGCCTGAGCTGGGACGCATGGCAACCTTAACCTTCCTGTCATCGGTATAACCCAGGAATTGGAAGTACATCTCTGTAGTACTGGTGGTGCTAAGCATTGCCTGACTGCTCTTTGAACAATTGTCAATGATACCGTCCGTGGCGATATTCATCATCTGAATGAAACCCGTACCGGGGTTGTTGGTAAGTTTCCAAAGGAAACGGCAATCAGTACTATCTATATCAGCCCACATGGCCTTCATCTCATCCAATGTAGCATACATAGCCTTGGTGGGATGCAGGGTAGTCTCAATATAGACGGGGTTGCCATCGCTATCCACCTCGCCCGTGTCAGTACGGATAGTCTTTGTCCATTCCATGGCACTGACAATACGATAATTACCATCGGCAATGGTAAGTTTCACCAAGGTAGCCATAATATCGTCATAGCTCTTGTCTATAGTCTCAACAAGGGCTCGCATAACCTCTACGGATGGGATTTCGACCTCTTCGTTTACAATATCCCAGGCTTGCTTAACAGCATTGATAAAGGTGTTGTACAACTCATCGCTGGCATTATATTGGCCAATATCCGTGCCACGGTCAATAGTTTCATCGCCATAATCAGGCAGATATATCTCATAAAGCTTAACACGACTGAGGAGCTCCTCCATCAGAATATCTTCCTCTGACACATCCAGGTTAACCTCATAGATAATCAGAACACGGGAACCTGCGATTCCACCTGACCATGTGGACGGACCAACGCCACTATATGACATGTCTATGTACTGACCCTTCTCGTTCTTGAAAGCACATCTTCCTTCACTTGTCTCAATATAAAGTGTTGTAAGGGTAGTTTTAGTGGAAGTGGAACCGCCATTACTGGATCCGTCAATACTGATGTAACGTTTGGTGGCTGCATTCTGTACCGTAAATTTATCTCCGTTGGGAGAAATCGTCCAGAGGTATTTGTCATCTGGCCTTATCATATTCATGGAATTGTCAGCGGCGATATTGCTGCCGGCATCAAACATCCAATGCGTTGAACCGTCCTGACCATTTGTCTGGATAACGTATTTCTTGTCGGCGGAGAACTCCGTTACCGGTCCCGGATTATCTATTAGCACCTCCGCCCTGAGCGTGGTAGAAAATATAAACGATAGTAACGTAAGTAAATAAGTTAAGGATTTCTTCATGGTTTAAAATGTTTATGGTATTAATAAATATGGCATTAAATCTCTGCTACAAAGATAAATAAATATTTATAATGTACGCGTACGCGGTGGCTTCCTACCATTCTCTTTAATGTTTATTAACAAAAAAAAAGTCCTCAAGACCCTGTATGTGAAAAGAAAAGCGTAACTTTGGCATTAAATGTATAAACTGACAAATCCCATAATATGGCTTCGACGCATCAGACACCGATGCGGATATGGTGTACACTCGCCCTTTGCCTTTCACCTCATCACGGACGTGTTTTACATGAAGCTGCCCTATTATGCCTATAAGGAGTTAGATGAAGGATTGACGATTGGGGATAGATTCAGGGTCAGGAAGATTCTTCACATGTTGCTACGTGTAAGCAACTGGAGTCAACCGGAAACCATTGTATGTCTTTCCGCACCTGATAATGTACCACGATATCTGCAGGCTGGATGCAAGAAAGCCAAGTTGACAGATTACATCCCTGAGGGACAAGTTGATTTATGCTGGCTGGCTGGCCCCAGCGATGAGATTATCACACATCTGCATGAACAATCTGTGCTGGTACTGGACCATTTAGACAAACACAAGGAATGGTTCAGGAATCTGCCCTCAGTAGTTAGTTTCGACCTTTATGACACGGGCATAGCCCTTTTTAATACCAAGTATAACAAACAACACTATATTGTAAATTTCTGATGAGTAAATGTAATGTCTATACCCGCACAGGAGACCATGGAGAAACCAGCCTTGTAGGAGGTAAACGCGTACCTAAGGCCTGTTTACGCATAGAGAGCTATGGTTCTATTGATGAACTGAACAGCCAGTTAGGCCTCTTGCTGACATACCTGAACGAACCCGCTGACTGCGAGTGCCTGATTGAAATCCAGCATCGATTATTCTCATTAGGTACTATCCTAGCTACAGACCCTGAAAGCAACCAGCCTTGCAAATGCCAGATAACAGAAGAGGATATTCAAGAGCTGGAACATTGTATAGATCAGGCAAATGAGGGAATGCCCGGGTGGCGCGGCTTTACGCTGCCTGGCGGATGCAGGGCAGCTGCCGTAGCACATGTCTGCCGAACCGTTTGCAGAAGGGCAGAACGAAAGATCTATGCCCTGGATGCCGAAGAACCTGTCGATAAAAATGTAAAGGCATATATAAACCGATTAAGTGATTATTTGTATGTTCTGGCGTGCCGACTGAACTTTTTGGGCGGCACAGATGAAATTTTATGGTGTAAAAGATGATTTTTTCAGAAATAATTGTATCTTTGCGCCTCCAAAGGGCAACTTTTATAAAGTTGAGAGTTGAAAAAAGCGGCCCAAAGAAGAACCGTTATAACGCAATAACGATATAACGTTATATCGAAATAACGAAACGGCCGCCCATCGAAAAAAAGAAATAAAGTAATAAAGTAAAAAGATATGTACTGGACATTGGAATTAGCCTCAAAACTGGAGGATGCTCCCTGGCCTGCAACCAAAGAGGAGCTCATAGACTATGCAACACGTAGTGGCGCTCCTCTTGAAGTAATAGAGAATCTCTCTGAGATTGAAGATGAGGGCGATGTGTATGAAAACATCGAGGATATCTGGCCAGATTATCCTACAAAAGAAGACTTCCTATTCAACGAAGACGAGTATTAGGACAGTCGAAGAACAGAAGGATTTAACAAAGCATTTAACAATATGGCACAACAGGAAGACGTTTTCAAGAAGATAGTTTCACACTGTAAAGAATATGGTTTTGTATTTCCCAGCAGCGACATCTATGATGGTTTAGGTGCTGTGTA
Organism: Bacteroidaceae bacterium; assembly: GCA_017619585.1. The sequence continues at coordinate 12,382 of JAFZSA010000009.1, forward strand.
TGACTACGGACAGAACGGTGTTGAGCTGAAGAACAATATAAAGCAATACTGGTGGCAGAGCATGGTGCTGCTGCACGAGAATATTGTGGGTATAGATGCAGCTATCTTCATGCACCCCACCACATGGAAGGCATCCGGACACGTAGATGCTTTCAACGATCCCCTCATTGATAACCGCGACTCTAAGAAGCGTTATCGTGCCGACGTGCTCATTGAAGAGCAGATGGCCAAGTATGAGGATAAGATCCAGAAGGAGATTGAGAAGGCAAAGAAGAAGTTCGGCGATGCCTTCGACGAAGCACAGTTCCGTGCTACCAATCCCCGCGTTCTGGAGAATCAGGAGAAATATGATGCCTTGCACAATCGTTACCAGGAAGTGATGAATGCCGAAGGCGGCATCGACCTGGAGGGTATGAAGCAGATTATCCTGGACGAGGGTATTGTATGTCCCATCAGTGGAACACGTAACTGGACAGACGTTCGTCAGTTCAACCTGATGTTCAAGACAGAGATGGGTAGTACTGCAGATGGCGCTTCTACCATCTACCTGCGTCCCGAAACAGCTCAGGGTATCTTTGTCAACTACCTGAACGTACAGAAGACAGGTCGTATGAAACTTCCTTTCGGTATCGCTCAGATTGGTAAGGCCTTCCGTAACGAGATCGTAGCACGTCAGTTCATCTTCCGTATGCGTGAGTTCGAACAGATGGAGATGCAGTTCTTCATCAAGCCCGGCACAGAGCTCGACTGGTTCGCCAAGTGGAAGGAGACGCGTATGAAGTGGCATCAGAACCTTGGCTTCGGTGCTGAGAACTATCGTTTCCATGACCACGACAAGCTGGCTCACTATGCCAACGCTGCAACTGATATTGAGTTCCACATGCCTTTCGGCTTCAAGGAAGTCGAGGGTATTCACTCGCGTACGAACTTTGACCTGAGTCAGCATGCCAAGTACTCGGGCAAGAAGATAGAATATTTCGACCCCGAGACGAGTGAAAGTTATACACCGTTTGTCATAGAGACCAGTATCGGTGTGGACCGTATGTTCCTCTCCGTGATGTGTCATGCTTATACCGAAGAGCAGTTGCCTAACGGTGAAAGCCGTGTTGTATTGAAACTGCCTGCAGCATTGGCTCCCGTGAAACTTGCGGTGTTTCCCTTGACCAAAAAGGACGGTATGCCCGAGAAGGCACAGGAAATCATCAAGGACCTGCGTTTCCACTTCAACTGCAAATACGAGGAAAAGGACCAGATAGGCAAGCGCTATCGTCGTATGGACGCTATCGGTTGCCCCTATTGTGTTACCGTTGACCAGCAGACCTTGGAGGACAATACGGTGACCTTGCGCGACCGCGATACGATGGAACAGCATCGTGTGGCCATCAGTGACCTGCGTGGCATCATTGAGGATAAGGTAAGCATTACCTCGCTGCTGCGCAAGATTGACAATTGATACAGATTCCTGACTATGAAAAGACTCTCCAACTGTCTTTCCGCCCTATTGCTTGTTCTCTTTGCTACTACGACCTTCGTGGCGTGTAGTGAGGACGATGAGGAATGGGACCCGTATTATAGTTGGAAGGTTCGTAACGATGCATGGTTCCAGACGGTGGTAGATTCTGCCCGCCGAGCCGAGGCTGAGGCAAGGGAAGCATACGGCGATGCCTGGGAAGAGCATTGTGAGTGGCGGAAGTTTAAGTCGCTGATGAAGTCGCAAGACTATGATTCTGGCCGTACCACGGACAGTATCTATGTGCGTATCGTAGAGCGTGGCGAAGGAGACTATTCGCCCCTTTGGACCGATACGGTACGGATGAGCTATCGCGGTTGGATGATGCCTTCGGTCTATAAATTGTACAACAAGGACAATGTTCTGGTGGATAGCCTGCGTCAGGAAGTGTTCTCGCAGACTTATTATAACGAGTATGACAAGGAAACTGCTACGCCGTGGGTGTATGGACTAACCTCGCTTGTGGAAGGTTTCAGCACGGCTTTGCAGTATATGGTAGCGGGCGATGACTGGTTTGTCTATGTTCCCTATTCACTGGCCTATGGTAGCACGGCCACAGGAACAATACCAGCCTATAGCACATTGGTATGGCGCATCCACTTGGATGCAGTCTATGAGGCAGGTTCGGGCGTGCCGGAATGGAAATAGAATAGACACGAACAAAACAAAATAAAGGCGACACATAGTGCCGCCTTTATTCGTTTTATATCTATCGTAGTTACTTCTCGATGCTGAGAAGTTCTACTGTGAAGGTAAGCATAGAGAAAGGAGGAATCTTTCCTGCCTCACGGTCGCCATAGGCCAATTCCTGTGGAATGAACAACTGCCATTTGGAACCGACAGGCATCATCGTGAGTGCCTCTTGCCAGCCTTTGATGACCTGATTGCAGCCGAAAGTGGCAGGGTTGCCGCGCTCGTAACTGCTGTCGAATACGGTGCCGTCCAGCAGTTTGCCTTCGTAGTTCACCTTGACACGCTGTGTAGCTGTGGGCAC
>JAFZSA010000010.1 GCA_017619585.1 Bacteroidaceae bacterium
AGCCAGCTTCCGCCATCTTCCTGCCAATACCATAACATATCTTTCAGATATCAAAGCTTTCAAAAAGAAAAACCAAGAAAACCATTTAAACGACAACGATAACGTCAACGTCAACTATTTTGTTCAAGCTCAACGCTAACCACTAAGGCTTAACCGCTAACCGCTATTGGCTTAATTGCTTATTAGCTTATTGGCTTAATAGTTTCTCTCTAATCAATTCTCTCCTCCCTAACGGGAGGGGTTGGGGGAGGGTCTTGTTTTTTAGCCCGAAGGGCGGGGTTTTTCTTGTCTGGGCTGCCAAGCCGTAGGCTGTCTATGGGTGTTAGTCAAAGAAATGGTTAAGCTGGCTTAAACAGGGCTTTGGCTAATACCTATAGATAATGCTCACAGAGCATGCAGCACTGGCAAGGGTTTTCCGGGTTTTTGTTATAATTGACACGTATTTTGAATTTTGCTTTTTGAATTTTGAATCTCCAATTATGAATTAACCTCAACTCCCGGTGTAACGTGGTAACGCATATTCTCTTTATCAAGGAGGGGCTGCTCCTGCTGGAATTCCGAGCTTTGGGTAGGCTCGCCTACAACCAGACGTACTACCTGCAGACCTCTCTTGTAATACTCCTGCATGAGCTGGAGTCGCTCCTGAGGTTTCATATTCTCAGCAGCACGGACCGTACAGCCCTTCTTGGCATAGTGCGTAAGACGTTCTGATACCGCATCTGAGGGGTAGAGGATAAGGTCGGCCTGCTGCAGGAAACGCATACCGCGTACGGTTACAAGGTCGGGGTCGCCGGCTCCGCCTCCTACATACTCTACATGACCACCCAGCTGAGCCTCGCGTGAGATGGAAACGCTGACCTCGCAGACATCATCCAACTCCTTCTTCTCCATCAACAAGGGGCCGTACGTTGCAGCACATGCCTCGCTGATGCAAGCTGCATTCTCTTCTTCCTCGTGGATAACAAGCTGTGCCCAAGGGAAGGCCATCAGAAGGGATTTCACCAGCAGCTCATCGGCTTTCTGAGGAACCGTATCGATGGTGGCGATACTCTTCTCGGAGAGATTATGCTCGTGCAGGAGGTCGCGCACCTTACGAGGCAGCTCTCCGGCAGGACATTCACGGACGCATCCCAAGCCTAAATGGAGTACGGGCGGACGGTACAGAACGGATTTGCTGAACTTCTGTATGGTGGGGTTCCAGAACGGACTGACAGCAAGGAGCAGGCTATCGGGGTCCTGCTGTACTTCTGTATCGAAGTACTGAACATGGGCAGGACAGGTGCGCTTCATGTAGTCAACGCCACGACCGCCACGAACATCCAACTTCAAGACGGTAGGCTTGCCCCCTACAAAGTGGAAGATAATGTGATTCATACGACCGTCACGATGCTCCTCCTGCCAACCGAAGTGCGGGGCCAGGGTATCCAAGCCCCAGAGTCCATCGTTATCGCTCTCTGTAGTGATGACAGGTTCGCAGCCTAGGATACGGGCTACACGGCGTGTCAGCTTGTTGGCACCGCCTACATGTCCGCTCAGTACACTTACCACATAGTTACCGGCGCTGTTAACGCAGATAACGGCTGGGTCTGAGACCTTGTTCTTGACAAAAGGTGCAATGGTACGTACACAAATACCCATGGCGCCGACGAAGATCAGAGCCTCGTTGCGCGAGAAGATATTTGAGGCAAAGGCTTTAACAGGAAGCAGATGAGATTCGGGAATCTCCTTCAGCAGTCTCTGTGCAATCTCTCTGCCTGCATCAGTAGCATAAATAATCTGGATCATATCTTTTGTTATTTTCTATTGTTTCAATTAAGAATTATGAGTTAAGAATTAAGATTTGGCTTCGTATTTTGAATTTTGTTTTTTGAATTTCTATCTTTGGATTTTCATAATTCGGTTCTCATCTTTATAGCTGAGCTTGATGATATAGATACCCTTGGGCAGGGCCAGGGGCAGATAACAACTGCCTATCAGGCGAAGGGTGCTGATGAGCTGTCCCTTGATGCTATAGACACTGAGCGTGCTGGCACCGGGTGTTATGATGTTCAGGGTGCCATTGTAATGCAGCAGTCCTAATTCCTCTGTGGGGGCAAGCTCTTCTATATTGGTCTCTTTCTCCTGCGTAATGTCCTCCAGGACAAAGACGCCGGGTGTGGTCTTATCTGAATAGATATAGGAACCGGTTGTCTTACTGTCGAAACCGACATGACGGTTATTCTGCCACCCGGCACGCAGATGAACCTTGCCGTTGTCTAACTGCTCTAATTGCATATATCCGTTGGCATCTGTAGGAGCGGTGGTAGTGCTGACGATGCGCCAGGTGGTTGAGCCGTCCACGCACATGTAACGGGCGCCCCCTTTCAGTTTATACAGGGCACCAAAGCCTGATACAGGTGTGAAGGTGAATTGGTAGGTGTTGTCACTCTCGTTATACTGACCTAAGCAGAAATGCCCCTCATTGTTATTGGTCTGGTAATGCAGACACAGGTTGCTGTCCACCTCACGGATGCGATACTTGTGGCTGGGCACAATGGCTGTAAGGTCAGAAGGACGGTCATCTACCATTGCCTCGGCCCCAATGTATAGCTCGGCAGCAGAAGCGTATTTGTTGTTGTTGACAACAGACTTGGCAACAAAGCGCAGGAAGCGGGCTTCTACCGTTCCTGTAACGGCAACAGTCTGAACATCGCTCACATCACGGAAACTACCGCTGGCAGCAGGCTCGCCCCAAATCTTGGGGTTATTGCTGAAATATACCTCGTAGTTGATAACACGACCGTTGGAACCGTCGGTACGACCCTTATAACTAAAGGTATTAACGCGATAGGTATGGCCCATGTCAATGACAAGCTCGTGGGGGCAGTCGGGGGTACTGGGGTTGTACTGGGTGTGCCAGATGGTACTCTCGTCATCATCAATGGCGTTGGTTGCAATCTCACGACCGCCCTGCTGGCTGTCGTAGGAGACGATGCTCCAGTCGCGCTTATCGACATAGAGTCCAAACTGCTGGGTGGTCTCCATGCCGTCTGCCATTCCCTCGCAGGTAGCGTAGGCCGTCAGGGTACCGCCCTTGCGCATATCTACAGGCTGGTTATCCTGCTCTGTTAGGGTTCCCTCTGTTACGGTGCCATCCTTGTCTGTTTTCTTATAATGTATGGTAGCGCCCTGTGTGGCTGTGGTCAGATGTACGTATCCGTTACGGTCGGCCTTCATCAGAACGGGCTCGCAGACGGGAGCACCTACGCATGCCAGCGCTGTAAGCTCCTGATCTGTGGCGGGAGCATCAATGGGACGGATGACAAAGCTGAAGGGTGTCTGGGCATTCTTGCGCTCGTAGCGTTCCAGTACATCAGAACCACATGAGGCATTACCCAAAGCTCTGTTCCAGGCATCCAGGCAGACAACGGTATTGCGGACGGTAGTCATCTCATGCGGATGCTTTACACGGTTGCTCCGACTGGTATAGATCTCCTCAGCACGCCAGTTGCCCGATGTTGTTGCCATGGTCTGGGAAGCAGAGAAGAGTAGACCCTGTCCGTCGGTACGCTGAATAGCCAGCCAGCGAACATCCTCCTTGTTGCCTGTCTCCTGCGGACGGACAAAGTTGGTCCACTGCTCAGCAACCGTACTGTGATAGATGCCGGGCAGGGAGGCGTCCTTGCGGTCGGCATAGCTGTCCAATGGTCCGCGACCGAACCAGGTAAGCTGTGAACAGGCATTGGGCATCTCGAATCGGAAGCCCAACTTGGGCAGCACCTGACCATCCACATTAGGCGTGGTGATAGTGCTAACGGCAATGGTGCCGTCGGGATAGACGCGGAAGCGCTGCTGCACGTTGAAGGTGATAGCGCCTGTGCTAGTCTTGTATTGGTTAGTTACTTGAATATCAGCCCATTGCTTATTTTCATCTTCAGTAACAGTTAAATTGCCTCTTGTCTGTGTAAGTGTGCGTACACCCAGGCTTTCCCAGTTACCTTCCTGTGCCTTATCGTTCTCTGTTGGGGCACGGAAAGTGTTCAGTTTCAAAGCAGTGCTGATTAGTGTGTTGCCCTTATAGACATACTTTGAAAGTGTACCCTGGGAGAAGGTTGCTGTGAAGTCCTTGCCACTGACGGTGCAGGTAGAACTACCATTGGTAATGGTCAGCTGGTCTTCACCCTGATACTGATAGGCATCGCGTGCGGTGGCCTTGCGCAGTTCGGCACCTGAGACTGCCACCTCGTAGCCTGCCTCTGCCCATGCGGTAGCCTCACGCTGGGTAGTACTGAAGCGTATGTAGTATTCATGCTGGGGCAGCATCTCCACGTCATCGAGGGGAATATTGACCAGAATACTGTCATAGGGTGCAATGTCTATATCAGGCAGCAGGCCGGTCTTAATCTCTATACCGTCCTGCTGGATGCTATAGCGTACGTCAACGTCCTTCAGGTTCTTCTGCTGCAGTTTGCTCTTGAGCCAGAACGTACCGGCCAGGCTGTCCTTCATGATAACGTCAAGGGGTTGATAGACCGCCTTCATGTTGTAGCTCTTAGCGGTAAAAGTGCCGTCGGGCAGCACCACGCCATTGCAGCAGAAGGCGCCGTCGTTGGGTGTATCGCCGAAGTCGCCACCGTAAGCCCAATAGTATTGGTTGGCCTTACCGGAGACAGGCACACGCAGGCCCTGGTCCTTCCAGTCCCAGACAAACTCGCCAGTCATTGCAGGGAAGGGCTCGTAGATCTCGCGGAACATATCCTTCTGGTTGCCCATGGCGTTACCCATGGAGTGGGTGTTCTCGCACTGGATATGTGGCTTGGGCTTCTTGCCGCTCTTGTATTCGTTGTATCTGCCTACCGCTGTGCTGAGCATACTGCCGTAGGAACCGTACATGGTACTGCTGACATCGCTCCAGGAGCTGTTACCCTCGTAATGGGTGATACGACTGGTATCCAGCTTCTTGATGGCCTCCATCACATACTGGAAGTTGTTGCCACCACCGCTTTCATTACCACCGCTCCATCCAAAGATACAGGCATGGTTGCGGAGTGTGCGTACCTGGCGTTCGTTACGTTCGACCATAGGAGCACGGAACAGCTCAACACTGCTCAGTCCCTGATTGCCGTGGCACTCTACATCGGCCTCTGCCAGAACATAAAGACCGTATTTATCGCACAATTCATAGAAATACGCATTATTGGGATAGTGGCTGGTACGTACGGCATTGACGTTCAGACGTTTCATGCTGAGCACATCCTGCAGCATCTCCTCCTTGCTGACGGTACGACCCGTCTCCTGACTGAAGTCATGGCGGTCCACACCGTGGAAGATTACCCTTTTGCCATTGATAAGCAAGGAGCCGTTATTTCCGATGCTGACGGTACGGAAGCCTATCTTACAGCTGCGCAGGTCTATTACCTCCTCGCCACGAAGCAGCGTCAGCGTCAGGTCGTAGAGCTTGGGATTCTCGGCACTCCAAGCCTCTATGTCCGTGATGCTTATACTCTGAGAACCGCTGGCTGCTGTCAGTGCCTTGGTGTATTGCTTCAGCTCGTTGGACCCGTCACTGATGGTAGTCACAAGGGTCAGACCATTGACGTTCTCAGAGGTAATATTGTATTGAACCTTTGCTGAAGCGCCGGTATTATTGGTTCTGAGTGCTGTGGTAGTGAAAAAGAAATCCTTGATATAGTCCTGAGGGGTGGAGTAGAGGTACACATCACGGGTAATACCTGTCAGTCGCCAATAGTCCTGACACTCCAAGAAGGAGCCGCTTGAGAAACGGAAGCACTGTACTGCAACGGTGTTTTCGCCCTCCTGCACCTTGTCTGTGATATCCCACTCGCTGGGCAGATAGGAGTCCTCGGCATATCCGGCAAACTGGCCGTTCACCCAGACATAGTAGGCATGTCCGGCACCGCAGAAACGGATAAAGGTCTTACGGTCTTTCCAGCCGTCAGGCAATGTAAAGGTACGACGGTAGCAACCCACAGGATTCTTCATGTTTCCACTGTAGGTCCATGAACTGTTGCGGTCGGCCATCACACTATAATCACTGGTATAGGTAAATGGGTATGACGTATTGACATACAACGGCTTATCCCAACTCTTGCCGTTCCTGATGGCATAGACCTGCCAAGGATAGGGGACGGTGATATTGTCCCATGCTGCATCATTAAAGTCCTTGGCATAGAAACCTGACGGAACGCCTGTAGGCATACCACTCCAATGGAACTTCCAGGTTCCGTTCAGATCAAGATAATAAGGAGATTGGGTAAGATCAAGAGTCTTGGCACTCTCTGCAGAAGCGAAGGGGATACTAAGGTCGTGGCTGACCTCTCTGTTCATCTGAAATACAGAAACATTATCCCACTCGGACATGGTCTGAGCTTTCATCAACAGGGGAAAGCACAGGATGGAAATAAAGGCTAATAAGAACTGACGCTGTTGCAGCGCCCTAAATCTTTGCATATCCGGATTGTATTGGTTTTATTCAGGATGCAAAGATAACAAATATTTCTATATTCTGCTAATAATGATTATCAATTTGTCTATTTATCAACAAATCCTATACAAAAAGTGTTATTGATTTGCGAAGATAGGCAACAATAAGATGACTATAACACCTTAATGCTCAGTTTTTGACGGAACATCTCTCTGATTTCGTTCAGACGTTCAGGCTGCAAGGGGGGAATGCCTTCCAAAGGATAGGGGATGCCCATATTCTTGTACTTGGCTTCGCCTAAGATGTGATAGCCCAACAGTTCTACACGCTCTACGCAACTATACTTTGAGATGTAGTCTATAACGGCCTGCAGACGCTCGTCGTTATCCGTGATAGTGGGCACAACCACATGGCGTATCCACGTAGGCTTGCCTATCTCTTGCAGATACTCCATCCAGCTATGGTTATTCTGACGTGTAGCACCTGTATAGGATTTATGCAGACTATCATCAAGGGTCTTGATGTCCAGCATCACCAGGTCTGTATAGTCCATTACAGCCTTGGTCTTGTCATTGAAGATAGCGCCTGAGGTATCCAGGCATGTATGTATGCCCTGTTCCTTGCAGAGGCGGAAGAATTCGCGAAGGAACTCAGCCTGCATCAATGGCTCGCCACCAGTAGCTGTCACCCCACCGGTACGGATGAAGTTCTTGTAGCGCAAGACCTCCTGCAGCAACTCCTCGGGTGTAAACACACCGGCTCCCTTACCATTATTGGCATTGCCTTCTAACTCTGCCGACCATGTGTCTGGGTTGTGGCAGAACTGACATCTGAGGGGACATCCCTGAAAGAATACTACAAAGCGGATGCCGGGGCCGTCTACGGTCCCAAAGGATTCCAGTTGATTGATACGGGCAGTCATGTCGGTTTATTTATAATGGGACAAGGGGCGAGGGGCAAGGGGCAAGAGAAATGTTATAGACAGTGTTCTTCTGTCAACTTTTTACTATTCTCTTGCTCCTTGCTCCCTGCCCCTTGCTCCTATAAAGGTTGTATTACATGCAGTGGTTGATAGTACGGCTCAGTACATCCAGCTGCTGCTCACGAGTCAACTTAACAAAGTTAACAGCGTAGCCGCTGACACGGATAGTAAGCTGAGGATACTTCTCGGGATGCTCCATAGCATCAACCAAAAGCTCACGGTCGAACACGTTTACATTCAGGTGCTGGCCACCGTCGGGAGCGAAGTAACCGTCCATCATGTTAACCAGGTTCTCTGTCTGTGTCTCGCGATCCTTACCCAGTGCGCTGGGGCTGATAGCGAAGGTATAAGAGATACCGTCCTTGCTGTGGTGGAAGGGCAGCTTAGCTACAGAAGCCAGGGCTGCTACGGCACCCTTCATATCACGAGAGTTCATGGGGTTGGCACCGGGAGCGAAGGGAACACCCTTCTTACGTCCGTCAGGAGTAGCACCGGTGTTACGTCCGTAAACTACGTTAGAAGTGATAGTCAGCAGTGACTGAGTTGGGATAGCATCACGGTATGTACGGTGCTGACGCAGGTACTCCATGAACTTCTCTGTCAACATAACGGCAATCTGGTCGGTCTCGTCGTAGTTGTTACCATAGGGAACATACTCGCCTTCCTCGATCTTGTAGTCAACAGCCAGACCTGTCTCGTCGCGGATGATACGAACCTTGCAGTTCTTCATGGCAGCGATAGAGTCTGTTACGATAGACAGACCGGCGATACCTGTAGCACGTGTACGCTGAACGTCGCCATCGTGCAGAGCCATCTCGAATGCCTCGTAGTCATACTTATCGTGCATGTAGTGAATAATCTTCAGTGCATTAACGTAGGTTCTTGCCAACCAGCTCATCATCTGGTCGAAGCGGGGCCAGAACTCCTCGAAGGTGAGGTAATCACCCTTGATGGGGCTGAAGCGGGGACCTACCTGCTGGCCTGACATCTCGTCGCGACCGCCATTGATGGCGTACAGCATACACTTAGCCAGGTTGGCACGGGCACCGAAGAACTGCATCTGCTTACCAATCTTCATGGGGCTTACGCAGCAAGCGATTCCGTAGTCGTCACCCAGCTCGGGACGCATCAGGTCATCATTCTCGTACTGGATAGCGCTGGTGTCCATAGAAACCTTGGCACAGAACTTCTTCCAGGGCTCGGGCAGACGAGAGCTCCACAGAACGGTCAAGTTAGGTTCGGGTGAAGGCCCCATATTATATAAGGTATGCAGCAGACGGAAGTCGGTCTTGGTAACCATGTTACGTCCATCAACACCCATACCACCTACGCTGGTAGTAGCCCAGATGGGGTCACCACTGAAGAGGTCGTTGTACTCGGGAGTACGCAGGAAGCGGACGATACGCAGCTTCATAACCAACTGGTCAATCATCTCCTGAGCCTCAGCCTCTGTGATAAGACCCTTCTTCAGGTCGCGCTGGATATAGATATCAAGGAAGGCACTAACACGACCGAAGCTCATGGCAGCACCGTCCTGGTCCTTAACAGCACCCAGGTAACCGAAGTAAGTCCACTGGATAGCCTCGCGAGCGTTAGTAGCAGGCTTAGTTACATCAAAGCCGTAGTTAGCACACATGCGCTCGAACTCCTTCAGGGCGTTGATCTGATCGGTAATCTCTTCGCGGCAACGTACAATCTCCTCTGTGAACTCGTTGATATCGATACGCTTGTGGAAGCGCTTCTTCTCCTCAATCAGGTTAGTTGTACCGTAGAGGGCGATACGACGGTAGTCACCGATGATACGACCACGACCGTAAGCATCGGGCAGTCCAGTGATGATGTGAGCATGACGGGCAGCCTTGATATCATCGTTGTAAGCAGAGAATACACCCTCGTTGTGAGTCTTGCGGTACTTAGTGTAGATCTTCTTTGTCAGAGGATCCAACTCATAACCATAAGCCTTCAATGCGTTCTCTACCATACGGATACCACCACGGGGGAAGATACCACGCTTCAGAGGAGCATCAGTCTGAAGACCTACAATAACCTCGTTATCCTTGTCGATATAACCGGCGCCGTAAGCGTCAATGCTCTGGGGAATAACAGTTTCTGCATCGTAAACGCCTTTCTCGCGCTCTACCTTAAACATTTCGGTCAGTTTGTCCCAAAGCTTCTTGGTTTTCTCGCTGGGACCCTCCAGGAACGACTCATCGCCATCGTATGGCTCGTAGTTGTGCTGGATAAAATCGCGAACATCAATTTCACGCTTCCAGCTTGTTCCCTGGAAGTCGGTTTGCAAATTCTCTAACTTCATAGTTGGAAATTAAATGTTTCTTTATTAAATAAAGTTATCCTTAAAAATCTCTTTTTCCTAAAACGGGTGCAAAGGTACTGCTATTCTAGGTAAATACAAAATTATAACAATTATATTTTCAACTGTTTTTTGATTATTGAATAGGAGAGCGGCCTTTCGTTATGATGTTATATCGTTATGACGTTATAACGGGTTTAAATTGCCGCCCCAATTCTTCATTTAAAGCAGGAATTCCTTCAATGTTTCCTTATACCATTCGGAGACGGTTTTATCCGCATTTCTCATGCAGAAAGTCTGTTCCTGGGTGGGAGCCTCGGCAATACCTTTCTTATATATAAGAATGTGGCGTTTGGTTCCTTTCTCGGGTAAGGACTTGATGTTATAGTTATGCTGTAGCCAGAAGCCTGCCATGAAACAGGCGGCATTGAAATCGCTCAGCACCTCGGGCGGTATGCAGACAGTAAACGTGCCGCCATCGCATAATAGGCTGGCAACACCTTCTGCCAAAACAGGGAAGGGTAGGCTGCTGCTATGGCGTGCTCTGGTACGACCAAGGGTAGGGCACTCTAGGCTGCGGTCGAAGTAGGGTGGGTTGCACACCACGCTGTCAAAAGGAGCCTCATCTTGTGCTCTTGTTGACAGGAAGTTCTGAAAGGAGTCATGCACCAGTGTAATACGGTCTGTGAACTTGGATTCTGCAAAGTTACGCTTAGCATCCAGCACAGCCTCATCATCTATCTCAACAGCTGTTACCGTAGCATCTGTGAAACGCTGTGCCATCATCAGTGCCAGCACTCCAGTGCCAGTGCCTACATCCAGCACCCTCTTTCCGCCAGCTGCCATAGCACCCAATAGGTCGCTGTCTGTTCCCACCTTCATAGCGGCATGTTCCTGATGTATATGAAACTGCTTAAATTGGAAGAAATCCTTCTTTCCCATCCGTCCTTTGTTCTTATTGGGTGACAAAGGTACGATTAAGCGAGGGATTTTCCAAATGTATTTGAGGAAATCCGAGCGATAGTACTTTCGAGACGTTAGTCTCAATGTTACGAATAAGTGAGGGAATTTTATACCTTTTAGGGTATATTTTACTGAATAACGCACAAATTTATACCCGATATGGTATATATTTCAAAACAATTACATACTTTTGTACCCGATAAGGTATAATATATGATGAATATATCAGAGCATATTAAGCAAAAACGTAAGTTGAACGGTCTTTCTCAGGTTGAGTTGGCAGAGAGGGCTGGAGTAGGGCTTAGATTTGTGAGAGAGCTTGAACAAGGGAAACAGACCTTGAGGATGGACAAGGTTAATGATGTACTTTACCTGTTTGGTGAAAGTCTTGGACCTGTAAAAATTGACGTTGTATGAAACAGGCAGGTATTTATGTAAACGACATCTACTGTGGTGTCCTTATAGAAGACGAGGAGGGCTTCCATTTCGTTTATGATGGGAGGTATCTTGCCCGTCCAGATGCTGTAGCGGTTAGTCCAACTATGCCTTTGACGAATCAGCAATACGACAAGGAGATGATGTTCCCCGTCTTTGATGGACTGATTCCTGAGGGTTGGTTGTTGGATATTGCATCATCATCGTGGAAGATTGATCCCCGTGATAGGATGTCACTCTTATTGGCATGTTGTAGAGATTGTATTGGAAATATCAGTGTAAAACCGTTGGACTATGAGTAAGTGTTTGTTCTGCTATAAGGAATTAGAAGAAGGTCAGGTGGACTTTCATCCCAGTTGTGCCCGCAAGTTCTTCGGCTCTGAGACAGCACCCATTCTTCCATACACACGCGATAATATGTCAGAGCTAGCTCGTCAAGTCATTCGTACCAGTTCATCGGTAACTGGTGTGCAGGCTAAAATGTCTCTGGATGTGAACCGCGGAGGTAAAAATGGGCCAACCAAATTCACCATCGTAGGACTTTGGGGCAAATATATCTTCAAACCACAAAGCGCAAAATATCCTTGTCTGCCTGAACTGGAGGATCTGACGATGAAGATGGCAGAGGTTGCCCGAATCCGCACTGCCCGCCACACGCTTATCCGGCTTGCAGATGGCGAACTGGGCTACCTGACCTTACGAATGGATCGTGGAAGGAAAGGAGAAAAGATATCCATGTTGGATATGTGTCAGCTTACCAACAGACTAACCGAGTACAAGTACTATGGTACCTACCAGCAACTGGCAGATACAGTTAAGAAGTTCTCGTCAGCTCCTATGTTAGATGTACAGCGTTTCTGGGAAGTCGTCTTGTTTTCTTGGATAACTGGTAACTCCGATATGCACTGCAAGAATTTTTCTTTGATTGATATTGGAAAAGGAAAATATGTTTTGGCTCCTGCTTATGACTTACTGGCTGTTATACTGGCAGACCCTGCAGATACCGAAGAAATGGCTATGAGTTTTTCTGTGGGTGGCGCGAAGAACGGCTTCAACCGCAATACATTCATGACTGCATTTACTCAGAGCGGTATTCCTACTGCAATAGCAGAAAAAATGATAGAACGAATGAAGGGCAATCTTCCTAAATGGGAAGAACTGATCAACCGATCATTTCTGCCGGATATAATGAAGTCATCATACATTCTATTGTTAAAAAAACGAATAGAACAATTATGATAATTATGATGTATTCAAGAAATTGGTAAAAAATCAAGACGTAATCTGATATTATCCTGGGATAGACTATAAAGCCTGTCAGATTAGGTATTAATTGTAATTTTTGTAAGTATTAACTATAAAAATTGCGGGAATTAATGATTACAATTTTTCCTATTAATACCTGTATTTCCAAACCATAATCCCCTTTAATCGTAGCATTAAGGAAAAATATTTACAAATTTTAGACAAGTGCTAATAGCTATAAACAAAAAGAGGGTTCTATCACGTGGATAAAACCCTCTAATACTGTAAATGTATTTACCTTGATAATCTTAATGTAACTACTCCGTTATGCATATGTATATCATCCCACCAATATATAGGAATGGCAGCCCTTGGCGCCTTTTCAGAATTAAGTTCCAAAATACATAATCTATCAGGGAATCTTATTGTCTGCATAGTGTAAGCAATATTTCTTTTTTTAGGATTATCGATCGACATGTGCTGTACCATGTATTGAGCTTTGGAAGAAAAGGTCGTTGAACGGAAATGCACGCCTCGGATAGGATGTTTGGTGATCAACATTTCTATGCGATTGGTAAGTTCCACCAACAAAGAATCGATTTTATTCTGTCCTTTTGCGGAAATAATGTAAAGGGTGCCTGTTATTTTAAATGCAGCCAATGAATCTTGATCATGCCTTGTGATGTAAGCATGGTAGAGTGGAACATAATAATTTTTGAAGGGTTCGCCCTCATCCCATTCATAGCA
Source organism: Bacteroidaceae bacterium (assembly GCA_017619585.1). Next base: position 13,108 of record JAFZSA010000010.1, read on the forward strand.
GACGTCATATTTCTCTAATTTTTTTTGTTCAGAGAGGAACTTTTGCAGCGTCTCATGAATGGGTGCTGCATCATAGTCGTTTGAGGAATCGTTGGCCTTTTTTATAATGTCATGTAGAAGGTCAAATCTTTTACTATTCCACTTACTTTCGTATTGTTTGTATGAGACACTTTCATAAGGATTTTTGCTTATGATGATATTATAATCCAAAGAGTCGCTTGTGCAGTATCGGTAACTATCTTCCGATTTCTTGCAAATACTGTCTAACAACTTTGGCGTTTTATCAGCCAAGTAGGATGTTAGGTCCTTCTTTTTCTTGGCGCAGCTATCTGGAACGTCTATCCAAAAACAATATGAATCCTGATAAGAAGAATCTCCGCAACAATATATGTTATGATAAATATATTCTCCTTTGTTCAGTACACTATCCATTAGCTCGCTGATAGACTCTGGCTGGTGTTCTGGTTCTGGTTGATGTTCAGACTTTGCTTGCTGGCATGAGGTAATGCTTATGGTAGCAAGAACCAGAATTACTATGATGTGTTTTGCTTTCATTTTAAATAATCGAAATCTCTAATTGTATGCTCTTGGATATAGGCGACAAGACGTTCGCCCTTTTTCTTTATTCTTTGTTGATGTTCCTCGAAAGATTCCGTCATTAGAGGATCTTGTACTTCATTGAACATTAGTTCTTCTGAAGTAACTTGTGATTCTTCTGTTGTTTCTTTCGGTGGAGCGAGGAAGATGGCAACGATGCCTGCTACGCAGGCTGCAACGGCCAAGGGCCAGAGGCGCAGCTTGCGAGGCTGTGGCTTGCACAGGCGCTCGTATTCCTCGGTTAGGTCGGCTTGGAAGATGTCAATATCCTCGGCTGCCTGGTGTAACAGTTCTTTATCTATCATAGTTCTTGGTTTCTAAGATGTTTAATAATCGTTTTCTAGCTGTGCTGAGCATTACGCTGACGGTTCGTTTGGCAATACCTGTCTGGGTAGATATCTCGTCCAGGCTAAGTTCGTCGCCCTTCATACGAATGAGTCTCTGTTCTGATGGTGGGAGGCGTAGGATGGCAACCTCCAGAGATTCCTGCCTTTCCTGTTGTATCAGGGATGTGTCGGCAGAGTGGCAGGCTTCAGGTTCCTTTATGCCTTCCAGTTGCTCGGTCTCTCGGAGTTTCTGGCGTCTCCATACGCTTACACACAGGTTCTTGGTAGCCCGTATGAGCAGGTTCTCCAATTCATCGCCCTGCTGCCAGCCTCGCTTTAGCATCCGAACATACACCTCCTGTACGATATCTTCGGCATCCTCTTCGTTATGGAAGAAGTCGGTGGCAATGCGCATCATCTTGGGGCGCATACCCAGTAGTGTATGTTCGAATTCTATCTGTGTCATCTATAGTAATAACGCATGAAACCGCATAATGTTAAGTAAAGGTAGCAAAAAATTTCAATACCTTATATATTATATAGGGGAAAAAAGGAAGGAGGGTATGCCAATTGTTGACATACCCTCCTTATCTGATTATAAAATACTGATGTTATTCGTCATCATCCGACCAGATATTCCAGTCATTTTCCTTGGTCAGCGCATCATCACCATTTACAGTGGTGTCACCATTTATTGCCAAGCTCTCTGCCAACATGTTGACAACTTGAGCCGATTCCTCCTTAAATGCGGGTTTAATATATTTCATCGTCATAATATTATGAATTATGAATTACGAATTATGAATTAAAAAAGGACTTTCTTTCCGTTCACAATGTTGATGCCCTTCTGCAGCTTATTCAGTTTCTGGCCAGCAATATTATAAATTGCTCCCTCGCCTTTGGAGAGGGTTGGGGTGAGGCTTTCTATTGCAGTTTCTTCTTCACCATCGAAGTAGAAGGCCTTAACATTGGAAGCAAAGATCTCCAAATATGCCTTGCCGGCAGCTATGGTAGTGCCATTGGTAGCCTGATAGAAGGCAACTTCTTTTCCTTCGGGCTTAGCCAGGATGAACTGACTGCCGTCAGCAACAACATCCTTGTCAGCAGCCTTCAGCAGATTGCCTTCAGCAGCTGCAACTTCCTTGTTGGTTGCAGATACCACATAAGCACCTTCCTTACCCTTCAAGAGGAGAGCCTCTCCGGCACATGCCTCAGTAACGGGTGTCAGGTGTACCTGACCATTGATAGCAGATTCTGTAACAGTGTATGCCTTGGCAGAAGACTTACTGAAGTCAACATCCTTATTAGCGACATAGGTAGCATAGCCTGCAGAAGAGATGAATACTACGTTCTTCTCGGGCAGCACCTCGGTACCATCAGCACCGAAGTTATCGAAGCAGAAGTAAGCGGGAGTGTTCATACCCCAAGAGCTATTGTCTGTGCTACTCATTTCGAAGCCAATCTTAGCCACCTTACCAAGGCTTGTGAGGTCAACATAGCGCCAGTCATTAATGATATAGGCTGTAGCCTCATCGCGCAGGTCAGCCAGATAGTAATCCTTGGTACCTGTTACCTTATCATCGGTATCATAACCAGTAATGGTCAGCTTGAACCAGTCGCCCTTGTCGAACTTCTTGGCAAAGCTGTCGCCACCAGTCATAGAGTTATAAGCATAGCTGCTATTGGTAATATAAAAGCCAGGAACAACAGCAGGTTCAGTAAGCAGATTTACATAGCAGGGACCAAAATAACCTGTGTTGACATAAGCCACGCCGTAGGTGGTAGAACCATCATAACCTCCGCCAACAACATTGTTCCACTGGTCGTCAAGTGACTCAAACTTTGTCTCATTGTGATTTGCATAACCGAAGTTCCACCAGGTAGCATAATCGCTTATGCAACCGCTATCGAACGCATAGTCGCCGCTGACGTAGAATTCACGATCATCGTCATCCTCTGTACCTACGCTCATGTGTCCGTCCACAGGTTCTGTGATGTCGGCAATATCCTCAAGGGTAGCTTCTGCAAGGATTACAGGAATCTCAGTAACATAGTCGACATAAAGTGTAGCATCATTCTTAACTTCCTTGATAAACTTGCCCTTCTCATTCAACCAAATGGGATACAAACCATCTACAGTCTCAAACTCAGGCAATGTACCGTTGGTATAGATAATGTCCTCAACATCAGAGAATTTTGTGGTGTATTTCACCTGGTAAACCTTAGGTCCGTCAAGAACAGGATAGGCATCAACACCAAGGTTCTGGCCATAGGCTTCGCCCAACAGATGAGCAACATAGCCTGACTTCATCTGCTCGTCAGTAACAGTAGTCTGGCCAGTAACAATGCCGTACTCCTTCAGTGCAAAGGCATTCTTGACATTATCTTTCTTAGTTGTTCCACCGATACATGCACCAACTGTAGTGCCCTCTACGTTACCCAAATTAAAGATATTCTCGATAACTGCTGTAACATTATTAGAACCAGCTACACCGCCACAGTTGGTAGTACCCGTTACATCACCAGTATTATAGCAATTGGTAACCTTTGCAGTAGCAACACCAACATAACCGGTGATACCACCCACATAAGTGCCGACACCAGTTATCTTGGCCTTATTCACACAACGATCAATGATTGCATTCGCACCCATATTGGCAGCAATACCACCAACATACTGCTTGGCGGAAATCTCTCCGTCAATAGTCACGTTGCTAACAGTAGCATCTTTCAGATAAGCGAAAAGACCCTGATAGGTGGCTGTGGCATTGTTGATATAGAGACCACTAATGGCATGTCCCTGACCATCAAATACACCTTGATATGCTTTGGCAGTCGTTGTACCGCCGACAGGTGTCCATGCATAGTCGCCCAGATCGATATCGGCAGTCAGCACAGCCTTCGTCTTGTATTGTCCGCCGTTCACCTGATTAGCGAACCAAGCCAACTCTGCACCCGTACCAATCTGATAGATACCTTCTACAGCAGTAGGCTCGGTCATTGTTGTACCATCCCAAGTAGTAACATCAGCACCAGTCAAAGCCACACTGAAAGTCTGCTCACCCTCTGCGTCATCGTCAATAGTATAGGTTTGACGGTAACAGCGATAGCCAGCCTTAGAAGCAGTCAGAGCATAGTCACCATAAGTACCTGTATATGTACCATCCTCATTAAGTTTCACAGCCTCTCCATTACGTGTCAATGTATATTTTACATTATCCTGCTCACACTGCAGGCGAATGGCAAATTGCTTGGCCTCTTTAATGGGAAGGCGTACCTCAGGGATAGAGCCAAAATAGGTCTTGTGCGAAATAGCTGTAAAGTTGGCTGAGCGACCAGCCAGTCGACTGGTATTACGATGGTTACCTATAGGATCGCCATAACCGTTCACTTGAATCACACCATCGTTCATCAGCAGTTCCGTGCTACCGTCATCAGGAATAGTAACAGTGACAGCCTGTGCGGAAGCTGCAGAACCAAAGGTATATTGACCACTACCCAAAATCAAAGAAGAACCATTGGGAATACCATTATAAGTCACGTAGGCTGACATGTTATAGATACCAGCCATCTTGTTGGAAGGATGACGCAATCCTGAGTATTGGATTTTTACCTGATCACCAGGAATAAAAGATTTGCTGCCATTACGAGTTACGTTCGTTATCTCACGGTGGCATTTCTTAGCAGTCAAAACCTGATAGACGGCATTGCCTGCAGCATCCGTCAGTCGAACAATCTGGCGACCTTCCTTCAAGAATACGGTATAAGAACCGTCTTCGTTCTTTGTTACACCTGTTGTACCGAAACCCGTATAGGTGGCCATCTGCTCACCAATTGTAGGATAGGCAAGTTCTACATTCTCTACGCCGAAGGGCTTGAAGGTATACTCATAACCATCCTCTGTATCCAAATAATAGAAAACGTCGTGCTCGGCATCAACGTATTTGCCAGCCAACTTCTTTGTATCTTCATTATATGACTCGTTGATAACCATGTTGGGGTCAATTGCAGATGCACCAGCGCCCACGGTTACAACATAGGCAGCAGTATTCTCTGGCCAGATAGCGCTCCAATACTCACCACCCATATAGGTGCTCTTACTTGCACCGCTATAGTAATTTACTCCAATGGCATCATAGGTCACCAAAACGATGGCAGTACCGTTTCCTACAGCCTTGATGGTTGCCCAGGGATCGCCCTCGGTTTCTTCAATAGTAATAACACCTGTGCAGGGTGTTCCGTCGGGATTGATAACGGTATAATGGAAGTCGGGCTCCATAAAATAGTTGTTGGTAGAGTTGTCTGTCAACTCCCAAGAACGCATAGCGTGAGCATCGAAGGTGTCGCCAACATTCAGTTTCAAATGACCACGCTCGTTGATATTTACAAAGATATCACCGGTTTCGTAGCCACCATTCCACTGTACATCATGCTTGATGGTCTTGGCACCGAATGCCTCGTAGTCGGCATCTGTAAATGCCAGATCGGGACGCTTGGTCTCATCCAGATTCATGGTAAAGTAGCCAGCCTGAGTCAAGCCGCCATCCTTCCATGTACGATAGTTATATACCTGACTATTAGCCAAACGATAGGTTAGTTTCTTGTTACTGCCTTCGTTTTCCACAGACTTAGGCTCCACCTTAGTGAAGGCAATAAAATGACTGAACTTCATGCCCAGGAAGAACTCAGCATCAGCAGGCACCGTAACGGTGTAGTCGGCTCCCTGAGGAATGGCGCCACTAACGTTTATGCCACCTGTTAGTGTACCTGCCTTGTAGAGTGTCATATAGTTCTCAGCCTGGCGAGCTTCACTTGGAATCAGCGAAGCATAATAGCTGTTACCATTCATGGCCAGGAAAGTCTTGCGACCAGCAGTAACGCTATTACCAATAGTAACCGCCTGCTTCACACCTTCTCGCGTGCACACAGTCACCTCTACGGTGTAGTCGGTGTCAACAACCCAGTCTTTGTTGGTGGCAAAGATGGTGTTTGTAAGCACAGTAAACTCCTGTTCTGACTCATCAGTCACATTGAGTTCAATCGTACCATTGACGGTACTTGCATCCTTGCCATAGGCTGTCAGCACATAGACACCAGAAGTAACATCAAAAGAATAGGTATTGCTGCTTGGTTCACCAACCATAACAGCATTACCTGTAGCTTTGTCAACCAGACTCATGGTAGGCGATGTGGTGTTCATCGTCACCTTTACACTGGCTGCATTAGCAATCATACTAAACATTGCTAACGCCATGAAAGAGAGTAATAGCTTTTTCATGTAGTCTTAAATTAAATTAGTTAAACACTATTGTTTATATAATATCTTTTTTCCGTTACTGATTATAAGTGAAGAGTGAAGAATCTATTCTTCTGCCCATTATATCATAGATGACTTCTTCTCTATTTCGAATTTTGAATTTTGAATTTTGAATTGATTCAATGCTGCTCCAGTACCCTTCTGGTGCCAGTGCCAAGAAGTGGGCAGGATTGATATAGACCTTGTATTTACCAAGGAGCTCACCTTCTGGCGACCACTGGTAAAGGTAGCCGGCGCCTTCAAAAGAACCGGCATCTGTTCCGTAGATATATCCTGTATAGGGATTTACATATATTCCATAGGGCATCGTCATCTTCTTTATGTCAGTCAATACCGTACCAGGGAACCGTTCTTCCACACCACTTCCTCCCATGCTAAGCATCACCTCCTCCGGGTCTATCGTAACGTAATTAAACGTGTATTCATTGGTAATGTATGAGTAACGTGAACCAATAGCCATGAATTTACCGTCAAGAGTTGTACAGCTGTAGGTAGAAGCATATTCTAACTTCACAAAACAGTCTTCATCTCCCTGCAATGCTTTTTCACAATCAAAGATGATACAAGCTGCAGGTGTCTCATAGTAGTCTCCAGGCGAGTTGATGCACAGATAACGTCCGCTCTGCGAAAGCTTACCATACAGGTTAATCTGCCCCACGTCAATGGTATTCTCCACCTGCATCGTTTCTGCATTCAGGATGCTCACCGTTGTCTCATACTCATGGTCCTCGCCAGTTCCAGCATATCCGCCTGTGTTGGCAATAAAGAGTCTGCCGTCATAAAGTGCTATACCCTCTGGTTCATAGCCTACCTCGCAGGCAGCAATACACTTGAAGTTGCTGATGTCTATCTTTGCCACAAAGCCTTTCTCGAAGTACTGAGTGCCGTTCGTTGTCTCACACTCATGTCCGTAACTGGTGACATAGACGTATCTACCATCTGTGCAAAGCTTACGGTTGTTGGGGATATCCTCAGTAGCTGCTACAGCCTTACCCTCTGGGGTGATGAACTGCACCACGTTAGACCAGTTAATGGCAATGGCTATCAGGTTCTCATTCACCTGTATGATGTCGTTGGGCGTGTCTCCCAACTTAGATCCGTTAACATCGCGGAACCACTGGTTACTTACCACCTTTCCGTCCTGGAAGTACGTAACTCTTCCATTATCTGCCTGCCATAGCCCTTCATTGAGCAGGATAATCCTCTCCTGCGCTATGCTAAATGATATATGACAAATAATCAATGATAATATAATCACCAGTCGTTTCATATTCTTAACTCTTAATTTCTCCCCCTAAAGGGGGCTGGGGGGGCTATATCCCAAAGCTTACCGTCACCTTATAGTTTCTACCCGGCATAGGATAACGTGGGATGTGTTCGTACTGTATGTCCAGCACATCGCAGACCTCCAGACAAAGGCCCCATGATGTTTTACCTATATGATGGGTGTAATCCAATTTCATATCAACATTATGGTAAGGCTCCAGAATATCCTCCGGGTCGGCCTTGCTCCACATACGTTCTCCAACGTACAGGTAGGAGGTTGTGAACCGCAGATTCCGCCATCCCATGATGGCAGTGACACCAGTGGATAGAGTAGGCGAGTAGCAGATAGGCTTGTCATACATATCCTCATCCTCAGGGTCGGTACGGTCCACATCACGTTGCCATGTAAGCGAAGTAATCAGCGAACCGTTCCAGTCTCCTCTTTTATAATGTCCCTTGACCGTAGTGTTCAGTCCCCGGCAGAAGGTATAGCCATAGTTCATCATAGACCACGTATAAGTTCCCTTCAGGGGCAGGCAGACAATACGGTTCTCAATCTTGTTCTGATAAACGTCACACTGAATATCCATTGAACATTGACCATTATTACTATCCTCTTGCTCCTTGCCTCTTGCTCCTTGCCCCTTAAAATTTGAATTTTGCTTTTTGAATTTTGAATTAGACAAATGGTACTCAATCCCTAAATTAAACTGTTTGGTGTATTCCGGCTTCAGATTGCGGTTACCGACCTGGGTGTAGTAGAGGTCGTTGAGCGTTGGGGCGCGGAAGATTTCCTTGTACCATCCGCGCAGTGTTATATTATTATATAAGGTATAGGCAAGCGAGACGGCAGGCGTCCAACGGTCCAAAGGGTCGGCAGCACCTACATGGGCAAAGGTATAGTCGTTGTAACGCTGATGCAGCAACGAGGCTGCTGCCTGAATGCCACGGTAGTTCATCTGTGCAGCCAGGACTTGCTTCTGATCTACACGTATCACGTCATCAAAGCGTTTCAGGTCGGCACGTAGGATACTGAAGCGGACATCATAGCTGGTTGAGAGTGAAAGCCACTTCCAAGGCAGATAAGCCAGACAAAGAGCTCCATATACATCCTGTTGGCGGTAGTGGTTATTCACGCGGGCTGTGTTCTGGTTTTCGGGATAGTCGGTACAATAGCGCAGATATTCGTTGGTATATTTGCTATTGGCCTTAAAGAGCAGTTTCCTGAGGAACTTCTGCTGATAACTTGCCTGCACAAAGAAGTCGCGGTCCCATTCGCGTCCCACATTGGTATATTTGTCGCTCAGACGTCGCACAATACCGCCTGGGCAACCTCTTTCTGAATCGTAATAGTATATATGTGAGGAAAAGCCACCCTTGAACAAAGCGCCCTCAATGCGTCCGTAGCGAATGTCGCTGTTGGCCCTTCGACCAACCGTATCCTCGTATTCCGAATGGTAGCGGAAAGGATAATCGCCACGCGATGTACAGTACTCGCCGTCTATGAAACCCTGCCACCCATGCCAGTTGAACTGCCCGTTCAGTTTGGTCATCCAAGTATGGAACGAAGCATTACGGAGTTGTATAGATAGCGAATCATGGGTAGGGCGACGTGTCTGCAGATAGACCGTAGCACCAGATGCATATTCGCTGGCCGACTGGCAGTAGTCCAACTTGTTGGCATTATAGAGCGATACCGACTCCAACGATGACAGTGAGAATTTGCCTAAGTCAACAGTTCCGTTCTGTGCGTTGGTGATACGGATGCCATCCACGTATATGCCTACATGCTGGGCGCCCAACGAACGAACATTTATGGTCTTCAGCCCGCCCAGCCCGCCATAGTCCTTTATCTGTACACCTGCAAAGTACTTCAGGGCATCGGCAACTGATGTGTTACTGAGTGCCTGAAGGTCAACTCCGCTCAGTTTCTGAGATGTTGCAATAGTACGGGTAGGTTGTTTGGTGGAAACTATAACCTCGTTCAACTGGTGAACGGTATCCTTCTTCTCCATCTCTGTCCCATGCCCCATGCTCCTTGCTCCATGCTCCGCGGAATATAGATTCTGCGCACTGGCACTTACTGTCACAGTAAATACCAATGCGGTAAACAGAATCGTTTGCAGATAGTAATAATTCAAATCATAATTCATAGTGCATAGTTCATAGTGAAACTATACTTCGCTCCACGCAACGCTTATGCGTAGCGAAGAACAACGTTAATTCCCAATTGTCAATTGGTCATTGTCAATGTCTCCCCCTAAAGGGGGTGTGGAGTCATTTCATCCTTGTCCCGAGGATGCATGTTATATATACAAAATGGCAGGTTTCCTGACTTTTGCCCGTCAGCGCGTCTTCCCAGGTTGTTCCCAGTGACTTTTTATGCGCTGCGAAAAAGGCAATTACAGTAGCGGGCACTGCTCCGGATTCACACCGGATTCCCTCTCTACGCTGATTACTCCATTTACACGGAGTGCACAGGTATCACCATAATGCGGGACAAAGATACGAATAAGTGAGAGAAATACAAAATAAATCACAAAAAAAGAAGAGGCATTGTGCCTCTTCCTATGATGTTAGCCTTTCCTGGTCATCTTCATTACATCTTCCAGATTAAATTTACCCGAGAAGACTATCACCGTTACCGTCCCGTCTCCGTCCGTTACCATAACCACGGACGACTGTTGCTTTCCTTCTGAGTGATAGATGTTTACTTTGCTGTCGTCCTCGTTAACTTGCATCAACTTTTCGTACTTGCCGTTTGAGAGTATTCCTTGTACCTCCTTCTTCAGTTTCTTGCCGGCCTCCGGGTATTCAGATGTGATAATCTGTATGGCTGACAACTTATTGGATAGCGAACTGACGTCCACCCCCGGCATGTTAGCCATCTTGCCTACCATACCAATCATATATTTAGAGATGTAGACGTAGGTTACGTTCTTTGTATCTGCATATTTCTCGAACTCCTTTACCTGTGCGCTGGCGGTTAGGCAGAGCAGTGCCAATACGGTGCAGAGCAGTGATTTTATGATTGTCCGTTTCATATTATTTCAATGCGTTTAATTGATCGTTTAAAGTTCTTTCTGCTTTCTCACTTATTGTATTTACTTTCTCCAGTTGTTCCATCCCCTTGTTCAGGTTCATGGCCAGCAGGTTTAGTGCGCGCTCTGCTTCCTGCTTTGCCATAACAGGATCCTGGTAGGTATCTTGTTCGGCAGGGTTCTGCCCAAACTTCTGGTAGCCCAATCCAAAGACAATGGCAATACAGGCTGCAACGGCTGCGTACTGTAGGATACGCGGACGGAAGGATATCTGTCTTCTTTTTCCCTTGTCTTTGGAGAGGGCAGGGGTGAGGCTTTCTTTTTCCCACTCATCTATCTTGGTAGAGAGGCGTTCCTCCAGTCCTTCTGGGATAGGGATGCGTTCCAGTTCTTCAAAGTTCAGTTTGTCCATGTCTTGGTTAGTTTTATGAATTGTTGTATCAACTTCTGTTTTGTTCTCATTACTATGATGCGGATGTTTCCTTGGGTTAGACCGGTATCCTGCTCTATTTCCTCGTACGAGCGTTCCTCCACCAGATGCATCCTTATGACTCGTCCTTCGCGTTCCGGTAGCTGACTGATGAGGCTTTCCATCTTTGAGGCTTCGTCCTTTGCGGCTATCTGGCCTTCAAGGCTACGTTCATCGGGTGGTGAGAGCTCGTCCTTCAGTTCAACAGAGCTGTCTATGCGTTTCAGACGCTGCTGATCGCGTAGCAGGTTTCGCATCAGGGTCACCAGGTAAGCTTGTGTTACAGCCTCGTCCCTTAGATCGTTGCGCTTCTGCCAGAGCTTCAGATATGTATCCTGAAGCAGATCCTCGGCATCCTGCACATTGCCCGTCAGATGAAAAGCCACCCTGTAGAGCAACTTATGGAAAGGCATGAACCGTCGCTTGAACTCCTGAGCGTTCATCACTTGATAGTCGTTGTCTTAGTTTGCTTTAAGTCGATTATATTTGGTATATCTTCCTGCTTTATCTTTCCCTGAATATGTACCAGCACTATAGCGTTTTCCATTTCGGTGTTGAGATCTATTCTGGCTACCAATTCTGTTATGTACTCACCATCTTCTATGGCATAGTATTGAATGTTACGGAATAAATCAAAGTCGTCATTGTGCTTCTCGTAATAGACACACTTGAAATCCTTCAGGGCATCCAGATCCTTTTGTAACTGTTGGCATCCTATTTTTGATGCCACGCCTCTTACAACTTGTGCTTTCTTTACAGTCCATGTTGCAACATCTGGATTCTCTTTACAAACTCTTTTTATCTTTTTTGTTAAATTTTCGTATGACATACCACTGCGAGCCTTCCATCTCTTCATAAATTCATCAGCGTTTTGTCCGAACACACTGCCTACACATAGTAGCAGCATGAGTGAGAAAAATATCCTTTTCATATTACATTACTTTTTATTTTTTGATGTATAGTATTCAAATGCTGTTTTCTTCTTGCAGTCTGGGTATTTCTGACGTAGTTCCTTACCTCTGAGCTTCTTCTGGCTGTATCCGTCCCATTTCATACCATGGTCAAACATATAATGTACGGCATCAGACGGAGTATGGAGATCGGGATAAACCTTTCCGTCAATTACAATCAGGCAGTCACGAAGGCTACGCGGTTCCTTCTCGCCATCATTTTCCCACATACCATTAGACCAGGTGATAGAAAAGTTGGCTCCTTTTAGTAAACCGTTAAATAGCTCTTCAAAATCGTGTGTTCCGCTGTATATGTTAACGTTTATCTCTTCATCATCCTCATTAATGTGTACCCACGTCGTTCTGTTACCTTTCTTGGCTTTATAGTATTTGGTTTTATTACTATCTTCTGACGAATGAGCGATAACCGGATGGAACTGATTCTTTTCCAGAATCTTGGAGAGCTGCTTCTTCAGCTTTTCCGATCCCTTGTTTTCTTTGTCGCATTCAAGGAATATCGCATCGTCAACCAAGTCCGTTAATTCTCCATCATAGCCTTCAACGATTATTTTATCCGCTAATGGGTAAACCACATTTTGCACCAATTCCTGGATTTTCTGTTTGTCAACGTGTTTGTAGGATACGCCATTTATTTTGCTTAATGCCGTAAAATCCTTGTTTTGTGCTTGGGCACTAAGGCCTGTAAAAGCAACCAGACCGCATAAAGCCCATGTTTTCATAGTTTTTGCAAGACCATTCATTTTTAATCCAATGCTTTTGTTGTTTATAAATTCTGTTTTTACTGTTTCATCGATGAACCCTTCTATATGTGCAAACGGGATTTCTGTGGAATTTGTTACAATAGGGGAACATTTTTTTTCTGAACAAACACAAAAGTACAGATTATCATCCATTCCACAAAATAAATCCGCCAGCAAAAACATTGTTTCACTGGCGGTTTATCTTATAATCGGTTCTCCACTCTCTCTCGGAGAGGGGGCGGGGGTGAGGCTACTATATAAATATGTATTTACAGATAAACAGGATAGCCAATATCCACATGGTGATAGAGATATCCTTGAACTTGCCGGCTACAGCATGGCAGACAACGTATGAGATGACACCAATGAGGATACCGTCGCTGATGCTATAGCTCAGAGGCATCATAATGATGGTCATGAAGGCAGGGATAGCCTTGCAATAGTCCTCCCAATGGATACGTGCTATGGCTGGCATCATCATTACACCTACGATAATGAGGGCAGGAGCTGTGGCAGCACCGGGGATAGAGAGGAACAACGGGCTAAAGAACAATGCCAGTGCAAAACATACAGCTGTAGAGAAAGCAGTAAGACCCGTACGGCCGCCTTCGCCAACACCAGAGGCACTCTCAACATAGGTTGTGGTAGTAGAGGTTCCCAAGCAGGCGCCGGCTACGGTAGCTATAGAGTCGGCCATGAACATCTTCTCCATTCCGGGAATCTCATCGCGCTTGGCATCGGGGTTAACCATACCTGCACCCTGATGAACACCGATGATGGTACCCATAGTATCAAACATATCTATAAACAGGAAGGTAAATACCACTACCAGCATATCTAAGCTGAGCACCTGGCTCCATTCGAATTTGCAGAAGAGAGGCTCTACACTGTCGGGAGTTGACATGAATCCGCCCAGCTTGGTAATAGCCTCACCAGTTGAGGGATCCTTGACGAACAGGCCCAGAAGTGTTGTAGCCAAGATACCCCACAGGATACCGCCACGCACCTTGGCCATCACCAGACCGGCTGTAAGGAAAAGACCTACAATAGCCAGCAAGGCAGTGCCTTGAGTGATATTACCCAGGCTAACCAGTGTAGCATCGTTATTTACTATAATGCCGGAATTCTCCATTCCAATGAAAGCAATAAACAAGCCTATACCAGCGCCAATGGCTTTATTCAGTGTACCTGGAATAGCCTTCAGCAACAAGCTACGCACATTAGTAACGGTAAGAAGAACAAAGATGACACCCTCTATAAGCACAGCTGTGAGGGCAAACTGCCAACTGTAACCCATACCCAGACATACAGTATAGACAAAGAAAGCATTCAATCCCATACCAGGAGCCAGTGCAAAAGGCTTCTTGGCATAAAGGGCCATCACAAGTGTACCTATGATGGCAGCCAGCGCCGTAGCAGTAAAGACACTACCGCCAGGCATGCCGGGTAGGGCACTGAAGATGTTGGGGTTAACGGCCAGAATATAGGCCATGGTAAGGAAAGTTGTGACGCCCGCCAGGATTTCTGTGCGGATACTGTGCTTCTTAGGATCAAAGCCAAACAGTTTTTCTAATGCATGTTCCATGATGTTGTGTATTTTTATTTAGTATGTTTTTGTAATACAGACTGCAAAAATACAAAGAACAGAATTAATAGCAAAGGAAATACAGATAAAATTTTTAGCAGCAGATATTTTTACTGTTCACCACCACAGCACGTGTGTAAATCAGAGAAACGGCCTTTCTCTGCCAGTAACTCGGCCTTTCTCTTAAGGAGAAACGGCATGTTGCTCTTAACCGCCTTTCGATATAACGTTATAACGTAATACCGTTATTACGATTTTGTGCGGCCATCCCTCCTCCGCAGGAGAGTCGGAGGGGCCTGTTAAAATAAAGTTAAATATCGTCAAACCAAACGAAAAAGTAGGTGAAATTTGTTTTTTCAAAGCATAATTACTAACTTTGCAGCCAAATAGAAACATAATGAAGAGTACAAGGATATTATGGTTATTTCTGCTGATGGCGGTCTCAATGACCTCATTCGCACAGCATAGGGTGAACATCTACAATGCTGACAGCATTCAGAAGTACCTGAAAGAGCGCATAGCCGAAACAAAGGTTAGGCAGAAAGCTGCACGCGATGCACAGAAAGCCGTAGATAAGGAGATGCTAACACTGCAGCGCGACCTGGAGAAATCACGCAATCAGGCAATCAAAGACCGTCAGCGTGTTAAGGCAGCCCAGAAGAGCGGAAAATTCTACCAACCTAAACCATACGTTCCTGCCGAACTGAAAAATCAGGATACAGAAGAACTCTCTAACTTGAGCAAAGAAGAACGCGTAAAGAAAGAGGCTGAGCAGAAGCTGAAAGCCGAGGCTGCTAAGACGCAGGCTAAACAGCAAGCTGAAAAAGCCAAGATAATGAGCAAGACAGGCGGTGCCCGCGAAAGAGCTGAACTGCGCGCATCAGCCCGCCAGCAGAAACAACGCCGTAAAGAAAAGGCTGCAGAGGATAAGCTGAAGGCAAAAGCTGCAAGAGCCGAAGCAAAAAGGGCTACAACTGAGGATGTGGTAGAATCACCGGAAAAGCCGGATAATCAGGAAATTCCGGAATCTCCGGAGAAACCGGCTAAAGTAGAGAAGCCCGCCAAAGCTGCCAAGGCAGAAAAGCCCAAAGTAGAGAAACCTGTACTGACTCCTGAACAAGTTGCGGAAGAAAAAGCAAAACAGAAAGAACTGAAACAACAGGAGAAGGACTCGAAAAAGAAATTCAGCATTCGAGAGCAACGGGCCAAAGCTGTTGCCGAACAGAAAGCTAAAGAAGCAAAAGAGAAAGCAGAGAAAGAAGGAGAAGAATAAAATAATCCCGGTAATTCAGAATAACTATTTACAGGATAACTTAATAACAACGACAGGACATGATAAATCATATCAAGATTCTATTGTTTATGTTTCTGGTTGCATGGCAAACAGAAGGCTATGCCCAGATAGCTATCTTAGAGAATATACACTGGAAAGACGAGTGGCTGCTCTCTGGCGACAATAAACTGATAGGTACGGTTAACGCTACCGCTCCGATGGATGTGAAGATGAAATGCACCAAGGAATTGGTAAGCGATAATACATGGGAGATTACCTGGACGTTCACTGCCAAGCGCGACATCCCCAACGTACACCTTACAGCCAGCTTCGAGCATGTATCAAAACCCGAGTGGTGGATGATTCCCGCTGTATCCTACAACGGCAATGTGAATAGCCGTGGACAGGAGCCCAAAAACGAGAAACGAGACAGACAGTGGTACACTTTCTCGTACAAACGAACCTCTATCCCCGGCGCTATCTATAGCGAAGGAGAGGATTTTGCCATTGCCACCTTTGGCAATGTCCCCGAGAAGGCAGAGGACGACTACTCTTGCAGTATTCAGCCTGAGTCAAACATCATCACTCACCAGATAGTATGGCCAGAGGAGGAGATGCCTGTATCATATTGTGCACAAGACCAGTACATCCCCGGATGGCGTCGAACCTACAACATGAAGCAAGGCGAGACTCGTACGCTAACCATGTATCTGATAGTAGCCAGAAAGGAGACTAACCATAATGCCTATCGCCACATGCTGGATATGGCATGGCTGATGGCAGAGCCCGAGAAACTGCCTGCTCCGGATGACAATAAGATGTGGGAACAGAGCGTAGAATTCTGTCACCGCTCTCTCTGGATTGAGAATGACGATTACATGGGCTACCTAATGGGTCTGAACTTGGACGAGAAGGGAGAATGGCAACAGGCAACACGTAACCGCTATGAAGTGGGATGGATGGGACAGAACATCAGCCTGGCCGTTAGCATCCTGTATGACTTCATCAAGACAGGCAACCATGTATCCATGGATCAGGGACTTGCCACATTAGACACATGGGCAGACAACTGTCAGTTGCCCAACGGTCTCTTCCTGACTCAATACGATGCCGTAATCAACAAGACACGCTGTATTCTGGATGCGTGCAATCTTGGCACTGCAGCCGTACAGTTCTTCGAGGCCGACAAGCTGGTAAAACAACTCAGACTTGTACGCCCTGGCTACCTGGGAGCGGCATGGGGCATCTGCAACTTTATGCTAACCGACCAACAGCCCAACGGCTGCTACGGCAGAGGCTGGACAATGGACGGCAAATGCATTGAGCGCGAGGGTGGTACCGGTGCATATCTGATACCGGCTATGCTGAAAGCATACGAACTCTACAACGACAATAAATATCTGGAAAGCGCCAAACGCGCGTACCTTTATTATATGGCGTTCTTCAAGAAGAACGGATTCAGTACAGACGGCACACTGGATACACGCTGCATAGACAGAGAATCCGCTTATCCTTTGTTGACATCAGCCATAGGTCTGTACAAGATAACAAAGGATGACACATACCTGAATGATGCCGTTGATGTATCTTACTACCTGAGCACATGGCTCTGGCATTACAATATAAACTATGCCGAGGGCGATGTATTGCAGCAATATGACTACAAGACATTAGGGGCTACCAGTGTCAGTACACAGCGTCATTACTTTGACACCTTTGCCTGCAGATGGGTAAACGACTGGCGCGAACTGGCCAAGCTAACCGACGACTCACAGTGGAGTGAAAAGGCAGAGGCTATCTGGCGCAACAGTTGTCAGTTGGTAGGGGATGGTAAGCTGAAAATCAACGGACATATAAGACCCGTTGGTTCACAGAGTGATGCATACTACGGATCTTCATGGCAGACCCGTGCAACAGGGGAGGAGATTCCACCTGTTGTATCAAAGAACAGAATCAACGATTGGCTGGTGGCATGGCCTTGCGCATTCCGCTTAGAAACACTCAGAAAAACGGAAGAATAGTCAATTTATGCCCCAAAATCTATAAAATTTGTTAAATATAGAGAGTTTTAACATATAACATTTTGATTAACAATTTAATATTATTAAATTTGCATGTCAGAAATTATTATTAGCAAATAAATTACAGAAACCATGGCAAACAAGAAGAAAGTTGTAAAGAAGAAATTGTTGACTCCCAAGGAACATGAAATTATGTTGAAATTATGGACCTTAGAGGAATCAGGTGTTAAACAGTCAAAAGTTCGCGACATTCTGGAGTTGTTCAAGGCTGATGGTTCAGACATGGCTTACACCACGTTGGCAACCTTCATCAAGATCTTGGTAACCAAGAAGTATGCATCTGCATCAAAGTCGGGAATCCTTATCTACATCAAGTCTAAGATCTCACGCAAGGACTATGCAAACATTGCAATGAAGTATGCGTTGGACGATTACTTTGGTGGCGACAAGGCTCAGATGATAGAAGCAATCCAGGCATTGTAATATCCTCTAACACTGGACATCTAAGGCAAGCAATGCTTGCGAGTAACAAAGCAAAAGGGACTGTGTTCAACACAGCCCCTTTCGTTTTTCTGTTAGAATGTTGCGCTAAATTACTTAGCAGCAGCAAGACTAGCCTTACGGAATGCCTTCATAGCCTTCTCGATTTCCAAAGAAGCCTTACGAGCACGTGTACCTGCAGCCTTGTTACCATTCTCTGCCTGAGCAGCAGCGTCCTTTGCGAATGCGCCATAAGCGGCAGCAATCTGGTTGAGTAAATCTTTCATATAATTATTACTTTAAGTTTGTAAACACCGCAAAGTTACAAATATTAATAATACAACACAACATTTGTACAAAAAATTTCAAAAAAATGCCCAAAAACATGGTTCAGAGGTGTTCTGAGCTGCTTTTTTGTCTGTTATAGAGCATGAAATCATTGTCGACAAGACGGACAAAGGCCTTTTACAATGTATTCTGCATCTTCCATTTGGTATCCTTCAGGCAATGAAACCAGAGGAATGGCATATTCTTCCAGACAATAGGTTTTGCCACACTTTCGGCAAGTGAAATGTATATGGTTGATATGCTGGTCATCTACGCAACGGCAGACACAGTATTTCTGAAATCCCGTTCCGTCATCTATCTCGTGCAGAAGATGATGTTCAGTAAATAGTCTGAGTGCACGGAAGATACTGGAGCGGTCCATCTGCGGCATCCGTTCTTCCATATCCTGTAGGGTAAATGCCTTATGGTAACTGCTACACTCTTTCCATACTAATAATCGTACAGCCGTTGGCTTAATGCCATGCTCCTGCAAATGCTCTATATTTAGTTCAGAGTTCATAATTCATAGTTCATAGTTACGCTAATCGATTATGGCCGATGTTTCGACATATCGTTATATCGTTATAACGTTATTACGATTCTTTATTTGGCGGCCATTCTCCCTCTCCCTTTGGGGAGGGATGGGGTAGGGCTCTTAATTATCTTTCCCAAAGGTATATGATTTCCACGAGACTGCAAAGTTTTTTATTTTTTTTCTTTATCTTCTTACAAGGAAAGACTTTGCATTTGGAAATAAATTGCTATCTTTGTGGCGTCTATAGTACAATATAACTGATGAATTGTCTTCTGCTGATATTCATAGCATCCTTGCTGAATATGACGGTTACCGAGGCTTCTGAATTACAGAATCTGAGGGTTAACCGCATGCTGACGCCGTATGGTATTGTCCGCACGGGACAGTTCAGTTGGCAGATAGTAAGCGAAGAGAATAACGTACGTCAGTTGGCATATCATATCAGGGTGGCCAGCACAGTGGAAGGCTTGCAGGGCGGACCCACGATGATGTGGGACAGCGAAAGACGTGAAAGCCCCGACATGGTACAGGTTTATTATCAAGGCCGGCGTTTTCCCTATGACAGTACTGTCTATTGGCAGGTTGATGTCTGGCTCAGCAACAATGAACACCTGCAGAGTCCCATTCAGAAGATACAAACCGGCAGCAAAGGGCAGGGGTGGAACGATAGTCCCATAACAAAGGCAGACGTACAGCGTGATTACTTCTTCTATCGCAGGTGGTTGCACACACTAATGATGAATCAGGCAGAAAGCGGAGAATTATTTCAACCCGTTCCTGATGATTCTAAAGCCATCCCCGTAGACAGCGTAGCAGGCGTGTTATACAGTCTATACAAGGACGAGGGTGACGTAAAAGTACTCCATGATTATTATAATATGGTAAGACAATGGATGACGTTCCATTGCCGGAAAGACAGCACGGTAAGTACCCACCTGATTCATCTGATGAGCGAGATGGCACAACGGATAAATCTGCAGGCCGATGTTCATGAATACAGTCGGTTCAAAGGCGATAGCACTACATACGAGCCCTACTGGCTTTATGCCGACGAGCCCGCATGGAATAGAGGAGCGATCCGTCAGGCAGAATCAAGCATTGCCTATAACAGGGTAGAGGTAACCATTCCGTCTCTTGCTAATGAAGAATTTGAAGACTCAGTCTCTCACAAATGCCCTTACGGAACCATACGAAGTAAATGGAGCAGGGCAAAAGATAAAACAATCACATGGGAGATAATGATTCCCGTAGGCGTACAGGCACGCGTACATTATCCAAGTAACTATGCCGATGAGGAAGACAAGATGTCCAAGATCCTTGGCAGCGGATGCTGGATATTAGAATTATCCCCTTCGAAATAACGACATATCGACATATCAAAATTTCAACATAACGTTATAACGTAATAACGATATAACGACTACAAAAAGAAACAATGCAAACAATTAACAAATAAAACATAAGACTATGATACAGAACGATTTGCAAAGAATACGCTGGCAGATTCTTGACGAGGCGCTTCGCGATCCCGTCTACGAATACTTCATGGGCGAGCGTACGGCTACCAACGAGACAGGAAACACACGTAGCCTTATCTATTTTGTGAACCAACGCCTCAAGAAAGTGAACCGCAACTGGAGCTGCAGCAAACGTATGCTACAGAACGATGTCACTTTCTTCAAGAAGAAAGGGGCACGCCTGATGCCCAGCTTCCGAAGAGGTCATAAACGTATCCTGCGTTACATCAACCTGGAGTGGAAGAACCCTCTGCTGCGTACTTCATTAGGGGTGGATGTAGCCCGTGAACCTGAGACAACCTATGCAATGCCTGCTCTTGCAGAAGGTCCTATCACATCCATCAATATTCGTGTTGCTATCAATCAGGAGCAGAATCTGCTTACACGCCTGCAGAACCCTGAGGTAAAACAGCGCCAGACAAACGTAGAGGAAGGCTATGTTACCATTCAGGTAGATGTACCCATGAGTGATGACATTGACCGCATTGTATTGTCATACGGTACAGACATCGAAGTAATGGGCCCTGTATCGTTCCGCAATAAAATCAGACGCACCATCAACGATATGCAGAAACTCTATAAGAAAGAAACACCTGCAGAACGTGCTACACCCGTGCAGGGTGACCTCTTCGGAGGACTATTATAAGACCTCAAAAACAAACAACCATAATCAGTAAATTAACAACAAATGAAAAAGATTCTTATTATTGCAGCATTGGCCCTCCTGGGTATAACAGGAATTAAGGCCGGGACACCACGCGTTGAATATCCACGTCCTCAGTTCGAGCGCTCACAATGGTTGAACCTGAACGGAACATGGACCTACACCTTCGACTTCGGCAAGTCAGGCGTTAACCGCGATTTCCGCAACAGCAAGGGATTCGACAAGAACATCCTGGTTCCTTTCTGTCCCGAGAGCAAGCTCAGCGGTGTGGAATATACTGATTTCATCAACTCTATGTGGTACCAGCGTACCATCAGCGTTCCTGCTGAATGGGAAGGCAAGCAGATTCTGCTGCACTTCGGCGCTGTGGATTACGAGGCTACCATCTATATTGATGGCCAAGAAGTCATGCAGCACTTCGGAACTGGTAGCAGCTTCGAGATGGATATCACCAAATATGTTCCTGCCGGCAAGAGCGCTAATCTGGTAGTTCGCGTAAACGACAATCTGCGTTCGGGCATGCAGCCGGGCGGCAAGCAGTGCTGGAACTAC
The DNA here is from genome assembly GCA_017619585.1 of Bacteroidaceae bacterium. The sequence goes on from JAFZSA010000010.1 coordinate 34,789, forward strand.
TATTCAGGCGGCTGCGACTATACCCGCACCACCGGTATCTGGCAGACCGTATGGATGGAGCCCGTAAGCGCTCAGGGTCTGAAGACCGTGTTTGCCATTCCTGACATTGATCAGCAGCAGCTTATTGTCCGTCCTGAATTCTACACCGAGGCAAACGGCAATACCTTTACCGTACAGGTATTGGATGGTAAGAAGGTTGTTGCCACCAAGACCGCCAATGCCGTTAACGGAGCCAGCGTAGTGCTTCCCATCAAGAATCCTAAGCTTTGGAGCCCCGAGACCCCTAATCTGTATGACGTAAAGTACACTGTCAAGGATGCTGCCGGCAAGGTGATAGACCAGGTAAGTTCTTATGCCGGTATGCGTAAGATTCACTGTGCCAACGGGTATTTCTATCTCAACAACCAGCCTTACTTCCAGCGTCTGGTACTCGATCAGGGTTTCTATCCTGAAGGTATCTGGACAGCTCCCTCTGATGAGGCTCTCAAGCATGACATAGAGATGAGCAAGGCCGTTGGCTTCAACGGTGCCCGTCTGCACCAGAAGGCTTTCGAGGAGCGTTACTACTACTGGGCAGACAAGTTGGGTTACATCTGCTGGGGCGAGCAGGCTTCATGGGGTACCAATGTCAACAACCAGGAAGCTACGGGTAACTTCCTTCGCGAATGGACCGAGTTGGTTGTCCGCGACCGTAACCATCCCTGCATCGTTACATGGACACCCCTCAACGAGACCTGGGGCGCACAAGCCGGTACCTATGTACGCTTTGTTCAAGACCTGTACAACCTGACAAAGGCCATTGATCCCACACGTCCTGTCAACGATGCCAGTGGCGACGGTCATGTGAAGACCGACATTTGGAGTGTACACGACTATACCCGCGAATATGACAAGCTGGTAGAGAATCACACCTTCAAGGATGGCAAACCTCACTACCGTAATATGCGCGACAAGAAGTACCTTGCCGAATGGGAAGGACAGCCTTATATGATTGACGAGTTCGGAGGTCTGGGATGGATTCCCAAAGAACAGCGCAGCAACTCATGGGGCTATGGCGCACAGATTGAGACAGAGGATGAATTCTTTCAGATTCTGGAGAAGGAAATAGATGCCATCAAGGCCTGCAAGAATGTGGTAGGCTTCTGCTACACACAGATTACTGATGTGGAACAGGAAAAGAACGGCGTTTACTATTACGACCGCCGTCCCAAGTTTGATGCTGCCAAATGGAAGGCAATCTTCGAGAAGATACCATCCATCATCGAGAAATAAAAATCGTTATCACGTTATAACGTTATAACGTCATTACGAAATAGATATGAAACACAAAAAGAACATAACCCCCTCACTCAGCATTAGAAAGCTGGGGTGGGGGCTTTTGTTATTGTTTACTCTGCCTACCATAATCCGCGCAGAGGTAAAGGACACCGTCACCTTCGCAGTGTTTGGTAATTCCATCAGTACCTTTCATGATTTCCTGCCCTCGGGCTATGCAGTCTATTATGGAGAAGATAAGGAGTGGAAATACGGCATGCAACTGGGCGACACCTATTGGATGCAGCTAAGCCGCACTTCCGGTATGACGTTCCTTGTCAACTCCTCGTGGAGCGGTTCGCGTGTTAGTTCTGATAATGGAGAAGCCGTTTCCCCTTTTCTCAGCACAGCTCGCGTAACCTCCATTGGTCGTTATGGTGTTCCAGATGTCATTCTCATTGCCGGAGGAACCAATGACTGGGGATGGTCCCGTTGTAAACTGGGCGATTACAGTACAGGACCCGTCTATAACGACTCAACTACCTTCCGTGGAGGATATGCTATGATGCTCTTCCGTCTGCAACAAAAGTATCCTAATGCCAAGATTGTATGCCTGAGCATCTTTCCCCGCTCGCAGGGGTTTTCTACCGCCAATGACCAAGGATGGACAATAGCTCAGGGAAATGCCAGCATCAAGAAGATAGCACAGGAATTCGGTTGTTATTATATAGACTGCACAACCGTTGCATGGAGTTCAGACTGGGGTAAGTATACCATAGATCAACTGCATCCCCGCCCCGATGGCTGTAAGTTGTTGGCAGAATGTATCCGCAAGGGGCTTATCAGAACCGGTGTCATTACTTCCGACCTACATCAGACGTCTGAAGTGGAAGAAGCACAGCCACTGCTGGATCTCTCCTTTAATGCCGATGGCATTGTCAATAACGGAACCTTTGAAAGTAGAGTAGGCAAACATGGCAGGGCAACAACACTGTATGATGCCGAACATGACACATGGTTTGGATGCAGCAAGGCCGCTGCCTCCGACTATTTCTATGCCACCTATGACAGCGATTCTGAACTGGCTAATGCATTCAACAACAATATAACATGGGAGGCACTGGTCCGGTTGGAATCCCTTGCCGATGCGCAAAGCAAATGTGACCGCACCTGCTATTTCAGTAACGACCAGGCTGGCGGGTGGTCTTTCTATAACTCCAGCTACGCCAACACCTTTACTTATACGCACGAAACATCGCTAAAGAGCAGTATCAAGGATTTCACAGGCGACTCTATTATGATTCCCGGAAAGTTCTATCATGTGGTACTGACCATGGACCGCACCAGCCATGTCATACGTTACTTTGTAAACGGCAAACTTGTACACACTGGCACACGTTGCGGTAAGGATATGATGCTCCCCAAATGCGGGACAACTGTAGGCAAGCGCGGTATGTGGATTTGTCTGGGTGGCGACTGTTCTTCAGGTAGCTTCAGCAGTGGATGCGAGAACAGTGCAGCTTCTACTTTTGTCTTTGCCCGTATTTATAACGGTGCGCTTACAGAGGCGGCAGCCAAAGCATTATATACCCCCTATGTGAAGCAGTTTACAGAACCTGTTCCGGCGGCTTCAGATGATCTGGTGATGGATTGCCAGTTCACTGCCAACGGTGCTGTCAATCATGCCATGAACTTCCAGTTCAGTCCCATAGAGATGGTGGGAGAAGTACCTATCCAGTGGAATGAATCAATACAGATGTACGAGGCTCAATTTCAGAAAGATAGATCAACGTTCTTTAAGTATATGTTAGGCAACAGCCCTGCTGCCATGAACTTAATCAGCGATGCCTATACCATAGAGGTTTACTGTCAGGCTGAAAGCGCAACGCCAAGCACTCAGATTCGTCCTGTAGGCTTCATAAGCAACTACGGAGCCGGACTTCAAATGACAACCAAGGGAGAGGTAGGCTATGCAACTACAACCATGGGGTATAACAGCGACGGTACTGTTACCAAAAAATTGTGGAACACTACAGATGCAGGCACCCTCACAGGAGACTACACACATTATCTTATTGTGTACGACCGTAAGAACCACTTCTCGCGTCTTTATATCAACGGCAAACTTGCTTCCAACCATGTTGTCAGCAACAGAGAAGCCTCACATTTTGATTATGCCCCTGCAGAATGGTTTGCCATAGGCGGTGAGGCCAATGGCGTCTTCTCTACATCTACAACCAGCGGTTCTTATCCTTTCAGTGGAAAGATTGCAGCGGTACGCATATACGGAAGAAGCATTTCAGATGCCGATGCCCTCAAGCTATCAGAGGCTATGCGTCAACGCACACTGTCTTTCACCACCAACAGCAAGGGCTATGCTACTGTCTGCGTACCCTTTGCCACGGTAGTTCCCGATGGCTACACCGCCTATATTGTCAGCGAGATTACCGGTACCACTGTTGTCTTGCAACCTGTTGCCACAGGCGGTGATGTGCTTCCGTACGGAGCTGCTGTTATTCTTCAGGGACCAGAGGCAAAGGCAACTTTCACCCTGACACCTGCAGCAGGCAGTTTAACAGAACGTGCCGTATCTGTGGAGGGCAATCTGCTGGCTGGCACATACGCCTCTAAGGTTTTGAAGCCAGGAGAAGCATTCTATCTGTCAACATCCGGCACAACCTTCTTCCGTGTCACTTCCAACCGTACTCTGGAGGCTTTCTCCTGCTGGCTGCCATGTAGCCTGACTCGTAATCTGGGCATAGAAACTACCACGGCGTTACGTCCTATACAGGATGTCAAGCCACAATCTGATGCCAACAGATACAACCTGTCGGGCCAAAGGGTAGGGGATAGATACCACGGAGTGGTGATAACGAATGAAAAGAAAAAACTACAATAAGGAAAAATGCATCTTCGGGTGCATTTTTTTTGTTTTTTATTTGTATATATATAAATAAGGTGTAACTTTGCAACAAAACCTATATACATTATTAATTTATATAAACTTTAAACTATTATGAAGCAGACATTACTAAAATCATTACTCTTTCTATGTAGCCTAATAGTAGGAAGCGTTGCATGGGCAGAAGACGTAACCTATGATTTCACTGCTATTGAAGGTTTTAGCGACTGGTCAGCAAGCTATGGTAAACATGTTGTTGAGTACTCTGCAGCAACTGTTACATTCGAATCAGCTAACCGTCAAACTACTACAATTACTAATCAACCTGTCACCAAAGGACAACCTGTTACTTTGGTGATGACAGGAACGAAAACTATTAGTGCTGTATCCTTTAAATGTACACAATGGGGCTCAAAAGCTCAGACAATTACATTGCACTATAGTAAAGATGGTGGTAAAAATTACACCTCAACAGATGTAACATCAACAACCTTCGCCATTTCGTCAAGTAATCTTCCTACTGGAACGAATGCAGTTAAAATCACTTTCTCTTCTACCTCAAACCAGATAGGTATCGCTTCCGCAACAATCACTTATGAAGATGGAAGTTCTTCAAAAGCTGATCCTAAGTTGTCTTTCTCTTCTGAAACTGCAGAAGCAACCTTTGGTCAGGACTTTACTGCTCCTACACTGAATACAGCAACAGGCTTTAATGGTACTGTTGAATACTCTTCTTCTGTAGAGACCGTTGCTCAGGTGATGGATCCTGAGACAGGCGAGCTGAGAATTGTTGGTGGCGGCACAACTGTCATCACAGCTACCTTTGCTGGCAATGATGATTTTAATGCAAGTTCTGCAAGCTACACGCTGACGGTTAAAGATAACCGCGTCGCTACAACAATCACCCAGGAGGATATCACACTTGATGTGGCTGATGTTGCAACATTAACACAACTTGCCCCTGTTGTAAAGGATGCAGAAGGAAATATTGTTTCATACACCAATGATCCAAATGGTGAGGGAATGCCTGAGGTTTATTTTGAACTCGTAGGTGAAGATAAAGATGGTATTATTGGTTCTATTGATAGTCACGGAAACATTATTCTTAATAGTGTAGCTGGAACTGTAACAGTAAAGGCTGTCTATAACCATTTCCAGATGAATCCAGATTATCGTCCCAGTGAATGTACTTTCACCATTACAGTATATCAGCCATTGAACGGCATTGCAGAGTTCTGTAAGCTGACAAACAACACATCCGGAACACTTAAGTTGACTGATGCCGTAGTAGTGTATGTAAACGGAAAAGATATGTTCGTGCGCGATGCTACAGGTGCTGTAGATTTCTACAACACAGGCCTTACTTACGAGGCAGGCAACGTGCTCAACGGCAAGATTACTGCTAAGTACACACTCTATAACAATATGAATGAGCTTACCACACAGATATCAGATAACACCCTTGTTGCTACTGCCGGCGATGTTGTAGAGCCTATTGAAATTACTTCTGATAATGCTGCCGACTATGCTTGCAATCTTGTGAAGTTCACAGGTGTGAAAGTTACAAAAGGCAGCGATGGTAAGTTCTATGTGGACAATGTTCAGGTATATGACAAGTTCAAACTAAAATATGCCCTTGAAGATGGAAAGACCTACGACATCGTGGGTATCATGATTCCATACAACACCATCTATGAAATTTGCCCGACAGAGGCTCCCAAAGAAATAGCCGCTGAGACAGTAACTGTTGGTGAAGCCGGCTATGCAACCTATGTTGCCAAGAACGACGTTTCCTTCCCCAATGGTGTAAAAGCATTCATTGGTGCTGTCAATGGCAACACACTAACGTTGACCCAAGTTAATGCAGTTCCTAAGGGTACCCCCGTTGTACTTATGGGCGAAGGCACTTATGAATTGTCACCTGCTGATGGAATTGAACTTGATGACGTGAGTGCAAATGAACTGAAGGCATCTGTTGAGCCAGTTGAGGCTAATGGAACACAATATGTTCTGGCTAAGGTTAACGACGTAGTTGGCTTCTATAAGGCAACAGGAACTATCCCTGCAGGCAAGGCATATTTGGAGGTTAATGCTCCTACCGTTAAGGCATTCTTCTTCAATGGTGAAGAAGAAACCTCGATAGTTTCGCCCCTCGGGGAGACGGAAGAGGGGGTTGCCATTTACAACCTGGCTGGCCAGCGCATAAGCAAGCTGCAGAAGGGCATTAACATCGTTGGTGGTAAGAAGGTACTGAAATAGGACCCACCCCGGCCCTCCCTTGTAGGGCGGGTGGGGGACTTCTAAAATAAAATGATTATTAACTTTTGACCCATACCCTCATTAGTCACCTCCCCTGACGGGGAGGATGGGAGGGGTCTTTATATGAGATATATTAAACCCGCTTCGCGTGTAGAATCGGCTCAGGTAGTCAACATGTTGGCAGAGAGCCTGGTAATTAATGGTGATACTACCGTAAATGGTAGTGATGCCCTGACTAAGGAAAACAATTGGGACATCTGGACAGACGAGGAATAAAATAACCTCAAATAAAAGCATTATGATAAGGCAGCACCTCAAATAGGGTGCTGCCTTTTATATTATTTAACACAGATTCTAAGAATTCAACCACTATCATAACTAATTTGCTTGTTTCATTCGATTTCTTTAACTTTTTTTATTGCTAACATATAAATAATGTATATATTTGCATGCCTTTGATTTAACTAAAAACAAGCGAACACGCTATATATAAACTATTACTAACCTTATTTAAATTCATTATGATGAACAAAAAACTTGTGAATCTGTGTATGACCGCACTTCTGAGTGTTGTCTCCACAACTGCGTGGGCTCTTTCCGAAGTGAACGGGTTCTACCAGATTGGTTCAGCGGCAGACTTCAAAGCTTTCGCAGAACTTGTGAATGGTGGTAAACGAGATGCCAATGCCATTCTAACGGCTAACATTGATTTGGGCGCCACTACTACTCAAATCGGTATTGGAGGAGCCTACCAAGGTGTCTTCAATGGTGCAGGCCACACCATTTCCATCAGCCTTCCAGACCGTACAGACGGCGAAGGTCCTGCTATTTTCCGTAATGTTGGTACTCGTAGTATAGTCCAGAACATTAAGGTAGAGGGAACCATTACAACTGGAACATCTAAGCATACAGGCGCTATTGCCAACTACAGCACTGGTATCATCCGTAATTGCTTTGTTGACGTAGTTATAACATCTTCATTTGCTGATGACAAGGACGCCAGCATAGGTGGTCTGGTTGGTCAGTTGAACAGACCTGCTATCATTGACAACTGTCTTACTAAGGTAAAGATTGTTGGCTCAACAACACATAAATGCGGTGGTCTTGCTGCATGGGTTGACGAGCATCACGTTAGTTTGACAAACAATCTGGTTATCAATGATAAAGAGAGTGACTTCGTCTATTCAGATGGCTTAAGTGGTGGTCTTGCACGTGTAAGCAGTAGTAATCCTCTGAAAACTGTAGATCTGGAGACTTACAACGCAGACAGTTATAACAATCGTCCATGGGCTGCTAATGGCAACAACTATGTAACCAACAACTGGGGCGTTGACAACCCTGTGGCAACTGTTGTTTCAGAAGAAGATCTGAAAAGCGGTAAGGTTTGCTTCCAGTTGAATAGCGACCAGAGTCAGATTCGTTGGGTACAGAACATAGGGGATGCTTACCCCGTTCCAACTATATTTGGTGAGGGTAAGGGACAGGTCTATGCATCTGCAGCTACCAACTGTCAGGGTAAGGCAGAAGGTGATGTAACCTTCAGCAACACTCCCAGCAATGCTACAGTAACAAAACATACCTATGACAAGTATGGCGTCTGCACCACTTGCGGTAAGTTTAACTTCAACGGCTTCGACTTCGATGATCCCAAGAGATTCGATCCAATAAGCAAATCATTCCTTTTAGGTAGCACAGAAGACCTCTACATGGCAGAAAGCTGGAACCGTTTCCAGAATGGTTTTAGATTGAACCTGAAGATGGTTAACGATATTACTTGTTCTACTCCTGCCGGTCAGTTTATTTTCAACGCCAATGACTGGTCAGAAGGTAACTTCGACGGTGGCGGTCACGCTCTGACTATCGAGATGACAGGTATGGGTAACAATGCGTCACTCTTCCCACAGCGTCATTATGGTACTGTAGAGAACCTTATCTTGCACGGTAGGATTGAAACAAATGGTTCAAATTGGGGTTCTATCTCCAACGACAGCTACGAGTCTGCTGTCCGCAATGTATATTCCGATATTGACTTCGTTTCTACCAAAGTCGGTGATAACTCAGCAGGTGGTTTCTTCGGTATGATACGTACAGGAAAGACTATTGAAAATTGTGTTTATGCAGGTACTATTACTTTGCCAGGTAAGGACGGTGGTGCAAGGTGTGCACGTGTCGGCGGTTTCGCAGGCTGGACACATGCACAGACCACTTTTAAAAACTGTGCTATCCTCGGTAAAATCATCGGTGCAGGTGACCAGACTTTGGACAATGATACCGAGAACTCCCAAAACATTGCCCGTAAACCCGAGAATGTGATTACAGAGAATGTATATGTTCTGAATCCTATCACTGGTAATGCTGTTTCAGATCATAACAAGTACACCAAGATTGAGAATCCCGAAAGTGTTGCAAACGGTGAATTAGCATTCTTGCTGAACGGACAGCAGAACGGTCTGGAGCGTTTCTTCCAAAAGCTTGGCGAGGATCTCATGCCCATGCCTATTGCTAAGGAGGGTGCAATCGTTTACGCAAATGTTACAGCCGGTTATCGTTGCGATGGTTTGCCTTTAGGTGATGCTACCTTTACAAATACAGTAACAACTCCCGTTATTCCTGATCATCAGTTCGATGCAGATTGCATCTGTACCGTCTGTGGCAACATGGAAACCGATGATGAAGGCTACAACAAGATTGTCAGCGCCAAGGGATTGGCTCGTTTCGCTGAATTGGTAAATGCAGGTAAGACCAACCTGAATGGTCGCGTATATAATGATATTGACTACACAACTTATGCTAAGGGCTTCATCGGTACAGAGAGCAACAAATTCTCAGGTAAATTCGATGGTCAGATGTACACCATTACCACTGATATTAAAAACGATGAACAGGGAACTGGCCTCTTCGGTTCAGTCATTAATGCAACCATTAAGAATCTTGTTCTTAACGGTAGCGTAGAATCTTCTAAGAAATGGATTGGTGCTGTTGCTGGTATCACACGTGGTAACACCCTTATTGAAAACGTTGTTGCAAAATCTACTGTTAAGTTCACAGGTAATGGCGATTCTACTGGTGGTGGTCTCTGTGGTGACATGGAAGGTTCTTTCACCGTTAATAACTGTGCATTTGTTGGCTCATTCGATATGCCCAATGGTACAAATGTAGGCGGTTTGGTAAGCTGGACAGGTAACGGTAAGTTCAATAACTGTTATGTCGCTCCAGTAGAGGTTATTACATACAATTCCTACAAGGATTTTGTTTCTGGTGGTGCAGCTGGTTGCGTTAATTGTTATGCTGTAGCAAATAATGATGCTAAGCTTGCTAACGGTGAACTTTGCTTGATGCTGAATAATGGCTGGTACCAGACTATTGGCACAGATAGTTATCCTGTTCCATTTAAGACTCATGGTATTGTAAAGCAGATTTCTGAGGCTGGCTATGCTACTCTGTATGTAGCTGATACCGACGTTGAGATTCCCGCAGGCGTTACTGCTAACGTAGGCGTACTTGAAGGAAACTGGCTGGTAATGAAGGCTATCGAGGGCAAGATTGCTGCCGGTGAAGCTGTTGTACTGAAGGGCGAAGCAGGTATCTACAGCTTTGTTCCCACAACAGGTGCTACAAAGGCTGCTGCTAACGACCTGAAGGGTGCTGCAGTTGAAACAGACGCTACAGGCAAGTACGTTCTGGCTCAGCCTGAGAACGAAGCTGTTGGCTTCTACCTGGCTAATGGTGGTAAGATTGCTGCCGGCAAGGCATACCTTGAGCTTCCTGCTGCTGGCGTTAAGGCATTCTACTTCGAAGCTGACGATGCTACTGCAATCAACGAGGTTAATGCTCAATGCTCAATGGTCAATGGTCAATCAATCTACAACCTGGCTGGTCAGCGCATCAATAAGCTGCAGAAGGGCATCAATATTGTTGGTGGTAAGAAAATCCTTTTTTAATTCATAATTCGTAATTCATAATTCATAATATTATGACGATGAGATATATTAAACCCGCCTTTAAGGTAGAATCGGCTCAGGTTGTCAACATGTTGGCAGAGAGCCTGGCAATAAATGGTGACACCACTGTAAATGGTGGTGATGCACTGACAAAGGAAAATGATTGGGCCATCTGGTCCGACGAGGACTAATCCTAATTATTATAACTAATTATCAGAAGGCAACTCCACATTCGGGGTTGCCTTTTGTTATGGATATAAAACAAATTTAGTGTTAAAACGAAAAAATATTATGATTTTATTTGTTTATATATAAATAAGGTATATATTTGCCATGAACTTAACGTTAACTTTGAAGACAAACCAACTATTTCTATATAGATACATTAAACTATTACTAACCTAAATTCAAACATTATGAGAAAAATCAAACTTCTCTTAGCCGCCATGCTTTGCATAGTCGGTACAGGTATGGTGAAGGCAGATGTAATTACAGCTGCTGATCAACTATCCAACACGAAGGTCTATACAATTAAGACCACGCGTGGCTATATGACACTGAATGCAGCACAGACAATGATTGTTTCATCGCACAAAAGTGATGGAGGAACAGTCAATGATGATGCAGCAACGGACGATGCTTCTAAACAGTTCGGTATCATTGAGTTTAATGGCAAGTACTTCCTCTACAGTCCAAAACTGAACAAGTTTGCCAGCCTGCAGAACCAATCATTGGTATTCAAGAATGACAGAGGAATTGCCCTTGCAATCACAACAGACGGCAAAGACAATCCTGATGGTTCTACATTACGTTTCTTCGCATACAAAATTGGTTCTGAAGGTTTCAATAAGTGGTGCCTCAATAACAACAACAGTGGCAACCTTGTACTCAACAGTTACAACGGAGCTGAAGCAGGCAACACTGTATCCATTGAAGAAGTAGTAGGTAAAACTCTGGACACTAATGCTGCTATGACGGCATTCAACAGCAAACCAGATTTCTCTGACCCACACAAAGTCTATAATATTACAAACAAGCGTGTAACAAATTGGACTGCAAATTCCGAGAACAAGGGACTAATTGGTACAACAGCTTATACTGATGCTTCAAATGAGCAACAGCAGTTTGTATTCTTCAAATATGAAGGCAAGCAGTATCTCTATAATGTTGGTGCCAAGAAGTTTGTTGCAACAGATGGATCTTTGACAAATAACAAGACAGAGGCAGCTACCATTGCTATATGGTACACCGAAGATTCTTCCTATCCTTATTGCTTCTATATTGAGGAACGCGGATTACTCTTCAATGGTCAAACAGCTGGTGGATTTTCCATCAATGCGTGGAATAGCAGCATAGACGATGGAAACAAACACAATCTTGTTGAAGTTGCAGACGTTGATAAATACGATGAGGTATTGGCTATTTTTGAGACACCTTCATGGGATGTAACATATAACATCTTCTTAAACGGATCTAAGGTTGCAACCTTTGTTCAGACACAAGATAAGGATTCTGAGGCAACACTGCCCTCTTCTGCATTGAGGTCTTACTGTACATACACATACGATCAAACAAAGATTACCACAGGTGTAACAGAGGTTAATGTAACAGCTACATGGAATGGTCCGTTCGAAATCTCCAAAGATTTTGCTAATGCACATTGGTATGATATGGCAATGCGCGGCACATGGTATGTAACTTCTGACAAGAAGGATGCTGATGGCGCTTACAAGACCCAGAATGCCAACACAATGGGTCTCGTTGAGGATTCTTATCAGTGGGCATTCTTGGGTAATCCTTGGGAGGGTTTCAAGATTGTCAACAAAGCAGCTGGTGAAGGCAAGAGCTTTGGTTGGACTAATGAGAACCAGACAAATGCAGGCATCCCAACAGTAATGGATGATACTGAAGGTAATCATGGTTGGAACATCGTTCCCAACACCAACACTTCTGTTCCCGCAGGCTCATTCTGCTTGAATGTTCCTGGAACTAACCTTTATATCAACCAGTATGGTGGTGCAGGCGGTTCTGTTAAGTTCTGGAATAGTACTGGTAACATCGGTGATGCCGGATCTGCTTTCACTGTATTTGATGTTCCAACTAACTTCGCAGAGTTTGTAACATCCGAGATAGCTCCTTCTATCGAGGCAACAGGTTATTTTGCACTCACCGATGCTGCCAAGACTGCAATTGGTTATGATCCCGCTTACAAGACAGAATGTCCCTTCGATGCCTATAAGAGCATGAAGGAGAAACTGGCTGCAGCTTTGAACGATATCAACAACTTCATTCTTCCAGAGACTGGTTACTACAATCTGAAGAATAAGAACTATGGCACATATTTGGGTATTGATCCCAGTGATGCTAACATGTATGGTAACTACAAAGTCTGCAATCTTCCCAAGCAGATTGTGAAACTGACTAAGAATGACGACAATACTTACACAATCGGCTTGATGGGTAAGTTTGCTCCCGCTACTGTAAAACAGAGTGAATCAGTTACAGCTACTACTGATGCCGCTAACTATACTGTTGTTATAACCAAGCCCGGATATGCAGCATTCCAGGCTGATCCAGAATCACAGTATTCTTGTCTGCACTGCCGTGCAGCCGGTGACATTGTAGGTTGGGAAGCTCCTGCCGATGCTTCTTTATGGGAAGTTCTTGACCCTGGATACATTGAGTACACCGTTGGCGAAGCAGGCTATGCAACCGCATACTTCCCCTTCGCAGTAACAATACCAGAACCCGAAAAGATTGCCGTTCCTGAGGCTAAGGGCGTTTGGACATTCGATGATACAGAGAACCTGTTAGCAGGTACTGGCGTAGGAACAATGACTCCTGCAAAGGAATATCCAATTTTGGAAAACAAGAATACTGTTGAAGATGCAGCAGACCTTGCCGAAGTTAACATCACTGCTGTTGCCGGACCTGCAGACGGAAATGGCGCAATCAGCGTTCCTGCTGGTGCCAGCCTGAAGATGGCTCACAACCTTGGCGAATCAACAATAAACTACTTCACCTACATGATGGATGTCAAGTTAGCAAATGTTCAGAAATACACTTCTCTCTACCAGTCAAATGGTAACAACACTAATGACGCTGAGCTTTTCATTTACAAAGGAAAGGTTGGAGTTAACTTTAATGGAGTAGGTTATGTAGGCGAGATTAATCCTGACACATGGTATCGCATAATATTCGTATCTGAAAACGGACTTCCCACAATCTACGTTGATGGTAAACAGGTTGCAAAAGCTACAAAAGCCGATGGTAGATGGACTATGGATCCAACTACTCTATTCTTTGCTGATGAAGATGGCGAGGAAACTGAGGTTGTAACTTCAGAGATTCGCTTCTGGGATGTTGCCTTGAACGCAACAGAAGTCAAGATGCTCGGTTCCGTAGGTACAACACCGACAGTAGAAACCAAGACAGTCAGCGCTTACACAGGCTCTATCATGGGTAACTGGATTCAGACAACTGAAGTTGCAGACGGTATCATTCCCGAGGCTACTCCTGTAATCCTCAAGGGTGATCCATTCACTTATAAGTTCAAGGTTGGCGTATTCGAAGAAGAAGATCCTGAAAACGCTCTGAAGATTTACGACAAGACTGTTGACGGTGGCAAGGCTCTCGCTAAGAAGCAAGTTATCCCCGAGCCCGTCTTGAACAACGACCTGAAGGGTACCTTCGAACCCATCTCAGCAGAAGGCAAGTATGTTCTGGCTAAGCCAGAGGGTAAGGATGTATGCTTCTACCAGGCAATCTCTGGTAATATCGAGCCATGCAAGGCTTATCTGGAGCTTAACTCTGAAGTAAAGGCATTCTTCATCAACTTTGACGGCAACGCCACTGCTATTGAAAGCCTCACCCCAGCAAACGCTGAAGGTAATGCTGCTATCTACAATATTGCTGGTCAGCGCATAAGCAAGCTGCAGAAGGGCATCAACATCGTGAACGGTAAGAAGATACTAAGATAAAAGACCTACAGCCTACCCCCATCCCCTCCCAAAGGGAAGGCGGGGAGGCCAAAACTATATTATGAGATACATTAAGCCATCTTTAAAGGTTGAATCGGCTCAGCCTGCACAGATGTTGGCAGAGAGCCTGGTAATTAATGGTGATACTACCGTAAATGGTAGTGATGCCCTGACTAAGGAAAATGACTGGAATATCTGGTCAGATGACGAAGAGTAAAATCTTTGCACTATAATTTAGAAGGCAGCTCCCTTTCGTGAGAGCTGCCTTCTTTTATCTTCACAATTATACTCACACAGAGTCCACAGAAATACACAGATTTTTTTCAACAAAAACCAGGAAAACCCTTTTGTTCTGGCTGAGGCTTTCCCTCTGATGCCGTATCTGTGTTCTATTACTTGTAAGCAAGCTTTCAGATAATAGCTCACAAATACATCATCAATCTCAATGAGATTTCAGCCAGAACAAAAGAAAAACCCCGCTTCGCTTAAAAACATTTCCCTCCAATAGAGAAGGGTTAGCGGTTAAGGATTAGCGGTTAGCTTGAACAAAATAGTTGACGTTTACGTTTGCGTTTACGTATAAACAAATGGTTTTCAATGTTTTTCTTTTTGAAAGCTTTGATATCTGAAAGATATGTTATGGTATTGGCAGGAAGATGGTGGAAGCTGGCTTACACAAAACTTCATGACAATAGCAGAACAAAAGCACAATGTGCCAAAGCTTGCAAAAAGGATTTTTAAAGGTTTTTGTTTATAATGACACAAAACTATGCATTATGAACTATGAACTATGAATTAAACGAGATCTGTGTGAGTTTTTCTTTTAAATATCTTGCTCGTATAAGTTATTTTGCATACATTTGCAAAAGCAACAAATGTTTAACCATATAATAGAATCGAATTATGGCAAAATGGATATGTCCTGTATGCGGTTATGTTCACGAAGGTGATACCGCTCCCGAGAAGTGCCCCCAGTGCAAAGTTCCTGGAAGTAAGTTTAAGAAAGTCGAGGAGGATGCTCCCCTGCAGTTTGTAACCGAGCATGAATTGGGCATTGCCGATGCCATTCCCGCAGGTGCTGACGGAGACTTCGTTCGCCAAGGTCTGAAGGATCACTTCATGGGCGAATGTACCGAGGTTGGTATGTACCTGGCTATGAGTCGTCAGGCCGACCGTGAAGGCTACCCAGAGATTGCTGAGGCTTTCAAGCGTTATGCCTACGAGGAGGCTGATCATGCTTCACGCTTTGCAGAGATGTTAGGCGAGGTCGTATGGGATACCAAGACCAATGTAGAGAAGCGTATGATGGCCGAGGAAGGTGCTTGCAAGGGCAAGATGGAGATTGCCAAGGTGGCCAAGCAGCTGAACCTGGATGCTATCCATGACTCTGTTCATGAGATGGCTAAGGATGAGGCCCGTCACGGTGCCGGCTTCCAGGGCTTGTTTAATAGGTACTTTAAGAAATAAGACCCACCCCAAGCCCCTCCCGTCAGGGAGGGGCTTTTTTTTTAAACATTTATTATTAGAGGATGCCAGTTCCACCTCCCTCCCACGGGAGGGTCGGGGAGGGGTTACCATTTTAATCGTCCATGCTTCTCCTTATACCATATCTGCCAGCCATTTACCAGATTCTGCCATAGTACATAAGCACCGGGGGATATGGCAGCCAGCGGATTCAGGAAAGTCAGCGTAAGCCAGATGCCTACAACCGTGTTCTTCTGTCCAAGAGCCTGTCCGGCACTGATGCTGTCGTTCCAGAATTTTCCCACCCATTTACCTAAGCTGAACTGAATAAGGCATACCAGTAGGGGAGTGGTAAGCAATAGCCAGAGTACCCAGCCGGAAATGCTGCTATGGTGTATATTTCGCAGGGTAATGCCTGTTATAATGCTTAGGTTAAAGCACCATATATAAAAACCCGTATTGGGGTACATATTAAGCCGCTTAACAAAGTTAGGGAATAACCTGCGAGATAACAAAGCCAGCAGCAACGGAGCCAGCAGAACCAGTGTTACATTCCTTAGTATCATAAGCATTGCAGAAACGAAGGATATATCAGCACCACGTTCCACCATAGGAAAGAAAAGCGGAATAATAACCAATGTCACCAGATTAGCTATAACAGTAAAGACGGTAAGCGTTCCTATGCTGCCGCCCAGTTTCTCGGTCACAACAACAACAGATGCTGCCGTAGGACAGATAAAACAGATAAACATTCCCTCCAGAACCAACTTAACATCCGCATTGCCGCTAAATAGGAAGATAAGCAACACCATAAAGGCAGCCAGTGATGTCCTGACACCTTGAATGACAAAATGCCAGGTTCGAGGCTTCAGCTCAGATATCTTTATCTTGCAGAATGTGGCATATAGCAGCAAAAAGAGTCCAATGGGCAACCAGTCGGTCAGCAACGGAAGAAAATAATCTCCTGCCGACTGTAAGAAAGATACACGGGCAAAAACCTCATATACCAATGCTCCCGTCGCCATTGATATAAACAGAGAATTGCGCTTTATCAGTTCAAAATTCATAATTCTTAATTCATAATTATAAGAACGTAAACGAAAACGAAAACCATTTTAACGTAAAAGTAAACCACTTATCTCTAATCTCTAATCCATATTTCGTCATTAGCCATTATATGGCTGCCTTTATCTCGCTTTTGTTTACGTTTACGTTATCGTTTGCGTTAATTAGTAATAGACGTTATGTTTAGTAAAAGCATTCCTTATCAATTTCAACAAAAACCATAAAAAACCATTTCAACGCTAACGTTAACGTAAACGATAACCGTGTTCTCCCCTTAGAGGGGGAGTTAGAGAGGGTTCCTGTTTTTTAGCGCGAAGCGCGGGGTTTTTGGGGTTTTTGTTCAAAACCATTAAACGACACTCGAGTTCATAATGTACAATATACAATTGCCGCTGCAAGCATTAGCGCCAGAAGGAACATATTCATGCTGGTGAGACCCAGAACCTTGTTCAGGGCTTTGCCGCTGCGTATTTTATTCAACTGTCCCCATGCGTTAATATGCAAGGCAAGATATACATACGCAGCAATCTGGAAATACAGAATGTTACCATCTATAAGATATCCTAACAGAATACTTAACACGGCAACAATCGGTCCAATAAGCAGATATAGGTATCGCCCGAATCTTTCACCACCCAATACAATAATGGTACGTTTGCCTGAGATGCGGTCCTGCTCACGGTCGCGGTAGTTATTGATGACCAGCAAGGCATCTATGCTGATGCCCGAGATAAAGCCTAAGAGTATGGCAGGTGCTGTTATCGCATGCGCCTGTATATAATAGGTACCGCATACAGGAACCAAGCCAAAGAACACAAGTACCAGGATATCACCTAACCCTAAATAAGACAGCCCGTACGTATACAGGAAGGCAAAGATTATGCATGCAACACCAGTCAGCAGCAATTCAATGCCCTGATACGGTAAATCCTTCCAGCAGAGCAACAGCGCTGCCAGACCGGCCAAAGATGCTAAACATAATACCACTGCAATGCCTCTGCGCATAGCCTTGGGCGTTATCCACCCTTGTGCACAGGCACGTTCAGGTCCCAGACGGTCTTCACGGTCGGTTCCTTTCTGGAAGTCGTAAAGGTCATTTATCATATTGGCAGCTATCTGCATAAAGCCGGCAAAGAGTGCGCAGCAGAGCACCAACGACCACTTCATAGCCCCGTCATGATAAGCCAAGGCACTACCCAGAATAACGGGAATCATAGCCCCCGTTAGTGTCTTAGGCCTGGCGGCGAGGAGCCAAGGCTTAAGTAGCCTCACCCCCGCCCCCTCTCCAAGGGGCGAGGGGGGATTTGATTTTATGTTATTATTATTAATCATTATTATTACCTATTACTTCTTCTATCATTTAATACTCCCCTCGCCCTTTGGAGAGGGGTCGGGGGTGAGGCTTCTGATATCCTTAATCAATTGATCCACATTCTCTTTCTTTGTTGCCCAGCTGGTGCAGAAGCGGACAGTTGTGTGGTCGACATCTGTATGTTCCCATACACTGATTACGTATTTCTCTTCCAATTTCTTAAGGTGATCGTTGGGTAAGACAAAGAACTGCTGGTTAGTAGGACTGGGAACAGCCATCTTGTAACCCTTCTGTAAGAGTGCTTGCTGGATGCGTTCAGCCTGTTCATTGGCATGGCGTGCAAGGCTCAGGTAGAGGTCGTTCTGCATCAGTTCCTCATACTGTATGCCTAAGAGTCGTCCCTTTGCCAGCATACCCCCACCCTGCTTTATGAAGTATCTGAAATCCTTCTTCAGTGCAGGGTTGGTAATGACTACAGCCTCGCCGAAAAGAGCCCCCTGCTTGGTGCCACCAAGATAGAATACATCTGCCAACTTAGCCAGTTCAGGTAATGTAATATCGCTTTCTTTGCTTGCCAGTCCATATCCCAGACGTGCACCGTCCACAAAGAGTGGAATCTGGTACTGCCGGCATACATTATGTATATCCGTAAGCTCCTGCTTACTATATAGTGTTCCGTATTCTGTGGGATAGCTGATGTATACCATACCAGGCTGCACAGCATGTTCAGGTCCATCCTCATGATAGTGATTCATCAGGCACTGCTCTATCTGTTTGGCTTGTATCTTTCCGTTTGTGGCAGGCAGTGTCAGCACCTTATGTCCGCTATGTTCTATGGCACCCGTCTCATGAACGGCAATATGTCCGGTGGTAGCAGCTATAGCGCCCTGATAAGGTCTGAGTATGCTACTGATGACAGTCGCATTGGCCTGCGTACCGCCTACCAGGAAGTGCACGTCGGCCTCAGGAGCCTCGCATGCCTTACGGATCAGTTCTCTGGCATGCTCGCAATGTGGGTCTTCCCCGTATCCTATGTTCTGTTCTAAATTGGTCTCTACCAATCGTTGTAGTATCTGAGGGGCACATCCCTCGTTGTAGTCACACTGAAATTGAATCTTTTCCATTATACTATTTTATATTTTAACGCAAACGATAACGTAAACGTAAACTATTTAATTCTCACGCAGATATCGCAGATATTCGCAGACTAACTATAATTCATAATTCATAATTCATAGTTCATGGTTATGTGTCATTTTTAACAAAAACCTTTAAAAACCCTTTTTGCAAGCTTTGGCACTTTGTGCCTTCGTTCTGCTATTGTCATGAATCTGTCTGTAAGCTAGCTTCCACCATCTTCCTGCCAATAGCAAAACATATCTTTCAGATATCAAAGCTTTCAAAAAGAAAAACATTGAAAACCATTTGTTTATACGTAAACGCAAACGTAAACGTCAACGTTAACTTTATTCCCCTAAAGGGCGGCTGGGGTCTTTCGCTAACCGCTAACCACTAACCGCTAACCTTTCCCTATTGGAGGGAAATGTTTTTAAGCGAAGCGGGGTTTTTCTTTTGTTCTGGCTGAAATCTCATAGAGATTGATGATGTGGATGTGAGCTTTTATCAGTAAGCTTGCTTACAAGAAAAAGAACACTGACACAGCATCAGAGGCATAGCCTCAGCCAGAACAAAAGGGTTTTCTCGGTTTTTTTTTAAACATTCTGCGAATATCTGCGCTTTCTGCGTGACATTATTTCAATAATTCTTTGGCGGCCCATTCTTCATTCTTCATTTCCCCCTGTGGTCAATAAACTTGTAATCTTTAAACTGATTCTTAGGGAAGGTAAACACTCTGTCATCTATTCCGCCGCTGCGGAAGTTTGTTACCTGAACCGTTGTGGTGATAAATGCCAGTTTAATAGATAAACTTACAGGGTGCAGATTATCTTTCCTGATGAGGGCCGTAACGTAGCGTATGCCAAAGAACTTAGAGTTCCTCACCTTGGCTGTCAGTTCGTAGTAGTCCCCCTTGTCCTTATAGCTGTAGGCAAAGTTATTCACATCGTATTTGAACATCGACAGATACTTGTCCTTCTTATCGTCGTCAAAGTCGTGAATATCCACCTTCTTCTCCTTCCTGTCTACCATATAGGCAACCTTTCCGTCCTCCCAGGCAGCAAAGCGTGCCTCGTTGTATGTTATCTTCTTATCCTTATACACGGCATCGCCATGCGTTTTGTACAGTCCAACAATGTTTACAGAATAGGTAAACGAAGAGCCTTCTGGGCCGAATACCATATTGAATACTTTATCAAACAGTTCCCTTGCATCCGGCTGCGTCTCCGTTTCTGTTACAGCCAGGGTTCGTCCGCACAAGGAGAACATTAACATTATAATAAGTATAAGTCTCATGGTTCCTGATTATTAGTCTGATGTGATGTGGATATATGCTTGGCAACTACATAACCCATGCTCCATGCCGCCTGCAGGTTGAAGCCGCCTGTTACGGCATCCACGTCCAGCACCTCGCCGGCAAAGTACAGGGTTGGGTGTTGCTTGCTTTGCAATGTATTGATGTTAATAGCCTTTAGTGATACGCCTCCGCAGGTCACAAACTCCTCCTTGAAGGGGCACTTGTCCGTAATCTGATATGTATCGGCCGTCAGCACCGTCAGCATCTTGTTCAGGTGCTTGGTATTCAGGGCACCCCACCGTTGCGTCAGAGGTATTCCCATGCGGGTAAGCAGAACGCTCCAATGCTTGCTGGTGAACTGCTGCGGATAGGCACTGGTAATGAGCTTCTGAGCGTTGAGCTGCATCATATCGTGTAGCATGTCTCTAACCTCCTGTTCCGACGTATTACCCATCCAGTTGATACACAGCTGACTCTTGTAGTCATGTTCTGCCAGATAGCGGGCAGCGTATGACGACAGGCGCAATATCGCCGGTCCGCTCATACCCCAGTGCGTAAGCAACAGAGCCCCCTGACTACGGAACTTTGTCCCCGGTATGAATGCCTGCACGCCTTCCACCACCGTGCCCATCAGCAACTGATGCCAGTCGCCTTCAACGTTAAAGGTAAAGAGCGATGGAACGGGCTGTTCTATGGGAATATCCAACCCGTCCAACATACTGAAACCTGCAGGCGTTGGGTGACCGCCTGTAGTTATCACTACCCTATCCCATTTGTTTAAGTCAATATGCGTAACTTTCTCGTTCAGATGCAGTTGAACACCCAAACCTTTTATATTATATAGCAATGTGTTGACTATCTGCATAGCGTCCTGAGATTCAGGGAAAATACATTCATCTTCCTGGGCAACCAGTCGCACACCTTCCTGCTCGAACCATGCACAGGTATCCTGTGGACTGAGAACAGAAAGGGCTCTGCGCATCAGCTTCTCGCCACGCGGATAGACCTCCTGCAGGTTCTTTACAGCCTTGAAAGTATTGGTCAGGTTACAGCGTCCGCCACCTGTCACAGCAACCTTTGCCAATGCCTTACCCTTACTCTCAAAGATGTGGATATCGGCATCGGGCATCATCCGCTTCAGGTTTATGGCGCAGAAACATCCTGCCGCCCCAGCCCCTATAATAGCTATAGACAGTTTCTCTCCCATTTACCATGTATATATATCACTTGACTCATCTCCTTCCCTAATGGAAAGTGCATCTAATTTAATGGGATGTTTCATATCGTATATACTTATATATGAATTAATATTTACTTTACAAGTTTCAAGCCCTTTTCTGAAAGATAATACCGCTGATTAGGGTGGTTTGGCTTATCGGGATATGCACGAAGCACGTAGCCACCTTCGACAGCGGGTCTAAGTAGCTTCATTTGAACAAAACTCCGACTCCTGATTTTTAACCTCACCTGTATGTCAAACATCGTTAGAACATTTTCACGTATAGTGTTTATTAGTTGCTGAACTTGTTCACTAGGTTGTTCACCAGCTTGTTCACTAGGTTGTTCACTAGGTTGACCACCAGCTTGTACTCTAGCTTGTACCTCAGCTTGACCACTAACTTGGTCGCCAAACCAATAAGTGATGGTTGAAGAGACAAGGTCGCTTGAAAATTCAACCTTTCCTCGGGTAAGCCGTTCCCATGCCAACATCTTATCAATACCATAGCCAGCATTTTCGCCTAACTTGGCATAACGAAATAGTTTGATAATGTTTGGGTTGCGGGGAATAGAGTGTATCTGCGTGCGTAGTTCCGACAATGGGAACATAAACCTTCCAGGATTCTGCAGCTCTATGCGATCAGTAAACACACGAATCGTTGGATGCATAGGACTGAAATAGTCGGCATGGGCACAACAGTTAGTAAGTCCTTCTCTTAGAGCATACAGCTGTGATTCATCCTCTACGCCAACACCATCGGGACGGGCCCTGTATGGCGCATCAACATAATTACGTAGTCTCTGGAGTATAATCTGATAGGATTCCCATATGTTATCTTGCTCCTGCATTCGGAAAGTGTATCGTACCTGAGCATCAGCTAGACTCTTACCAGGAATCTCAAGATAGTCAATCCAGAAATTGCTAACGTACCGCTGTACGACATCCCGCTGACCCAGCATCAAGATTCCTCCGATAGTCAATTTCCCCTCTTTTGATATACCTACTTTCTCACAGAATTGGTCATTGGGCAAGTCTTTATAGGGAAATGTTGGGTTATCACTACGTATGTGATTTCTGTACGTCTCAAGTGAGCTCATATTCAAATCATCAAGGCTTGTATCATCCACCACCTGTTCACTCTTACTACCGAAAGCCTGATCACGCATCATTGCCATTACTTCTGATTCTGTAGCACGACGGTCGCCACTACCAGTCCTGATGAAAGTATTAATGGGATTTCCGAAATAAATGGGCTTAATGATACTAGACGGAACAAAGAAAGCCAACACAATCTTCCCGTCAAAGTTGAACTTCTGCCCCTTAGCAGACAAACGCATATTGAATTTCTGCCCATTACGTAGTGTATTTAGAAAATCAGATTCCGTCTTTTCTCCATTGTTTACTCCTTGAATCTCAAATTGTTTTCCATGCTGCTTGACACCAAAAACAATCCAACCGCCAGAAGTGTTCGAAAAAGCCGATACAGTTGTCCAAACATCTTCGGGCAGTTTATCCTGAGCCGTTTTACATTCAAAATCGTCCCATTCTATCTCAATCAACTTCTGCAAAAGTTCTTCTTTCGTCATATAGCTATTATATCATTTACTCTTCTGGCACAGGGATTGCTTTGCGATATCCCATTCCGGTGACGTGGCAGATAAGTTTTCCTTCCTGATTGGTTACACGGACCTCTACTGAAGGGATTTTGTGGTGGTCGGCAATGCTGACGGCTTCAGCCCTTAACAGATCACCTTCCTTGGCGCTTGATACATATATGATGCTATTGCTGATGCCGAATGTCAGCTGACCCTGACTGTTCATCAGGGCAGCTATTGCCAGGTCTGCCAACGTAAACAACGCACCTCCCTGACACACATTGCCACCATTCAGATGTCCTGTCGTTACCTTCATCTCCGCAACAGCATGTTGCGCATCAACCTCTGTTATCTTACAGCCTGCATTTGCTGCAAACCTATCTGTCCTATTCAATAACTCTTGTATATTCATGGCCACATCACCACTATATAATGCTTATATTCTGCAAAGATACCACTTTTCCCGAATAGAATGTATGTAAATAACAGAAATTTTTCCTTTAAAGATAAGCATATTATGCTTGTTTTTTTGTAAATTCGCGCCGAAAAAGTCGTACTTGTGCAAATATTATCAACACTTAATAGTAAAATAATGAAACGGAGAATACACATGTTGCAAAGTAATTTCATGCGTGCGGCCATATTGCTGCTCATGTTGTGCACCATAGCAACGGCACAAGCCGTGGAGTATATCACCGACGTGATGCTTATCGGCGCTCCCACAGAATCGGAACTGAATAGTCTGAAGAACACGTACTCAACGCAGGGCTGGAAGATTATCAACTATGACCTTAACAAAGGTGTACCCTGGGGCAGTGGCGACGGCATCCTGCTACTTTACAAGTCCGAGGAAAGTCCCGATGGCTGCAACCACAACTACATTACCGACTTCTACATCCAGAACCGTGGTGCAGCCAACACCACCAACACACTGAACTATGATGGTCGCACCTACAACCTGGTGCCCTACGACGGTTCCAGTCATTTTAAGGAGCAGAAGGGCGACCTGAACAGCGGTACCGGTGCCAATACTGATGCCATTCACCTCTACTACACCAGACAGGCCTTCCCTGACAACCGCGCCGTAACCTACATTAACCTCAATGACACCAAGAAGGGCGCTATAGGTAAAGAAGGCGGTGATACTGGCTACGACTTGAACTCAGGCTGTTCCAAACTTACGGATCAAGCTGTCTACTTTCACTTCTACGCCCATCCGGCAGCAGAGCCCGACTATTTCATTACCGACGTGATGGTCCTGGGCGCATGGTCAAAGGATGATATAGACGGGTTGAAGTATATATATGAGCAAGAAGGCTGGACCGTCATAGACTACGACCTGAACAAGGGTGTCCCTTCCAGTGTGGCACCTTGGGTTTATCTGATATACAAAAAAGCGCACATAAACGAAGCCACCGACGGTTATATTACAGACTTATTCCTTGATGGTTATATGGGAATTGCTATTAGACATAATGGAATTAGATATGATGTGGCACCCTTTGATGGCGATCAAGAGTTTAAGTCCAACTCGCAGTTCAAAGGCAACCTGAATGCTGGCATATCAGGTTATAGTGGGGGGGAGAATATATATGTCTTTTACACTCGACACAGATTCCTCACTGATGGTAACGCCATCAATAACATCTTTGTCGACGACAATCCGAACGGTGCTTTTATGGATTTAGACCTTAACAAGAAAAGCGGATATTGTGATTCTCGAATAGCGAGTGCAGAACCCATCTACATGCATGTCTCTACCGCCTCAACATGGAAGCACTTTCCGCCTGTTTCAAACTTGGATGGTTACGAAAGCAAAGACGGCGGCATTCATGTCTGGGGATGGGCATACGACCCTGACGAGCCCACCTTGTCAAGCACTGTTCGCGTAGAAGTGTATCGTTCTGACGAAACAGTCTACAAGACGGAGACCGTGAGTACAAATGTGCAGAGAGATGATGTAAACAATGCCAAAAGCATAATTGGAAAGCACGGCTTCGACGCCACCGTATCTATTGAGAAAGCAGGCACCTATACCATGAAAATATATGCCTGTGATCTTACTGGCGACAACGATGTGCAGATGGGGCAGACAAAAACTGTGAAAGTCGACGGCAGCAAACCGCAGTCAAGCCTGGATTTGGTTGAAACAACGGAAACCGGCATCAGGGTTAAAGGGTGGGCGTATGACCCCGACGAGTCTAGCGAATCAGTTCCGGTTCGTATTGAGGTAAAACGCATTAACGGTAGCGCCTACAAGACCGTGAACCTGACCGCTAATATACAAAACGACGATGTGAACAATGCCTACGGCATCACCGGCAACCATGGTTTCGACACCACTGTTCCCATTGAGGATGCCGGCACCTACACGGCGAGCATCTTTGCCGGCGACCTTACGGATGACGGTGATGCACAAGTGGGCAGTACGGCAACATTAACCTTCATCGGAAACTCTCCCGTATCGTATCTGGACGCCTTTGTGGCACAGGAGAAAGGCTTCCAAATGCAGGGATGGGCGTATGATCCCGACAGTCCTGCCGAATCCGTTCCCATCCGTGTGGAGGTGATATGTGCTGACGGCACCACTTATAAGACGGAGACGGTGAGTGCAAATATCCTGAGAACTGATGTGAACACCGCCAAAGGCATTACCGGCAATCATGGCTTCAACGCCACTATCTCTGTTCCTAAATCCGGGGGCTATACCATAAAGATTTTTGCCTGTGACCTCACAAAAAACGCTGATTCGCAAATAAGCAGTAACCAAACATTGAAAGTTGTGGGTAGTAAGCCTAAGTCTTCTTTAGACGTATGCGGGTCGTCAGATGGAGGCATTCGCATCAAGGGATGGGCGTATGACCCCGACGAACCTGGCGAGAAAATTCCTATCCGAGTTGAAATCAAACACGCCGACGGCTCTGAATACTTGAAGGTGAACCTGACGACAGATGATGTCAGGGATGACGTGAACAGCACCAATGGTATTGCCGGCAGTCATGGCTTCAGTGCCTTTATACCTGTTGCTGCGGGTACCTACAAAGTGAGTGTATTTGCCTGCGACCTTACCGATGACGGCGATGTTCAGGTGGGCTCAACCACAACTTTGACATGCACCGGCTTCATCGTGTTGACCGAAGAGTCTGGCGAAGTGACCCTTGTGGACGGCAACGTAGTCACCGGCACTGGCGGCGAATATACACGTATCGTTATTGCCGACGGAGCTACTGTCACACTCCGTGATATAAACATCACATCTCCCTATAGCACTGGTAAGAAGGTATACGAAGACGATGCAACATGGGTTACCAACGAAGAGCACCCATGGTCTGGCATCACCTGTCTGGGCAATGCCACTATCATCCTGGCCGATGGCGCCAACAACTTCGTGCAAGGGGGAGGCACACGCTACTCCGGCATTCAGCCTGGACCTCCGGGCACCACACTCACCATCCGTGGCAATGGCACCCTCGAAGCACGTGGATGGACGGATGGAGCAGGTATCGGTACCACCAGCGCCGAAGACTGTGGTAATATCGTCATAGAAGGGGGCGTCATAAAGGCTTATTCCTTTAGCGCACATTATATCATGCACCAAGGAGCACCTTATAGAGTTACGGCAACAGGGCGCGGAGCGGCCATCGGAACAGGGCCCATGGGTATGTGTGGAGATATCAGTATCACAGGCGGCACTGTCTATGCCGTTTCCTTCCATGATGCTGCTGCCATTGGCGGAGGAAGTGGAAGTCGTTGCGGTAACATCACAATCGGCAACAGAGGGGTCAGGATTGAGGCTACGGTCGTGGTAGATAACAGTTCACGCAACACTGTCGGAAGTGGACCCGATTACTATACGATAACCAGTGCCTGTGGCACCTTGACTATTGGCGATGTACAGACGGACTACATCACAGAGAGTCCCTGGATCTATGCCCCTGTCGACAACAGCCTTACCTATACAATCAGCTTTATAGCCAATGGCAGTAGCGGCTCTATGAATAATCAGGACTTTGTATATAACGTACCACAGGCTCTCAATGCCTGCACTTTCACCCGAACAGGCTACCACTTCACAGGCTGGAACACCAAGGCGGACGGCAGTGGTATCAGCTATACTGACGGGCAAGAGATTTACAATATGACCAGCCCCTCAGAAATTGCAACGCTATATGCACAGTGGGAACCAGATAACTACAGCATCACATACGTCAATGCCGTAAACGGTACTGACAATATCGTCAACACTAACCCCACCAGCTATACATACATAACCAGCACCATCAATTTGGTTCCACCAACTTATTTTGGCTATGAATTCGTTGGCTGGACGTGGGAAGGTCAGACTACTCCCACCAAATCGGCTACCATTCCTCAAGGCTCTACCGGCAACAAGACATTTACAGCACACTGGACACGGGCAACAACGCTAGAATTAACGCTGGATATCAGTGGTTATACAATGGTTGATGGCCAAAGCATCACAGGAAGCGGCGGTGCCAACACCCACATTACCATTGCCGACGGTGCCACAGTAACGCTGAACGGTGTAAACATCACGACAATTACGGATGACAGTAATCATCGCTGGGCAGGCATCACCTGTCTGGGCTCCGCAACCATCATTTTAGCCGACGGTACCACAAATTATGTAATGGGCGCATGCTATAATCCGGGTATTTTCATTGGAAATGGCCATACACTTACCATCAAGGGTAATGGCACGCTCAATGCCACAGGCGACAGCTACGCGGTTGCCCCGGGTATTGGCGGTAATTCTACCACCCCCAATGGCAATATCGTCATCGAGGGCGGCACCATCATAGCCACGGGTGCCGGCTATGCTCCGGGTATAGGAAATATATCGAAAAGTTGTGGAGGTGACATCACCATCAAGGGCGGTACAATTACGGCTGTTGGAGTATTCTACGCAGCGGGTATTGGTAGCGGTCATAATAGTAATTGCGGAAATATTACCATCACCGAAGGCGTCACCAGTGTTACTGCCTCCAAGGGGGGATGGGATTCACCTGCTAGCATCGGTGCGGGTTACGGAGGCACCAGCGGCACCATCAACATCAGCAGCGCACTCACCAGTGTCGTCAGCGGCATCACGCAAAGCTTGTTCCATCAACTCACACTTGCAGACAATGCCGACAACACAGCGGCTATCAACGCCAAGAACGGAAGAACCTGTAAGACCGTGACGCTCAGCGGTCGCACGCTCTATAAGGACGGCGCATGGAACACGCTGTGCCTACCCTTTGCTGTCAGCACCACCAGCGGACCATTGGCTGGCGACGGCGTGACAGCCATGACGCTGAACACAGCTACGAGTGGACTGAGCGGCTCAACGCTTACGTTGAATTTCGATGCAGCCCCAGCAACTATCCCTGCCGGTACACCGTTCATCATCAAGTGGGAAAACACGGGCGACACCATTATCAACCCCGTATTCGAGGGCGTCACCATCAACAACGCCACCACCGCCAACTCTCAGGCCTTCACGGGTGGCAGCTTCACGGGAAGCTTCAGTCCCGTCAGCTTCACCGCTAACGACAAGAGTGTACTCTTCCTGGGTGCAGAGAATAAACTGTACTACCCCAGCGCCGACATGGATATCAATTCCTGCCGCGCCTACTTCCAATTAACTACCCCTTCCGCTGTCAAGGAGTTCAAACTGAACTTTGACAGCGAAGAAGACGAAGCCGACGGAATCAGTTCAATTCAAAATTCAAATTTCAAAATTCAAGATGATGAGGGGGTTATTTACGACCTCGCCGGACGCAAAGTGAGTTCAAAATTCAAAATTCAAAATTCAAAAATGCCTAAGGGCCTGTATATAAAGAACGGACATAAAATTATGTTCAAGTAAAAAGGATAAAACATTATAAACACAAAAGGTGGCTTGTCAACTATTACTGATGACAAACCACCTTTTTTTGTTTACCCTACCCCATGCAATTGGTTACTCCCAAGCTGGTTGCAATAGCTGTCAGGATAGCAATAATCAAAAAATAATTCAACTGACGCAAAAATATTTGCACGAGTTATTGTTATTTCATATCTTTGTGGCAGATTTAGCCGTCACTGACGCAAAAATTTTTGCATGAGTTATGATTATAGACAGTCTTATTATCAAAGGATTTTCCAATATTGAGCATATATGTTTGGATATTGGAGAGATAAACGCTCTTATTGCGCCTAACGGATATGGCAAGAGCAATGTTCTAAATGCTATCAGTTTTGGTTTGATGTATCTGAATGCTAATGAAGAAACAAAAGATCAGATGCTGCGAAGCCGCTTTCTCCCTATTAATGTCTCAATCACGGAAAAGAAGTTCCACTTTGAGATTCTTGGCCGCATACAGCGTGAGGAACGTACAGAGCTTGTACAGTATGGCTATGAATGCCAGTGGGCAGAAGGTGCAATCCCTGGCCATGTGCTTTCGGAGTGGCTAAAGATTAAGACGGAAGGGGAGCAACGCTATCGACAAATGATAAACAGGCAGGACGGCTACTACTCTATGATTGTACCGTCGGCTATGGGGCGCTGCAACAAACCCTTTGCCGCCACCCCTAAACAACTATCCCTGCCCCTGATAGCCAACGGCGGAATGTTCCTGTCGGACTTAGCAAAAGAGATATGTAGCATTAATATCCCGAACCTGCACACCTTGGATAATCCCGAATCATACTTCTCAATAGAGGGTGGTAGCGGAATCGCCATGCTCGGTGGCATGACTCTAAGTGAATACATCTATCAGATGAAGGAAACAGATGCTGATAGCTTCAGCATATTATCAGATGGTATTAAGCAACTGATTTCTGGAGTTGTGTCATTCGAACCAGATGAAATAACATTGAGTGACGGACGCAGCAAAGTATATGATATAAGAGTACAGGAGGAATTTAATTCACAACCCACTAGTATTCGGCTACTATCAAGTGGTAGTAAACGTATGATTTTCTTATTCACATTGTGCATGGCTGCACAGAAGCAGAACATACCAATGATTATGGTCGAGGAACCCGAAAACTCCGTTCATCCAAAGCTGATGGAGGATCTTCTTCTTACCATACAAGCTTACGCGTCAAATACCAAGATACTGATGACGAGCCACTCTCCTTATCTGATGCGATACATGCAGCCAGAGCAAATGTATTTCGGGCTTCCCAAACATGACGGACTTGCTCATTTTGCGAAAGTTAATCCGTCTAAACTGAAATATCTGTACAAATATGCTGGTGACATGGAACTGACCTTTGGCGAGTTCATGTTTGACTTCATGCTCGACATGGAGAATGACAGCGAGAAGCTAACATCTTTCTTCAAATAAGACATTGCGATGGTGAAAAAGAAACAGATGAACCCTTCGCATGTGTTGATATTTGTAGAAGGAGATACCGATGAGGTGTTCTTCAAATCCCTCATTGATTATTATGCATCCGTTAGCAGCAATAAGTTGTTACCTTATGATGTATGTAACCTAAAGGGGGTAACAAGATATTCCAGCAAACTATTGGCAAAGTTGAAAAACGAATACTTGCCAACAGCCAAAACAGGTAGTTACAGTATTAAAACGGTCTGTTGTTCATACGATACTGATGTTTTCGAGGTCAAGCAACCGCAAATAGTAAAATGGGATGCAATAGACAAAAGTGTTAAGCGTATGGGTATTGATGAATTTATACGCGTAGGTGTCAAAAGTTCTATAGAAGACTGGATTCTCGATGACGTGCATGGTATCTGTAAATTCCTTCAATTGAAGCAAGTTCCTTCATCGATGAAGGGGATAAATGGGTATCAGAAATTGCTGGATTTGTATAATAAGGGTCGTAAAACCTATAAGAAGGGATATGAGACCGAGGAACTCATCAATGCGCTTGATATGAGTGCCATCCGCAAAAAACGGCAAGATGTGCTTACACCTCTGGAAGAAGCATTAGGAGTAGTTATGCCATAGCAACCGAAGCCATACAACCAAAAAAACCTGCCATCTTTTGATAGCAGGTTTAGACATTTAATCTTCAAGCATTAACTACCCCATGCAGCTGGTTACTCCCAAGCTGGTTGCAATAGCTGTCAGGATAGCAATAACTGTCTGAACAATAAATTTCCAAGTTTCTTTTTTCATCTTTCTTTTCTTTTAAACGTAAATGATAATTTTTATTCTCACACAGATCTCACAGATCTAAATCTCACGCAGAAAGCGCAGATATTCGCAGAAATATTGCTTGCGTCTGATGCAATGTCTCTCTGGCGAGAGCCTTTGATGTATTATTTCCTATATGGGCTTATAAAAACGAGCTTTTAACGCCCATTCAGCAAATAACCCATCACCCCATCCATAATGGGGTTAGCATCAAACACAATCAATTGAAATTATATCTTCCTCCTATTTGTAATGCTAAGTTCTAGAGTTTAAAGCCTAGAGTCTGGCATCTATGAAAGGGGAGATTTGTTTTTAAGGTATGGTGAAGTCATGACAATGACTGGTGTTGGGAATTAGGCTTGGACGTTAAAAGCTGGCTTTTATAAGTACAAGCATAAAGCACAGCACACAAGGGATTACGGAGTAATACTGTCCATCCCTTAAAAACATGCGGGCGGAAAGATCTCTGCGAATATCTGCGATATCTGCGTGAGATTTAAATCCTAACCTAATTTCCCCCTAAAGGGGGTTAGGGGGTCTTTCTGTACAGCAGAAAGGCTTTGGCAATTGTTTCATCATCGATGTCCACACCGCACTCCATGCGGGCCATGGCCTTCACCAGACGGGGCCAGTCTTTCTCAGTCAGGCGCTGGTTGCCCCCGAAGCCGGTGAGCTGGCAGACATGGCGGATGTAGGAGGCAGTGTCGTTCTCCGTGGGCGGTGCCCACCTATTGATGATATCCCTGACGCAGCACAGCCTGTACTTATTGGCATAGGTGCGCAGCAGACAAAAAGCAGCACGCAGGCCCCACTCCATAGAAGAAAACTTACAAAAGCACTCCCCTCGGGGAGCAGGGAGGGGGCTTTCTCCTTTCCATAATGTTTTGCTTCGTCTAATGTTTAGCGGATTGTTGTTTCTTATACCTAATGGCTGTTTAAATTCATAATTCATAATTCATAGTTCATAATTCATAGCTTCTTGTAATTTTCAAAAAAACCGGGAAAACCCCTTGTCTGGGCTGCATGCTCTGTGAGCATTTATCTATAGGCATTAGCCAAAGCCCTGTTTAAACCAACTTAACCATGTCTTTACCTAACACCCATAGATAGCCTTCGGCTTAGCAGCACAGCCAAGAAAAACCCCGCCCTTCGGGCTGGAAAAACATTTCCCCAATAGGGGAAAAGGTTAGCGGTTAAGGGTTAGCGGTTAGCGAAAGACCCCAGTCGCCCTTTAGGGGAATAAAGTTATCGTTGACGTTTGCGTTTACGTATAAACAAAAGGTTTTCGAGCGAAGCGGGGTTTTTCGGTTCCCGAAAAACATGATGCACCTCAGCAAAGTTCAAACAAGTTTGACTCTGCGTTCGGTTTTCAATGTTTTTCTTTTTGAAAGCTTTGATATCTGAAAGATATGTTATGGTATTGGCAGGGAGATGGTGGAAGCCTGCTTACAGCCAGATTCTTGACAATGGCAGAACAAAGGCACAAAGTGCCAAAGCTTTCAAAAAGGGCATTCCGGGTTTTTGTTAAAAACTTCTGCGATTTGACCTACGGTCTTCTACGTGAGATTCCAAATATTTTTAAGCCAGGCATTGAGCCCGGCTCAAAAATCAGTTCTGTCCGCTACCACCGCCTGTGTTACCACCGCCGTTGTTACCGGTGTTACCACCCTCCCCCTCGGGGGAGTCAGGAGAGGGGTTGTTGCCACCACCGCTGCCACTGCCACCAGGGTTTTCGTTTACGTTATCGTTTGCGTTGTTCTCTGGGTTGGGGGTAGGCTTTTGGTTGGTGGTAGCTGCACCATTCAGGAATCGTTCCTGGCCGATGGGGTATGTGGCAATGGCCTCTGCAAAGCCTGGGGTGGCATCCGTGACGTCAAACTGAGCCTTGCTGCGCAGCCAGTTGCTGTTTACCTTGCGTGAAGTGATGGCAGTCATGTAAGTCCGCTCTGCACTGGCGTCTGTGGCAAAGTCCGCCACCATGCGTACCGTCAGCTTCAGCTTGTTGGCCGTGAAGGTGGGCGTTGCTGTTACCGCATCGCCTGTTACTGCAACGGTGAAGGACTCCAGTACGCTGGCACCGCTTATGTATGTGAAGCGGACGGCTCCGAAGCCGTAGCTGCCGTCGACCTTGGGATACATCAGTGCCACGGTGCACATATCGCCGAAGTTCTTACAGCCCATAGCTTCCGCCACTTCTGCAACGGTTCCGCCGTCGGTGAGGACCAGTGTCATGGTCACCTTCTTGCCAGAGGCGTCAACGCTGTCGATACAGGCATCTACCAGCGCTTCGGGCAGTGAGCCGTCCGAGATGACGTAGCTGCCGGGAACCAGACCTGGCTGCTGGTATTTGTTGAAGCCGAAAAATCCGTTGTTGTACTCCCTGCTAATCTGAATCTGTTTCAAATTATTGGACATGAATTCACGGAAGCACTGCATGCCGGCAGTTCTACCCTCGAATGAATGGTCGCAGATGGTCCTCATTGCCGAATAAGCCGACCCGATGGTTGCGACCATGCAACGCTGAACCATCTGTGCATAGGTGCGGGGATTCTTGCCGCCCTCTACACGGTCCTTTGTAATTTGTTTACCATCAAGCACACTGTAGGTGTGGGACTTGGTGCTGCCTTTGCGCAGCCCGTAATAGCCACTTGATATAGCCATAATTTTAGGGCCAATGTTGTAAAGACGTACTCAGCAGTGAAGCAAACCTTCGTGGTTGTTCTTGAACCTTGAGGAAACCTTGAGGTAACCTTGAGGTACATATGAGGTACTCCCTCGGTTCTTCTGCCTCGTTTCTGTCTGTCATTGACGCTGCAAAGGTAAGATAATCGGGGGCCGCTATTGGCGGGTTATGGCGGGCTCTGTCTGTTATGGCTGAATAAGGTTATTTTTGGCGGATTTAGGACAGGAAAAAACGTGGGGAAATTTGCAAGGCATGGAAAAGTTTGATAACTTTGTCGGCAAATAAACCATACATATACCTATTTTATAATATATGAAATCAAGAATGAAGTTTGAGCTGGCACATGCAGCGGGAATGAGCGAGCGAACCTTCTCACGCTGGATCAGTGACCATGCCGCATATATGGAGCGTATAGGGGTTAAGCCCACACAACGACTGCTCCCACCAAAAGCCGTCAAATACATCTGTTACGAACTTGGAATTGATGAAAGCGACTTTTGATAATAATTCACAATTCATAATTCATAATTCACAATAAAGTGGAAAGTCAACAAACTGGCAATTTGCTACCGCTATACTCGCTAACCGCTAACCAACAACTCGTCAACTTGTCAACTTCAGCAAACAACTCGTCAACTTGTCAACTCGTCAACTTGTCAACTGAATTATGAATTATGAATTGAGAATTATGAATTACTAAAGGTTATCGTTGACGCTCTTATAATTATGAATTATGAATTATGAATTGCTAATGGCTATCGTTGACGCTCTTATAATTATGAATTTTGAATTATGAATTGCTAAAGGTTATCGTTGACGCTCTTATAATTATGAATTTTGAATTATGAATTATGAATTGAAACAAAGGCTTCCCTTCGTGGACTGGCTACGAGCAGTAGCCTGCTTTATGGTCATGCTGGTGCATGCAGCAGAGAATTTCTATGGTGTAGTAACCGAGAAAGCCATCGAGAGCATCCCCGGAGGTGCCGAGAAACTGGCTGGCTTTGCTACCAATACCGGAGGCATGGCAGGTGACAAGGCCGTGCTGCTGAACGAGGCAAACCGTTTCTGGGTTGCCTTCTATGATGGCGGTATTGCGCGCACATGCGTACCTTTATTTATGGTAGTATCTGCCTTCCTGCTGGTACCCATGAAAGCTGATATGAGCATGACGCAATTCTACAAACGCAGGTTCCTGCGTATATTGCCCCCCATGATAATCTTCATGCTGCTCTATGCTACCCTACCCGTTCTGTGGGGCGAGATGACATGGGACGATACCCTGCGCATACTGCCCACCCTACCCTTCAACTTCCCCGAGAATGCCGGACATCTGTGGTTCATGTACCCACTTATCAGTCTGTACCTGATAATACCCGTGGTATCACCGTGGCTGGAACGTGCCAGCGCCAAGGACGAGCGTATCTTCATAGGACTCTTTATCCTGAGTACCATCATACCCTGGCTGCATACCTTTGTCACTCCTGAGCTATGGGGCGAATGTTTCTGGAACCGCTTCAGCATGCTATGGTACTGCTCTGGCTATCTGGGCTATCTGGTAATAGCACATTACATACGCTTCCATCTGAACTGGACACGCAGCAAGCGCCTGGGAATTGGAACACTATGCTTCCTGATTGGCGCTGTATTCACTGCATGGTCATTCTGGTGGAAAGGCGAACCTCTTTGCCCCATTGCCACGCCCGAGTTGGAATGGTCATGGGAATTCTGCACGCCTAACGTGGCACTGGCAACCTTCGGCGCCTTCCTGCTGTTCAGCTGCATAGGTGCCAAGACCGACGGCACAATACGTCAGGACTACAAGGCTCCCCGCCTGATAACGGAACTTGCCAAGCTGTCCTTTGG
The DNA here is from genome assembly GCA_017619585.1 of Bacteroidaceae bacterium. The sequence goes on from JAFZSA010000010.1 coordinate 70,895, forward strand.
CATGTACCTGATGCACATCTTCTTCCTGAGTAACATAGCAGCCGCCGTGGTACAGGACAATCCCGCAGCCCCCATCATCCCCGTATGGGCTGCCATCCCCTGCATAGCCATTGCCTGCTACATCTGCTGCGCCATAACAACGAAGCTCATCTCCCTGCTGCCCGGCAGCAAGTGGATTATTGGATAAAGTGAAGAATGAAGAGTGAAGAGTGAAGAATTTAAAGTCAGTTGATTATTAATAGAAGATAGTTGATTTATTGAAATAATGTCACGCAGAAATTAAAGAAAACCCAGAAAACCCTTTTGTTCTGGATGAGGCTCTGCCTCTGATGCCGTGCCCGTGTTCTATTACTTGTGAACAAGTTCCCAGATAATAGCTCACAAACACAACATCAATCTCAATGAGATTTCAACCAGATCAAAAGAAAAACCCCGCTTCGCTGAAAAACATTTTCCCAAAGGGAAAAAGGTTAGCGGTTAGCGTTGAGCTTGAACAAAATAGTTGACGTTGACGTTATCGTTGTCGTTTAAATGGTTTTCTTGGTTTTTCTTTTTGAAAGCTTTGATATCTGAAAGATATGTTATGGTATTGGCAGGAAGATGGCGGAAGCTGGCT
>JAFZSA010000011.1 GCA_017619585.1 Bacteroidaceae bacterium
ACCCTCGCGGGAGCCCTTGTTTCTCGTTTGCGGGTGCAAAGGTACAACAATTCCGCAAACCACCAAAACATTACAACAACTTTTTTCAAAAAAAATCCGCCCTAATCCGACAATACCTTATAATAATTTATGCGCGCGCATAGAAAACATACACCTGGCATCCCCTTCTCCTGAACAAACTACAGAGGAACGCCTGCATCAGAATTCTGCCCGGAAGGACTCATAAAACAGTAAACCTACAGAAAAAAAATCCGCTACCGGGGAAGAAAACAAGACAACGTACACGAAAAAACATTCTAATACGGCATCAGAAATTATTATCAAGGCTTGATAATAGTTTTAAAAGTAGGGATAGAGATTTTTACATGACGCATAAAAATGTTTTCCATGGCGAGATAAGGATCTATATCCTTACAAGAAAAAGAAACTATGTACCCAAAATAAAAAGAAGACTTGGGATTATTTAAAAAAATGCGTTATCTTTGCATCAAATTAAGAAAGAAAAAGCCAAAAACCAAAGAGAACAACATAACCATATAAAGAAAAATGAAAAGAATTAGCCTTTTAATCCTATCCCTTATTGCCCTATGGCAATTACCTATTGCGTCACAAACAGAAATTAAAGCCGTCTCTGGCATATACGCTGGCGGACACATTCGTAGGGGACGTCCCCAAACTATTACGAAACTACGCAAGTCGGGATTTACCTATATCCTGCTCTTCAACGTACATGTAGATACTGACGGGACCTTAATGACAGACGGGGAAACAATCTGCAAGAATGGTGAATACGTATTCAACCAAACGCAACCATATTACCAACAGGATATTAGGGACTTGAAGACTGCCCCTACCAGCATACAACGCATAGAAATTGTCATAGGAGGCTGGGGCAACGATTCGTACGACCATATACGCGACCTTATAAACAAGAACGGTACAGGCTCCAATACTATGCTGTACAGAAACTTCAAGGCACTGAAGGAAGCTGTGCCTGAGATTGATGCCGTTAATAATGATGACGAGCACTGTTACGATACAGAAACTAGTGCCAAGTTTCATATAATGATGTACAATCTTGGCTACAAAACCACATTGGCGCCATACACTTACATGTCTTACTGGCAAAACCTATGCTCGAAGATAAGGGCAAGCAAGCCAAAGGCTGTAGATCGCATCATGGTACAATGCTACGATGGTGGTGCAGGAAACCTGAACAATGTGGGAAGTTGGAATTTTACGGGTGTAATAGACCGTCATGCCGGACTATTAGACTACTCGAATGACTGGAGTGTTGACAGAAACCTGGAACAATTTCAAAAATGGAAGGATGATGGTGTAGCCACAGGAGGATTCGTATGGCTGTATAACGACGGCTACGATGAAACATGGGATCTTAACGGTTGGGCATCTGGTATGAATCGCATATACAAGGCTGTTGAAGTATCAGAGGAAGACGCTATGGTGGAAGTGTTCAGCGGTACAAACTACACAGGGTACAGCGTCAAACTACCCGTAGGAACATTTACACTACCAGACTTGGCAGTATATGGACTTAGAGCAAATGACTTAGAATCCCTAAAAATCCTGAAAGAAGGTGCTAGCGCGAGGTTATACAAGACAGAAAACAATACAGGGACTTCAAGACTTTGTAAAGCAGATACAAGATCACTTACCTCGACATACAAGAACCTCGTAAACTCCATTACTGTAACTTACGAAGACCCTGTGGGAATCAGTAAGCCTGAAGGTCAACAGAAAGGAGAAGATGTAATTGTATACTCACTGGACGGCAAAATATTAGGACATGACAAGGATGCTATACGTAAAGCAAAGGGACAGACCGTTTTGGTGAAAACAGGAGAGAGAAGCGTAAAAGTAAAGGTGGATAGATGATATTTGACCAGAAAGAGACAACCAGCGTACGTGGGATGGCAATACTGATGATTGCCATCTTTCATTTATTCATTGCTTGGGAATGGCCGAGGGTGGTGAACTTACCTGGAAGTGTAGGAGTTGCTGCCTTTCTCTTTTTGTCTGGTTTCGGTATCAATGAATCATATAAGAAGACGGGACTTAAAGAGTATTGGAGAAAGAAGTTACGCCGTATCATGATTCCATTCTGGATATTTGCAACCCTCCTTTTTTTTGTCAAAAATCCATACAGCTGGGATGATTATTTGATGGAGATAGCCTTCATCAAATCAGATTATTGGTTTATTCCATATCTGGTATGGTGCTATCTATTATACTGGATTGTACAACGATTCTTCACCCGTTGGTTGGTATTGATATTTGTTTTTGCAGGATTTGTTGGACTAAACCTGCTCCACCAAATGGCTGCCGAACAGGCGTTCTCCTTTTTTTCAGGAGTGATGGTGTCAAGGAATATCAATAAAGTAAGACAATTGTCAGAACGCAAAATATATCAGACTGGCGGTTGTCTATTTGCGATAGCTGTTACTTTCCTGCTGATAAAGGAAATTCCAGAAGTACATAATTTTAAAGGTACATTTATTTACAACTACCTGCTACTGCCAATCAAACTTTCACTAGGAATTTTATTGACACTACTCCCCTCCTTATGGAAATGGATGACTAAATCCAGGCTTTTATACCTGTGTGGTATAAGCAGTCTGGAAATTTATCTGGTTCATATGACCTTAGTGAATTATACAAGCATGAACTGGCAAGACGTGCTCACTTTTCTCGCTATTACGACTATAGGAACATGGCTCTTTTATCAACTGAATCACAGAATAATCAATAAGTGGATATGAAATGGACAGGGATGTATAGTCTGTGGACTTTCTTGATTTATAGCAGTATAAACGTACTATTCATTTTAAAATACGGACTGCGCATAGCTCCCCTCAGTACGGCAGTAGTCGCCTGTGGGCTTTATGTTGCCATAATGGCGGCGATTCTATGGGGCTTAAACGCACGTATCAAAAGACCAAGTAAGAACATCATCTACCCTCTAATAGGCATAACGATAGCCGGACTGGTGATACTACAGCTACACTTTGACCCTTATGCGCTGAGAGTAGACAGATGGTCGGCCATCCACAACTTTCTACAGAACCTATTGAACGGTGAATATCCCTATGCAGCGAAGACGCATTTAGGAGGGTATGGATCACCCTTCCCCATCTGGCAAATCCTGCACCTACCCTTCTACCTATTGGGTAATGTAGGGCTTTCATTTGTTTTTTTCCTATTGCTGTTCACAGATGCCATAAGGCGCACAGTAAGCTATAGGGCAGCCATAACAGCCTTCCTGCTACTGATACTATCCCCAGCATTTATATACGAGGTAAGTGTACGGAGCGACCTGATATCCAACTTCCTACTCTGTGCCGCCATCCTGATGTGCTTACACCACTACAAGGTGACATTGGAACGGAATTGGGTACTTATAGCTGTGGTATGCGGACTGATGATGAGCACGCGTCTGAGCATTGCCATTCCTTTTATTGTCTATTACTTCTATGATTATTTAAGATGTCATCAAGCAAAAATACAGATTTTGTTCCCATGTCTGGCAATACTGGTGTTTGCACTCACATTTCTGCCTTTTATGCTATGGAACGGGCAAATGCTGTTCTTCTTTGAGTACAACCCCTTTATACTACAGACACGTCAGGGACTATATATAGATTACATTTTGATAATGGTTATCTGTATAACGGCTTCAGTGTGGATGAAAAACAGATGGCATTACTACATGCTGATATCGGCCAGTTGTCTATTAGCCCTTGTAGTGATAACATTTACAAGCAACATGTACATATATGATTGTTGGGGCGAACTATTCTGCTCGCGTTTTGACATAACCTATTTTAATATGGCACTACCCTTTGCTATAGTTGCATTAGCTAGCAAAGAAGAATCAGACAACTAACGATCAGCATCCTTTACATCATACTGCTGCTGTAACCTCAGAAGTTCCTTATGGAGACGTTTCTGTAACTTCTCCCTACCCTTTTGCCCATAGATGTTATGCAACTCTGCAGGGTCTGAATTCAGGTCGTACATCTCCCATTGGTCTATTGCCGTTGCCGGATTCTCGTCGTCACAGGGATAAAAGTGGATAAGCTTGTAGCCATCAGCGGTACGCACGCCATAATGACGCCTGACGCTATGCTCTGCCGGATACTCATAATAATGATAATAAAGGCTCTGGCGCCAGTTCTTGGGATGACGCCCCTCTAACAAAGGCAGAAGACTGACACCCTGCATATCAGCGGGAATGGGGACACCGGCTAAATCCAAAAAGGTTGGAGCATAGTCTATATTCTGCACCATCTCCGTGATATCTCCTTTTGCCACAGGATTCCCATACTTTGTAGGCATACGCATAACCAACGGGGTGGAGAAACTCTCCTCGTACATAAAACGTTTGTCGAACCAGCCATGCTCGCCCATATAAAAACCCTGGTCACTGGTATATACAACAAGGGTATTCTCTGAGAGCCCTGTACGGTCCAGATAGTCGAGCAATCGGCCTACATTATCATCGAAAGTCTTAAGAACCTTGGCATAATCGCGCATAAACCGCTGATACTTATACTCCTTGAGTGCCTGTCCATGAAGGTTACGTTTACGAAAGTCAACAGAGATGGAATCATAAAACATGTCATATTGGGCACGTTCCCTACTATTGAGCCTACCGATATAACCCAAATAAGCACCCGTAAGGCGTGTAGGATGAGCAGGATCATAAACCTTGCAGTCATAATCCATAGTCATATCCACGTCTGAGGCAATATCCATCTCCTGATGCTGGGCAGAAAGACGCCCGCTCCAATCATCGTTGAAATTCTCAGGTAACTTAAAAGTAACATCTTCATACTCGTGAAGGTATTTCAGTTCAGGAAGCCAGTCACGATGGCATGCCTTCTCGTGTAGGAACAGAGCAAAGGGTTTGTCTGTCTTCTGCTGTTCAGTGAGCCATGAAATAGCTTTGTCTGTAAGAAGATTGGTAAGATAGCCTTCTTCGCGATGCGTCTTACCATCCATAGTAATGAAGGTGGGATTGTAATATTCTCCTTGACCAGGGATAATCTCGAAGTGGTCAAAGCCCGTAGGCGTACTAACAAGATGCCACTTCCCTATCAAACATGTGCTATAGCCAGCCTGTTGCAGAAGCTTGGGCATGGTCTGCTGCGAACCATCAAACACACCGTGCTCGTTATTGGTAAAGCCGTTCTTATGGCTATGCTTGCCCGTTATCATGCAGGCGCGACTGGGACCTGACAACGAATTAGCCACAAAGCTATTAACAAAACGCACACCATCCCGTGCTATACGATCCAAATTGGGCGTCTGAACATGCGTCTTATCATAACACGACATCATCTGCATCGTATGGTCGTCTGTCATGATGTATAGGATATTAGGATGCTGTTGAGCATATACAGTTATGGGCAACAATGCCAATATAGAAAAAGGCCTCTTACTTGTTTTCATGGAATTATAATTATTTATTCAATGTTCAACATTTTCCTAAGGAACGGTGCTGTTGCCCCTTTGCCACTACGGGCAAGCTCTTCCGGAGTACCAGAAAAGAGGAGCTGACCACCATCACGGCCACCTTCGGGGCCCATATCTATCAACCAGTCAGCACACTTGATAACATCCAGATTGTGTTCAATCACCACAACCGTATTACCCTTCTCTACCAAGCGGTTCAGTACAGAAAGCAGAACACGGATATCCTCGAAGTGAAGCCCCGTTGTGGGCTCATCCAGGATATAGAACGTCTTGCCCGTATCACGTTTGCTCAGTTCAGTTGCCAACTTTACACGCTGACTCTCACCACCAGACAATGTAGTACTGGGCTGTCCTAACTTGATATATCCCAGACCAACATCCTGCAGAACCTTTATCTTACTGAGAATCGTGGGTACGTTCTCAAAGAATTCTACTGCCTGATTGATGGTCATATCCAGCACATCGGCAATGCTCTTACCACGATAACGAACCTCAAGGGTCTCTCGGTTATAACGTTTACCATGACATTCCTCGCAAGGCACAAAGACATCTGGCAAGAAATTCATCTCAATGGTCTTGTAGCCGTTTCCGCTACAGGCCTCGCAACGCCCGCCTCTGACATTGAACGAGAAACGGCCTGGCTTATAGCCACGGATACGTGCCTCTGGTAGTTCCACAAAAAGGTTACGAATATCATTAAAGACACCTGTGTATGTAGCAGGATTAGAACGGGGGGTACGTCCTAATGGACTTTGGTCAACATCTACTACCTTATCTATATACTCCAGACCTTCAATCTTATTATATGGAAGAGGATCACGCAACGAACGGTAGAAGTGTTTACTGAGAATGGGATGAACCGTGTCGTTGATAAGCGAACTCTTGCCACTACCACTAACGCCTGTTACACAGATAAATTTACCCAACGGGAAAGATACATCCACATTCTTGAGATTGTTACCTCGTGCACCATACAGAACAAGAGAGCGTCCGTTACCTGACCGACGAACAGAAGGAATCTCTATGCGGAGTTCACCATTCAGATACTGACTGGTAAGGGTATGCTGCTTCAGCATATCAGCGAACTTGCCTTGAAAGACAATCTCGCCCCCCTTGCGGCCTGCCTTAGGTCCCACATCGACTATGTAGTCGGCATTCTCCATCATCTCCTGATCATGCTCAACCACAATAACGGAATTGCCCGTATCACGCAGTTTCTTCAACGAGTCTATAAGCTTGATATTATCCTTCTGGTGCAGACCGATACTGGGCTCGTCCAGAATATATAGTACATTCACTAACTGACTTCCAATCTGCGTAGCCAAGCGGATACGCTGGCTCTCACCACCCGAAAGACTTACAGAGGTACGATCCAGTGAAAGATATTCCAGACCCACATCCAACAAAAAACGAAGACGGGTGCGAATCTCCTTCAGAATCTCTGAGGCTATCTTACGCTGATGGGAAGTGAGCTTGTCATCGACATTTGACAGCCAGTCATACAACTCGCGCAAGTCCATCCTGCAAAGCTCTGCAATGTTCTTGCCGGCTATACGGAAGTGCAAGGACTCCTTGTTCAGACGCTGTCCCTTACATTCAGGACATTCTGCCGTACAACTGAACTGCTCGGCCCACTTCTGGGCATTGGCAGACATATCCGCATCCTGCATCTGACTGAGGTATTTTCCCAAACCATCGTAAGAAGCAAAATAATCGTTGGTAGTCTTTGCTGTATCGGCAGAAATGCGTAACCGTTCTGAACTGCCGTCTATAATCTCCTGTAACGCCTCCTGGGGAACATCGGAAAGCGGAGTATCAAGGGTACAATCGTATTTCTGCAACAAGGCTTCTATCTGCCAGAATATCATCGCAGAACGGGCCTTTCCCAATGGTGCTATTCCGCCTTTCTTTACAGATAATGATTTATCAGGGAAGACCTTCTCCTCATCAATAAGGTTTACATATCCCAATCCCTTACATCTGGGGCAAGCACCTTGCGGACTATTGAAGGAAAAGTCATGCGGAGCAGGTTCCTTGTACGAGATACCCGTAGTGGGACACATCAGCCTTTTGCTGTAATATCGTACTTGCTCTGTTTCCATATCATATACCAACATCAGACCATCACCTTGCTTCATGGCTGTGGCAACACTCTGAATCAGACGCTTGTCATCCTTGTCCTGCACCTTCAACCGATCTATAACCACCTCAATATCATGGTTACGATAACGGTCTAACTTCATGCCGGGAAGGATCTCTTGAATCTGTCCATCAACCCTAACATAAAGATAGCCTTTCTTCTGAATGCTTTCAAAGAGGTCTTGATAATGTCCTTTTCTGTTCTTTACCAAAGGAGCCAAGATACAAATCTTACGGTCGTGATAGTCCTTGAGGATAAGATCTATAATCTGTTCCTCTGTATAACGCACCATCCTCTCGCCCGTCTCATATGAGAAAGCTTCTGCCGCGCGGGCATACAAAAGGCGGAAGAAATCATAGATCTCAGTAGTTGTACCTACCGTACTACGTGGATTCTTGTTGGTAGTCTTCTGCTCTATACTGATAACAGGACTCAGACCTGTTATCTTGTCCACATCAGGACGTTGAAGATTACCCAGGAAATTACGGGCATAAGCACTGAAAGTCTCGATATACCGACGTTGTCCCTCAGCAAAGATGGTGTCAAAAGCAAGAGATGATTTTCCGCTACCGCTTAGTCCTGTAATTACCGTAAAACTATTCCGTGGTATCGTTACATCTACATTCTTCAGATTATGGACACGCGCGCCCCAAACAGAAATCTTACTGTCACTCATTGCCTGTACCAGAAGTTCCGTCTCCGTTATTATATCCAGAAATCACGCTGATAGTCTTCTTGATAGAAAAGTTACGTCCATCAGCTCCCTTTGCATTTACCACCAGGAAGTAAACGCCATCCTTTACCACCTTTCCCTTATAGGTTCCGTCCCATTTGCCATCGACATCATCCCAGGAATACAACCTTGTACCCCACCGGTTGAAAACAGCAGCATGGAACTCCACGATACTCTGATAGCCGTCCTTAGGCTTTAACTCATCGTTAAAACCATCTTGGTTAGGTGAAATAGCATTGGGGAATTCCAATATACTGGTGCTTATGGAGAACACAATGGACTTGGGGTCCTCGCCCTCCTCAGGGAACTCATAATAAATGCTACCATCAGCATTATAGAAGGTAACATACAACTGTGCTGTATATGATCCGCTTTGAGTAAACGTATGCTCCACATTCTCTTCCGTACGATGAATCAGGATGTTAGACGGGTCGTCGTTATTCCATATCTTCCACTCATAACGAGGGATACCATAGCCCTCCAACCCTGATGGATTAGCCCTGAGAAGAACCTTCAGTGGAGCACTTCGCGGATTTGCGTCAATCTCTGTGGTATCAACAGTTCCGTCTTGATTCTCATCGATAAAGACACCCGTAGGATTAACCGAAGGTACTGACTGTGCAATAGCACATATAGGGAATATCAGCAAAAGAATTGCTATTATACGCGTCATTTTTACCATGCATTTACAATTATTTCTGCAAATTTAATGAAATTTCTTTGGATGAAGGACATTTTATATCTCAAAAAGTCTAAAATGGCAGGAAAAAAGTGTTATCTTTGCGCTTATGAAAAGGCTCATTATTATATTACTAATGTGTATTCCACTGATAGCGGATGCACAGAATACCATGTCAGTGCTGAATCGCCTGCATCAGGTCAACAAAGGGGAAACGCTATATGGAATAGCCCAACAATATAATATTACAGAGCAAGACCTTCTTCTGGCAAATCCTGAAATCAAGAGGAGAAAGAAACTGAAAAAAGGTATTTACTTAACAATCCCTCAACCCAAGGCGGCATCCCAAGGCGAAAGTGCTATGGCAGAGGCTGCAAGCAAACGAATACCCTCTGTCCTTAAAATAGGGGTCATACTGCCATTTGTAGAAAAGAGCGAGAGGGCAAAAAAAATGATAGAGTTCTACCGAGGCTTCCTGATGGCTGCTGACAGCATAAAAAGAGAAGGCAAAAGCCTAGAGATATATGCCTACAGCAGCGGTACGACGGAAGCGGATATAATGGAGGTTCTGGGAAAACCGGAAATAGCCCAATTAGACATCCTTTTCGGACCTGTTGACGAACAGCAACTACCTGCTACTATAAACATCTGCAAGCAAAACAACACAAAACTGGTGTTACCCTTTGTTAACGGACAAAGTACAATTGGTAACCCGAACCTATACATTGCGTGTCCCAATAATGCAGTAACCATTTCAGAAGCTGCAGGGTTGGTTACAAGAGCATATGGCGATAAGAATTTCATTATTCTGAAATCCAACACTGACAACAATAAAGGCACACTATTTACCCGGACCTTATCTGATATGCTAAGCATAAATGGGAACATAGCACGCGTGTTGAACATAAACGGAGATGACTCATCATACGAAGCTGCCATGAATCAGTTTAAGGATAACGTCATCGTCCCAGACAATACCAACATAAAGACATTAAACATTCTTATCTCAAAACTTGACACCTTCAGGCAGAAACATCCCAACTATAATATTTCCCTGCTTGGTTATCCTGAATGGCAGATGTACACAGACAAACTGCTAAACAGTTTCTTTACATTCAACACCTACATATACAGCCCTTACTACTATAACGCATTGGCAGCAAACACCAAGTATTTTGAACAAGCATACACAAGAAATTTCGGGAAACCCATGGCTGTGAACTACCCTAGATATGCCATGATGGGATTTGACCTTGCCATATACTTTATGCACGAAATGCTAACAAGTAATCCTATAAGTCAACAAGCACCCTACCAGAATATGTATAAGTTTGTACAGGATGCAGAAAATAGCGGATATAGCAACAGATTCATTCAACTAATTCACTACACCAAGACAAAACAAATAGAACTGATAAGATGAAAAGATTTACCCTTCTTACCATACTATATACCTTATTATCAATAAATGTATTAGCCCAGATAGGAGAATACCGCAGGGATTTAGCCATTGGAATAAATGGCGGTTATGCGCTGAGTCAGATAAGTTTCAGCCCACACGTCAACCAGAAAATGCACGGCGGCATAACTATGGGACTAACAGCCAGATATACCTGCGAGAAATACTTCAGCATGATCTGTGCTATTCAGGGAGAGGTAAACTTTGCACAACTTGGATGGACAGAGGATATAACAACAAGCACAGATACATACAAGCGTGACATCAACTACGTGCAGATGCCTATCTTAGTTAACCTTGGTTGGGGAAAAGAAAGAGGTGGCGTTAAAGGCTACCTAGTGGCAGGACCGCACATAGGTTTCTGTATAGGTGACAAGGAAGAAAGAGGAGGAGAATGGAGCGACTATACCCTATCCTTACGCAACCGCACAGAACAATACGACAAACCCATTGAGAAGAAATTCGACTACGGCATAACCTTTGGCCTTGGAATGGATGTCAGCACGAAAAAAGGACATCACTTCACCCTTGAAGGCAGATACGGACTAAGCCTAAGTAATATCTTTAATGCTACAAAACAAGATACCTTCAGCCGTAGTGCCAATAATGTCGTTACGGTGAAGGTAGCTTATTTGTTTGATATTCTGAAGACGCGTAATTAACGCAAACGGTCTAACGAACGTACCAACTTCTCATCTTTTCTGATATCACGAATGGCCAGATAAAGCCAGATAAAGGCCACAGCAGGAAAAGCTGCTGTCCAATGAGTAGACCATAACATTCCTGCTGCAGAACACAGAAGGAAAATAATGATACCATAAGCGATGTACCAAGCCACAAGCAGTATCATACAAAAAGTGGCAATTCGCATCTGAAGGATACGATGCTTAAAAAGCAATACATCTGTGCATATCAAACTTGTCGTGATAACAAGAATAGCCATCAGGACCGGGCAGAAGTAAAACATGTGCTTGCCCTCTGAGACCAGCCACAGATTATACATATCAACCCGTTCGTAAGAATCTAACGAACCTGCGAATGAACTAAAACCATCGCCTACGACAAAGTGAGCGATAGGTAAGCACAGGCAACCAATGCAAAAGGCAAGGGCTGCAAGCAGGTATAGGGTTTGAATGCGCTGAATCATTAATCAAGAGGTGATGCAGCTTCCTTGCTGGGATTGCGGAAATAGACCTTACCCTCTATGAACTCCTGTGTTGCCATAAGAGTTGGCTTAGGAAGTTTCTCATAAAAACGGCTGATCTCGATCTGCTCGCGATTTTCAAATACCTCATCAAGATTGTCCTGAGAACTTGCAAACTCCTGCAACTTCTTACTGAGCTCATTCTTGATATCAGCAGCTATCTGATTTGAACGCTTTGCAATGATAGCAACACTTTCATAAATATTACCAGTCTCCTCGCACAATTCCATAATGTTACGGTTTACTGTGTTTGTGGGGGCAGTTGATTTTTTGTAATCCATCATATATTAAATTGTTTGTTGTTTTTTTCTAAATAAGTTTCGAAGGCCCTTTGCTGTGCCTTTATCTGACTTAGGCAACTGCACATCCGTTAGGTTTTCCTCTTCCGATATGTCTGTTGCCTTCTTTTTATTCTTAACTTTTGTCAAATCCAAGCCATCCTCTTCCAAATCACCTTTCTTGGCAATAACACGCTCTGAATATTGAAGGATAGACTTTGCTTCTTTTAGATATTGACTTTCAGGAAATTCATTCTGGAAGGCATAGTATTCATCAACAGTTTCACGGAAACGTTCAACGCGCTTCTCCAGAATACTATTTTTTGCCAAATGATACTTCGACCTAAGAACCATAATCGAGAGTTCCTCTTTACGTTCAGGAGAAGCATAAGGATAATCCTTAAGTGCATTCTGGGCAGTTACGATACATGCCGCAAAATTATTGTCATCGTACGAAGTACAATTACCGCGATAGGTTCCCAAATCATAATACAATTTGGCAGACAGGTATTCTTTTTCAACTAATTTGTCCTGCAAATTAAAAATCAAATCCTGCGTCTGAGCCCTAAGCTTGGTATTAGGATAATATTCCAGGAAATCCGAAAACTCACTAAGAGCATCCATCGTATTACTCTGATCAAGCCTTGTGTCAACCACACAATTATAATGAGACATTGCACAGTAGTACCTACTCAATTCAACATATGCGCCCTTAGGATAACTCTGATAATATTTCTTGAAAAAATCTACAGCTGATTCATAGTCACCTGAACGATAATTGCTCATGGCAAGCAAAAACAAGCATTCGTCTCCGTAGTGGGTTCCCCTCAAAACAGACAGAACCTGTCCAAAGATCTCTGCTGCCTTTCTATAACTCCCTTCTGTGTAATAACCCTTTGCTGCTTCGTACTTATAATCGTAATCCGTTGTTTTGATGACAGAATTATAATCACCACAACTAGCTAACAACGGCAAAATAAACAACAATATGAGACTATATCTTTGCATGTATATACTTTTACGGGGTGCAAAGGTAACACATTTTCTGATAATTACATAAAAGTCCTTCCAATAAATATTGGATAATTCGTTTTTTTAACACAAATTCGCTTTCATTCGTAACATTTCATCCCTCAACAAAGCAGCCTCAACGAAATCAAGACGTTTTGCCGCCTCGTGCATCTTCTTCTCTATGCTCTTTATCTTGGCTTCCTGCTGTTCCCTTGTCAACAGCGTTGTTTCCTGCTCGGCAACCTGAAGGTATTCAACATTAGGCTCGATGTACGCCCTACTCTCTGACTGATGCTGAGCCTGAACGAGTTCGCCCATTGTTCGCTCTTTCTTAATCTGTTGAGGCACAATATGATGAGCCTCGTTATAATGCAGTTGAATCTCCCTACGACGATTAGTCTCATCGATGGTTTTCTGCATGCTTTCTGTTATGTTGTCACCATACATTATAGCCTTTCCATTCAGATTACGGGCTGCCCTACCAACCGTCTGTGTGAGACTTCTATGGCTGCGCAGGAAACCTTCCTTATCGGCATCAAGGATGGCCACCAGACTGACCTCAGGGAGATCAAGTCCTTCACGCAGCAAATTTACGCCAACAAGAACATCATACTGGCCTTCCCTTAGGTTATTAAGTATCTGTACTCGTTCCAAAGTATCAACATCACTATGTATATAGGCTGTTCTAATGCCATTCCGTAACAGGTATTCAGCCAATTCCTCCGCCATTCTCTTGGTTAGTGTTGTCACCAAGGTACGCTCATCACGTTCTATGCGCTGCTGAATCTCCTCCATCAAGTCATCGACCTGATTTTCTGTAGGACGCACCTCAATCACAGGGTCAAGCAAACCTGTTGGACGGATAAGTTGCTCAACCACAACACCCTCGCTTTGTTCCAACTCATAGTCTGCAGGTGTTGCACTAACATAGATAACCTGATGTATCATCTCACAGAACTCCTCAAATTTGAGAGGTCTGTTATCTTTTGCAGCAGGTAAGCGAAAACCATACTCTACAAGATTACGTTTGCGGGCCTGATCGCCTCCATACATGGCACCAATCTGAGGAACAGACACATGGCTTTCGTCTATTACCATCAAGTAATCCTCTGGGAAGAAATCCAGCAGGCAATAAGGGCGCGTCCCCGGCTCTCTTCCATCAAAATACCTACTATAATTCTCAATTCCAGAGCAATGTCCCAACTCACGAATCATCTCAACATCATATGTTACTCTCTCATGCAAACGTTTAGCTTCCAAAGACTTGCCCACCTCCTCGAAGTAAGCCACCTGATCTCTCAAATCATCTTCTATCTTGCGAATAGCCTGCTCCTGCATATCGTGACTAGTCATGAAAAGATTGGCAGGATAAACCTTGTATTCATCGAAGACAGAAATGCGAGCCATGCTAATGGGATCCACCTCCTCAAGACTTTCTATCTCATCGTCCCAGAATGTTACGCGTAACAGATAGTCGCTATAGGCAAGAGCTATATCTACAGTATCACCTTTAACGCGAACCTGCCCTCTATTCAATGTCAAATCATTTCTAACGTACAGACTATCCATAAGCCTACGCAAGAAATCATTTCTGTCCAGCTTCTGCCCTACCCTCAAATTTATTACATTCTCATAGAATGCCGACGGGTTTCCCATACCATAGATACAAGAGACACTACTTACCACAATCACATCTTTTCTTCCTGAGAGAAGTGCACTTGTAGCAGCTAACCTTAACTTGTCAATCTCTTCGTTAATAGCCAAATCTTTCTCGATATACGTATCGGTACTGGGGATATATGCCTCAGGCTGATAATAATCATAATAACTGACGTAGTATTCAACAGCATTATTGGGAAAGAATTGCTTCATCTCTCCATAAAGTTGAGCCGCAAGCGTCTTGTTATGGCTCAGTATCAATGTGGGCTTACCTACATTAGCAATGACATTTGCAATTGTAAAGGTTTTTCCACTGCCAGTCACACCCAATAGGGTCTGGGCAGGAACGCCTTGAAGAACACCTTCTGAGAGCTGACGGATTGCCTCGGGCTGGTCACCGGTAGGCTTATATTTTGATGTTAGTTGAAACTCTTTCATATGTTAATAGAATACAAAATTACAATTTTTATTCAAAAACAAGCTAACAATTCGTAATAAATCTGTAATTTTGGCGTCAATATAAAAAAACAAGAATTTAAAATAAAGAGAACATGAACATCAAAATTCTAAGCATCCTTTTTGCGGCTGCTTTATTAACAACACCCGCCATCGCAAAAGAGAAGGAGAAGAAAGAAAAGACCAAGACCGAACAGGTAAAGAAGAAAGGAAAAGAAAAGAATCCTAACGGCTTCAGTAACTTCAAGTTATACACTCTGACATGCAAACGCGGGCAGTTAGTAATGAATGCCAACGGCACAGGGCTCACATCTGGAGTAATCCGTACTGATGCACCAAAAGAAGATAAGAGTTTTGCCATCATAACCTGCGACGGCAAACAATACTTATATAGTCCTTCTGCCAAGAAATTCCTGCTTGGTAGTGGAAGTTTTGTAAACAATTTGGGAACACCCCTTACCTTTGACAGCAAGCAGGCCGACGGGAAATACAAATACATGATATCTGCCCAAAACAGGAGCGGAGCCAAATTTTACATAAACATGAACGATGAAACAGTCGTCGTTATTAATACCTGGGACACAGCCGACAATGGCAACCGTTGGGTAATAACTCCCGCAGGAAAGTTCGACCCCACAGAGGCTTTGAAGAAAATCAAGGAGAGTCCACAAACACCACCTCAGAAGAAAAATATTGAACGCAATGGACTATTCCGCGTCTCAAAAGCCGATAATGAATGGTTCTTTGAAATTCCAGACAGCCTCATTGGACGTGAGTTCCTGACAACAACACGCTACACATCAACTCCTGCTGGTATAGGCAAGTTCGGTGGCGAACAGGTTAACCAGCAGACTGTCTACTTCCAGGTTGCACCTGATGACGGTTTGCTTATGCGTTCGAAACTTATTATAAATGTTGCTGACACAACAGAAACTATCAACCGTGCCATCACGGTCAGCAATGAAAATCCCATCATTGGTGCCTTCAAAATAGAAAGCCATAATAATGGCGTATATAAAATAAAGGTGGGAGGATTCTTCAATTCAGATAACCCTGCCTTGGGCTTGCCTCGATATATCAAAGATCAGTTCTCTCTACAAAACCAGGATGTCAGTTACATAGAGGACATCAAGACATTCCCAACGAACACCGAGGTGCGCATCGTAAAAACATTCTATGGAGGAAATATGAGCAGAGTACCTGCAGTAAGACAGACAGGCAAGGCCACCTTCGGACTTAACATCAGTTTCATCCTCCTGCCAGAGAAGCCAATGATGCGCCGCTTCTATGATCCACGTGTAGGCTTCTTCTCTGACGACTTCACCAGCTACGCTGATGACCAGCAGCGTGTTGAGGAAAAGCGTTTCATTACCCGCTGGCGCCTTGAGCCACGTCCTGAAGATGTGGAAAAGATGAAAAACGGCGAACTGGTTGAGCCTATCAAACCTATTGTTTACTATATTGACCCTGCCACTCCAAAGCAATGGAGGAAGTACCTTATTCAAGGTGTCAACGACTGGCAAGTTGCTTTCGAGAAAGCAGGCTTCAAGAATGCCATCATGGCTAAAGAATGGCCCGAGAACGATTCTACAATGAGTCTGGAGGATGCACGTTATAGCTGTATCCGTTATCTGGCAAGTCCCATTGAGAATGCATATGGACCAAATGTACATGACCCACGTACAGGCGAGATTCTGGAAAGCCACATCTGCTGGTATCACAACGTAATGTCTTTGGTTCACGACTGGTACATGATTCAGGCTAGCTCAATTGACGAAGCTGCTCAGAAAATGAATTATGACGAAGAACTGATGGGACAGCTTATCCGCTTTGTCAGCTCACACGAGGTAGGACACACTCTGGGGTTGCGTCACAACTTTGGAAGTTCAAGTACCGTACCCGTTGACAGTCTGCGCAATAAGGCATGGGTCGAGGAGCACGGACATACGCCCAGTATCATGGACTATGCACGATTCAACTATGTTGCACAACCAGAGGACGGTATTTCCAGAACTGGTATATTCCCCCGTATCGGCGATTATGACAAGTGGGCCATCACATGGGGCTACAAGCCTATGCTGGATGCAAAGGACGAGTTGGAAGACCATAAGATGTTAGAGCCAATGGTATTGGAGTCACTAAAGAACCGCCGTCTTTGGTGGGGCGATGGTGAAGGTGTACACATAGACCCACGTCGCCAGACGGAGGATTTGGGTGACGATCCTGTCAAGGCCAGCTACTACGGTATCCTCAACCTCAAACGTTTGGCAGACAACCTTCGTCGTTACACTTTGGACAACGAGAAAGATATCTACGACCATGACATCTCAACCATGTACAACCACATTACCAATCAGATGATGAGATACTGCGGACATGTTACCAATAACATCGGAGGTTATCTGGTAGAGCCTAAGACGCAGGGGATGGGAGGTGATGTATATGAGCCACAGCCTCTGAAGAAGCAAAAAGCTGCCCTCAAGTTTATTGACGAACAATTCCTGCACGAACCAGTATGGCTACGCGAGGTGTCTTACGCTAAACGTCTGACATCCAACCCCCAAATACTGACAAGTTATGTAGGACAATATGCCGTAACAAGCCTGATGAATCGTTTGGATGCCCTGAACGACTTATACACGCCTCAGCAGTACCTTACCGACCTTAGCAAGCTTATCTTTACTGAGTTGGACAGCAACAAGAAGGTTACAGCATATCGTATGGCCTTGCAGAACAACATGTTGTCCCATTTGGAACGCGCCTTTAATAACGGAAACCAGAAGATTCATCCTGCCGTACTCTATACTCTGCAACAATTGCAGAAAAAGAGCAAGGCTGCTTCTACTTCCGCTCCTGACGTAGAAAGCCGTGCTCATTGGGGTAGCATATATGACCAGATAGGACGTCTACTTGTATGGAAATAACAACGAGGTTTTTCTAACCCGAAAAAGAATACCGCCTAACTGGAGCGTAAAATATCTCCAGTTAGGCAGCAAAAAAATCCCACGTGAGGCAAGCAACAACCTTACGTGGGATTTTTATTATGGTGCAACTTCGTCGATTACCTCTTGAACCTCCTCCTTCCTTCGAGTACGCGGGCTCATCTCCGGATTCGTATAATAGCCCTTCTGACCAGGCATTCCATCAACGAAATCACGTATTGAACTTGATCCCGTGGTCTGTTCTTGCCATAATTGTTCATAGTCATGGACGTAATCTGCACGGGGAACAACATTGGTATCGAATTCCAACTCTACACATGTAGAGTCCTGAAAATTACCATAGCAATATATAAAATGATCTACATAACCTGTATTCTTGATGGTATTGAAGGTAAGGTGGATATAACCCACTTTGTGCGGAAGTATAACCACAGGGAGATCATCTCGTGATATGATACACCCACATGTTGTCTGCATCTCCTGAATAAAGAGAGGATTATCTGATGTGTTTTCTATCTCATAAGACAGATTCATCATTTCTCCCTGAATAACCGGATAATAGTGTCGAACAGGATCAACAACTATTACGGAAGCAGGTTTCAGTTCCTTATCGCATGACACAAAGCAGAGTACAGAAAAACTGAGAGCTACTACCCTGCTTATCAACGACTTCTTTTTTCTATAAGTTATTACCTTCATTTCTTTCTATTAACAATAATCTTCCTCCTCAGAAGCCCTCTATCTCATCTAGTGCCATCGTACGATCTTCCAGGTCTCGATAAACATGAAGTACAAGTTTACCCTTGCAATTAGCCGGAATCTCGAACTCTGCTACAGCACGCTGAAGATGTGATGAAGAAGAAGCTGGCACAACAGCCCCTATCTCATGTCCATTGGCTGTTAACATGACACGTGATGGAAAAGATATATGGAAAATGGAATTTTTGGTCATATTAACGCGTAAATGCTTCATCCCCTCTACACGAGGGATTGCTATGCGCAACGATGGCGTAGCCGACGAGAGCATTTGACCACAATGATAGCAAGAAGGAAGCCCCAGAAGTCCGTCGGTAAGAATAGAGATGTCATTATAGTCCTCATCCAATTCTGTCAGAGGTTCCAGACGAACGCCCTTCAAAAGATTCTTACCCCATGTTTCCCTTGCATGACGAAGCATGTACCGATAGTCATTCACATAACTTTCAATGGTTTCCCCGGCCTCGCTATAAGCAATAATATCCAAATCCGAAAGCCTTATCAATTCATTCAGCATCTGCTCACAACCCACGGTATCAGCTGCCATACGTTTCAACTCAAGGTGTGTAAGCGATGTTGCTCTACTTATTTTCTCAATGCTTTTATGTTCACGTCCTTTCGTCTCGGGTAGTAAGTAGAGCAAATCGTTATGGAATTTAATAAACTCCTCGGCCGGCAAATATGTCTTAACCGCAGTAGAAATGCCCTCATATAATGCTAAGGGGGTTTTCACACTACTAACCATATCCTCCTGTTTAATGACAAAATCACATATAGCTTCACCCGTAACAGGATATCTTTCCCGACAAAATTCCCTAAGCAATGGTCGCCATTCTGCCTCTGGATTAGACAGCAACAATGATAGAATATGAATCTTTAGTCTATAAAATGTACTGTAGTCCGCACCACTTCCATTCATAAAGACTCCTTTCACGCCAGCCTGTGCATAAAGACGAAGCCTATGCTGAAAGATAGAGAAGACAGGGAATGGCGTAAAGTAATCATCAAAATTATTTATATAGTCCCATACATATATCCGGCTCGTATACTCAGACCACTGCTTAAGCAAATGCATGAATTCCCCCTCCTCTGGTGTGCAATCCGTACTGAGAGGAAAACAGATGGCACTGACAAGTACACCTGCATTATCTGGCAAAGGACGACTTGGCAGGCTGCATGTAGTCTTATAATAGGAGGTAAAGAAGAGATGCTGGGGGAACAGTTTGGTCAGACGTTCCAACATGTAATAGACAGCCCCAGAAGCATCAAGTTTTGTATTACCACATTCCACACATCGTTTACACTGACATACCACTGAATTATCATTGGGTAAAATGGCAAATCGCATAGGCTTGTCACTGCGATAATTCCTACAGATGTATTTCTTTATATAGTCAAACAAAGCATCTGAAGTGAAACAGAACTGATCACGATTCACGCAATTTTCGCACTTAGCATAAACACTTGAAGAAGGTTTGTCCGGCAAAACCACAGAAAGATTATGCCCCCAGATTCCCCAATCCCGATCAATACTATTTAAACTAAGGGGAACATGTTCACCAGAAGCCAATACAGGGAGATAGACTTCACGATACTCAAATGGTGATGAGTCTGTGGAATGTTGTTTAGTTCGATCACATCCCACAAGCAGTAATGCCGATAACAGCACTACGTATTTCAGTTTAAAGTTTCTCATGATATATTTAGATCTATTAATTCTCATGGTTTAGAAAGCTAAATGGAATTGCAATGCAATGGAATAAATGTTACGGTACGAGTCAGACAATGAACCATCCTGTAAACGGTAGGGATTGAAACATGTATTCCAACTGCCCGTCAGCCCTAAGCATATATGACGAGTGCATAGATACTGGACATCGAAGCCCACCATAGCATTTGTATGGGATACATTTCGCAAGGCAGTCTGCTCGAAGAACGATAACTCAGGGAATGAGCCGAAACCTGTAATAAGTGAAACACTGGATATGTTATCGTTATTGACAAAAAGCTTACCCTTCAATCCAATGTTATAATAGAGATTACTGGACAAAAGAGTGACATCCGTATTGGCTGTTACCTTGATACGCTCCCATGATTTTTCAACAGAGGGAGAGATAAGAAGCAGATTAAATTCATCCTTTGCAACCAATCCAAAATTGTCGCCTCCAAGATAAAGGTACGTAGACGGTGTCCTACGAAATCCCAAACGTAATGATGGTGTCCACCCTCTTGGAGCAGAATATGATGCAGATACGTTAAGACCAAACTTATTGAAGAAACGGGTAGAAACAGCAGCATTAGCCATTCCGCTCCATTTTGAATTAAATTCATGCTCCCACTGAGCCATAAACTCAAGACCGAATCCTCCAGATTCCTTTTCTAACGGATCCCCATCTATACCCTTATAGCTAATCTGTCCTGTATAAGTGTTACGTGGACTAATTCTGGCATATGAAACAGAGGCAATGGAATAGAGATGAGCTATTGACGAAAGAGTCTCAGCATGTGAATCATAGAATGCGCTGGTATATGTAGCGTCTACCCTATTCTTGAATCCCTTGAATCCCAAATAACGTATATGGCGGATATAATCCCACTGTTCTGCATTACTAGGTTCATAGTAACGTTGCTGATATTCGCATGCTTTGTCGAATTGCTTCAGATACTCATAAGCTATTCCTTTGTCATATAGCAGATCCTTGTTGGACGCATCATGAACCAGAGCAGAATCAATCACCTGCATTGCAAGCTCTGACATTCTGTTCTTCAATAGCTGAGTTGCCCACTCATGACTTATACCAGAATATGCGGCAACAAGCTGGGGTGACATAAATTCGCCAGACCGGTCACGCGGTTGAAGCATTGCCAAAGCCTCTTCATTTTTTCCCTGCTGTTGGAGCGAGAGAGCCTGCTTTACAACAAAATAAGGTACCTCTGGATATGCCTCATAACCCATTGCCGCATATTGCGGGAACAAATCGTCACGTTTTAGAGTCTGGCTCATATTAATAAGGCAACGCAAAGCAACTTCACTTCCCGGAACAACCTCCAAGAGAGCCTGCGCCTCATTTAAAGCCTCATCATAACGTTCCTCATCGATAAGGAATTTCAAGCGGTTACCAGCAAAGTCTTCATATGCAGAAGCGAAACGACGACGGTTATGAGGGCTTCTTTCAGATGATTCCACAAAAAGATTATGAGCCTCTTCCTGCCTATTCAGATGTCCAAGTACAGTAATCTGCTTAGATACAACAGCCGGCCATGAATCATCTGTATCAGGCATCAATTCCAATACACGATTTAAATGCTCATAGGCATCATTCCATTGCTCTGCCGCAAAATCATAATCAGATAGTTGCAGCATCATATCTGCATATGCCTCTAAAAGTTCCTCATCTTCTGGATTCTTTTCATACAACTCCGTCAGAACACGCAGACAACGTTTTTCGTTACCAGATTGCTTCTCCAGAGAATACAATTTCATTAAAAGGCCAGGCGTACGTCCTTCCAACTTCATTCCTTCCTCGATATAGAACCGGGCATCATCATAATAACCTCTCGTAAGTGAGGTATTTATCAGATAAGTCAATGCATCACGGTCGTGAGTAGCCAGATAAAGACGTCCGTTAGCTTCGTATGGATCATGCATTCGAGCATCAGCAGCAACCTCCTGTAACAGATTATTGTAAACGTTACCGCTCATATTCTTACTCTTGGCAAAGGCTAAGGCTTGTGTATAGAGTCCAAGTTCCGTCATGATGCCCACAACCTTATTAATGAGCTCTGCATCATTAGGGAAATGAACTAGTCCGCGATTGGCTGCGCCAATGGCTTTCTCGTACTCACCCATTTTAATATACGTGCCAACAAGTTCAACATAATACTCACGCATCATAGGATCCTGATCTATCCATCTCTCCAAATTTTCTGCAGCTTCATTAAGCGAGCTTTTCTTGAGGACCTTATCCCAGTTCTCATGATTATGTCTTCTGACATCAGCCAACACAACAGAGTCATTAGGATAGATATGATGCAGTCGCTTCAGGGCAGCATCGGCTTCAACATCATTCTTCAACATTCGGTAGAATGCGATCTTACGTCGCCACAGGTCACGGTCATATGGCTGGAACTCCAGTAGTTCGTTGATATAACAAATAGCACTAGAATAATGTTGTAACTTATCCTCTACATCAACCAACAGACGCTTAGCCTTAAAGTGCAGGTCATTAATCTGCGTGGCCCTTACCAGATTATAACGGGCTTCTTTCATATCGCCAATGATGAAATAATAGCGCCCATTCAGATAGCGCAGATCCGGATCATCTGGATATTCCTTCAGACCGGCGTCAATCTCACGCTTCGCTGTATTCCAGGCATTAGAACTAACATAACCTTCAGCCCGATGTATATAGTATCGTGGTGTATGCGGAATCTCCTGAGCACATATCGTGGATGACGAAATGAAAAGAATCGTCAATAATATGAAAATGTATTTTACTTTCATGATTTCTTCTTTTTAACACCTTTACGCTGAATAGGTTTCCAAACAGCCGTCTGATTGCTTATAAAGCGCCAATAACCTACGTTTGAACAATATGTGATGATAGGATGATAGATAAAGGGCTCCAAAAAGGTTACCAGAAGTAACTTCAGATAGCTGATTTTTGTATTCTGCCATTCAACTGCCTTTGCAGAATAGTCAAAGTACAAGACAAAAAATGACATAAATATTGAGAATATGTATATCATTCCGAAAAGGATAATTGCAGAATCCCAATTCACGCCTCCTGTAAGAACCAGCCAAATCATAAACAGGAAACCAGTCATCTCAAGCACAGGAGCAATGAACTCGAAAATAAATATGTATGGCAAGGTAAATGCGCCAATAGGTCCGTAATGTGGATTAAAGAAAAGCTTTCTATGATTGGAAATAATCTCGAAAAGACCACGAGCCCATCTCATACGCTGACGACACAGTGTTTTTACCGTACCAGGACCTTCCGTCCAGCAACATACCTTAGGAACCTGTCCTAATCGGAAATCCTGACCAGTATTCTTCATATATGTTACCATACGTAGCAACATATCAACATCCTCGGCCATACTGGTTGGGTCATAGCCTCCCGACTTTACTGCCACGTCAGTATCGAAAAGGCCGAAACCTCCAGAGATATTAGGCAAGGCATTAATACTTGACCATCCCAGCTTACTGATAAGGAACGAACGCAAATACTCCAATTGCTGGAACATAGGAACCAGAGTATTGGGCACAGCAGCTTCCACTACTCTTCCATC
The DNA here is from genome assembly GCA_017619585.1 of Bacteroidaceae bacterium. The sequence continues at coordinate 24,109 of JAFZSA010000011.1, forward strand.
TTCAACAATACATCCGTTACTCATCAACATAGTAGCACTGACGCCTATCACTGGCCTGTGACTATTCAAGACTATCCACATCATACGATACAACGCCATGGGCTCAATAATACAGTCCACGTCAGTACACACGAAGTATTTATTGCTACAAACATTGATACCGGCATTAGAACCGTCAGCCTTCTTTCCTCCGTGTTCCTTGTCAACAACCACCAATTTACTGTATTTCTCTTCCGTTGACTTCAACACACGCTTTATGGGCTTCGACTGCACCTTCATGGCAATATCATAAGGCACCTCAACCAATTTATATTCATTGATGAGCAGTTCCATCGTACGGTCTGTACTTGCATCATTCACAATGATTATCTCGTAGTTGGGATAATCAATCTTCATTAGTGAATTTACATTATCCAGAATGGTAACCTCCTCATTAAATGCAGGTGCAATAATGGAAACGGCAGGAGTAAGCGGTGAGCCCTGCATGAAATATTTTATGGTCTCATCATCAGGGATATTAATACCAAGATTTCTCTGAGCCCTACTACTCATAATAACCAGATACATGTAACTGGCCATCAGCAACATAGTATAGCCAAAGACCAGATAGCAGAATATATAATATATTGTAATCCACATAGGCGTATTCTATCTGATTTATCCGTTATAAACAGTCTCGACAGAGGGATGGTATGCCTGTTCCTTGTCAAGGCCTATCTTCTCTAACGTGATATCGTTCTTGAAGAAGTCAAAGAATTTCCTGTCGCCTTCCTCAGCATTTCTTTCCAGCTCATCAAACTGAGCACGTCCCGCTTCTCCATAATTATACATGCATCGGAGCGCTTCAAATCGTACGTGCGGGTTAGTCGTATTCGTAAAACCTTCCAATAATGCATGAAGGCTTTTACCTGTTGCGAAACGAGTCAGCGCATGCATAATAGCAACCTTGGTATCATCTGGTTCTGCCAACAAGGCATCAATCAACAAATCCTCGCTATCAGTATAATGCAGATAACCCCAGGTACGAGAAATCTCTTCAATCAGTTTCTTCTTTCGATGCTGAGTCTTGAAAAGTTCTGTCAACTGATCACAATACTCCAACTCATCAAATCTTCTCATAAGTCGGACAAACATACACTGTGAGCGCTCATTCTTCTGTATATTAGCCCATCGAGCCAAGTTGGGCAACTTCAGCCCCGCTCTACGTCTACGCTGAAGGGAATATGCTAACTCTATCTCATCCTTGATACAGCAATGTTTGTCAAAGAAGTCCGTCTCGAAATAATCCAAGTCACTATCCGAGCTAAGCATAATGTTAGAGTACATAGCCAGACGCTGAACAGTCAGGTATTTGGAGTTCAGAAGCTTATTGATTACCCAGGGGCTGACCGGCAACTTAAATGTACGAATCTTACCCATAGCGTCTACCTTACGCTTCATACTCCTTAAGCTCACCTCTTTCTCAAGATATTCAGGAATACCAAACAAATACAGCAAGGCAGTGATATTATTTCTGTTTGCAGAATCAGATCTTTCAGTAATAAAACGAAGGTAGAACATCTGCACGAAAATCTCTTTTTCGCGTCTATTCTTAAGAATCTCCTTTCCAATGTTCTCCTTCGCAATGCCAAAGACTGCAGCAATTTCCTGCGTAGACATCAACTTCTGGGCTTCAGCCGAAAGCATAAAGTCCATCCCCTTGCCGAATTTTTCTTCGAAATTCATTCGTATCTTTCTCAGTTTCTTTTCTTTGTGAGAAAGAAGAATCAGAGCAACACCCATTATCACCATCAAAATCAGACACATTACCGTTACCGATACGGCAACTTTGACTTCGGGGGGATAATCAGCAAACATACCTATGGCATACCGCAGATAATAGGTACTATATGCCACAATTAGGTTAAAATAATATTTAACTATCGAAATAGTTCTCACTTATTGCTTCTTTTTGCATATTACCAAGCGGAGAAATCCGTCAGGTAATTATTAACGTCTGCAAAATTATGCAAAACTTTCGACACGGCAAAAGAAACAGAATTCTTTTTGTCGGTAAAATGCGCTTTACGAACCCTAAAGGGTACGCACCATTTAAAGTAACCACAAAATTTACATACGAGGAAACAAAAGAGGAAACATATTACCAAATGTCTTCTGGCACCTCTGGATTATCATAAACTTCCTTGGCCACATACTCGAAGTAGTCCATGAAAAATTCCTTATTCTCATCATCCAGAACCGACTTGAAACGAATATAATAATTACGGAACGGATAAAGATAAGCGCTCACCATGATGCGACGTGTCATTACGTGCTGGGTTCGAACAGTCAGGTTACCACCCAATTGTGTTGTCCAGGAATTAGGAGCCTTCATGAATCCTTTTGTACGCATTCGCTTCGTGATATTATCGTCATGTTCGTCATCGCCATTATCTTCCTCCCATCCTACATTCGAATCCAATGTAATACTACCTACTCTCTTTTCTTTTCCGCCTAATCTTAGGTCCATGGGAATACCAGCAGCAGGCATCATGTCTTTAGTGGAGCCGAAATAGACTTGAGCCATAGAGCGAACACGAGAACCTGTTGCAACACCAAAACGTATCTCGTACTGACCTGCGCGAGGCACAGGGGGCAACTTCATCGTAAAGTCATAACAGCCAATAATATTGTATTCATCTCCCTGCAGATTATAGAAACCTCCACAGAGGTAACCTTGAAGATAATAGAAGCGCGTACCTTCATATAATTCTATATTCTCTATATAAGGATAATTAGTGGGGATGGCACGGGAATTGTCTGCACCGCTGGCATAATAGGCACGATGTGCACGAATATCATTGTTCATCAACTCCGGCATCAGACAACCGGCATCAATACGGATACGCTGGTTGGCAAGCTGGTTACAAACGTTTTCGGAACACACAAGAAAATTGTCAATAGGATATACAATGCCATTGGCGACACTACTGGCATCGGTTCCTGACTCCGAATACGTAAGGACACGCACACCCTGATTTTCATCTGGTCTTGTGCTGGTACCACTTAGCGAAGGGAAGAGGCCGCTCTCGTGATAGTCATTGGGTACGCCACTCGAAGGACCAAACTGTCCGCGTCCGTTTCTCAACAATGGGAATCTGTTTAGGAAAATGCCTTTACTCTCACGACTCTCATAGGTCTTCAGCAGACGAGGTATACCCATCGTCTGATAGTAATCCATAACGGGAATAGTGGGGTTAGTGGTATTTCTGTAATCAAAACCCAACTCATTATAATGTACCACCAACTTATCACGACCTATACGCTGGTTTAGCAAATGATAAGTTACAAACTGGTTCAGGACATTCTTCTCGTTGGAATAATCATCATCATAGACCGTTCCTTCCATATGATTGAAAAGACCTGACTCACGCAGGAAATCACAAACGTCCTTTACACTTATTTCCTCTGCAGGCTTACCTAAAGTTTCCTCCCACAAGCGGTCTGTCTCGGCAAAAAGTGTGAAGCCATAATAACGGTGTTCTGGAATGGACCCAGGCTGTGATGTATTGAAAGAAGTATGAGGAGGCAAATCCTCAACTCCACCCGTCAGGTACAGTTGTTCCCATGTTTCGTCACGGAAAGCATTCAGTGTATCAACCAATCCGCATGCCAATACCAAACGAGACATTACGCTATACCCACTCTCAGGATGACGTGCCCAATAGGAAATGAATTCACCCAACCTATCGTTACTTGGCGCGATAACAGCCTCCACCTGATGAATAAAGCCATTGGTAAGAATTATTCCCCGGTTCTTCTTGGACACAGGAACAATACCGTTTATAGTGATACTGTCAGGATCTGTAATGCCATAGAAAACACGCAACTTGCGATCATTCATATTCGACAGGCCGAATTCATGTTCATTATCCGGGAAGTTTGCGATATCATACGCCTCTTGATCTCCACTGTCAAGGATACTATTATAGACAATTACCTTCTGTATACTATCCAAATCTTTCTCTTCAGTAAACGCGTCCCATGAAGGTTCTGATATGAGTCCCTTAGCACAAAGCGTATCCAGATATGCATACACAGCATCATTGGTTGGGGCAAACACGGTATAATGACCACGGGCAGATAGCAATTGCTTTACTGTTGTCTTGGATACTGAACTGACAGGAACACGCCCCAACAAGCGGACATACTCACTATAGTATTCCTTATCCTCCAAGTATTGCATGATGGATTTATCCTTAAAAACGTATCGTGAAGACGTATCAACAGACTCAGAACAGCCAAAAAAGAGAATACCTATGATTAAAAAATAGAAAAAACGTTTCATATATTAGATAGGATAGTATTATTAATTTCGGTTATTATTCTGGCGACAAATATACGAATAAGAATGAGAAGTACCAAGAATTAATCCGATTTTTTCCGGATGCAGGAAACTTATATCCCTTTTTCACTGTACTATGACACAGAATACAAGAAAAGAGATTGACAAATATATTATATAAAAAAGGAAAAAGACCAGCCTCACGGCAAGTCTTTCCTCAAACTAAACTAAACTAAGTTAAAGGTAGTGACATTATTTTTCTACCTAACAAGCTGCATGACCATGTGCTATCTCAGCATGAGGGCTGCAAATATGTTTTTATTCTGTTATCTTTTATCTTCAAAATCACGGTTGTGTTTTAAACATTTCCGTTTTACGATTGCAAAATTACAGGAAATATACCAAAGCGATACGTTATGATGGAAAGAAAAATTTGACAAAAGGTCGGAATCTGTTTGTTTCTTTGTCCATATTTATATAACTTTGTGCCGCAGATAGTAAAAAAATGGATAAAGAAGCCCTTTCTTTGAGTATGATAGCCAAGCTTGTTGAGGAACGTGGCCTGGCTATTATTGATCTCACACAAATGCCCGTATACAACGAGCCCATAGTGTTACCTTATGTTGTAATTGCACTTAATAATAGCGGATGGATACGGTCGGAATATGATTTCGAATCAGATTTTTTCCAGGGACATGACTTCACCTTGCTTAATCCCAACCACGTGATGGTTCCCCTTGAAACAAGCAAAGATTATCATGCAACTCTGGTTATAATGTCACGTCGTTTCTATGGCATTCTGGCAGAGATGTATCCAGACAATTACAAATACATACATTACTTCCTGACAACATTCCATCTTAACGATCAGCAGTACGAGGGGATAAAATCCTGTATTCAAACACTGAGAAGAATCAATATGCTGGATCATCCCGACCGCGAGAAACTTCTGACTGCGCAAATTGACATAATGGCACATCTAACTGATATTTACTGTACTGAAAACGGATTTGTGCCTGAAGAAAAGAGTGGCGTAGAACTGTTGATGCTCCGTTTCCATTCTGCAATCGCAGAGAATTTCCGCACGCACCGTGATGTTAAGTTCTATGCCGACCAACTTTGCCTTTCCCCCAAGTATTTCGGCACAATTGTCCGCCAGACGATGGGATACAGTGCAGGCGAGCTTATAGCACGCTATGTGATGGTACAGGCTAAGCACCTGCTAAGACACCATCGCAAAATGACTATTCAGCAAGTTAGCGACAAACTTGGATTCTCGGACCAGACAGCCTTTGCCCGCTATTTCAAGAGTCATTCAGGTCAAACGCCGCAGGAATTCAGGGAAAGGAAATAACAGAATCAGTATTATAGCGAATTGTCCGCGGTAGGCGGACTATCTGTCCGAAGGTATCGGACAAAACACAAACGCCAATAATAAGGAAACAAAAAAAAGGAAACTCTTTTGAGCTTCCTTCTTTTTATTTGAGCGGAGAGAGAGGGATTCGAACCCCCGGTGCCTCTCAGCACGCCGGTTTTCAAGACCGGTGTAATCGACCACTCTACCATCTCTCCGAACTCTCTCATGAGAGGCTTTTGGTCTTAAAGCGCTGCAAAGGTACGGACTTTCCGCGAAACTACCAAATTACAAGCTATTTTTTTTGTATTTTTTTACCTCCAACAACGTAGATGCCCTTGGGAAGACGGTCAAACATCTGACTAAGAGATGTACCAACTATCTGACCAGCCAAATTATAGACACATGTATCAGGCGTCAAAATCTTCTCTGCCACATCAGAAATAGCGGTTGTCTTTCCCCCATCCATATACCAACTGTACAAGTTCAGCAACTGAAGTTCACTGATGTGCATCTGCGTACCACCATTCACAGCATTTACTGTAAGACGGTAATGACTATAGGCAGCAGGTTCCAACTCATCAGAAACCTTATACACCTGTGTTGCATAACGGTTAGAGAAAAGTTCACCCTGACGTTCATCTATAGCTACCCAGTTAGTGCCGTCATTGCTGGCCTCAAACTTCCAATCTTTTGGATCGTTAGCGGCTCCATCCTTAGCGGCTGTAATAGTATAATAATGTATAGCAATAGGACTATCATAAGTATACGTAACAGAAACGGGAGCCGTAAAATTGGTACGGTAACGTGTTGTCCTGCTCTGATCTGAAAGTTTCTCAACACCTTCTGTAGATGTAGCGCCTACAGCTGAAGCCTCTACGCTTGCAGGAAGGAGCAAAGCATCTTCCCCAGCCTCTGCTATAGCAGTACCAAAGAGTTCAAAATCAGCCAGGCGAGCTGTGTTTCCACCAGAAGTTGTCTGGTTGACCACCAGTTGGAAATTCTTATACTGCACTGAAGAAGAGATTGTAGCGGTAACCTTTGCTGCCCTTGTGTTAAAGGTGACAGCACGGTTTACAATCTGCGTTTTACTACCATTCTCACTAATGCCGTAGAGAGTAAAGTTGGAAGGATCAAAAGACGCATCATCGGCACATGTCATACTGAAGCCAACCACCTTAACAGGTACTGGCATAACGAAATTCCACTGCATAAAATCGCCCTGAACAGTTGAAGAAGTCTCTCCAACATTGTCCACAAGCGCACTGGCATCATCTCCTGCACCCGTGAAAACCTGAGCAAAGGAAGTGACATCAGCATAGAAAGCTCCGAAGTCATAGCTACCGTACAGCTGCCATTGGGCCACTTCAGCGCCTTCCTCCAATACTTTCAATCGATAATACTGATAGGTGGGAACAGCACTCAGATTACATATATAGGTACTGGCAGGATAAGGAAACTGTATATCTGTCCGTTGATCTATCACCTTCCAGGTTGTTCCGTTTACAGAGCCTTCCAACGTCCAAGCCGTAGGAGCTTTACCCGCAGTACAGGTGACAGCATAAGAAGTGATAGCATAGTTGCCCTCCGACTTATATGCAGCCGTGAAGGGAGTTAGTGTAGCTGTCTCCCCCTGATGATCTATTAGCGCCTCTAATCCACTTGTTATACTCCCACCATCAGCAGTTATATCAGTCAGAGAAATACCGCGTCCCAACAACTGCCATTCTGAGAGTGAAAGTTTGTCTGCTCCCTCAGGAAGGGTAAAGCAGAGTCTATAATATATATAAGGTATGGAAGGCTCCACATTGAAACGTATCTGCTGGGCACGAGCCGCAAAGGCAACATCTTCCTGTTCGTGAAGTGTTGTCCATTCCTCCCCATCGTTCGATGCCTTCAGCGTCCATGTCACTGGGTCATTAGCTTCTAAACCGGCACAAAGAGAATAGCCCTGCAACATGACAGGTGCCGATGACTGATACTGCACATACACCTCAGAGACATCAGCAGAGCCAGTGAAGCCAGTCAAAATATCATCATCAACAAGATTTTGCAAGGTACCGTCCGTAACAGCCAACGAAGAAGAAAGATTTCCTCCGTTATTGGTCATATCACCATAAACAGAAGTATTCGACTGGAACTGGAACCAGTTAAGTGACAACAGATTTACGCTAGAAGTTCCTGCAGCCACAAGATAAATATTATGAGATCCTATCACAGGAATGTTCAGAGTCCTGATGTAGGTACCCCAAGAATTGGTTGAAATATCATCGTCCGCACCAGAGAACGTACACAACAACGTTCCATTCTTGGCATCAGGTGCATCCATATAAACATGAACCCTGGCTGTTGTACGCAGAAAGTTGGCTCTAAGAGTTACCTGAGTGGCATATTTATTACCAAAATCCACCATCTTGTAGCCCACATTGTTAGCGCTACGCATATTAGAAACCATACCTGTACCATCATCTGTATTACCTTCATCCACCACGTTGGCAGCTTTTATAAAGTTGAAGTGCTCAACCTGAATAGAGTCATAGGCATTATGTTGTTCCACTACACCTAAATGGGCATTAAAGGCGGCAGAGAGACAAGTACTATTTCCAAAGGACTCAAAGGTCTTCATTTCATCCCCCTCTTTATGCTGATAGTTCTCCTCAGACTTCGTCAGCCATGCAGAAGATGTTATACCACCCGAGTTACGGTTGTTCCATGCATGGTATCCGTTCTTTGCCAGCCAATCATAATACTCAGGATGATTCATATCCTCGGCATAACGCCTAATGTATCGCATTAGGATACCCTTGAAACCGCAAAGGTCTCCCCTAACCGTCTGACACACTTTTATTATACCATGACTGTCAGCCAGTTCCTTCACAGACCATTTGATAATTGCATCAGCATCCGTCTTGAACATAGGATCTTTATAATAGTCGTACAGCATAACAGCCGCTCCCAGACAGGTTCCCTGATTATAAGTCGAGGCCCAGTAATTGTACGTCTGCTTTGCCTGGTCGTATGAATCCCACACTTTACCGGTAGGCTGTCCGTTAGAAAACTCATACAGACAACTGCGGTTTGCCAGATAGGTTTTCTTCGCTTTCTCGTAATACGACATATCTGCTGTAGCAATAGCCAAATAACAGGCACAGACTGACGCAGGACCGTTGATACAAGCATTGGTACCCTGACCAGAGTTATGCTTCCACTGCAGTAGATTGTTGCCGTAGCAGTCAGCACGCGCAAACATGCCATTGAAGTTAGTCTTAGCAGTAGTAAGGTATTTCGTGGTTCCCGTCAGAAGATAAGCACGAACACATGCAATGCACATCCAGGCAATGTCATCATTATACTCGTTGTAACCACTAACACCGCTCTGATACCAGGTACTTTTGTTTCGAGATATGAAGTTGGTATACAAGTTCTCAAACATGGTAGCATATTCCTGATTACCTGTTGTTTCATAGGCATCCAAGATGGTCTCGAACATTTCAGCATCTCCCCACCAACCTCCGTTGTCTATACTGTAGCCCGAACTTTGTTTCTTGTAATGACGGGCCTTGAACTTGTTCATCATATCATCACGCATGCTCTTTGAGAAACCATAAGGCTCTACATTCTCGTCCACTTCTATAGTCCATTCTATCAAGGCAGGATCAGCAGTTGAGGCAGTAAGCAGTGTTACGCCTGTACCATCCGTTATCTCTGCGTCAGAAGACAATGCATACCTTCTTGCCGTGCCGATGAAAAGATTATACTTACCATCAGAACCTTCTACTGGAACCAATTCCCACGAGCCTCTGGATGTAACATTAGATTTGGCAATCTGCCCTACCACAGCTTTATTGACAGCTGATGTTACACCTCCCAGATAAAGTTGCGAATATACATTCTGCAAGTAGAATGTTCCCCTGCCGGTATCAACAAGCATCCAACGCTGGGAATGTGTATTAGTCTCTGTCCAAAGCACAGCATTCTTACCAGCATCAAGCGAGGAATTCTCTACCATCAGGGAATGTCCGCCTCTGATTAGTCGGACCACCTGGCCAGCTTCAAAAGCATAGGTCGCCGTTCCAAAACTAAGGAACAACAACAAAGAAGTAATTAGGTTACGTGAATAGTTAAACATATTAATTATGGTTTATGAATAATGATTTGTCACCGGGTTTATTTTGAATCTTGAATTAAACATTGACTGTCTTACATCGGGTACACCGTCCTTTGGCATGCATCTTGGCTCCACACCTGCCACACACGCAGTGTGCACTGAAGCACCTGAAATACCGCCACACAAAAGCAACGGCAACGGCGGAATACAACAGATACCCTACCCAACCAAGCGCAGCCAGAGAGAAAACCAGATAGCAAGCTACACAGACTCCTAATAGGGAGAACAGATAGAGAAATGCTTCAGGTATAGGTAACAGACTGAACACTTCATCTATTGTCGCAATCACAAGAACCACCAATAGCCAGATACTGGCAATGAAAAGACCCAGAATAAGGGGTAAGTCAAAGGGGTTAAGTGTAGGATGGTAGTAATATAATACCCATGTGTCAGGTATCAGTCGCTGAATGCTGGCATACAGAATAGCCGAACCGGAAAGGGTCAACATCAGCAAGGTAGGATAGAAAGAACTGATATCACGTACGAATATCATATAGAAACGCCAACGTTTTGCCTGTCGCCATACCACAAGAACTCCTACGGCAAAAGCCATACCCAAGAAGTACCACAGATGGCGCTGACTAAACAGATATATAAATTCCGAAATAGGATCATCCGGCACCACGCTATTTAGGAAAGTACTTTGATGTATCCAGCCTTGCGAGAACTGGTCGCGTGCCACCTTCACCCATACACTATCCACAGAATCCTCTGGTATCACCAGAATCTGCGCCACCACAATAGGGTCATTGTGATACAGTACAATACTATCAGAGAGGGTATCTATAGGCAAACTATGGAAGGGTTCCTGTTTCTGTAACGAAAGAGAATCTACAGAAAGCACGAAGTTGTCATTCACTGCGTAAAGCGTTGACTCTTCGGCTGGATAATAACAGCCCGAGAGCAACAAAAGCGGCAGAAGAAAGAACAACAACTTACGCATGCATTACCTTCATTTCACAATTTTTACAATCAAATTCCAGTCGGAACCTTCTACCGTCTCTTGAGCACAAGTAATAGGGTTCCTGATAAGGACTCTTGGCGCCACGTTGGCGCGGACACCAACCCATCTGGTATCGCAGACAGAATCTGCACGTCATCAGCGCCTGCCCCTCATTCAATTTACCTGTTACCTCTAAAGCATTTATCTGTTCAGGCCCACCTTTAGCGGCAACAAATTGGCAAGAGAGACGATTGCTGATGTTAAAATCAAAATACCGAGGTGAAATATCAGCCTCCTTGCAATGAGGCTTTTCCGAAGTCTCTTTTACGCAGTCGCTTCCTGTGGCAATAAGCTGTTCCACAACACTGCGACGCCATTCTGCAAGGAGACTACGGGGTATGAACCAAGGCTGCGAAAAAGAAATCTCCACCTTCTCGGCATAGAATATAGTATCGCCTAACTTGCTCAGCAACTCCGTAATACCCGCCCGTTGATCGGTACGTGCCAACTGATGCTCTGCTATAAATCGCTGTGACGCCTCCTTACCTCCTTGCCGAACAGCCTTCAGCACAAAGCCGTCCTCTACTTCACTAAGGGTAAAAGTAACGGGGACACGTCTAATAGCTGTTTCTTTGGCCATCAGCTTCTCCCATTGCTGGTCATAATTACGCCACAGAGCATCTCCTTTCTTTACATCAGGCATCTCGGCAGGATACAGGTGGTTACCCTCTACCCTATTCACTCTAAAGCCCTGCAGTTTACCCTGTGTATCAATGAAACACAAGCCATCGCCATTGCAGAAAGATGTGGTGCCTGCTACAATGATACAGCCTCGCCTAACCTCTTTTACATGACCGACAAACTGGCCTCTGCTCTTGGGCGTATCAAGTGAAGCCAAATCATCTTTCCTACCATGCAGGAAGTAATCTATAAAACCACGAGAGAAGCTACGGGCAGGATCTGGAGTAAAGAAGAACTCCTCTCGTCCACGGGATGAACGCTGATATTCTGTTCTCCTGCGCAGAATAGCATCTATCTGCTGACGGTAATAGGCAGTTATGTTCTTTACGTACGATACATTCTTCAACCTACCCTCTATCTTGAAACTCCTAACGCCTGCATCCATCATCTCCTCAAGATAGCGACTACGGTTCATATCACGCAATGACAGCAGGAACTTATCTTCTATAATGGTTTCCCCGTTACTATCTTCCAGCGAGAATGGTAAGCGACAAAACTGAGCACACTCTCCTCTATTAGCAGAACGTCCAAAACAATATTCCGAGGCATAGCATCTGCCACTATACGAAACACATAGGGCACCATGTACAAAAGCCTCAAGGGGAACATCAGGCACAGCTTGGTATATGGCACGAATCTCATCTATCGACAACTCTCGAGCCAGCACAATCTGCTCATAACCCAATTTCTTCAGCGCAAGTGCCTTCTCCGGTGTGCGATTATCCATCTGCGTACTGGCATGCAGAGGAATAGGAGGCAAATTAAGTTGCAGCAATGCCGTATCCTGCACAATCAACGCATCGGCTCCTATGCGGTATAGCTCCCATATCAGGTCTTGCGTATCCTGTAGTTCTGCGTCATACAGGATAGTATTAACCGTAACATACACATTCACTCCATACTGATGGGCGTACTGGCAGAGTTCTGCTATATCCTGCACGCTATTACCAGCCGAGGCACGGGCACCGAATCTGGCGGCACCTATGTAAACGGCGTCGGCTCCATGGTCCACGGCAGCTATGCCGCATTCCAGGTTACGTGCAGGAGAAAGCAACTCAATGTATGTCATCTATGTTATAAGGAGTTTCTTGATATACATAATAGTTCAGCCAGTTCTGGAACAGCAGATTGCCATGTGCTCTCCATGTTACCAGTGGCTCTTTTGTAGGATCATTATCCCTATAATAGTTATAAGGCATCTGTATGGGAAGTCCCTTGCCTAAATCGCGTTTGTACTCGGTATCCAATGTGTATGGCGAGTATTCCGAATGACCCGTGATAAAGATTTCCCTACCCTCACGAGCCATAACCATAGAGACACCACTCATGGGACTTTCTGCAATTAGGCTAAGCTCCGGAACCTTCAGAATATCCTCCTTTCTGAGTTCAGTATGACGACTGTGAGGCATATAGAACACATCATCACACCCTCGGAAGATGGGAAGTTTCTTGTCAAGCGGGTATTGGGGGAAAATTCCGAACATCTTCTCAGGTAACGGATGCTTAGGCACACCATAATGATAATAGAGACCAGCCTGAGCTGCCCAGCATATATACATAGTACTGGTGACATGAGTCCGGGCCCATGAAAAAATCTCGCTTATCTCGTCCCAATAGTTTACCTCTTTGTAGTCGAGGTGCTCAACAGGAGCTCCCGTTATGATCATACCGTCAAACTTTTCGTTACGCATCAACTCAAAGTCGCGGTAGAACGCCTTCATATGCTCAATGGGCGTATTCTTGCTGGTATGAGCCTTTACCTTCATGAACTCTATCTCCAACTGAAGGGGGCTGTTAGAGAGGATACGTATCAAATCCGTCTCTGTAGTTATCTTAAGGGGCATCAAATTCAAAATGACAATCCTCAGCGGACGTATATCCTGTGTATTAGCCCTTGAATCTGCCAAGACAAAGATATTCTCATCTTTCAGCAAGTCTATGGCAGGCAGTTTATCTGGAAGTCTTAATGGCATTTTTTCTTCCCGTTTTTATTACGTTATTTACGTTATTACGATGGGCGGCCTGAACGTTATTACAATATAACAAGGGCCGCCTCTATTTTACCAGATTGGTACTCTCTCTTCCTTTGGTATGAACATAGGATCTTTCTCTGTGATACCGAAGGCCTCATACCAGGCATCCATATGGGGCATCTGACCATTTACACGCCACATTCCCAACTGATGGGGATCAGACTTTACACGCTTGCGAATTTCCTCATCACGTATATTCTGGGCCCACACATTGGCATAGGCCAGGAAGAAACGTTGCTCTGGAGTAAAGCCGTCAATATTCTTCAATGGAGCATTGGCCGTAGCATTCTTGAAGGCCTGGTAGCTTACCATCAGACCTCCGTGGTCCGCCATATTCTCACCCAATGTCAGAGAGCCGTTGGCATACAAGCCAGGTAACACCTCTATCTTATTATGGTATTCACGCATCACAGCTATACGCTCCTCAAAGCGCTTGGTATCCTCCTCGCTCCACCATGTCTTCAAGTTGCCATCCTTGTCGTATTTGCTACCCTGATCGTCAAATCCGTGTGTCATCTCATGACCGATAACCACACCAATGGCACCATAGTTGAAAGCATCATCGGCATTCATGTCAAAGAAGGGAGGCTGCAGAATACCGGCAGGGAAACAAATCTCGTTGGTAGTGGGATTATAGTAGGCATTCACCGTCTGAGGTGTCATGAACCACTCGTCCTTATCAACAGGTTTGTTCAATTTGGTTTTTATCATGTCCTGAATGGCCCATTCGTTTATAGCCAGCATGTTATCCAGATAGCACTTACCAATCTCCAGACTGCTGTAGTCTTTCCACTTGTCTGGGTAGCCCACCTTCACGTAGAAGGCATCCAGCTTTTCGCGAGCCACCTTCTTTGTCTCATCACTCATCCAATCCTGAACATCAATGCGCTCGCCCAAGGCAACCTGCAGATTACGGATTAATTTCTCCATACGTTCTTTGGCTGCAGGGGGGAAGAAACGGGCAACATAGAGCTGTCCAAGCGCTTCGCCCAAACCGTTCTCAACACTCTCCACGGCACGCTTCCAACGAGGGCGGTCTTCTGTCTTACCACTCATAACAGTACCGCTGAAGGCAAACTCTATAGCACGTGCTTCATCATCAATGTAAGAGGCCGTCATATCCATAGCATGCCACAGATACAGGTTCTGTATAGCCTCTGGTGTCTCCTCTTTTAGGATTTTCTCCACCTCATGAATAGCTGCAGGCTGACCTACAACAACATTCTTTACCTCGCCCTTCTTTATGCCGAAGACGCCAAAGTAATCATCCCAATCGATACCTGCAAACTGAGTCTTCAGTTCATCATAAGTGAGCTTATTGTAGTTAGCTTCTGGGTCGCGAAGCTCAGTCATGCTCTTACTAGCCACGGCAATGCGTGTCTCTATACGCATAACATCCTGCATGATTCGCTGGGCATCTTTCTCAGAGAAGCCATCGTGCACACATAAATCAACAATATATTTCTTATAAGCCTCACGGATTTTTGTGGTAGCCTCATCGTTCTCCACGTAGTAGTCCTTCTGACCCAGGGTAAGGCCGCCTTGCATGATGCTTACAATATTGTTCTTACTATCCTTCTCATCAGCACCAATCCAACAGTTGAACATACCGCTAACGCCCTGACGCTGCATACGAGGCCATACATCTTTTAGCCAGTCATTTGTTATTTTAGACTCGCATTGATAGCCGTCGCACTGCAGGAAGGCCTCCAATGCATATCCGCTATTACCATTCAGCTCCACACTATCCATAGCCGAGTTGTAGAGGTCGGCAATCTTCTGTTCTATGCTTCCAGGCTGCAGATCCTTCAGCGCAGAGACGCTGTCTATGATATCCTGCAACTGCTTGATATTATTCTCACGCAATACATCAAAGCTACCGAACCTACTGTATTCTGCTGTCAGCGGATTTGCCTTCTGCCATCCACCCGTAGCAAACATATAGAAATCTTTTCCTGCCTGATAAGTAGAATCAAGATTAGCCAGGTTCAAACCTGAGCCAAGTTCCTTATTACCTGTACAGGCAGAAGCCATTGCTGCAAACAATGCTACTGTTATAATGTTATTTGCTTTCATAATAATATATTTAAAATTGTCATTATTTCGATATTTCGTAATTACGTTATAACGTCATTTTGGGGGCTGCCTCTAAACTTTCCATGGCCTTCTCCCATTCCTCTTCTGCCTCAGACAGTTGCGCTTTCAACCGTCCATGCTTCTCGTAAAGACTCATGTCTGTACTGCCCTCTGGAGTGGAAAGTTGTGCCTCCAGAATCTTCACCGCAGCTTCCAGTTGAGCCACATGTTCCTCAGCCTCCTGCACAGCCTTCTCCAGTTTCTTCCTCAGACGAGATGCCGCCTTCTGTTGTTCGTATGTCAATGCCGAATCTTTCTGACCACCCTCTACCACAACGTCATTGGTTGTACCCTTTTGTTGCGACATAGCCAAAGTGTTTAATTCTGAAAGTTCCGTTATCTGTTTGGTTTTCAAGAAGTCATAGATACCTCCCAGATGTTCCCTAACCTTGCCGTCTCCAAATTCATAGACCTTTTCAACCAAGCCGTCCAAGAACTCACGATCATGGCTTACCAGAATCACTGTACCCTCAAAGTCACGTATAGCATCCTTTAACACATCCTTGCTGCGCATATCCAAATGATTGGTAGGCTCGTCCAGAATCAGACAGTTTACAGGTTCCAGCAGCAACTTGATCATTGCCAGACGAGTACGTTCACCACCCGAAAGGAACTTCACTTTCTTCTCACTGGCCTCTCCACCGAACATGAAGGCACCAAGGATATCACGGATCTTCAGACGCATATCACCCTTGGCAACACGGTCTATGGTATCAAAGACCGTTATCTCGCCATCCAACAGTTGCGCCTGGTTCTGTGCAAAATAACCTATCTGCACATTATGACCGACTGTCAGTTTACCGTCAAAAGGTATCTGCCCCATGATGCACTTCACCAGTGTGGTCTTACCCTCGCCGTTTCGTCCCACAAAGGCCACCTTCTCACCACGCTTGATGGTAAGGTTTACCTTGTCAAAAATCAGACGTTCATAGCTTTTGGCTACATCCTCGCATACAATGGGATAATCACCGCTGCGGACAGAGCATTTGAATTTCAGGCGCAAGGAGGATGTATCTACCTCGTCTACCTCAATAGGTACAATCTTCTCCAACTGTCTTATCTTCTGCTGAACCTGAATGGCCTTGGTAGCCTGATATCGGAAACGCTCAATGAAGGCACGGGCCTCAGCAATCTCTTTCTGTTGATTCTCCAGGGCATGCAACTGTTGTTCTCTGCGCTCTGCCCTCAGGTTAACATACTCGTCGTACTTCACCTTATAATCATATACCTTGCCACAACTAATCTCCAACGTCCGGTTGGTGACATTATTGATAAAGGCGCGGTCATGACTAACCAGCACAACTGCACCGGCACGATTGCTCAGAAACTGCTCCAGCCATTGGATACTCTCTATATCCAAGTGATTGGTAGGCTCGTCCAACAACAGAACATCCGGATGTTGCAGCAACAGCTTGGCCAACTCTATACGCATACGCCATCCACCAGAGAACTCGCTGGTAGGACGGTCAAAATCCTCTCGTCTGAAACCAAGACCTTGCAGGGTTCGCTCCATCTCGGCATGATAGTTCATACCGCCCATCAACTGGAAGTGCTCATCCAGATGCGTAAAGCACTCTACCAAGTGCATATATTCGGCACTCTCGTAGTCAGTACGCTCTGACATCTGCTTGTTCAGACGTTCCAGCTCGGCCTGTATCTCATGAATATGCGCAAAGGCCTTCTCTGTTTCCTCACGTACAGTACAGTCGTCAGACAATATCATCACCTGAGGCAGATAGGCTATGCTGGTATCACGCGGAACAGCAACGGTTCCGCTGGTGGGCTCTTGCAGCCCGGCTATAATCTTCAGCATTGTACTCTTGCCCGCTCCGTTTTTGCCAACCAAGGCAATGCGGTCTCTATCGTTAATGACATAACTGACATTACTGAATAGAGGTCGGGCACTGAATTCAACGCACAAATTGTCGATAGAAATCATCCAGAATATTTACTTTTGCGTGCAAAGGTAATAAAAATCTGTCTTTTTAGGTCTATATTTTATAAAATATAAGCATTGGAATCGTATTTTTCTTTATCTTTGTACGCGTCTATTGGCTTTAGATGTCAACCGCTAACCACTAAGCGATATACATTAGTCATTACAATTACAAATTAAAATAAACAACACAAAAGAAAATGAGAGTAAAGTATTATTTGCTTAGCATGACCGTAATGGGTATGCTCACAGCATGTTCAGGTGAGAAGAAAGAGAGTACTGCTGATGGCCAGAACGCAACAGAGAAGAAGGTAGAGGCTGACCAGCCCACAGGTGATGTATTCATCTACACGGGCGAGCACCGCAAGGGTAATGTACAGCCTGACAAGGCCAAGGTTCTCATCAGCAAGAAACTGGCAAGTATCAACACCAACGAGTTCAGTGGCAACACCACTATGGAGGAAATTTGGATTGGCGAACAGGTACAGCATATTGCCAATGGTGCCTTCGAGGGTTGCGCCAACCTTAAGAAGATTCACTTGGCTGGTCCCCTGCCCGTCATCAACGACGGTGCTTTCACAGGCTGTTCATCACTTCAAGAGCTTAAGGGCGATGTCTATACCATTGGAGTAGACGGATTCAAGGGCTGTACCTCGTTGAAGAGCGTTATATTGGGCGAGCATGCCTATTGGATTCGCGTCGGCGCATTCTATGGTTGCAAGAACCTGAAGAAACTTATCCTTGCAGACACCATGAGCAAGTTGGAAGACGGAGCCTTTGAAGGCTGTACTGCTATGGAAGAGTTCAGTATCCCCAATGACTTCAAGAACCGTATGTTTGGCATGTTCCCCAATCCCGAGAAATTCCGCAAGGTCTATCTCCTTACCACAGAGTTCTACCCCATGCCCAAGAACTGCCAACCCAACAAGGAGTGTACACTTTATGTACCCGATGCATTCGTACAGCAGTTCCAGGCCGACGAACAGTGGAGCCAGTTTGGTAGCATCCAGCCTACCAGCAAGAGCCCCTATTATACTGCCGAGGGCTTCCTGAAGTAAGCAGCCAAAAAAACGGTTAAAAAAGTACAAGCCATCCCCGTTGTGAATAATGTTTTCACAACGGGGGTGCTTATTTTTTTATGAATTTTGCAAATTTTGTACATATTTTGCTTTGCGCTTACACAATTTATTCATACCTTTGCCATTGTGTTAAAACATTCCATATGCATGAGGTGCTGTGAAGCACATAATGGATAAGGTTAATAAAATTTCATTAGGTTAATTTTTAATCATCACCTTAAACTGGTACCAAGACACCTCTACAGCTACATAGCAGAGGTGTCTTTATTGTTTTTCCCCATTAATTGAACGAAGAAAAAAAACTGCCATTGGATGGTCTGTAAACATTTATCCCCAGATGCAATGCGAAAGCAATCTTTCATTTACATCTGGGAATAAAATTCTTGAGCCTCTTGTCGGATTGAATATCCGAAATGCCTGCCGGCGGCAGGCATTCAAGCAAAAAACCCTCGGCTGTCATTTGAAAGCAAACTTTCAATGAAACCTAAGGGCTTTTCCTTGAGCCTCTTGTCGGATTCGAACCAACGACCCCGAGATTACAAATCACGTGCTCTGGCCAACTGAGCTAAAGAGGCGGGTGGGAAAGCGATCTGCATCGCGCCGCTACAACCTACTACCCTTGCTGCGTTCCCACCCTGGGGGATTCGAAGGGAGCATGCCGTACAGGACTTTCCCGTTTTGTGGGTGCAAAGGTAGATATAATTGACGGAAAACACAAATTTTGGCTCCGTTTTTTTTTAATGATAAAATTTCTCGCGCACACACGTACATAACCGAATTTTTAATTGTACCTTTGCATGGTTTTATAAAATATAGAAACAAATACAGAAACAAAGGTTAAAAAGACTGTCTGTTTGCAAATGAATAACGAGACACCACAACAACGCATAACAATAGTGCAGGGAGCATCACACATAGCCATCAAGGTGGGATTGCTATGCTGCATCAGTTTTGTATGTGCCATGCGTGGCATGACATCGCCAGGAATAGCTTTTATAGGTCAGATTGCCACAGTGCTGGCCATATACAATATCTTCAAGAATATACTCAGATACAGACTGCAGGTTCAAAACATACAATTTGGGAAGTGCCTCTGGATGGCCTTCCTGATCTGCATCTTTGCAGGACTGCTGACCAATGTAATACAGTATATCTACTTCCAGTTCTTCGACAAAGGACTTTTCCTGTCATCCATGGCCTCAGTAATGGAGACACCGGAATACCAGCAGATGCTAAAGTCAGTTTTTGCCGATGTACCCCAATCCCAATTGAAAGAGGTTTTCCAGCAAATGAACATACAGACACTGATGATACAGTTCATTCTCATGAACCTGATGCTGTCTGTTCCAGTATCGCTGATAACAGCCGGACTGGCATCCATTCCTAACATAAACAACAGGAAGAAAGGCTGGCCAGAACAAGATTCAAAAGAAAAATAACAGAGAAGAAAGAGAACAAATATGGATATTTCTGTTGTAATACCCTTATTCAACGAAGAGGAATCGCTGCCCGAGCTCTTCAGCTGGATAAAGAGAGTGATGGACGAGAACCACTTCACCTACGAAGTGTATTTCGTAAACGACGGTAGCACAGACCACTCATGGCAAGTAATAGAGCAGCTGCAGACAGAGAACCCTGACGTGGTACACGGCATCAAATTCCGTCGCAACTACGGCAAGAGCCCTGCCCTATTCTGCGGCTTCGCACGTGTACAGGGAGACGTGGTGATAACCATGGATGCCGACCTTCAGGATTCACCCGATGAGATTCCTGAACTCTATCGTATGATTAAGGAGGACGGATACGACCTTGTAAGCGGCTACAAGATGAACCGAAGCAAGGGCGACCCTCTGTCCAAGACCATCCCTACCAAACTGTTCAATGCTACGGCACGTAAGGTGAGCGGCATACACAACCTTCACGACTTCAACTGTGGCCTTAAGGCCTACCGCTGCGAAGTGGTGAAGAACATCGAGGTGTACGGAGAGATGCATCGCTATATACCCTATCTAGCCAAGAATGCCGGTTTCTGCAAGATTGGAGAGAAACGCGTTCACCACCAGAAGCGTAAGTTCGGCAAGTCTAAGTTCATGGGATGGAACCGCTTTGTGAACGGATACTTGGATCTGCTGAGCCTATGGTTCCTGGATAGCTTCGGATTGAAGCCCATGCACGTCTTCGGTTTTGTGGGCACCCTTATGTTCATCATAGGATTTCTGGCCGTGATAGCAGTAGGAGCTACCAAACTGTACTACATCAGCAATGGCATAGCCCATCCGCTGGTAACTAACAGCCCCTACTTCTACATTGCCCTTACCACCATGATACTGGGTACCCAATTGTTCGTGGCAGGATTCCTGGGCGAGCTGATTAGCCGTAACGCCCCAGAGCGTAACAACTACCACATTGAGAAGGAGATATAATGAAGCAAAGAAAAGCTTTCTTTCTGGCATGTATCATCAGTCTGTTGGGTATAAGCAGTTGTGAGACCATAGACTGCACGCTGAACAACACGGTGGCAATGACATGTAAATTCTATCAGGACGGGAAGGCTGTCCAGTTGGACGACACACTAACCGTAACAGCCGTCGGTGTGGACAATCCATTGCTGAACCGCAAACGCGGAACCAGCAGCATGGACCTACCCCTCAGCTTCTTCAACGAGGTGGACACTCTGCTATTACACGTAAGCGGAGAGAACTACGCTGTTACAGACACCGTTTGGATAGAGAAGACATCATACAACCACTTCGAGAGTCCAGACTGCCCTGTGAATATGTTTCATAACATCACGGCAGTAAGATGTACCCATCTGTTCATAGATTCAGTAACCATAACACGTCCAGACGTAGACTTTTATGAAGATGAAAACCTACAGATTCATTTCTATCCTTCTGCTGATTAGTCTGCTCTGCCCTGTAGCATGGGGACAGAGTCGGAAAGACAACAAGCCCAAGGAGAAAGCCCCCTTACTGAGTGGTGTGGGCGTAGGTGTTGACATCTGCGGACTGGCCATGAAGGCCGTTGGAGCCCGTTTTGCCAACATGGAGGTATCTGGTCGTATTGGACTGAAAGAGAAATACTTCCCTATCTTCGAGATTGGCATTGGCGAATGCACCCGCTACGGCGGAGAGACCACCAATGTCTTCAGCACCAGAGCTCCCTATTGGCGCATAGGTATGGACTACAACGTCAACAAGAAGGTAAACGGCAACCGATTCCTGGTAGGAGCACGCTACGGATTCACCACATACAACTATGACTTCACCTGTCCAGACTTTACAGACCCTGTCTACGGAACAGTCAGACCATTGGAGTTGGAAGGTTTGAAGGGCAATAACCAGTGGCTGGAACTTTGCGTAGGCTTTGAGACCAGACTATGGAGCATCGTACGTCTGGGATGGAATATCCGCTACAAGATGCCAACCATGCAGAGCTACTCCGAGTTAGGAACGCCCTATTATATACCTGGCTACGGAAGAAATAACGACACGGCATTCGGTGGAACGGTGAACCTGACCTTCGACGTAGGCAAGTCAGCACGTAAGAACGGACAGAAGCCGTTGTTCGGCAACCTGTTCAGCAAGAAGAATAAAGAAACAAAAGAGATAAAGGCTAAGGAACAGACTCCTGCACCAGCAGAATCTGCACCCAGGGCCGCAAAGAGAAGAGGACAGTGATAACAATACTTGAGATATGGCTTTTGGGAGTGGCACTGGCAATGGACTGCCTCTCTGTTAGTATAGCGCAAGGACTATCGGCAAGGCGTGTGATATGGCCAGCCATGACGGCATTGGCATTATCGTTCGGCATTTTCCAAGGTGGCATGACACTGCTGGGCTACATGGGCACATCGCTCTTCAGCCAGCACATGCAACACCTTGAATATATAGCCGTTGTGCTGTTGTTCTATTTGGGACTGAAAATGCTATGGGAAGGCATCAAGAAGAAGGAAGATGCCACCACAGCAAAACTGCTGACACCTGTAAGCATAGTTGTCCTGTCCGTAGCCACCAGCATAGACGCACTGGCCGTAGGCATCTCCTTTGCCTGTATGCAGAATACCATACTCCAGACGGTAATGACGGCATCAGGCATCATAGGACTGTGTTCCACCCTATTCGCCACAGCAGGTTTGTACATAGGCATCAAAGCCAGCCAGCACATTAACATCAGAAGCGAAATCCTGGGTGGTATCATACTAATTTGCATAGGAATAAAACTACTAATCGAAAACCTGATATGAAAATTCAAAACCAATCCGACCAACCGGCAGAAAACCGTTTCCGCCCTTACCACATTGCCTTTCTGGCAATATTAATTGTTGGTACCATCTTTATTGCCCATCGCGAGAACGGCATACAAGACAACACCCCCTTCCAGACAGAGGAGGGTTCTATTTTTGGTACCGTATATCACATCAAGTATCAATACAAGGAAAGTCTTCATGACAGCATATTGGCACGCCTGAAGAATGTAGACGGCTCTCTGTCTATGTTCAACCCGGCAAGCACCGTTTCATGCATCAACAGAGGAGAGAGCATGAAAGCCGACTCGCTCATTACCTGTGTCTGGAACACGTCACGTTCCATCAGCCAGGAAACAGACGGCGCCTTTGACCCCACCGTAGCACCTCTGGTAAATGTATGGGGCTTTGGATACAAGAACAGACAGATTCCAGACAAGACGCTGATAGACAGTTTGCTCAACCTAGTAGGATGGTACCGCATATCCATCCACAACGGAAACTTCTACAAGGAAGACCCACGCATCATCCTGGACTTCAGCGCTGTTGCCAAAGGTTTTGGTGTTGACCATGTAGCCAATCTGTTCCGTGACCTGGGAATAGAGAACTTCATGGTAGAGATAGGAGGCGAGATTGTGGCTCAAGGTACCAACCCCAAAGGCGAGGCTTGGCGCATAGGCATCAACAAGCCCGACGAGGACAGCACAGGCACCAGCAACGATTTGCAGGAAATCATAGAGGTACACAACGGAGCCCTGGCTACCAGTGGCAACTACCGCAACTACTACATACAGAACGGACGCAAGATTGGGCACACCATAGACCCCAAGACTGGCTATCCCGCTCAGCAGAGCATACTGAGCAGTACTGTCAAGGCACCCTCGTGTGCTATGGCTGACGGCTATGCCACAGCCTTCATGGTGATGGGTATGAAGCGCTCACAGGACTTCCTGAGAGAACATCCTCAGCTACAGGCATACTTCATCTATGCCGATGAGGACGGAAACTACCAGTCCTGGCACACCCCACATTTCTACGAAACAGAGAAACCCGAATGATATCCCTAACCCAGAAATATGAACTGCTGACCAAACTACCTCTGCTGCAAGGAATAAACGGCAAGGAACTGGCACACATAGAAAGTGTCATAGGTATGGAGGTAAACGAGGTTCCGCCCATGAGCAGACCGCTGATTCACCAGAACGACCCATGCACACATCTTATATTTCTGACTACAGGGAAGATGATACGTCAATACAAATCCGATGACGGGCTCTACCAGACGAAGTCCATCCTACAGGCTCCCACAATACTGGAGCCACACAACCTGTACGGATTGGACTGCCGCTTCAGGTGCTCGTACACCCCAATGCAGGATGTCTCCTTCATCACCGTCAGGAAGAGAGACGTGATGCAACACCTTATGAAGGCGGAGATATTCCGCATCAACTACTTCAATATGCTGTCAGCCATTATACACAAGAAGGAAGCACAACTGCAACCTGTACAGGGCCTGACGGTAAGACAGAAAATAACCAGCCTGCTACAAAAGCTTTTCACCGACTGCAGCGGACAGGTGGAGATAGCCATAAAGATGACAGATCTGGCCAACTACATAGGAGAGACACGCCTGAATACATCACGTGCCCTGAATCAATTGGAGAAGGAGAACATCATAGAGTTGAAACGCTCGCTGATTGTTATACCAGAGATGGATAAATTAAGAATGAAGAGTGAAGAATGAAGAATGAGAAAGGCGGCACCGCTAATTATGAATTATGAATTGTGAATTTTGAATTACAATATGAATCCATTGCTAACAGATAAATTCAAGACACTACATGGCACAGCGCCCTTCAGCCAGATCAAGCTGGAGCACTTCGAGCCTGCTATCATGGAAGGTATGCGCCAGGAGGATGAAGCCATACAGGCAATCATCAATAACCCTGAGGAACCTACCTTTCAGAATACCATACAGCCCCGCACCAGCGAGTTGCTGGACACAGCCACCACCATCTTTTTCAATCTGATAAGTGCTAACACGAATGATGAGATGGATGCGCTGGCACAGAAACTGAGCCCGCTGCTCACGGAACATGCCAACCGCATTATGCTGAACGAGGACCTGTTCAAACGCGTAAGGTATGTCTATGAGCATCATGGCGAACTCACATCCGAAGAGCAGACCCTTCTGGAGAATATTTACCAAGGGTTCCTGCGCCATGGAGCCTGCCTGAATGCAAAGGACAAGGAGCGCTTCTCTGCCCTACAGGTAGAACTCTCTACCCTAACCCTGCAGTTCAGTCAGAACGAGCTGAAGCAGACAAATGCATTCCAATTACACCTTACTGACAAAAAACAGTTGTCGGGTCTGCCCCAGACTGCCATAGAAGCAGCAGCTCAGGCAGCACAGGAGAAGCAATTGGAGGGATGGCTCATCACCCTGCACTTCCCCAGCTACCAGCCCTTCATGACCTATGCCGATGACCGCGAACTGCGCCGCCAGCTCTACATGGGCAAGATGACAATCTGTGCGCATGGCGATGAATTTGACAACCGCCAGATTGTTCAGCGTATAGTCAACCTGCGTCAGGAAATAGCACAGTTGCTGGGATACAGCACTTATGCTGATTACGTACTGACACGCCGTATGGCACAGGACACCCAGCATGTAAACCAACTGATAGACCAACTGCTGACAGCCTACATGCCTGTAGCCCGTGGCGAGTTGCGCGAGCTGCAGCAGAAAGCACGCCAGACAGAGGGTCCTGACTTTACCCTGATGCCTTGGGACTGGGCTTACTACAGCCATAAATTGAAACTGGAGCGTTACAACTTGGATGCCGAGATGCTACGCCCCTACTTCCCCCTGCAGAAGGTTCGTGAGGGTATCTTCTCACTGGCAACCAAGCTATACGGAATAACCTTCAAGAAGAATTCAGATATAGAGGTCTATCATCCTGATGTAGAGGCATTTGAGGTATTTGATGCCGACGGTTCCTTCCTGGCTGTATTATATGCCGACTTCTTCCCACGCGAGAGCAAGCAGAGCGGAGCCTGGATGACAAGTTATCTGGAACAATATACAGATGACGAGGGTAATGACATCCGTCCCCACGTCAGCATTGTCACTAACTTCACCAAGCCAACGGCCGAGCGTCCTTCGTTACTCACATTGGGTGAAGTGGAAACCTTCCTGCACGAGTTCGGACATGCCCTGCACGGCATCTTCTCTAAGGTTCGTTTCCAGAGCCTGAGCGGTACCAACGTCTTCTGGGACTTTGTGGAACTTCCCTCCCAGTTTATGGAGAACTATGCCGTAGAACCTGAATTCCTGCATACCTTCGCCTTCCATTACCAGACAGGCGAACCCATTCCAACGGCACTTATCGAGCGCATCCGCAAGAGTCGTAACTTCATGTGCGGATATGCCTGCGTACGTCAGCTCAGCTTCTGTCTGTTGGATATGGCATACTACACCCGTACAGAACCGCTTCAGGAGGACATCCTTCGATTCGAGAAACATGCCTGGAGACGTGCCCAGCTACTACCTAATATAGAAGGTACGTGCATGAGTGTACAGTTCAGCCACATCATGAGTGGCGGCTACTCTGCCGGATACTATGGCTACAAATGGGCAGAGGTACTGGATGCTGATGCCTTCAGTCTGTTCCTGAAGAACGGCATCATGGACCAGCAGACTGCACAGCGTTTCCGCAACGAGGTGCTCTCTAAGGGAGGTACAGAACCGCCACAAGAGTTATACAAACGCTTCCGTGGCCAGGAGCCAACCATAGATGCCTTGCTGCGTCGCAACGGTCTGCCTGATACCAAGCAGCACAATCTGGACATCCGCTATCTGCGCATGGCCCGTATCTGGAGCGAGAACAGCTACTGTGTACGACGTCAGGTTGGAGCCCTTGTTGTCAAAGACAAGATGATTATCAGCGACGGCTACAACGGAACCCCTCAGGGCTTCGAGAATGTTTGTGAAGACGAGAACAACATCAGCAAACCCTACGTTCTGCATGCCGAGGCCAATGCTATTACCAAGATAGCACGCAGCGGCAACAATAGCGACGGTTCAACCCTGTACGTTACCGACTCGCCTTGCATTGAATGTGCCAAGCTCATCATACAGGCTGGCATCAAGCGTGTCATCTATGATCGTGAATATCGTATCCTGGACGGCGTTGATCTGCTTCGCCGTGCCGGCATAGAAGTAATAAATCTACCAATCTCAGAAGAAGGAGAAAAGAATAATGAATAAGCATCGCGTAACGCCATTACTTATGGCCATCAGCATGGTTGTCGGTGTCATCATTGGCACCTTCTATGCCAGTCATTATTCAGGCAACCGCCTGAACATCATCAACACGGGTAGCAACAAGCTGAACTATCTGTTGCAGTTGATAGACAACAATTACGTGGATACCGTGGATATGGCATCACTTGTCGAGGACGCCATCCCACAGATTCTCTTGGAGCTTGACCCCCATAGCACTTATATCAGCGCCAACAATGCTCAGGAGGCTGCAGAGAAGCTGAAAGGCAGCTTCAGCGGTATTGGCGTTCAGTTTACCATGGAGAAGGACACCGTGAATGTGATGTCTGTGATTCATGGTGGTCCGGCCGAGAAAGTGGGCATGCTGGCAGGAGACCGCATCATAACAGCCGACAAGACGTCGCTGGTAGGAATGGAATCCAACCAAGTGATGAAGCACCTGAAGGGCGAGAAAGGCTCTAAGGTGAAGCTGGGCATCAAGCGTCATGGCTCGAAGGAGATTCTATATTTCACCGTCAAGCGCGGAGACATACCGGTAGTCAGTGTGGATGCCTCTTATATGATTAACGACAAGACCGGCTACATACGTGTCAAGGACTTCGGAGAGCAGACCTATGCCGAGATGCTGGTAGCCCTTGCCGACCTGAACATGAAAGGCATGAAGAACCTTATCATTGACCTCCGAGGCAATCAGGGCGGCTACATGCATATAGCCATCCAGATGGCCAACGAGTTCCTGCACAAAAACCAACTGGTAGTATATACCGAGGGACGTAAGAGTCCACGCGAGGAGTTCCGTTCTGATGGAAGGGGTACCTTCCAGCACCTGCCTCTGGTAGTCTTGATGGACGAGATTAGCGCCAGTGCCAGTGAAATCTTTGCCGGTGCCATTCAGGATAATGACCGTGGTACCATCATTGGCCGTCGCAGCTTCGGTAAAGGCCTTGTACAGCAACCCATGGAGTTCCGTTCAGACGGTAGCGTAGTACGCCTTACCATAGCACGTTACTACACTCCCAGCGGACGATGCATCCAAAAGCCCTACGAGAAAGGCAAGGGAGAAGACTATGAGAATGAGCTGATAGCACGATATGAACGTGGTGAGTTCTTCTATCAGGACAGCATACATCAAGACGGAGAGAAATACCACACCAACCTGGGTCGTGTCGTCTATGGCGGTGGCGGTATCATGCCGGACATCTTCATACCCGTGGACACTACAGCTATGACCTCTTATTATAAGGAAGCTGCCTATACAGGCCTCATCAGACAGTTTGCCTTCGCTTATACCGACGAGAACCGTCAGCGTCTGAGCAGCTTCAGCGATGTAAAGGCTGTAGAGAAATTCCTACGTAAGGAGAATCTGCTGGAGCGTTTTGCCCGCTTTGGCGAGGAGCACGATCTGAAGCGCCGCAACCTGATGCTGCTAAAGAGCAAGGCACTCTTTGAAGAGAACATCTTTGGCTCCATCATCTACAATGCACGCGACATACAGGACTACCTGCAGTTCCTCAACGAAAATGACCCCACCGTGCTGCGTGCCATTCAGGTATTGAAAGACGGACTCTCCTACCCCAAGGCACCTGGCTCAGAAGAGACAAGCACTACAGGAAAGGGTAAGAAGGAAGCCATGATGAAGGGAAGTTTACCTCAGCACACGCTTCTGCCCGTTCACAATATGTATGCCGCAACGACCTGATACACCGGAGCAGCGTCTGCCAGACAAATCATACACCAGTCCTGAAGAAGAAAGGCTATTCGGGATATTATCCATGGCTGTAATCTGTTCGTCAATATTCTCGACAGATATAACCAGTGTGTCAGCCTTCTTCATCTCAACGGAGAAGGTTCCGTCCTGATTCTGCACAGGTGTAACCCTGCTGTGGTTCACATAGAAATACGCCTTGCTGAGGTCGACGGAAGCCGTGCTGCGCAACATCAGAGGAGCGCCTGCCTGGCTTCTTATCTCGGCATAGGACAGTTTCCCCGCCTTCCATTGCATATCCACCACGAAGTTACCCTCGGCTTTCAGACCGCTGACACTTCCGTTAGCCCATGCCGTAGGCAATGCCGGCAGCATGGCTATACCGTCAAAGCTATGCAGTAACATCTCGGCAATGCCGCTGGTACAACCGTAGTTTCCGTCTATTTGGAAGGGCGAGTGCGCATCAAACAGGTTGTAATAGCAACCGCCATAGTTACCCATCTCTATCACATAACTGCCAGAGTGACGCAGGGCCAGTGACAGGTTCTTACGGGCACGGTCACCATCCTGGCAACGGCTGTAGGTGTTGGTCTGCCATCCCATAGACCATCCAGTAACATCACCGTTGCGAGCAATCTGTCCGTTGTAGGCAGCCTGGAACAATCGTTTCCCTTCCGTGCTCTGATCGTAGGCACTGACCTGCGAGAAAGGATAGAGGCACATCAGGTGCGAGAGATGGCGATGTCCTGGGTCAGAGAGCGCATTGTTCTTCCACTCAGATATACAGGTCTTGCCGTTATAGGTCTCCGTCCAAAGTCCCTTGTCGAAATTATCATACAGGTCCTGAATGGCAGCAATCTGCGAAGCCGTGAGAGACGATTCGCTTCCAAGTTCAGCATGCCCCTTCATCACCTCGTCCAACACTTCATAGGCTGTTTGCTGACCGAAGGCAGTCACGTCGTAGGGACCATGCTCAGGGCTCCATTCGTTTGTAATCTCATAGAGTCCCTTGCTATCCTTGGTAGCTATGGATTTGACAAAGAGCGCACACTGGTACATAACAGGCAGTGCCTTTCTGAGGAAATCGCGGTCCATCGTGTATCTGTAGTATCGCCACAGATGCGAGCAATACCAGGCACCCAGCGTCTTCATGGTACTGTTGCCCCATGTCGAGGTACCGCCAAAGATATTGTTCTCGACGGCTACCGTCCAACCACTGGCACTGCTATTGATCTTTTTTGCAAACTGATACCAAGGCGAATTGCTGCCTGCAGCGCCCAGGTCCAGGATGTGGTTCAGGAACGGCAGATGCATCTCAGAAAGATTGGTGGGGTCTGCAGGCCAGTAGTTCATCTGCACATTTATGTCGGCATGTAAGTCGCAGTGCCAGAAACTGGTGTTACTACGGTCATTCCAGATGCCCTGCAGGTTAGAGGGTGCATGAATACTGGTATCCAGGTTGGCTCCTATGGTAAAGTAACGTCCGTACTGGAAGTAAAGAGCTTCCAGAAAGAGCCCGTCGCTGCTTGTCTTATTCTGGTCGGATGCGTTGTAGAATTTAATCAGATCCTCCGTCGTCTTTGTTGAAGAGCCCCCCAACTGCAGGTCGACACGGTTCATCAGAGCGCTGTGTGCAGCCTTGTGGTCGGAGAGCAAAGTAGTATAACCTTTGCTGAAAGCCTCATTGATACGTGACGTAACGGTTGTAGCCAGACTTGCAGCTGTCACGCCGCTTACACATCCCGTCTTGCTGGCATCGTAATCTGTAGCCGCTGCCATGATGATGTTCACCCATGTAGCGCCGTTTACGCTGATGCCTTCAGCATTTGTACTGACATTGCCGTCACTTTCCACCTTGAATCTTGTGTTATAACTTACAATTTGCAGTTTCCCACGGAAGGTGGCATAGGCCTTGCCGTCCGATTCCTTCTGGTAGGTCACGCTACCTGCACTTATCTTATCATCGGGCGCAAAGCTAATGCCCAGTGTCATCTGTTCCGTGCCCTCTGCTTCATAGCGTGCTACAAAGACGCGGTCTGTTGCAGAGGTAAAGTACCTACGTCGGAACGTTGTCTGATGGTCAGGCGACTGGAAGTTAACGCCAGCCACACCGTCTATGATATCAAGGTAACGGCTATAGTTCTCTATGGGCTTATTTTCAGATGCCACTGCCGAGAATGTTCCGCTTTGGTCCTTTACCAGAATAGAACCAAAGTTCTGGAAATAGCCTTGCCCCACAGTGCTGCCATTAGTAGCATAGCCGCTCCACAGAGTCTTCTCGTTAAACTGAATATCATCTGTCATCACGCCTCCACGAATGGTGGCACCCAACTGGCCGTTACCCATAGGCAGAGCGTATTCCATCCAAGTGTCACTAACACCAGTAGCTGTGGCAGGTATATCATACCAAAGAGAGAAATCATGGATGTCTGTAGGACGAGTCCCCTTCTTTCCTACGCAGAACTCAGAAGGCTTTACATCAGCCTCGGCAACAAAGTAAAGGGGATTGTTTCCATCGCCGGCTGCCCATAATCCAATCTCCTTACCTACCCCGGTACCACCCCATTGGTTAAAGAAACGATTGGCCTGAGTAGCCGCTCCTACCCAGGAAACCTCATACATGCCAGAGTAGTTTGTGTTGGTAGTCTTAACAATGGCAAAACCTTTGGCATCTGCACTGGTGCGCGTCTTAACACGACTGCCATCGTAATATGCCTTACGCCCAGAGCCCTTGTTTACAAGCTGGAAGTTACCCTCGTTACCCACCAGTTTCCACAATTGGCTCTGCTCTCCATACTTTCGGGATTGTGTTGTAACATTCTTAGAAGCGCCCATATCCTGAAGCACCAGATTAGAGTTACCAAATGCAATGTAGTAATAGTTGTCCTCCTCCCCCTCTGCACTGAAATACTCATCCAGAACACTCTGAATGGTAAAGAGGAAGCGTGAGCCAGTATCACTGCTACCTGCCGAGCTGTTCCAATAGGCCAGGAAGTCCCCGCGTTTGTTCCAGTATTTGTTAGCCGAGCCGTGATCCTTAATCCAGAAGCCCGCACCATTTGTACCCATATCAAACTTGGTAACATTTGTGGTATTACCCTCAGCCACCATCTGAGCACGTCCCTGTGCCTCTGTGCCCGTCATACCCAGCACATAGTCAGCGCCTTTGGCCTTGTTATAGAAGGAATACCCGTCGGTATCATTACCTATGTAAGTCCACAGGCCATTATCGCTTGTATCCTCCGTTGTATTAGTCAACGTCAGATAGTCGCCACTCATATAGCCGGATTTTGTACTCAGATATCCGCCATTTCCTACTTTGATAGTATACCACTTTGCCTTGCTCAGGTCAGCAGCACCTGCCAGCCCCACAAACAGAGCAAGAAATAATGTAAAAGCAAATCGTTTCATAGATTGGTATTAGTGAAAATACAAATGTAAACAACATATTTCTGCCACAAATATATATATAATAATGTAAGTAGCAAAACTTTGTGGCCAATAACTTCGTTCAGTTCGGCACACTTTAGTGTGACGCATTCGTCCCTCTTCGTTCAGTTCAGCACACTTCAGTGTGATGCTTCGTCCCTCTTCGTCCAGTTCAGCACACTTCAGTGTGATGCTTCGTCCCTCTTCGTCCAGTTCAGCACACTTCAGTGTGATGCTTCGTCCCTCTTCGTCCAGTTCGGCACACTTTAGTGTGACGCCTTAGTCCCGTTCGGCACACTTTAGTGTGACGTTAGCCAAATCCGCTGCATATTCATTCAAGTTAAGGCATTGCGCTCGTGTGATACGTTTTGCAGCCGTTTCCGGGGTGTAATCAGCATAGGGAGCCAGCACCAACATAAAGCCACTTGTGCACCCAGTAAAGTCTCTACCAGATGGATAAATGAATTTCCCATCCAAACCACGGTTCACTATATGTATCATCGGCAGTTCCTCCTTGTAGCAAGCATCATACACCGCTTTTTCAGCCATTGAGATAAAAGGCGATATCAGCACCGTCCCTCTTCGTGCCTCTTTCATGTATTTTGCCACCTCCTCTTGTATCTGCTCTTCTGTCAGTTTACGATGACAGCGAACCTGTAGGCATTCCGGGTATGTTACCAAAAACGTATTGCCAACAGCAGTATATTGGTGCCCTTTTTTCCCAGCTCGGAAATCATAGACCTTGCGCAGACGATCAGGAAAATTGATTTTGAGCCAAAGCCTTCGCGGATTATCATCCAGATACCTTATCCACGTTTGCAGTTGCCCTTTGCGGAATAAGATGCGGTCATTAAAACCACGTGAAAAGAGCGGGGATTTCTCCGAACTAAAGTCCTGAGAACAGAACGAACACTTATTCTTTTCGTCTCGTTCGTCGCACTTCAGTACGGTGTAATTATTCCACCAAGCGTGGGAACAATCACTCTTCCACGCAGCTATTATTCTACCCAAAGCATAATCAGCCGGAAGAGTGTCACGGACATAGAGTATACCATGGAAATGGTCTGGCATAATCTGAAAATGAAGCACCTGCACCCGGCAACCAGTCTTCTTTGATGTCTCTGCTGCTCTTTTTCGGAATGCCTCAGCCACATACTTACCCAAGGCCGTTGGCTCTATAGCCGCCGTATCCTCACTATCACCCACAAGCGACCCTAAGATGCGTTGGCGATCAACCGTCGTTACCGTAATCAAGTAGATGCATGCCGCAGTATAGTCATGCTCCTCCATACGGCGCAATCTATTATGTTTAACAGGTGCCCTATACATTTTATTCTTCGTTCAGTTCGGCACACTTCAGTGCAGTGCCTTCGTCCAATTCAGCACACTTCAGTGTGGTGCTTTCGTCCTTCTTCGTTCAGTTCGGCACACTTCAGTGTGACGTTAGCAAAATCAGCCACAAAGTTAAACAAAAATTTCTAAAAGAATAAATGATTCCATAATAAAGGTAGCTTCTATCCATAGTGTAGGCAAAAAGTATTCAGCGTGCAAACAATCTGGATTTAACATCAAATTACTTACGCACAAAAAACAAGTTGTTTTTGATCAGTAATCAACTTGATTTTACTCCATAATCAAGTTACTTTCTCCCTGCTATTATCCACATGGTATTAGGAGGCTATTTCCCGTTATACTTCTCTTCTTCCTCTGCAGCCATTAGCATTCCATTATCTTCTTCCAGTTGCTGATACATCTTACTTCTACCGCCATAGGATTCCGCCTTGCCCTTCGGAGATGGGGTTAGAGGGTGAAGCTTTTTCAGGTCCTGTAGCCAGATGTGGTTCAGCGTATAGGCAAGGGAATCTAGTGTCTGCTCCCTGAGTTTTGGCTTCAGCTCACATTCCCAAATGGTAATACAATGCCAACCCATAGATGCCAGTTTCTTCTGTTCCTCTTTATCCCTTTCTTTGTTTCTAGTTATCTTATTAACCCAAAATTCCTTATTTGTCCTTGGTAATCTGCAGCAATTAGAACTTTCCATTTTATTGACATCAACATAATGTCCATGCCAAAAGCAACCATTCACAAAAATACAAGTTCTGTATTTTCTGAGCACTATATCAGGATGTCCAGGCAAACGTTTATAATTAAGCCTATACCGAAATCCCCTTTTCCACAAACCACGCCGCACAATCATCTCGGGCTTCGTATCCTTCGAATGGATTGAAGACATGTTGTTGTACATATGATTTAATCTTTTTTCGAGAATGTAAATGATGGATTCTCGTTAATCCATTCTTCTAAAGGAACATCTTCTGTTTTTGCATATTGTAGACATATCTTTAGCCAATTGGAATATAAATCTTCACCAATTAACAATTGAGGGTTGTAATCTTGAATTAGCATCTTCAATTCCTTAGAAGGATCATTGAGAGTCTTTTTTATCCTACCTGCATATTTTACTATTCTGGCAAAAACCTGAGGAATTGGCTTTATTCTTTTTCCATTAACATGCGTGATCTGTCCTCCAGCAGAATAGAAGTCACGAATATTTGGTACAATTACTTGATTATAGGAACAAAGCCATAACGTTGTCTGGTTATATTTTGTTTGACTTCTTGCAGGATTCAAGGCTTCAGGAAAAAGAATCATACATTTTGTTTGCAAATCATCTTTCATGGTCTCAGGTAAAGTGTTCCAAAGAGTTATATTAAAAGGTTGAGTGGTCTCTACATTGTCAGTAGTTATCCACCAAGGCATCTCTATTTTATTTTCTTCTTTTGCTTTGTTCCTATAGTAGCGACGAACTTTATCTATAGCCTCTGGGGATGTTCTCAACTCATCGTATGTTGTGCCCATCTTGCAGAAAATCGTTTCGTTTTCTGCAAGCTCCATGTTGATAAGATATCTTGGAGAATGGGTAACAGCAATTTCACTTAAGCAATTCTGATAAGGTCGGAATCTGAATTCTGGTTGACTGCCACCTAATTTGCCAAATAACATATATATGTTTTCTACGGTTATGTTTCGAGTTGATTCAACAATACTGCTGCCTATAGAAGTCCATTTGTCATCTTTTGTTGATTTAACTTCTACACCGCAGTAATCAGTTGCCATAATATCAGGGAAACGATGTCCTGAAACAAGCGTTATATCCTCAGGTTTAAATGGAGTCATTGGAGCAACATCTCTAAGCAAATCTCTAGTAACCTCTTCAAGCTTAGAAGGGGATAAACCTTTATATAGCTTAGGGTCCTTTTTTGATCGGTCATTAAACTCAATCTCTGATAAACCCATAAATTCTGCAAAAGCCTCGTTTACAGAATTTATCTCTCGTTTATTTATTGAAATGATTTTTTCATCAGTTCTCATTCGTCGAAATATTTAGACCACAATTCTTCTAATCTCGTTGCAATTTTGAATGCCAGTACTGGTGGTACAGCATTTCCTATTACTTTGTATGCTCCAGATGCACTAAGTCTCATTCCACGTTTTGAATTTCCCTTCATAACAAATCTGTAATCAGGTGGAAAAGTTTGAATTAAGGCGCACTCACGTGGGGTTAATCTTCTTTCTTTCATCCCTCTTGACAATTCTTCTAAATAGTGTCCTCCATGCTCTAAAGATAAGCGTCTGAATTCTATGTTTCCATGATGTTCCGATCGAATTGTCGGACCAAGTCCATTAAGTTTAATTTCAACTTGTCCTTGGCTTCCATTTGACATGAATTTCGCGTGTGAATAAATTTGTTGAGATAAGTCAGTAGAATATTCAGGTTCTGGCAAGTCTTTTAAAACATCATATGTCGTAACTGGTTTTAACAACATGCCGCCTTTAATTGTACATGCATGTGTAGGGGATGGGTATGGATTATATTCAGCAGGAATTGTATTAGATTCCAACGCAATTCTTGCTTTTGGAAGTAAGGCGTCTTTTCGAATTCCAATAAATATCACCCTTTCTCTTGATTCTGGTACGCCATAGTTACCGGCATGCAAAACTTGTGGAGGTAATACTATATACCCATTGCTATCAGAACTTGAAAAATCTTTCTGAATAACATCTTTGACATCTCCCAAATTAACTAATCCTTTTACATTTTCTGCAATAAAAACCTTAGGTTTGGTAATGTCAATTACCTGTTTCATCCAATAATATAGTTTTCCTCTAGTTTCCTCACTAGGAGAATCATCTTTACGCTTATTCCCATAATCATCTTTTTCTGAATCAAAACCTTTTCTTTTACCAGCCACACTAAAATCTTGACACGGGAATCCACCTGTTACAACATCAACATTTGTAGGGAACACATTAGCGCCATCCTTATGCATCTTAACCAAATCCACAATACTGTTGTTACAGAATATCTCTTCTCCATAACCAAAACGCTGCATATAGGTGGTCCAAGCTACTTGTGCCTCTGGTAATATATCATTGGCAAAAATAGTCTTAAACTTTGTTTTTCGAGTCCTTATCCAATCACCCAAATTTTGTGTAATAATATTAGGATCGTTTTCTGCAAAAGACAACTTATGTGCAATAAAACCACCTTCAAAGCCCAAATCCATTCCGCCACAACCAGAGAATAAAGAAAGAACCCTAAGTGAATCCCTGTCATCATTGTTACTACTCGGGAAAAGCAAAGGAATCTGCGAATCACAAACAAAATCACATACCTCTTGGGGTTCTACATACTTCTTCCTGTCTTTGTGTATTAAATCTTCGCCCATTATTTCAGAACTCCTTCTCAATGTTTCTTCTGAGGGCTCATGAAAAAGCCCACTTTTCGAATTTTGAAAAGAGGGCGCGGAAGAGGTGCGTGAAGCAAGGCTTAGGACAGCCCACGTCAGACAACAACCATTCTGTCCACGCCCTCCGTGTGAAGAGCGTAAACATCCGTTTGTCTTGTCTGAACTGACGTTAATTCAGTGTCCTAATTCTGCTTCATCAGTCAAAGCAAGGATGATTAAAACGCAATAATCGTTAAATCAAATTTGTTAATTACTCACTATGAGCAATCAGACTATATCTTCAGGCTTATTTACGGGTACAAACTAAGTGACCTCAGGATACAAAAGAAGCGCAGACCTGGCCCTTCTCCCGCATCGTGAGGTCCTCGGAATGTACCCGTAACGCTAAGGATAAAGTCATGCCTGCGCCATAGCACAGGCATCTGCTGACTTATTCTTGAGCGTTACATCATTGAAATTTCCGAGGTTTCACGATGCTCTGAATAAATAGCTGATGCTATTATTTTCCGTTAAGATATACCGCCTCCCTGCGCTCAGGGACACACCAATGACGTGCGTCTTAAAAGACATCGTGGCGATATCTATTTGCAAATTTAGTGATTCATTCTGAGACCACAAAAGGTTTTATGGAAAAAGTGCTTCTTAAAACCTTTTCATCTACCTATAGGTATCCGCATACAATCTCGACATTATCTGAACGCCCTTGCTATGAACCATAGCTATAGAAACAAAAAAGCACCTTTGCGGGGTGCTGATTAGTACATTATATATATGTGTATGGGGTACTTCAAAAGCTTGCGGCTTTCATTGTTCTTTATCCTTGTTTTCCAACAGGGCCTTTACGGCTTTGTCAAAGTCGCTTTCCAGAAGTCGCATCTCTCGCTCACGATAAATTTCAAACTCCTGTTCTGCTTTTTTTATGGCTTCCTCGTGCGATATGCTGCCATTGCCTTCAAGAATGTTCTTCCGCAGTCTGAGTATCTGATCATCTAAAGCCTGTATCCAGTCTGCCATAGTCATCGGATTCTGCTCCAAAGCCTGAAACTCAGCATAGTCCAAGAACTGTGATGTCAGCAGGTTCAGGCGCTGTAGCTCAATTTCCGTTAGATAGTTCTTGGCTATCTTTACATCATCACGCGTCACGTAGTTTCCCTTGAAATTTGTCATTCCCACAAAAGGCTTCTCGTTGTCTACACGTTCATAGATAAGCTCTGCTGCAGTATGCTCGTGTACGGCATAGTGCATCTTGTTCTGCACGGTGGCAAAGAACAACTTCGTCATCTTAGAACGTGGGTCATAATCCGTAGAAGTAGCGTAAATGTCTGTTACTTGCTGATAGAAGTTACGCTCGCTGCTACGGATATCTCGAATGCGTTGCAGCAGTTCCTTGAAGTAGCGATTACCGCCCTGCTTCAAGCGCTCATCATCCATCGTAAATCCTTTTTGGATATATTCATGCAACAGTCTTGTTGCCCAGCGACGGAAACGAACAGCTATGGGTGACTGAACACGATAACCAAGGGCGATGATGACGTCCAGGTTGTAGTGTAAAACTGTATGAGTCTGCGTTTTGCCCTCTATAGCGCCATGGGGAGTGGTTGTTCGGAATTTCCGAACAACCACTTCTTTGTCTAATTCCTTGTCAGCAAAGATGTTTGTCAGATGTTCGCTGATATTCGATTTGCTCGACTGGTAAATTTCTACCAATTGTGCTTGCGTCAGCCACACATCCTCATCAGCAAACAGCGTATTCACACAGAGTTTGCCTTCTTCATCCTTATAGAGTATCAGCTTGTTTTCTTTGTTCATCTTTCTATTATTTATACCGCCCCCGCGCTCAGGAACACGCCTTGGCGTACGTATAACGATATATATTGCAAAAATACGAAGAGAATCTGAAACGGCAAAAAGGTTTTAAGAAAAAAGTGCTTCAGGATGACCTTTCATCTACTCCGACCTACATTTGCAGACTCCTCGAGCCTGCACGTGCAGACTCCCGGGTATAACACGTGTAGACTCCCGAGGCTGCAACACGGCCTTTCTCTGTTAGAGATACGGCATGTTGCTGTCAGAGAAACGGCCTTTCACTGGTAGCGAGACGGTAAATAGGTCAGAAGTACCTAAGGAGTTCCTCATATTTACCTCATATTTACCTCATATTTACCTCAAGGTTCAAAAGCAAGGGGTAAACAGGGAGCAAAACACGTGTTTGCAGGGAGAAAGACTAGGGTTTGCAGGGAGCGAAACGGCATCTTGCCAGATTCGGGCGCCCGCCCTTACATATTGGGGCGGCCGCCCGCATATCTGCGAGCGGGCGGCCTGATATGTGCGAACGCCCGCCCGAATCTGAAAAACAACACCTAATCTACTATTCTATAAGACAGAAAGGATGGTAAACAAAAAAGCCTTGGAAAATCCAAGGCTTTTGGGTGACTAGTGGGACTCGAACCCACGACATTCAGAACCACAATCTGACGCTCTAACCAACTGAACTATAGTCACCATCTTAGTGAGCGCCTGAGAGCATATCTCTCATTTGCGAGTGCAAAGGTACTACAATATTTTGTTTCTACCAAACTATTGGCGACCTTTTTTATCAATAATATAACTTTTCTCCTGCAGCAAGGGTATTTTGCATGAGCATACAGATGGTCATGGGCCCTACTCCACCGGGAACGGGAGTGATATAAGAGCAGAGAGGAGCAACATTCTCGAAGTCCACATCGCCACTCAGACGGAAGCCGCTCTTGCGTGTTGCATCAGGAACACGGGTGGTGCCGACATCTATAATGGTAGCGCCGGGCTTGACCATATCTGCCGTTACAAAACCGGGCTTGCCAATAGCAGCTATGATGATGTCTGCCTGCAGGCATTCCTCCTTGAGGGTCTTGGAACGACTATGACAAACCGTTACAGTAGCGTCCACACCCTTCTGCATCATTAACTGTGACATAGGCTTGCCCACGATATTGCTTCTGCCCAGAATGACGCACTTCTTACCACTGGTCTCTACATTATAACGGCGTAAGAGTTCCAGAATGCCCTTGGGTGTAGCAGAGATAAAGGCAGGCAAACCTATGGCTACCCTACCCACATTGATGGGATGGAAGCCGTCTACGTCCTTACGGTAGTCAATAGCCTCTATGACCTTCTGCTCATCAATATGCTTGGGCAAGGGCAACTGCACAATGAAGCCATCTACATCAGCATCCTCGTTCAGGCGCTGAACCTGAGCAAGAAGTTCTGCCTCTGTGATATCGTCCTCGAAACGCAATAGGGTGCTCTTGAAACCACATACCTCACAGGCAAGAACCTTGTTCTTAACATAAGTCTCACTACCACCATCGTGGCCTACCAGTATGGCAGCCAGATGAGGGCGCTTGCCTCCAGCAGCAACAATAGCTTCTACTTTCTCTTTTATCTCTGCCTTGATAGTGGCAGCTGTCTCTTTTCCGTCAATAAGTTTCATAATATGGTCGAGACCCCACCCCGACCCTCCCGAGGGAGGGAGATAGAGCTTTGGGTTATTGGTTATTGAATTATGGTCTTTGAATTTTGAATTAAACTTTCGGCATTCCCCCTGGCAAAGAAGGCATCTTACCCTTCATCATCTTAGCCATCTGGGCCATCTTGCTGTTATTGGTAACAAGCTTCATCATCTTACGGGTCTGGTCGAACTGCTTGATAAGGCGGTTAACCTCCTGAATATTAGTTCCGGAACCCTTGGCAAGACGCATACGACGACTGGTATTCAAACACTCGGGGTTGGTACGCTCCTTGGGAGTCATAGAGAGGATAATAGCCTCTATACCCTTGAAGGCATTGTCATCAATATCCACATCCTTGAGCGCCTTACCTACACCAGGAATCATACCGGCAAGATCCTTGAGGTTACCCATCTTCTTGATCTGCTGAATCTGAGCATAGAAGTCGTTGAAGTCGAACTGGTTCTTCTGGATCTTCTTCTGAAGGCGGCGTGCCTCTTCCTCGTCGTACTGCTCCTGAGCACGTTCAACAAGAGAGACTATATCACCCATACCCAAGATACGGTCAGCCATACGACTGGGGTGGAAGGCATCAATAGCCTCCATCTTCTCGCCCGTACCCACAAACTTGATGGGCTTGTCAACCACAGTACGGATACTGAGGGCAGCACCACCACGGGTATCACCATCCAACTTGGTAAGGATAACACCTGTATAGTCAAGGCGCTCGTTGAACTCCTTGGCTGTATTGACGGCATCCTGACCTGTCATGGCATCAACAACGAAGAGAATCTCGTCGGGCTGAACAGCATCACGGATATCCTGAATCTGCTGCATCAGCTCCTCGTCGATAGCCTGACGACCGGCTGTATCCACAATCAGCACGTCATGTGCCTTGGCCTTGGCCTGCTGGATAGCATTCCTGGCAACACTGACGGGGTCTGTAGCGCCCTCCTCCATATAAACGGGAACGCCTACCTGCTCACCCAAGACGCGCAACTGCTCCATAGCGGCAGGACGGAAGGTATCACAGGCAGCCAAGAGAGGATTCATGTGACGCTTCTCCTTGAGCATCTTGGCCAGCTTACCACTCATGGTGGTCTTACCAGCACCGTTCAAACCTGCCATCAGGATGATGGCGGGATGACCCTTGAGCTGCATGTCGGTAGTCTCGCCACCCATCAGGGAAGCCAGCTCGTCATGCACAATCTTGACCATCAACTGCTGAGGCTTAACGGCTGTAAGCACGTTCTGGCCCAGTGCCTTCTGCTTTACGGTATCTGTAAAGTTCTTGGCAACCTTGTAGTTGACGTCGGCATCAAGGAGTGCACGACGTACATCCTTCAGCGTCTCGGCAACGTTAATCTCGGTAATCTTGCCTTCACCCTTCAGTATCTTAAAAGACCTTTCAAGTCTCTCGCTTAAATTTTCAAACATCTTCTTTTATACCTTATATATATTATATGCGTTATTTCTTACTTCTGAGACGGCAACTGCAGTATCTGCTCTACCAGAGGCAGGACTACACGTGAGAGCACCTTGTCATTCAGGAAATGCTCGCCCTCGAAGAGCCTCATCTGCCCAGTTCCATAGTTCTTCTTGAAATCTGCCTGACAGTTTACCAACTTGTCCTGTGTACCAAAAAGCCCCCACACCAACTGCTTCTCCTGTGGTGTGATGCCCTGGAAAGAACATTTCTCCACCTGCTGAAACTCGCTGATGAGTGGCTTGTCCACTTTGAAGTCCGTAGCACCATCCTGACGCTTGTTTCTGAACTCACGCCTTCCCAAACCACGGAACGTAAGCAGACGTGCCATATGGAAGGAGGGATTCACCAGGATACGGGGGATGCCCCTTAGCTGCTCGGCATACATAGCGCCCATGCTGGTGGCTACAATGATATCCGGCTGCTCTGTCTGCACAAGGTCGGCAAGCATTTGCTGAGCCTGGAGCGGAGAGACAGGGATATCAGGACTCTGCACCATGACATCACGTCCGTACAGCAGATTACGCATAGTAGTGGCTGTGCCAGTACTGCCTGCTGATGCAAATCCGTGTAAGTAAAGAACCTTCTTCATCTGTGGTGCTATCTTATTTAATGGCGCAAAGGTACAACATTTTCAAATAATAGACAACATCTTCTTTATTTCAGATTACTGATGCACAGCCTTAAGCTGTCTGTCCAATATGGTATGGCAACAGAAAAGGTCTGCTTGATCTTTGTCTTATCCAAAACGCTGTACGACGGACGTG
Source organism: Bacteroidaceae bacterium (assembly GCA_017619585.1). The sequence goes on from JAFZSA010000011.1 coordinate 66,977, forward strand.
TTACAGGACTGGGAAACTCTGACGAATGGCAAGGCTGGACATCGCAATCCTTCTGCCCTGCATACTCCTGAATCATCTTAGTGAAATCATACCAGCTGCAGACTCCCTCGTTCGAAAAATGGTAGACGCCATTTTTTGAAAAGTTGAGAGTTGAGAGTTGAGAGTTTAGAGTCAGTGTATAGTCGTTGAGGATTACGGCAATGGCTTTGGCAAGGTCGTAGGCGTAGGTGGGAGTGCCTGCCTGGTCGAAGACGACCTTGAGCTGGGGCTTGGAGGCGGTAAGGCTGAGCATGGTCTTGCAGAAGTTCTTGCCAAACTCGCTATATAGCCATGCTGTACGTATAATGACATGCTGGCAACCTACGGCCTTAATGTTCTGCTCGCCACAAAGCTTGGTGTAGCCATATACACCTGTGGGAGTACCCTGCTGATCTTCGCGGCAAGGAATATTATAGGGCTCCTTGCCAAAGACATAATCAGTAGAGATATGAACCAACAGGCCGTTTGCCTCCTTCATGGCTACAGCCAGGTTCTCCGGAGCTTTGGCATTGAGCAACATGGCCAGGTCCTGATTACCCTCGGCAGCATCCACATTGGTATAAGCCGCACAGTTTATAATAACCTGAATCTGATTCTGTTCTACAAAGGCACGAATGGCAGCAAGGTCTGTTATATCAAGACGGGAGGTTTCTGTACAGACATCACTGCCGGCTAACTTGTGAAGCATGGAGACAGACTCTTGACTGGCATCACATACATCCGTAAAGAAATACCTGTCTGCAGAACCTTTGGCAACGATACGCATCTCGTTGCCTAACTGCCCGTTTGCACCTGTTACAAGAATATTCATACGATATTTAACGTCCTTTGTACATGTTTTCGTAGTAAGACTGGTAGTCGCCAGAGGTGACATTATCCAGCCACTCCTCATTATCAAGATACCACTTCACGGTCTTCTCAATACCCTCCTCGAACTGCAGAGAGGGCTCCCAGCCCAGTTCCTTCTGCAACTTGGTAGAGTCTATAGCATAGCGTGCATCATGACCCAGACGGTCTGTGACGTAGGTAATAAGGTCGAGGTCGGCACCTTCAGGACGACCCAGCAGACGGTCGACAGTAGCAATAACGGTCTTGATGATGTCTATATTCTTCCACTCGTTGAAGCCACCGATATTATAGGTCTCTGCAATGGTACCCTTATGGAAGATGGTATCAATAGCACGGGCATGATCTACAACATAAAGCCAGTCGCGCACGTTCTCTCCCTTGCCATAAACGGGCAGAGGCTTGCGATGGCGGATATTGTTGATGAACAGAGGTATCAACTTCTCGGGGAACTGGTAAGGACCATAGTTGTTACTACAGTTGGTAACAATAGTGGGCATACCGTATGTATCATGGAAGGCACGGACAAAGTGGTCTGAACTTGCCTTGGATGCTGAATAGGGAGAGTGAGGATTGTACTTGGTAGTTTCATAGAAGAAATCCTTACCATAAGCCAGGTGATGCTCGCCAGAAGAAGCCTTGGTAGTGAAAGGAGGCTCAATACCCTCTGGGTTAGTCATCTCCAGGGCTCCGTACACCTCGTCGGTAGAGATATGATAGAAACGCTTGCCCTCATACTTCTCAGGCAGGGACTCCCAATACAGTTTAGCAGCCTGAAGCAGACTCAAGGTACCCATGACATTGGTACGGGCAAAAGTAAAGGGATCCTTGATAGAACGGTCAACATGTGACTCTGCTGCCAGATGGATGATACCATCAATCTTCTCGTCCTGCATGAGCTGGTAGAAGGCATCAAAGTCACAGATATCCATCTTAACAAACTTGTAATTGGGCTTGTCCTCGATGTCCTTGAGGTTAGCCAAGTTACCTGCATAGGTCAACTTGTCCAAGTTGATGATGTTGTACTCGGGATACTTGTTCACAAAAAGTCTTACAACGTGAGAGCCAATGAAGCCGGCACCACCAGTGATAACGATATTTTTCATGATTATAACTTGTTTAGGGGTTCTACATTATATTCAAAAGGACTGTCGAAGTCCTGAAGCAACAGATGCTTGGTATCCTTCTCGCTGAGAATGGCACTCTCTACGGGAATACGCCAGTCAATTCCGAGGGACTGATCCAGGATAGAGATTCCGTCATCTGCCTGCGGAGCATAGAAGTTGTCGCACTTATACTGGAAGACAGCAGTCTCTGAAAGAACAGAGAATCCATGGGCAAAGCCATGAGGGATGAAGAACTGAAGGTGATTCTGCTCTGAAAGCTCAACAGCTACGTGCTGACCGTATGTGGGTGAACCCTTACGGATATCAACGGCAACATCCAATACCGTTCCCTTCACGCAACGTACCAACTTGCTCTGGGTATAAGGGGGGCGCTGGAAATGAAGTCCGCGCATTACTCCATAAGAGGACATAGACTCGTTGTCCTGAACAAAATTCACCTTTCCGACCTTTTCCTCAAAATCACGCTGGGAAAAGGACTCAAAGAAATACCCACGCGCATCCTCGAACACCCGTGGCTTGATAATCAGAAGACCTTCTATTGCTGTCTTTATTATTTCCATTTCAATATATTAAAAATCGATGTTAGGGAGACCTGTCTCCTTCATCTCGTCAATAACCTTCAATAAATACTGACCGTACTGGTTCTTGATCATTGGCTGCGCCAGCTCACGCATACGCTGCTCTGATATCCAACCCTGACGGTATGCAATACCCTCGAGGCAAGCAACCTTAAGGCCCTGACGCTTCTCAAGCACCTCGATATAGGTTGAAGCCTCGCTCAGGGAATCATGCGTACCAGTATCCAACCAGGCAAAACCTCTTCCTAAGGTCAGGACCTTAAGGTCGTCAGAAGAGAGGAACTCCTGATTGACGGTAGTAATCTCATACTCGCCACGTGCAGAGGGCTGGATGTGGGAAGCTATGTCAACCACACGGTTGGGATAGAAATACAATCCCACAACGGCATAGTTGCTCTTGGGCTTTGCGGGCTTTTCCTCGATAGAGAGACAGTTACCCTGTGCATCGAACTCGGCAACGCCATAGCGCTCAGGATCACTCACCCAATAGCCAAACACGGTAGCCTTATGCTCCTGCTCAGCTGTACGGACAGCCTCCTTCAACATACCCGTAAATCCTGAGCCATGGAAGATATTATCACCCAATACCAGGCATACGGAATCATTGCCAATGAAATCCTTACCAATCACAAACGCCTGAGCCAGACCATCCGGTGACGGCTGCTCGGCATAAGAGAAATTCACGCCATAATCTGAACCGTCGCCCAAAAGGCGCTTGAAGCCCGGGAGGTCCTGAGGCGTAGATATAATGAGTATATCCCTGATACCAGCTAACATGAGCACAGATATGGGATAATACACCATAGGCTTGTCATATATAGGCATCAATTGCTTGCTAATGCCCTTGGTAATGGGGTAAAGACGTGTGCCTGCTCCCCCTGCTAAAACGATTCCTTTCATGATACGTATAGTTTAATCTATCTGTTTGTTAATTAATGATACCATTGTATGTTGCCACTGTATGAACTCTGTTTCCTCCACCTCAGTGCATCAGCCAATGTTCCTGCCTTACAAGCAAAGGTGAAGTTATAACTTGTATATGGGAATACAACCACACTTGCACCCATAGAGAAGCAATGAAGATCTCTGTTCAGGCTGGCCGTGGTCATACTCAGCTTCTTATAATTGAAGTCGTAACCGGAAGAAAAGTTGATATTCCAACCCTCTGAAATACGTACGCTACCAGAGAAGTTCAGCGTCTGGGTGAACTTATACGGATATCGCATCCTATTAGGATTGATAGGTGCCGAGGTATTCTCGCGCATAGTAATACCGTAACTTACAGAAAGATTCCAGGGCATAGAGAACTTGAGGTAGCCGTCCTCGTCAATCTCGCCTGACTTTTCACTTTCCTTGCCCCCCATTCTACCCCTCTTACGCTCAGGGTCCACGTTCTGCATCTCGGGATCGGTCTCATCATCGTCATACTCATCTTCATCATCTTCATCATCATTCGTATTCAGACTCCTATGCGATTTACTGAACATGCCCACCAACTTCTTGAGCGTCTGATTATTGAACGTATATGAGAGGTTCTGGGTCATACCCTGGAAACGTCCGAAACGACCCTGGCTATACTCAGTCTTCTCACCCACACGCACATTTCCGTTCTTGTCGAACTCGTATGCATAGGTGGCAAACACAGCATTCATAGAGAAAGTGTAGTTCTTGGTCAACTTCAGGCGGACACGCATATTCAGGTCACTAAGAGGACGAACCTTGGCTGCCATGTTATAAGACATATTCAGGCCAAACTCATCAATAAGACTTATCTTCTTCAGACCCGTAGAATCCTTCTTGGAACGTATCTTCATCTCAACGTTATTGGAAATATCAACAGAGACATTACCCGTCATACCAGAACCAACCGTTCCGTACACAGCACCAGAGAATGGAGAGTAAGAAACGGTAGAGACATTACCATTGGCATCAGTCTTGACGTATGAGTCATAAAAGCCAAAAGAAGGCTTACTGAAATCAGGAGCATAAGAGAAGCTGACAGTGGGCGTCAAGACGTGACGAATGGCCTGGATTTTCTTTCCGCCTGCCCAAGGCAAAGGATAGAACATACCATAGATCTTGGTGTTGGCGCTTACACTCATGTTAAAGTTGTAAACGTTGTAGAAGCCATATAAGGTATCGCGCTTGACACGCTGATTATCCTGGTCCCATGACTGCATGACCTTATGCGAATACATACGGTCTGTGAAGTTGAAAGAGGGAGTTACATTGATGTATTTAAGGATACTGAACGATGCACTGATAGGTATCTGATGACGCATACCATTGCGCCAGTCCTTGATAAGGCTGCTCTTGAAAAGCAAGTTCTCCTTGGTATTGATACTGTTAGTGAGATTACCGGTATAACTCACGGCAATCTTCTCGTACCAATGCTCCTTGCCTACCATCTTCTTACGCTTGAAAGGATAGAAACGATTCAGAGAAACAGTCAGGTTAGGCAACGTTACAGAGATAGAACTGTCACGCATGTTCTGACTCAAGTTGAAAGAGCCGCTAAAGTTCAGACCTATATTGGGGAAAGACTTGCTATACGAAAGGCTACTGGTTCTGGTACTCTGCGTATAGCTCTCAGGATTGTACATACTGGTGAGGTTATTACGCTCATAACTGCTGGTAGCAAAGTTGACACTGGCAGAGAAGCTCTGCGTAGGATTTGCCTTGGCATCCATGCGATGACTCCACGTAACCTTGAAACTCTTGCTGGTGACCTCGTCAGGGAAGTTCTTCTCACCCTCGTGTGTGTACTGATAGCTGATGTACAAGTTTCCGTTATACTTGTAGCGGCGTCTGTATGTACTCTGGGCAGAAAGTGACCACGAACCCTTTGTGTAGAGATCTGCCAGCAATTTGACATCAACATAATCGTTAATGGCAAAGTAATAGCCTCCGTCACGCAGATAGAAACCACGGTTCATCTCATCTCCGTAAGTAGGCATAATGAAACCGCTACTGTACTTCTGCTTGAATGGGAAGAAACCATATGGTAGCGCTAACGGCAGGGGAACATCCTCTACAACAAGATGGGCAGGTCCGAAGATTACGTTCTTGCCAGGATGCATCTTGGCACGCGACAAGGACAAGTAGAAATGAGGGTGTTCTGCATCGCAGGTAGTATATTTACCATGTCGGATATACATAACACCAGAGCTATCACGTTTACCATCGATAGTCTGCATAAAGCCCTCACCCTCCTGAGTATAGACATTAGTAACAAAGGCCTTGCGCGTCTTGAAGTTATAGGCAATCTTGTCCGGCTCATACTCATCAGATCCCTGCTTGAACAAAGGCTTGCCCTGAATAGTACCAGTAGAATCCTTACGTCCTGCTGCATACACCAGACTACTGTCTATACTGATGTCAATCTCGTCGGCATCCAACTCCAGGTTCTGGTAATTGACCTTACTGTCTCCGTAAAGATGAGCCCGGGATTTGCCATAATCAAAAACAATTGAATCCTTGGCCTCGTATCTAACGGGGGCATCCAGCACATTATCATTCTTTGAAGTATCTGCTGGAACCGTATCCTTACGGGTAGTATCAGGCAGGATGGTAAAGGAATGTTCCGGCATGGAATCCAAAAGCAAGGAATCCAACTCCTCCTTGCTGATATAACGGCCTCCGAACTTGGAAACAGTAGAATGGGCAATAGAATCAGGAACCTGAGGCAAGACGGAATCCGAAGCAGAAAGGGAATCTGTATCATCATCCATGTTTGCATAGAAATAGCAATACGGACGGGACGCAAAACCCATTACGGCCATGCATGCTATTAAAAAAAACAGTATCTTAGTCTTCAAATTCCCAATCAGTTTGATTCAATTTGCAAAGATACAAAATATTGCCGACACTTCATGAAGGTTCGGGGAATATTAAAGATTTTTCACTCGAAACGAAGTTTCCACTCCTCAAAAATCTTCAAACCAGCCTCTCCAAACCTACGTAAACTGACAAGGGCAGATTCATAGGTTTTCTCTTCTGAAAGACGGGTCTTGGAGTAGAATTTGTCAGCATAACAGATGATTTGCTCTTCTAAAGTCTCAGGTCTGTAATCTGCTGGAGGAAGTGGTAAAGACTGTCTTAGAATCTCATCGCGGGTAAGTCCTGTTCCTGTATGCCGTTCTGCCACTCTGGCATGTGCCGGCAATCCTTCCTTACGCAGTAATTCAGCGCCCAAAAGACCATGTTTGAGATATGGTTCTGAACCATAGCAGAAAATAGCGGGTGCATCAACATACACAATGCCAATATCATGCAACATAGCAGCCTCATAAAGGAAGTCCCTGTCTATCTGAAACTCCGGATGTTTGTCAGCAATTTTCAACGCACGATTGGCTACATCTGAGCTATGCTTCAGCAACACGTTCTCCAATGCAGAATTATCTTTGCAATAACGGTGTATCAATTCCTCTGGTTTCATGTGACAAAAGTACACAAAAAAAGGCACATCCCAAAAGGAATGTGCCATTATTTAAGTGTACAGAGGTTTTATCCTCCGAAGTTATCGAAACGAATCATATCGTCCTCAACACCCAGACTATGCAGCAAGTCCAGAACGGTCTTTGCCATCATTGGAGGACCACAGAGGTAGTACTCGCAATCTTCTGGAGCCTCGTGCTGCTTCAGGTATGTATCGCCCATAACAGGAGCTACGAAGCCTGGAGTATACTTGATACCTGCAGCATCTGCCTTGGGATCTGGACGGTCCAAAGCCAAGTGGAAGTGGAAGTTGGGGAAGTCCTTCTCCAACTGCAGGAAGTCGTCCAGGAACGGAATCTCCTCCAATGCACGGGCACCATAGAAGTAGTGCATAGGACGCTGACGGTCTTCGTCGCTTACGCCGTGACCCTTCAGCATGTGCATAATCTGTGCACGCAGAGGAGCCATACCAGCACCACCACCTACCCAAATCATCTCACGACCAGAACCATATACAGGACGGAACTCTCCGTAAGGACCACTCATGATAACCTTATCGCCGGGCTTCAGACTGAAGATGTATGAAGAAGCGATACCAGGATTAACATCCATGAAGCCAGGACCCTGATCCTTTGGCTTGAAGGGAGGAGTAGCAATACGCACGTTCAGCGTAATGATATCACCCTCGTCAGGATAGTTGGCCATAGAGTAAGCACGGATGGTATCCTGAGGATTGGTACACTTCAAGGGGAACAGACCGAACTTCTCCCAAGCAGGAAGATAAGTATCGCCAATAAGGCTCTTATCGAAGTCCTTGTCGTAATCGATGCAGTCGAATGCAGGAATCTTAATCTGTGCATAAGAACCGGGCTCGAAGTCCATGTGCTCGCCAGCAGGCAGAGCCACCTTGTACTCCTTGATGAAGGTTGCCACGTTCTTGTTACCGATAACGGTGCACTCCCATTCCTTAACGCCCATTACAGAGTCGTCAATCTTAACCTGAAGGTCGCCCTTCACCTTGCACTGACAACCCAGACGCCAGTTCTCCTTAATCTGCTTACGGGTGAAGTGACCCTTCTCGCTATCAAGAATCTCACCACCACCCTCAGGAACCTGAAGCTTGCACTGGCCGCAAGAGCCCTTACCACCACAGGCACTGGGCAGGAAGATACCCTCCTGAGAGAGAGTACTCAGAAGAGAGCTACCCTGACCAACAGAGAGTGTGTCTTTTCCGTTAATTGTAATATTCACATTGCCACTGGGTGACAGATAAGCTTTAGCTACGAGCAGGATGGCTACCAGCACAAGGATGATAACCAGGAATACGCCAATGCTCGCCAAAATCAAATTCATATCCATTGTATATTCCTCCTACTTTTAGATGTTAAGACCAGAGAAGCACATAAAAGCAAGTGCCATCAGGCCTACTGTGATAAATGTAATGCCAAGACCCTGAAGAGGCTTGGGTACATCTGTGTATGCCATCTTCTCGCGAATAGCAGCAAGACCGACGATAGCCAGCAGCCAACCGATACCAGAACCAAGTGCATAGGCAATTGCATCGCCAAAGCCGCCAATGTACTGAGCATTGGTAGGCTCCATTGTGATGCGCTGCTGCATGAACAGGCTGGCACCCATAATAGCACAGTTAACAGCAATCAAAGGCAGGAAGATACCAAGTGAAGCATACAGCGAGGGGCTGAAGCGCTCCACTACCATCTCTACCAACTGCACCATACCGGCAATAACGGCAATGAACAGGATGAAGGCAAGGAAGGTCAGGTCAACACCTGCAACAATTGCATCAGGACCCAGTACGTATGTCTGCAAAGCATAGTCAACAGGCACGGTAACGAGCAGAACGAATGTTACTGCCACACCCAGTCCCAAAGCAGTCTTTACATTCTTGGAAACTGCCAAGTAAGAGCACATACCCAAGAAGAAAGCAAATATCATGTTGTCCACGAAGATAGAGCGGACAAAAAGTGAAATCATATGTTCCATAATTACTTAGCCTCCTTATTTATTGAGCGATGAGCCCAGATTACACAACCTACGATAATCAGAGACATAGCAGGCATTACCATCATACCGTTATTCATATACCAGCCACCATTGGCAACGTACCAGCTGTCAGGGATAATCTGGTAGCCGAAAAGACTACCGAAGCCAAACAACTCACGGACAAAACCAACAATAACCAAAACCAAGGCATAACCCAAACCGTTACCTACGCCATCCAAGAAAGAAGGCCAGGGGCTGTTCTGCATGGCAAAAGCCTCCAGACGACCCATCAGGATACAGTTGGTGATGATAAGACCTACGTATACAGAAAGCTGAACGCTGACATCGTATACATATGCCTTTAATATCTGACTTACAATAGTTACCAGAGCTGCTACAACCACCAACTGAACGATGATACGGATACGGTTGGGAATAGTCTTACGCAGCAAAGAGATGATAACATTTGAGAAAGCTGTAATAACAGTTACGCTGAGACCCATTACGATAGCGGGAGCCAGCTGACTGGTAACAGCCAAAGCCGAACAAATACCCAAGACCTGTACAGCAACAGGATTGTTCAGGTTAATAGGACTTGAGAATGCGGCCTTATTCTCTTCTGAAAACAATTTACTCATATTCTTTCCTCCTAATTTTATTGTTCAACTTCATCTTTCTCGCACTGACACTCACCCTCCTGGCAAGTACCTTCACATTCACCTTTGCAAGCACCACAAGAAGCAGCATCTGATGCAGCAGGAGCCTGAGAAACCAGGAAGTCCTTGTAAGCAGTCAGACCATCCTTTACCATTGCGGCTACACCTTTACTTGTAAGGGTTGCACCGGTAACGCCATCTACCTCATTGTCGTTCTGGGCAGCACCTGCCTTAACAACTGTAAGAACAACATTGTTCTCGCCGTCGAAGATGGGCTTGCCGATGAACTGGTTCTGGAACCACTTCTCGCTGATACGAGCACCAAGACCAGCAGTCTCGCTCTCGTGATAGAAGTAAGTACCCAGTACCTTGTCCTTTGTCTCGTTTACTGCGATGTAACCCCAGAGGCCGCCCCAAAGGCCACGACCTACAACAGGAATCACGTAAGCAGACTCACCATCAGCAGTAGTACCTGTGAAGACATGCAGCTCACCGTTCTTGATGAGTGAACCATAGGTGGTATTGAACTTACCTTCGAAGGGCTTCAACTCGCCATTCTCAACAAGGTTGTCCTTTACCTTCTCTTCATAAACCTTAGCTACATCGATGGTAGCCTTGTCATAGCCCAGAGCAGAAAGAATCTGACCCTTGGTATCGTTTGCCACATTAGCCTCCTGTGTCTCCTTCAAGGCAGAAGCCACGAAAGCCAGCAAGAAGGCAACGATGACAACCATTACTGCTGCATAGCAGACAGTATATACATTGCTATTTGTGTTCAGTTTCATATCGTCGTCCTCCTTACTTTTTAATGGCGCGCTTAGCACGCATTGAAATATTCTTCTGTACGAAGCAGTAGTCAATCAGCGGAGCAAAGAGGTTCATCAGCAGGATAGCCAGCATCATACCCTCGGGGTAACCGGGATTGAGTACACGAACCATTACTGCAATGAAACCAATCAGCAAACCATAGATGTACTTACCACACTCTGTACGGCTGCTGGTAACAGGATCGGTAGCCATGAACACAGCACCGAAGGCAAAGCCGCCCAGTACCAAGTGCTCGTACCACTGGATAGCTGTCAGACCTGCAGCCTGCATCAGATAACCTGTAGCGGCACCACCTACGAATACGCTCAGCATAATCTTCCAACTGGCAACACCTGTCCAAAGCAACAGAATAGCGCCAAGGGCAATGGCTATAACACTGGTCTCACCAATACATCCGGGAATCAGACCTGTGATGGCGTTCTGGATAGTAGTGCAGTCAAAACCTGCAAAGCCTTCTGTTACAGCCTGACCCAGAGGAGTAGCTGCTGTATATGCCTCAGGAGCGGCAAAGCCAGTACCGAAGATGGTATCCTGAGCTACCCATACAGTAGCATCACCAGTCATTGCGCTGGGATAGCTGAAGAACAGGAATGCACGAGTGATAAGAGCAGGGTTGAAGATGTTCATACCTGTACCACCGAAAATCTCCTTTGCCAGAATCACACTAAAGGCAACGGCAATAGCCAGAATCCAGAGGGGACAAGTAACAGGGACAATCATAGGAATCAGGATACCTGATACCAGGAAGCCTTCCTGAATCTCCTCGTTCTTCCACTGTGCAACAACAAACTCAATACCCAGACCTACTGCGTAGCTGACAATAATCTTAGGCAGAACGGCCAGGGCACCATACAAAAACATACCCCAGAATGTAGCATTTCCCAGCTGACCTGCAGCCAAGGCATTCTGGTAACCCACATTGTACATACCGAAGAACAGAGCGGGGAGCAGGGCAATCACTACCAAGCTCATGATACGCTTGCTATCGATAGCATCGTGGATATTCACACTTCCTGCACGAGAGGTGGTATTGGGAACGAAGGCGAAAGTCTCGAATCCGTCTACCAAAGAACGGAAGGCGTGGAACTTGCCTCCCTCCTCAACGTAGGGGTGTATATTATCGAATAGTTTCTTTAACGCTTTCATATAAATATAATGTATTAAGCATTTTCTTTACGTAGGATATCCAGACCCTCGCGAACGATGCGCTGCAATTCCAGCTTGCTGCTGTCCACGAACTCTGCAATGGCAAAATCCTCAGGAGCAACCTCGTAGATACCCAGGGCCTCCTGACGGTCGATATCACCAGTAATAATTGCCTTAATCAGATAACCTGCATAGATATCCATTGGGAATACCTTGTCATACTCACCACTCATAATCATGTGGCGCTCACCACCCTTGACACGAGCATCCATAACATATTCCTTCTTCTTGCCAAACAGCCAAGAGAAGTAGCTACGGTGTGTGCTGAAGGTGTTGAAGCGGGGCATGATCCAACCCAGCATCTCGTCGGCATGATCGCCTTCGGGGATGACGTTCACCTCTGTAGCATGAGCTGCCAGGAATCCGTCTGCTGTGGTCTTGATGCCTGTCATCACGTTTCCGTTGATGATACGGCTACCCTCAACCTTTGCATTACCCTCGATAAGAGTTGTAAGCTTCTGGCCAACCAGCATCTTGTAATACTTGGGAGCACTTACCTCGCTACCTGCCAATGCAATAGTACGTGTAAAGTCCACCTTACCATTGTTCATCAAACGGCCAACGAAGATTACCTCCTCAGCACCCAGTGTCCATACAACCTCGCCCTTGTTGACGGGAGAAACATGATTGATCTGTACACCAACGTTACCTGCAGGAGCGGGACCATCGAACACGTTAACCTCACAGTCCTTGGCTACTGTCAGAGCAGGATTGCTCTGCTTAGCACTAACGCCCAGATAAACCTTAGCCAACTTGCTCAATGCTGTGATACCTGCCTGGAAGTCTGCTTCCTGACCAGCCAAGACATACTCGAAGTCCTGACTCAGAGGCATGCTGTTGAAAGCACTAACGAAGATTGCCTTGGGAGCATCCTCGGGATTAGCCACAACGTCATAGGGACGCTGACGGAAGAATCCAAACAGGCCACTCTCTAAAAGCAAAGACTTAACATCACCCTTCACATCAAACTGGCGGGCTTCCTGCTTGCCGTCGGACTGAACGCGAATGCTCATCAGCTTGCGCCTTTCGCCACGCTCAACCAGAGAAACCGTACCACTGACAGGGCTAACAAATTTTACCTCGGGATGTAGTTTATCTACAAACAGTGCATCCCCGACCTTTACGGCATCACCTTCCTTGACAACTACTTTGGGTTTCAGACCGCAAAAATCGTCTGGAACGAGTGCATACTCTCCAGGGCAATTAATGCTGGCAGTCTCCTTCGTAGCTTTGCCTTTCAGGTTGATATCCAGGCCTTTACGTAATTTGATTACACTTGCCATATTTAGAATTAATAAAATATATTTTATTTTGCGGGTGCAAAGTTACAAATAAGCGAGCGGAATACAAAATAAAACCTATTTTATTTTTATGCCCAAGCAAGAGTACTTTCAGACATCGTTCAAAGGTACAAATAAGCGCGGAGTTAAGCTGGCTTTATATTCCCATGCTGGGAACAAAACATTCCCACGTTGGGAATGAAAAATAAGCTATAAGAGGACAAATGGTTTATAATAGTAACCAATAACTGATAAGACTGTGCGGAAATTCCTTGACGTAAGACATAATGGTCGGCCTCATATTCATGAACATCCCTAAGGCTGATGCCAAGAACATAAGCCAACGGATTCCAACACTGTAGCACCTGTACTAAAGTAAATGCAACCACCTGCACCTCAGGCAGAATATGAATGGGGAAGGCAAATTTAAACGGACATTCCGAATCTCGCAAAATTTCGATATCGAAAACTTACGATATCCGAGCATATTTAACGTTTATTCGTAGTAATAGAACAGTTATTTGTAGTAATCAGAAAAAATGAAGTGATTCAAATGCTTTTCCAAAATATTTTTTATACTTTTGTTCTTGATTTCACGAAAACCAAAATAAATAAGGTAATACAGCAGCATAAAAGCATTAAAATTCATAGCAAGATGCCTGGCGGGAATGGTCCTGATAGTCTACCTGATAGGATTTTCCCTTTCCAAAATTCCAGCCGTACAGAGCTGGGCCGCTGAAGTCGTATCCAATTCCCTGACAGAGTTCTTGGGCACAAAAGTTGAAATAGGGAACGTAAGCCCAGGACTTTTCAACCGACTTATAATTGACGATGTTAAGGTTTATGACCAGCAGGACTCCCTGATGCTGAGTGCTGCACGTATGGCCGCAAAGATAAGAATCCTGCCTCTGATAGAGAAGAAAGTCCACATTGACAATGCCCAGCTCATTGGCGCAAACATATCACTATATAAGGCTGACGCAAAAAGCCAGCTAAACTGCCAGTTCCTGATAGACAAGTTCAGCAAGAAAGAAAAAGATGACTCAAAGCCAAACATACAGATAGGCACCCTTCTGGTCAGAAGAAGCACTCTGAGATACAATGTTTGGGACAAAGCCCCCACTCCACACAAGTTTAATCCCAATCATCTGTCCGTAAGAAACCTGGACGTAAATGCCAAGGTACTCCTCAATATGCCAGACACTATGGCTGTCAACCTAAAGAGGCTCAGCTTCTCGGAAGAGTGTGGGCTAACGGTTCGCCAACTATCCTTCCTCTTAAATGCCAACAGCAAAGCGGCCACACTTTCTGACTTCAACCTTCTGACCAAAAGCTCGGATCTGAAGATTGCCCAATTGCAAGCCAACTACCCAGATATCCCTACAGAAGGGGACTTCAAACAGTGGCTAAAGCAGACAAATATAAAAGGTACAGTTGAGGCAAACATCGTACCTTCTGACTTCGCCATATTTACCGACAAGTTACAGCATTTTGCAGATCATATTCATATTGCCGGAGAATGTATGCTTCAGGAAGGCAACCTGTCCCTACCCGATTTTATGTTCTCTGATGCAAGAGAGAACGTGCAACTTGAGGCATCTGCTATGATCTGCAACATCACAAGCACCCCTTCCGTAAACATCAACAACCTACGATTAAGGACTAGTCCTAACATCCAACAATTCATTGCCAGGAACCTACGTGGCGAAGAGCCGAAGTTGAACCCGTATCTGGCAAATGCTGGAAACATACTTACTGAAGGCCATATCAGCTACCATAACAACACATTGGAGGCTAACCTCAACACAACCACACAGATAGGTAGCGTAAGCCTGCAGGGCAAACTTACAGAAAAAGACAAGATTCTGGCTAAGGTGTCAACGGACAAGTTCAATCTGGGACAGCTACTATCAGACGGCAAGCCCTCTGATTTGGGTAACATTGCCCTTACGGCTAATATCAACGGACGTCTGCATGGCCAGGAGAACAAGCCAGAACTCACCCTTGAAAGTGTCATCAGCAGCCTTGTCTTCCGCAATCACGAATACAGGAACATCATCCTTAACGGCAGTACCAAGGGAACCATCTATAGCGGAAACTTAGACCTTGCGGACCTTAATGGTTCTGTGCAGTTGAAGGGGCAGGCCGACCTGCACTCCAACAGGAAGAGCTTCCTCTGCTCTGGCATTATTTCCAACCTGTCACCCTATCACCTGAGCCTCACCAAATCACAAGAGGGGCTCTGCTATAGCGGCAAAATAGATGCCGACGTAAGTCTCATGGAGATGGACCACATAACTGGAGACATTGCCGTCAAAGACGTTACCATATACACACCACAAGGTGCTCCTACAGTAATAGACAGCATCTGCCTTAGAAGCCTGTATAACGAGGACGGACAGCACTTCTCTGTCTCAAGCCCGATTGTGGACGCTCACGCTGTAGGACATTTCAAATGGAAAGACTTACTACCCTCTTTCCTGAACATCACACACCAGGCACTGCCTAGCATCTTCCCAGAACCACGTTCAAAGGTCACAACTGAGAACGACTTCACCTTTGCCATTTCTGCCAAGGACACCACCTTGCTAAGCTCTATAACGGGAACCGAGATTAAGATTCCTGAAACAGCCATCATTCAGGGAGAGATGAACAACATCACCCAGAGAATCATCCTCAATGCCAACATACCAGAATTCTATTATGCCGGTAATGATCTCAGACATACAGAGCTCCATCTCGAAAGCTACAAAAACATCATACAAACCAGCCTGAAGACGGAACGAATGATAAAGGGGAAAGCCACAGAGCTGAACCTGAACGCATACGCAAACCAAGACAAACTGATAACACGCTTGGATTGGGATAACCACAAGAGCCCCGCTATGAAGGGTAACATCAATCTGATTGGATATTTCCATCGCGACCTCTCTGACCGACAGGCAATAGAAGGAGTCATCAACACCTCCAACATTATCATCAATGACACCATTTGGACATTATTGCCTGCCCACGTGAATTATCATGACAATGTTGTGGATGTTGAGAATGTAAAACTGACATGCGAGAACAGGCACATTGCCCTAAACGGAAGAATGTCAAAGGAGAGTACAGACTCGCTGACCGCCGATCTGAACCAGATAGACCTTGCCTATATCTTTGACCTTGTCAATTTTCACTCTGTAGATTTCGACGGAAAAGCCACTGGATTGGTCTATGCCACCTCCGTATTAAAGAAGCCAAACATAGATGGTTATCTGCATATCCAGGACTTCACCCTGAATGGTGCCCCTATGGGTGATGCCGACACATATTGCAACTGGGGAAGCAAGGGCAAAACCATCACTCTAGATGCACACATGAGGGATCTTGCCACCAAGCAACAGACCAGCGTCAGTGGCACCATAACTCCCGGAAAGGAAGAAGGAAGCGGACTTGACCTGTATATACGAGCCAACCGAACCAATATTGCATTCCTTGACAAATGGACCAAGGATATCTTCAGCAATCTATCCGGCAACGTAAGCGGATGGGCACGCCTGCACGGCCCCTTCAAAACCTTTGCAATGGATGGAGACCTTATTATTAACGAAGCCTCTATGCACGTCCTTTCACTTGGCGTTGATTACCATGCAGCAGGAGACAGCGTTATCATGCGCCCCGGTAACATCTGGCTCAAGGACATAACTATCCATGACCCCTATAGCAATGGTATAGATCAAGACCACACGGCCATTCTGGACGGTCATCTAATGTATGACCGCTTTACTAACATGAGGTACCAGTTCAATGCCACAGCCCACAACATTCTGGGTTATGACTTCCACGACTTCGGAGATGCCAACTTCTACGGAACAGTCTTTGCAGACGGAACACTGAAGCTGTCAGGACGCCCAGGCGAACTGAATGTTGACGTAGAGGTTACACCCCAGAAGAAATCAACACTTGTATATAAGGTAGCATCTCCCGAGACCATTACAGAAGCAGGCTTCATTACCTATGTTTCACGCGCAGACTCCACAAAAAGCATACAGACAGAAACCGTTACACAGGAGAAGCCAAGTATGGACCTGCATATCAACTTCGACATTGACGTCACCCCCGACGCAACGCTCAAGCTATTAATGGACCTTCGCTCCGGCGATTACATCAATCTGGCAGGAAGCGGCCATATACTGGCCAACTTCTACAACAAGGGCAAGTTCCAAATGTACGGCACCTTCAGGGTTGACAACGGAACTTATAAGATGTCTGTGCAGGATGTCATCCGTAAGGACTTCCAGTTCCAACGCGACGGCACCATAGTCTTTGGCGGAGACCCCATGCAAGCCTCACTGAACCTGAAAGCCAACTACACGGTCCCCAATGTATCCCTTGACGATCTCTCTGCCTCAAGTCTGGGCCTGGCCAATACCAGAGTAGACTGTATCATGAATATTGGCGGACTGGCCGGACAACCTGTGGTAACCTTCGACTTTGACCTGCCCAATGCCAACGAGGACGAGAAGAAGATGGTCCGCTCCATGGTGAATACAGAGGAGGAACGTAACATGCAGGTAATCTATCTACTGGGTATAGGACGATTCTACAGCTACGGAGCCCAGTATCAGGACAAAGGTGCCAGCGGACAAAGCAGCATGGCCATCAATTCGTTCCTAAGCAGTACCCTAAGTAGCCAGTTCAACCAGATACTCTCTAATGCCGTAGGCTCTAACAACTGGACTTTCGGTACCAACCTGCGCACAGGAGAGACCGGTTGGGACCAGTTGGATGTGGAAGGTATCCTCAGTGGCAGGATGCTGAACAACAGGTTGGTGCTGAACGGCAACTTCGGCTACCGCGAGAGCTACTATAGCACTAACAACTTCATTGGCGACTTCGATATCCAATATATCCTCACCCGAAACGGAGACTTCTCGCTAAAAGCCTATAACCAGACTAACGACAGGTACTTCGTGCAATCATCTCTAACTACTCAAGGATTGGGTATCCAATTTAAACGCGACTTCAACAACTGGAAAGAAGCCTTCAGAAAGCAGAAGACAAAAACGAAGAAGAAAACAAAGAAAGAATAAATCGGAATATCGAAATTCCGAAATATCGAAAGAATCCTTAAACATTTAAACTTTACCAATATGTATATCATAGGAATTGCCGGAGGAACCGGATCTGGGAAAACAACAGTAGTAAAGAAAATCATGGACGCCTTACCAACAGATAAGGTTGCAGTAATACCATTGGACTCTTACTATAACGACACCTCTCATCTCAGCATGGAGGAACGCAAGAAAATCAACTTCGACCACCCCAATGCCTTTGACTGGAAGTTGCTCACCCAACAAATTCAGGACCTGCGCGAACACAAAAGCATAGAACAGCCTACCTACAGCTATCTGATAAGCAACAGACTCCCAGAAACCATACACATTGAACCTTGCGAGGTGATTATCATTGAGGGCATTATGGCGTTGTGGAAAAAAGAGCTGCGCGACCTTATGGACCTGAAGATTTTTGTTGATGCCGACCCCGACGAGCGACTTATTCGCGTCATCCAACGTGATGTTATAGAACGCGGACGAACCGCCCAAATGGTGATTGACCGATACCGCGAGGTGCTGAAACCTATGCACCAGGAATTTATAGAGCCCACTAAACGATATGCCGACCTTATCATTCCCCTTGGCGGCACCAACAAGCAGGCCATCCATATCATGCGCTCCTACATTTTCCTTCATGTTTCCAACATTCAGGCGTTAGGAAATCAAGAATAACTATAAAGATGTTAAATACAAATAAAAAGAAGGAATAACTTTTTGTTATTCCAGAGAGAATTTGTAATATTGCAGTCGTAAACCACAAAAAACAAGAGATATGAAGCATTTTACACTCGCTCTGGTGGCAGCTGCCGCCTTCTGTTCACAGGCTTTTGGACAGAACAGGGTTAAAAACTTATACACAGTTGGAGAGACCTTGAATGTAAGTCTGCTTGACAACGAACAACCCGTACAGATTAACCGAACATTATTTGCCGGTTACAACACCATCTGCCTTCCCATGAGCCTTACAGCCGCTCAGTTACAGGCAGCAGCAAAGGATGTTCAAGTAGAGCGCCTTATCTCTATCGGTCAGGAGGGAAGCACCCTTAACATGTACTTCCTGGATTGTACATCCGAGGGCATCGAGGCTGGTATCCCCTACCTTATCTACTCTCCCACCGTACAGACCTTACGTGCCAAGAGCACAGACGCCACAGCAGTCAACACCAGCCTCAAGAGCATCACCAAGACTGATGCAGAGGGAAACCAGATTACCTTTGGTAGTAGCTGGGAAAGTGTTCAGGTTGCCGGACGTTATGGTATCCCCGCCATGCAGAATAGCGATGAACTTCAGAGCATCCTTATCTGCACAACAGGAGACAAGACCTTCCTGCCTACCCGCTGTGGTTTTACATGGGATAGCCAAAGCCTAACAGCACAGACACTTGAGATTAAGCACATTACAGACCTTGCCGGCGAAGAGACATGTATCAAGGACCTGAAGGCAAAAGACGCTGTGGTTGACATCTACAACACTCAGGGTGCTGTGGTACTTTCAAAAACAAACATCAACAAGGCAATGAAGACCCTGCCACGCGGCATCTATGTCATCAATGGTCTGAAGGTTGGCGTAAACTAACAAAAAAAGGAGACTATTACGGAAAATTATAATATTATATTGGCAAGCAACTCACCCAGACGGCGCGAGTTGCTTGCTGGTTTAGGACTCCCTTACGAGGTAAGGATTGTCTCAGGAATAGACGAATCATACCCTGCCAATATGGATGCGGCAGAGGTTCCTCAATATATCAGTCAGCAGAAAGCCAACGCCTATACGCTTACAGACTCAGAACTTCTGATAACAGCAGACACCATAGTATGCCTTGACAATGAGATTCTGGGCAAACCTAAAGACGACACTGAAGCCCGTCTGATGCTCTCGAAACTCTCAGGGCGGACCCATCAGGTAATAACTGGCGTTACACTTACTACAACAAAGTGGTCACACACTTTCTCTTGCACAAGCAACGTTACATTTGCCACTCTAACTGGGCAGGAGATAGACTATTACATACAAAACTATCATCCACTGGACAAGGCTGGAGCCTATGGCATTCAAGAGTGGATAGGATATATTGGCGTTACAAAACTAGAGGGATCCTACTTCAACGTGATGGGACTACCAGTACAACGCTTATACACGGAACTGAAAAAATTAAACATAAAAATATGAAACACTATTCATTATTCCTTGCCGTTTTAGGCTTACTATTCACAATGGCTTCATGTAAAAAGAATGACTATTCATCCTACCCTCCAACATGGAAAGGATTCCAATTTACATGTAACGGTCAAACTGTTAATACCAAAACAGGTATTCATGCAGGCGATGTCATTACTGTTACTGCCCTGCAGGACGAGAAGGGACATCTTATCAATGCATGCACCTACAATTGGTCAGCAAGAGCTACTATTCAGAAAGAAGACGGCACCTACAAAGCAGATTCTCTTTTCTATACAAGAACACTCCAAACCAACTACGACTACTACGGTGGCGTCGATCCCTCTGTAGAAATCAAGATTCCAACCAACGCCTCAGGAAAGGCAACATTATCATTCAATGCTGATTTCAACTACAGCGGCAACGGTATTCAGGTATCAGACGGAGGCACCTACGAGAGTTCTACCGGCACATCAGGTAGCATACACTCCTACTCTGGTGCAATAAGCGGCGGTTCCAAAGGCTCCGTTACCTTCACCATCAACGAGCGATGAAAGGAATACTATTCCTACAACAATAGGAATACTATCCCTACATCAACAAGAAAACAAAGAGAAGAATTTACATTACCAAGCAAAGGCATGTTCGCCAGACATCCATTTGCCTTGAGCAGAAAGGACTTGTTCTATAACATCACGAACACAGCCGTAACCGCCACAAAGAGGACTGACATAGGTACAGACATCTCGTATCTCCTTGACAGCATCTGCAGGACAGCAAGGAAGACCACAAGTCTGAAGAACCTCATAATCAGGGATATCATCCCCCATATACAGTACCTCTTCATCTTGCAAATTGTATTTGGAAAGAAACTGCCGATAAGTATCAATCTTTCGGGAACAGCCTATGTATACATCCTGAAGTCCCAAGACCTCATAACGTTTTCTGACGAAAGAAACGGTAGCACCTGTGATAATGGCCACTTTTAAACCACTCTTGACAGCGAACTGAAGAGCATAGCCATCTCTTATGTTGACAGTACGCTGAGGCATTCCATCGGGCTGCATACTGACGGTCTGAAGGCTCAGCACTCCGTCAACATCAAATGCTAACGCCTTGATCTTGTTGAGATTGTAGTTTATCATGATGAATGCTTTTGCTGATTATCTGATACAGTTGTCGGAGGTCCTCACGCTCCAAGAGGTTCTGCTGCGCCTCCATCACGCCCTGATTCCAACGGACAGCAGGCCCCGTCTGTGCCTGTGAAGGCGTAAGGCTATGTACCTTGCGAGCAGTCTCGTCAATAATAGGAAGCATGACGTCGAAAGGAATATCATGCTGAGCCAGCAACTCCTCCGTGATACGATACATATGGTTAGTGAAGTTGTTGCAAAAGACAGCAGCCAAATGCAGGTAACGACGACGTTCAGAATCCATCGGGATGACCATATCACTAAGTTGGGATGCCACCTGCCGAAGGAGTTCTTCCCCACCCTCGCTCTCAATGAAAAGAGGAACGGAGCGCATATCCACAGGACGCCCCTTGTTGAAGGTCTGTAAAGGATACAACACGCCTTTACGATGCTGAGGAAGTACGCTCATAGGCACACTGCCAGCAGTATGAACGACCAACCCGGGAACATCGCCTATCTCTTCTGCCACACTGGCTATAGCGCTGTCCGTAACAGCAATGATATACAGGTCGGCATCCCGAGGAATGGGCTTAGTACGATTGCGTCCGCCCACACGGACGACCCGATGACCAGCCTGCTCTAAAGCCAAGCCCAAATGAGAGGCCACGTTGCCGCTACCAATCAGTACTGTGCTATATGAACACGTTCCCACTTCAGTTTGTCCTCGTTCTGGGGCTTACGCTCCATACCCTTATGTCCAACTGCGATGATACAGACAACGCCTCTCTCCTCTGGAATATTCAGTAGGGAGCATACAATGGAGGCTGCATTACGCTCGTCAGCCGTATAACGCTCACGAACCTGAATCCAGCAAGCCCCAAGTCCTAAATCCTCGGCTTGCAACAGAATATGTGTAGCTGCCACAGAGGCATCCTCAATCCATACATCACTGATAGCAGGATCTGCCAAAACAACAATGGCTAAAGGAGCATCAGCTAAAAAGTCAGCACCCTGTGCCTTACACTGACTGAGAGCTTGCAGCATCTGAGGATCTTCAACCACCACAAACTCATAGCTATGGGTACCCTTGCTACTGGGCGATATTAAACCTGCACGTAATAGAAGACGGACTTCCTCGGGGTCTAATTTCTCAAGGGTAAACTTACGTATTGAACGACGCTTACCTATCAATTCGCAGAAACTTTCCATATCACAATCTGATTTATTTGACAAAGATACGACTTTTGTTGCAAAAAAAGGACCAAGAATATACAAAAAAGGTCTTTTCCAACGTTATTAATTTAATGAAACACCTATACATTATTATATTTACATGCTTTCTGTTCTCTACAGGAGCATTTTGCCAGGAGCAACAGACTGACACAGCCAGTGTTCACTTGAAAGGACGAGTTGTTGACGACAAGCAAGAACCCGTTTCGTTGTGCATTATCAGAATAGAAGGACAAGCCGCTGCCACAACAGCCAATCTACAAGGGCAGTACAACCTATCTTTCCATACAGCAGACAGTGTTGTAGTCACCTACAGCATGTTAGGCTACACTACGCGACGCAGGGTTCTGAAGAAGCCAAAAGGCAACCTGACGCTAAACATCACCTTACATGAGGACGGCAAGTTGCTGGAGGAGGTGACAGTCTCTGACACCCGACGTGAAATGACCACCACTCAAGTACTGAACAAAAAAGAGCTAAAGCGCCTGCCCAGTACCACCGGCAATGCCGTAGAGGAGTTGGTAGCCACACAGGCTGGCGTAAGCACACACAACGAGCTAAGTAGCCAATACAACGTAAGAGGAGGTTCGTTCGATGAGAACTGCGTCTACATAAATGGTGTAGAAGTATACCGTCCCCTACTGATAAGCAGTGGTCAGCAAGAAGGACTCTCCATCATCAATAGCGATATGGTGGAGAAGATAAACTTCAGTGCAGGAGGCTTTGAAGCAAAATACGGCGACAAGATGAGTAGCGTACTTGACATCACATACGCCCGGCCCACCAAATTGGAGGGTAGCGTACAGGCCAGCCTCTTAGGTGTAAACACATACGCAGGCTACGGCAACAACAAGTTCTCCTTTAGCAACGGACTGCGATATAAGACCAACCAGTATATGTTGGGCAGCCTAGAAACCAAGGGTGAGTACAAGCCAAACTTCATTGACTACCAGGCATACCTAAGTTGGATGCCATCTAACATGTGGACTTTCGACGCCATTGCCTACATCAGCCGTAACAACTACAACTTTGCGCCCAAGGACAGGGAAACCAACTTCGGCACTATGGATAACGTCAGACACTTCAAGGTCTACTTCGACGGCAAGGAGGAAGACCGCTTCAACACCCTCTTCGGTACGATGAAGGTAACCAGGAAACTGAAGGAGAAACAGTCGTTAGGCCTTTCCTTCACGGGCTTCAGCACCCGCGAACGTGTAACCTACGACATTCAGGGGCAGTATTGGCTGAACGAGACAAACACAGACGACCAACTTGGCGTAGGAACCTATATGGAGCATGCTCGCAACACTTTAAAAAGCAACTCTGTGACCCTGAAAGGCACCTATGATGCTCAGTTCAAAAATCACAAACTGCAGACAGGACTAAGTTGGCGCCACGAAAGCATAGAGGAGAACACCCGCGAATGGGAGTATCGCGACAGTAGCGGATACAGCATTCCACACACGGGAAATAATCTGGAGATTATTTACAATCTGAAGAGCATCAACAGCATCAGTTCCAACCACATGGAGTTCTATGCACAAGACACTTACAGAACGGAAAGCAAGGTGGGAATTCTAAGCATAAACTACGGAGCCCGACTAAGCTACTGGAACTGGAACAAGGAATGGCTCTTCAGCCCTCGTGCATGTCTTGGATTCGTTCCTGCCGCAAACGACAACCTAACCTTCCGTCTTGCCATGGGTCTCTACTACCAGCGCCCATTCTACAAGGAACTACGTGACACCATCACGACAAACGGCAACACCATTGTCGAACTGAACAGGAACATCAAGTCGCAACGCTCGTTCCAAGTTGTAGCAGGAATGGAATACAAGTTCAAGATGAAAGAACGACTTTTCAAATTCACAACAGAAGTTTACTACAAAGCACAGAGCAATCTGAACCCCTACAACGTTGACAATGTAAAAATTGTCTATTACGGAAACAACTGCGCCAGTGGCTTTGTAACAGGAGTAGACTTCAAACTATACGGAGAATTCATCCCTGGCACAGACTCATGGATTAGTTTCGGACTAATGAAAGCACAAATGACATTGAACGGCAAAAAGATTCCACAGCCTACAGACCAGCGCTACAACATCAACTTCTTCTTTAGCGACTACTTCCCCGGTAGCACGAAATGGAAAATGAACCTAAAGGGAACCTTTGCCGACGGCCTGCCCTTCGGTCCCCCACACACAGGATTGGAAAAGAACGTCTTCCGCGCCACATCGTACAAGCGTGTAGACGTGGGTATGAACTACCGCCTTCTTGACAACGAGGACCGTCACATGCGTCACAACACCGTTAGGAATATATGGCTAGGATTGGACTGCCTGAACCTCTTCGGGTTCAACAACGTAAGTGGCTACTATTGGGTAACAGACGTTACAAACCACCAGTATGCCGTACCTAATTACCTAACAGGAAGAATGATTAACGCACGCATTCAAGTAGAATTCTAAAAAAGAGCACACAAATATTTGCGGCAATACAAAAAAAGTGTATCTTTGTAGAGAAAAAAAACAAAAACAACAACATTATAAACTATTACAGAAATGAAAATATCACGCATTGAGCATTTAGGAATTGCAGTACAGAGCATTGAAGAAGTACTGCCCTACTTTCAGGACGTACTAGGTCTGGAAGTTTACAAGACAGAAGTTGTAGAAGACCAGAAGGTAAAAACAGCCTTCCTGAAGGTTGGCGAGGTCAAGTTAGAACTATTGGAACCCACCTGCCCCGAGAGCACAGTTCAAAAGTATTTGGACAATGGTGGCCGTGGCATCCATCATGTTGCCTTCAAAGTTGAAGACGGCGTTTCTGAGGCTTTAGCCATGTGTGACGAGAAAGGTATCCGCCTGATAGACAAGGCTCCCCGTAACGGAGCTGACGGTTTACATATCGCATTCCTCCATCCAAAAAGCACATGCGGTATTCTAACAGAATTGTGTGAAGAATAACTATTCAACCCAATAACAAAACAAAAAACCTCCTGCAAAATGCAAGAGGTTTTTTTTATTTCTGTATTACTCAGGGATTATTGAACTGCAGCTCCATGCAGTTTCTGTGCCTTCTCTGCAGCCTTGGCAGCTTTTACCTTAGCCTTCTCTGCAGCCTTGGCAGCCTTCAGAGAAGCTTTCTCTGTCTTAATGGCAGCATCAACAATCTTCTTCTTCTCCTTAAGATCCTTCAGCTCAACCTTCTTTTTCTCTAACTCCACATTCGTATTCACATCAGAAGGATTGGCCTTTACTTTAGCTTTAAGAGCCTTCAACTCGTGATTTACGATAGTTATATCACTCTTATACTGAGCACTCAAAGCTTTATTCTTAACCATGTCTTCACTTTGGGCACTACACAAAACAGGCATGCTGAGCATTGCCAGAATCAAAGCAAATTTGAAACCTTTCTTCATAAGACTTAGATTTTTTATAAGTGAAACTAAACCAGTTTATTATTCTCAGGAAAAACCACCTTAGGCGAGAAAGACTTAGCTTCCTCAAAATCCATTATCGCATAAGATATAATAATAACGGTATCTCCCACTTGCACCTTACGGGCTGCTGCACCATTCAGACAGACACAGCCAGAACCACGTTCACCTTTAATTATATACGTCTCGAAACGCTCTCCGTTATTATTATCTACAATCTGCACCTTCTCTCCGGCAATCAACCCGGCAGCATCCATCAAATCCTCATCAATGGTTATGCTACCCATATAATTAAGATTCGCCTCTGTAACTGTTACACAATGCAGTTTAGATTTTAATACTTCTATCATCATAATGCTTTACTTGTATCGAATATGGTCTATCAAGCGTATTGGCTTAGACCCACAAAATACTGTAATACATCCAACAATACTATTTGACTCTTCCCAAGAACTGACATCAGCCAGTGTGTCTCCGTCTACAATGCTAAAATACTGAACCTCCAAACCATCTATAGCATTGATGGCATCAACCACATAGTCGTGAGTCTGCTGCACGCTGGCGTTCAACGTAAGACTCTCCTTCATGACCCTGTAAATATTGGCAGCCAGCACACGTTCGTCTGCAGTAAGCAGGGTGTTACGGCTACTACGGGCCAAACCACTCTCCTCACGTATAACAGGACAAGGAACAATCTGCAACTTAAATCCCAAATCTGCAACCATGCGTTTAACAACAGCTATCTGCTGAAAATCTTTTTCGCCAAAATAGGCACGATCAGGATTTGTATAAGAGAACAGCTTACTAACAATCTGACAAACACCATTAAAATGCCCCGGACGCATAGCTCCCTCCATAACACTATCCGTAGGAGGATAACTAAAGGTTCGCGTATCAGGCTCAGGATAAATCTCCTCGACAGAAGGGGCAAAAGCTATCTGGGCACCACATTGTTCCAACAACTGGCAGTCGGCCTCCAATGTTCTGGGATATCTCTCCAAATCTGCCTTATCATTGAACTGTGTAGGGTTCAGGAAAATACTAACAACAGTGACATCATTCTCACTGACGCTACGTCTAACAAGCGAAGCATGACCTTCGTGCAAAGCACCCATCGTAGGTACAAGACCAATGGTATGACCTTTCTGACGTTCTGCTTGCAGCTGTGACTGCAATTCTGAAATCTTATGAATTATCAACATCTCAACTTCTGTTTCTCTATCAAAATTCATGCAAAATAACACAGAAAAACGCAAACAGAGAAACATTTTGCATAAAATATTCCTAAAATAAGCAAATTAGCACGTGTGTATAGCTTTTAAACCATTCTTTTTTCGTATCTTTGCATTTGATAAAGTTCAAGAACAATGACTAAAGCAAAGAAAATCCTCTTTATTACACAGGAAATTGCACCTTATGTGCCAGATTCGCCAATGACCAAAATAGGCAGAGAGTTACCTCAGGCTATACAGGAGAAGAGTCGTGAAATCAGAACCTTCATGCCTAAGTGGGGCATTATTAACGAGCGAAGAAATCAGTTGCACGAAGTCATTAGACTTAGCGGCATGAACTTAATCATAGACGAGACAGATCACCCCCTGATTATCAAGGTGGCCAGCATCACATCCTCACGCATGCAGGTTTACTTCATCGACAACGATGACTACTTTGGCAAACGCAGCATGTCAAGGGATGAACAGAAAGTAGAATATCCTGACAACGCTGAACGAGCCGTATTCTATGCCCGTGGTGTTCTGGAAACCGTAAAGAAACTGCGTTGGACACCCGAGATTATCCATTGTCAGGGTTGGATGAGCAGCATCATACCCTACTACATCAAGACTGCTTATGCAGACGAGCCATCGTTCCGTGACTGCCGTACCATCTTCACTCCATCGGAAGAGAATCTGACAGCGCCCCTTCCAGAAAACTTCGACGGCATCATCAAATTCAAAAACACAAAAGCAGAAGATTGGGAAAGTCTAAACACCACCAACAACACGCAGTTGTTGAATATGATTGGCATGAAGTATGCTGACGGTGTAAGTCTTGTCAAACCAGACCCGTCGTTCCGCGACTTTATCAAGCAGCACGACATTCCTTATCTGCCAGCACAGAAGCCCGAGAACTTTGCAACCGCCTACTCTAACTTCTATGACAAAATATGGAGTGTCGGTAAAGAAGACAACGACAACGCTGAAGACGAAGATTAGAAAAACAAGCACATATGAGACATTATTTAGCGCTTCTGCTATTACCCATATTATTTGTCAGCTGTACAGAAACAACCAACTCTATTGGAATGTTCCCGGACTCTGACGGCATCGCCAACTCTTATGCTTTGCATAACGTATACACAAAATCTATTTTGTTAGATTCTGTGATATACAAAAGCACATACAACTATCTGGGAAGTATAAAGGATCCAGAGACAAATACTGACATCAAAGCAAACTTTGCCGCACAATTCCACACTTTCGAGAATTACAAATTCCCAAGTAGGCATCTGTTGTTTCCCGATTGCCAGAAAACGCATGCAGAAGACCCAGTTGAATGCGACTCTATAGAATTGCGTCTATACTACGAAGACTACTTCGGTGATCCCAACAATCCCATGAAGTTGGAAGTTTACCCCTTAAGTTTTAACAAAATTATCGAAGAAGATAGTATTTACTATGTAAATACGGATTTGGAAAATTTTGTTGATGCCGGCACGGAACCCATTGCCACAAAAGTGTTTACAGCAGTTGACTATTCCGTTTCCGAGGATATTAGAGAGAATGACAATTACACCAACAACATCCGTATTGTCTTGCCTAAGGAATACGGAACAAAATTGCTAAACACCTATTACGAACACCCCGAATACTACAAGAATTCATATACATTTATCCGTAAAGTATGCCCAGGATTCTACTTTAAGATTAAAAACGGAACGGGGACAATGGTGAATGTAGAGGTTAGCACACTGAATCTATTCTTTACTTATTACGACGAGGAAGAGCCTGATAGCGCATATGGTAGCATTTGCCGGTTTGCAGCCACCCCCGAGGTAATACAAAGCACCCAATTCAAAAACGGAAACCTGAAAGACTTGGCAGATAATGACAATTGTACCTATCTAAAAAGCCCTGCCGGCATTGGCACTGAGATAACACTGCCGATAAACGACATATTTAACGGACATGAGAATGACAGTATAAGCAAGGCGCAGCTGACATTAACAAGATACAATAACAGCACAAACAACGATTACACATTAGACATCCCAGAAAACATTTTGCTGGTAAGAGAAGATGACTTGATCTCCTTCTTTAAGGACAAAGAACTGCCCAATAACCAGACATCGTTTGTCACGACATTTAACAAGACATTCAACACCTATACATTTGAGAATCTGGGAAGACTTATCACATACTGCCATTACGAAAAGCTTAACGGAATGAAAGAATCCGGGTTAAATGCCGTAGAATGGGAAGCCGCCCACCCCAACTGGAACAAGATGGTTGCAATACCCGTTAATGTTGTGACGACAACTGACGCCTACGGAAACAGTACATACGCAAGCATCACACACGACATGTCTATGTGTAGCACCAAGTTAGTCGGTGGAACTAACAATCCTATACAAATGCAGATTCTATATAGCCGATTTAAATAAATATTCCCCTATAAAGACAACAAAGGGGCGTCTCAAACAGAGATGCCCCTTTATGTTGTATCCGCGTAATAGCTTCATTTTTTCTCCTTAGCAGATTTCTTAGCCGTCGCCTTCTTTGACGTAGAAGTCTTTTTGGAAGCTACCTTCTTTGCAGGCTTGACTTCCTCACCATCCTTATTTTCTTCCTTGGGTTCATACTTTTCAAGACGGGCACGCAAACGGCTTATCTCATTCTCCTTGACATTAAGTTCGTTGCCCATATTGGCAATCTGCGTATAAAGACTGTTTAACTCGTCATTCTCTACTGCATCTGAATACAAATCCTTAACACGCTTCAGAAAGTCTCCCAAAATATTCATATAGTTGGTAAAGGCGTCATATTCATTCTCGTAAATTCCACGATATATGCCAATACCATTATTCTTGGTTGTCATGAAACGGAAATTATCAGTTGCCTGAAGACGATCCCAGTCTTGTTGGATTCTGCGGTCTCTACATGCAAGGATTCGCCCTACAATCTTCTCGTCATACAGTTTATTGAAAGCTTCACGCTGTAGGCTATTACCTAACATACTGCTGGTATCACGCTCTTCATCGTTCCAACTTACAGGATAAACAACCTCGAGAGGTCCGACTGGCTTGTTTTTGGCAATAACCTCGCTTGGAGTCGCGAATCTGATACCTTCAGGATCTATAGAAGGAAGGGCACGCAAAAAATCAAGAATATGACTATCTAATGACTGATATATACCTAAGGCTGACAACTCCATCATGATATTAACAACATTTTCCTCCTGAGGAAGCTCCTTGATCCAACCTATATACTTATCTGCCATTAAAGGATACTCTGACCAAGACGAGTCACTGAATCTCAGACTTATATCATCACTTAGCTTATAGTCACGTAACAAGAGAGATAGACGAGCATCCTGAGAACAACTATACACATAATGGGGACTCTTCCATCCTAAAATGTGCTTAGCACCTTCTATCATCATACCCTTGAATCCCATCTCAGAAACAATGGAACCAATCTCATCATTGTAAATCAGAGAACTGTTACGTACCACCTTGGGCATCTGTCCAAACAGTTGCTTAATTTTCTTAGCTTGACGCTTCAACTCAGCCTGGAAATTCTCGACATTTCCCAACGAGGACAAACCATGACTGTATGGTTCCGCAAGAAACTCTACGCAGCCCGTTTCATTCAGTTGCTGTAGGACATCGAGCACCTCAGGAGCATACTGTTCCAACTGTTCAAGGGAAACGCCACTGATACTGAAAGCAACTTTGAAGCCCTTGCCATACTGCAGTATCATGTCCAACAATGTACGCAATGCAGGCAAATAGCTACGTTCGGCCGTTTCCTGTGTTACTCTTTCATTCTCATAATCATCATAGTAATAATGATCTGTTCCTATATCAAAGAAACGATAACGTTTCAGGTGAATTGGCTGATGTATCTCGAAATATAAACTTATTGTTTTCATATCTATTACACATTATTAGTTAAGTGGAACTTCTAGTTTATAGCCTTGACGGCTTGCAGATAATCTTCATTGTCAAACCAGCCTCTGGTCATAAGCTGATTGTAACACTCCCTGATTCGCAAGCCTACCTTCTCCCAAGTAATCTGGCCTACCTCCTTCATTCCCTCTTCTGCCATATAGTCATGTAAGGCGTCATTGGTACATATACTATAGATGGCATTAGCCATAGCATCAATATCCCAGTAGTCCACCTTTATAACATTAGACAAAATTTCTCCACAACCAGACTGCTTAGAAATAATACATGGACAGCCACATTGCATAGCCTCCAACGGAGCAATTCCAAAGGGCTCACTTACACTAGGCATAACAAACACATCCGAGCTCTTGTAACACTCATACACTTGCCTGCCCCGCAGGAAACCCGGGAAGTGACAACGATCCGCAATTCCGTATGTCGCCGACAGGTCAATCATGGCATGCATCATATCTCCACCTCCGGCAAAACAGAATCGTATATTATGGCTTCGATCCAGAACGCGCTTGGCAGCCTCGATAAAGTACTCGGGGCCCTTTTGCATTGTGATTCGACCTAAATACGTAACAACTTTCTCGTCAGGATTCTTGCGCGGAACGATACTTGCAATCTCTTCCGAAAGCGGGTACACAGCATTATGCATAGCCACACACTTGCGTGGATCCTGATGATATTGGTTAATTACCGTCTGACGTGTAAGCTCACTTACACACATAATACAATCCGCATGATCCATTCCGTTCTTCTCGATGCTATAAACCGTAGGATTCACCTTTCCTCGGGAACGGTCAAAGTCTGTGGCATGAACATGGATGCAAAGAGGCTTCCCACTAACCATCTTGGCATGGACACCTGCAGGATAGGTAAGCCAGTCATGAGCATGTATCATGTCAAATTGCTCACTACGGGCCAACACGCCTGCAATGATTGAGAAATTGTTAATCTCCTCATGAAGATTTCCTGGATAACCACCCGCAAAACCAATACAACCTAAATCATCCAGGCCTTGTAAATAGTTAAAATCGGCATACAGATGATCGCGGAATCGATAATAATCCTCTGCTGTATGACCCACAAAACGGTCCTTTATCCAATCATAATTAACATCACGCCATACAACGGGAACCTGGCTCATGTTAATAATCTTAAGGAATTTCTCCTCTTCGCCGGTAGGCTTGGGCATACAGAATGTGGTCTCAACATCACCCTGCATACTAAGCCCTTTGGTTATACCATAAGAAGCGACTGCCAGTCCTCCATATATCTTAGGAGGAAACTCCCATCCGAACATTAATACTTTCATCTTTCTGTCCCTCCTTATCATTAAGCCTCGTTATACTTATCCAACAACTTCACAATTCGCATGATGCCTGATACGTTCATGGCAAAACTAATAGCACCACGTCCATGGAATGGAGGATTTCCATCGAACAATTCTGGTATTGTACCGATACAATGATAGAAAAGTTCCTCCTCGTATCCAACTAACAAGCGATCCACATAACTAAGTCGTCTCACGTTATATACATTCAGACAGGCCTCCATATAGAACCCTGCCAGCCATGGCCAGGCAGTACCCTGATGATATGCGTAATCACGCTGTACCTGAGGTCCCACATACATAGGATTATAGCCACGGCTCTTTGGAGACAATGACCTAAGCCCCTTAGGAGTACTCAGTTCCTTGGTACAGTAGTCAAGAACCGACTTCTGTTGTTTTTTATCCAGAGGAGAATAATCCAGCGCAACGGCAAAGACCATATTCGGTCTGACATCGTAATTACGATAGCCATCCACACAATAGTCACACAAATATCCGTATTCATTATAGAACATCGGGGCAAAACTGTTTTCGCATTGATCTGCTGCACTCTCAAGAACTGCCGTAAAGTACTCATTCTTGACATGTTTACAGAGTTCCGTGCAGAAACGCAATGCATTGTACCATAGGGCATTGAATTCCACAATATATCCCGTACGCGGTACAATAGGCTTACCATTGGCAGAACTGTTCATCCATGTTATAGCCTTGTCGCGCCCCTCGCTGTAGATCAGGCCGTTCTCCTTTACCTGAAGATTCGGATGGTTGCCGCCACGCAGCCATTCCATAATATCCCAAAGAAGATGACCGTATTTCTCCTCGCATTTCTCAATCGACACGAAGTTACTGTACTGCTGTATACACCAGATAGCCCACAGGAGCACATCGGGGTGCTCCATTTCTGTAACGTTTACGCTCAAAGGCTGCCCTGCCATAAATTCACGAATAGCTTTCTCGGCAGTCACCATTACATCCTCAAACTTCTTAACCTCGTTATTGGTAAGCGTAAGGCCTGGCAGCGAGATAAACATATCTCTGGCACGGCATTTGAACCAAGGATAGCCTGCCAGGACATAGTCTTCGTTTTCACGATGAACAAAAAACTGGTGAGCACTATTTACCAAGGTATTATAGAAATTGTCGCGTGGAGTACGGACATTCAATTCATAATCCGCCAGCTCTTCCAGCTTATTGACATCCACTTCTTCCAGACCTGCAGCGAAGACAACACTTTCGCCCTTTCCGATGGTGAACTCAAAATAGCCAGGCACATACAAATCCTCATCACTGGCATAACCGCGTTCCTGCTCCTTAGGATATTCCAAGCCTCTATACCAGTCAGGGCGGAAGACAAATTTATTCTCCTTATTACATTGCATGTACAAATCCGGATAACCCTCGTACATACAAGTTTTTATGCCATTCTGTACCAAATGATAGTCCCTGTTAACCTTATCATTCTCGTGAGTAAACTCTCGTACACTACGAAAAGCCAGGAAGGGCTGAAGACGAAGCGTTGTCTGACTATGTGCATCCAGCAAGGAATACCTGATTATGATACGGTTTTCGAAATGCTGGAACATTTGTTCACGCTTCAGAACAACGCCCCCCACCCTATAAATGGTAGTAGGAACTTGCAAGGAATCAAACTCACGTATATATTTATGTCCGCGAGGACTGAAATTGTCTCCTTTGTATTTATGCAGACCAAGATTAAATTCTGCTCCATGCTGAATAACGGTAGCATCCAGAGAAGACAACAGGACATGGTTCTCATCATCCAATTCAGGGACGGGCACCACTAATAAACCATGATACTTGCGTGTATTACAATCAACTATGGTTGTGCAAGAATAGGCACCCGAACGGTTTGACCTAAGAACCTCCTTGGGCAGAGACTCTGCCAAGTTTGTCATCAAAGTCTTATCGAATCGTAAATAACTCATAAATTGTTGTTATAGTAAAAGCCTGGTTAATGTTAATTATGTTAGTTTTTGATTTATTTGCATATCTATGACCTCAAAATTAGTTATTTTTTTTCACACGAACAACGAACAATAGCATTTTTTTATGCTGCGAAGTCAAATTACAGGGAATTCACATCAAATTTGACATAGATTGTTTGGAAAAGCGTGTTTTTTTGGATACCTTTGCACACGACAAAGCAGAATTTGGTATTAGTTAATGTTTGATAACGAAGAGGTTTTAGAAAGTCTGTCCGAATTAGCAGTAACCTTGACTGTAGAAGAAAAAAGACAAGTGGCGATGCACATGGTTGTTCGCACTTTTCAGAAAAACGTAACCATCTACAGCGAAGGTGATGAACCATGCAATTTGCTTTGCCTTTTAGAGGGTAAGGTAAAAATCTACAAGGAAGGCGTTGGAGGAAGAAATCAGATTGTACGAGTTGTACGACCTGTGGAATACTTTGGATACCGAGCAGCTTTTTCCGAGGAGAAATACGTAACCGGAGCTGCCGCATTCGAAGCATCCACTATTGCTATCATTCCCATGCGTCTGATTTTCTCCATTGCAGAAAGAAACGCACACCTCTGCAACTTCTTTATCCGCAAACTAGCCAAAGCCTTAGGCAAGAGCGACGAGCGTACGGTCAATCTCACCCAGAAACATATTCGTGGACGTCTGGCAGAAAGTATTCTCTTCCTAAAGGAAAACTATGGCGTTGAAGAAGACGGATGTACACTTAGCATCTATCTGAGTCGTGAAGATATGGCCAACCTAAGCAACATGACAACCAGTAATGCCATCCGTACACTAAGCCTTTTTGCTCAGGAAAAGATGATTGCCATTGACGGACGCAAGATCAAGATTATTAACGAGGATGCTCTCAGAAAGACCTCAGAAATAGGTTAATCTTTCTGCATCAGTTCCCTGATTCTTTGTATTTTTTCTTCCATGGGTAGCATGGCATCTATCCAATGGATTTCTATTCCCCTACGTTCCATCCCCCTAAACCAAGTCATCTGGCGCTTCGCAAACTGATGAATGGCAATCTCCAGCTGACGCACCATCTCATCATAAGTCAACTGGCCAATACAATATAGCGTCAAATATTTATACTCCAATCCATAATAAATAAGGTCTTCTGGCGAAACTTTCTCTAACAGTCCCCTGACCTCCTCCACCATATTCTCTTCTTCCAGGCGTTTGTGCAGACGTTCTGTTATTTTCCGTCTACGCAACTCCCTATCTATATCAACACCTATTGTCAGACTCTTTACTTGAGGAAACTCACGTTCCGTAATATTATTCTGCCTGTAATATTCCTGAATCTCTATGGCACGGATAGCACGCTTGGGCGTATCCACATCAGTGGTGTTATGCAAAGTCTTATACCCCTTCAATATCTCTGTAAGCTGCTCCAGACTATAGCCGGAAAGTTCCTCACGCAGTAACGCATTCTCCGGAACGGGAACCATCTTATAGCTTTTCAGCACCGAATCAATATACAACCCAGTTCCACCACAGAGAATGGGAAGATGCTCCCTACCTATTATATTATAATATGTATGCCAGAAATCCTGCTGGTACTGGAAGAGGTTATACTTCTCACCCGCATCGGCAATATCAATCAGATGATAAGGAATCTTCTGACCGTTAACCTGATAGTCTGCCAAATCCTTTCCCGTACCTACATCCATTCCCTTATAAACCTGCCTGCTGTCAGCACTTATAATTTCAGCATTACCTAATTCAACTGCCAAATGTGCTGCTAAAGTGGTTTTCCCTGATGCTGTAGGACCCAATATGGTGATAATATCTGACTTCATGCCTTGTATTTTGAATGCAAAGATACAAAAAAGAGTGAAGAATGAAGAGCGAAGAGTGAAGAATTTGCTACCGCTATGCTCGTAAATCAATAAACATTAAATATTTTTCTAATCCATAATCCTTAATATCTAATCCAAAAATCTAATTTCGTAACCAATTTTTTGATACAATGACAATTATAGTATTAAATATTGTTAAATTTACAACAAAAAGACACCTCATTACAAAATAAAAACTAATTTTGCCATCGCATTGATACTAATCAATTGCTTAACTAATTACCTATTTTAATTTTAACCTTATGCTAAAACATTATTACTTTTTACTAGCACTACTGCTGGTAACATCGAGTGTTTTTGCAGCGCCTATTACCAAGGAACAGGCCCAGAAAAAGGCTGCAGCCTTTGCCGTTCAGAAAGGTATGACGCTTAGTTCCAAACAAAGTTCTGTTCATAGAGCTCCCCGAGTGAAGGGACAGAACGACTCTCCCTATTACATCTTTGATATTGCGGCGGATGGCGGTTTCGTTATCGTATCCGGTGACGATCGCACAAGCAGCATTATCGGTTACACAGAGAATGGCAATTATGACGAAAAGACACTGCCAGACAACATGAAGTCTTGGCTACAGATGATTGCCGATCGCATCTGCACACTGGGTGACGCTGCGCCGCTTCCAGCCGCAACCCCCGCAACTACCTCACAGCATCGCGCACAAGGCGTTCCTACGGCTATGGCAGCTATCAGCCCGCTGATGTCCAGCACATGGAACCAAGGAACTCCTTATTGGGACAACTGCCCCTACCGCAATGGCCAGCGCTGCTACACAGGTTGCACCGCAACAGCTTTTGCACAGGTGATGTATTACTACCGTTGGCCTGAGGATGCCACAACCAGCGTCCCCGGATATACCGACGATGGTCTCACCTATAGCACACTCTCTAGCACAACATTCAATTGGAGCGCCATGAAGAACAGCTATAGCAATAGTGACAGCGGTACCACCAGCGGCAATGCCGTTGCCAAACTGATGCACTACATGGGTAAGGGCGCCCAGATGCACTACACGCCATCAGGTTCGGGTGCCGCCTTCTCGAATGCCATCTATGCCCTCGAGAACTACTTCGGCTATCCAAACGATATATACGAAATCCACAAAGACGGTTATAGTAGCAGTGACTGGGTAAACGCTGTATACTCAGAACTGAGCAACGGTCGTCCCGTCCTGATTGAGGGTTATTCCGATGTCAACTGGGGTGGCGGACATGCCTTCGTATGCGACGGTTATCGCACAGACGGATGCTTCCACATCAACTGGGGTTGGGGTGGATGGTGCGACGGCTACTTCAACCTGGACATTCTGAACCCTGACGACCATAGTGGCATGGGCGCAGCACCTGGCGGCGACGGTTACTACTGGCATGAAGGTGCTGTATTGAATGTACGTCGTCCAGGCATGCAAAGTAGTCTTACAACAACCGACCGCGGTGTGGCTACACTCTATCAGGATTCAAACTATGGAGGCTATGGCTTTGCCCTTCCCGAGGGTACCTTCACCCTTGCACAACTCAGAGCCTATGGCATACAAGACAACGACGTATCATCACTCAAGGTACTTCCGGGTTACAAGGTAACACTCTACGACAACGACAACTTTAGCGGTTCATCTATCACCTTTACTTCTAACACAGAATTTGTGGGCGGTAACTGGAACGACAAGGCTACTTCAGTAAAGATCGAGCCTAACGGTGTAAGCGGCATCTCAGGCGTCTACAAGATTCAGAACCGCAACAGCGGAAAGTTCTTGGACCTGGACGGTAACAACACCGCTAACAACACGGCTATCGTTCAGTGGGACGATGAGAATCTGGAGGAATACCAGATGTGGCAATTAATTGAGGTTCAGTCTGGTGTCTATTCCATCCGCTCGGTAGCAGCTGGCGAAAAGGGTCTGGATGTGGCCCATGCCTATGTCGAGAGTGGTTCACAGGTGATCCTGTATCCCTACAACGGATATGCGCATCAGCAGTTCATCCTAGTGGACAAGGGTAACGACTATTACCAATTTGTGGCACGCCACTGTGGCAAGGTTGTGGAGATACCTGGTTCATCCTATACCTCAGGCACATGGGTGAAGACTTGGGATAATAACGGTTCTTCAACTCAGCAGTGGAAGATTATCCCCGTATCCGGCGAGATTGGGAACGTACCCGCAGCTACCTTCTATGAGGATATCTATTATGGCGGCTATGCCGTTCAGCTTCCAGAAGGAATCTACACACAGGCACAGCTACAGGCTCACGGCATCGTTAATGACGATATTTCGTCTCTGAAAGTTCTGCCCGGCTATAAAGTAACGGTATATGACGGATCTGCCTTCAATGGGGATAGCAGAATATTTACCGAGGATTGCAACTGGGTAGGCGGTGACTGGAACGACTGCATCAGCTCTATCAAGATAGAGGCCTATGGCGTAAATGTGGATATTACCGACAATGGCGGAACCTACGAGGTATCTCACACGCCTGTGAACAACAACGAGTCTGGTGCCAAGCTGTTCGACAACACTTCCAGCACCAAGTATTGCACATTCATCAATGCATCCGATGACGTGACAATGACCTACCACTCTACACAGAGTGCCCGTCTAACCAGCTACACCATTACGTCTGCTAATGACTTTGACGGTCGCGACCCCAAGAACTGGCGTCTTGAAGGCTCAACCAACGGAACAAACTGGGAAACTATCGATACTCGCAGCGACCAATCTTTCAGCTCGCGCTTCCAGAAGAAGACCTACGATGTTACAACATCCAAGGAATACAGCCACTATCGTCTCGTCGTAACTGATCGCAAGACGGCTTCCTCTACTGTCTTCCAGATTGCCGAGATTGAGCTCTTCGGTTATGTTGCCCAGAGTCCTACTGCATTCGCCAACCAGAATGTCACTGCTATTAAGGACGTTCCCGCAACCGATGCTGATACCGACAAGTTTAACATCTATACGTTAAACGGCTCATTGGTTAAGAGAAATGCTCGCAGCACCGAAGGCTTGCCAAGCGGCATTTACATGGTCAACCGCAAGAAGGTTGTAATACGATAACGTTTTAAGATAAAAAAGTTAGGGGCACTTCTGAATGAAATGCCCCTAACATTATATATATACTTATACTAAGATTAGATCTCAGAGAAGTACTTGATGGTACGAACCATCTGAGAAGTGTAGCTGTTCTCGTTGTCATACCAAGAAACAACCTGTACCTGATATGTATCGTCGTCGATCTTGCTAACCATTGTCTGAGTAGCATCGAACAGAGAACCGAACTTCATACCGATGATATCGCTAGATACGATCTGATCCTCAGTGTAACCGAAAGACTCAGTCTGAGCAGCCTTCATAGCAGCGTTGATACCCTCAACAGTTACGTCCTTACCCTTAACTACAGCAACGAGGATAGTTGTAGAACCTGTAGGAGTGGGAACGCGCTGAGCAGAACCGATCAGCTTACCGTTCAACTCGGGAATTACGAGACCGATAGCCTTAGCAGCACCTGTTGAGTTGGGAACGATGTTGCAAGCACCGGCACGGCTACGACGGAGGTCACCCTTGCGCTGAGGACCGTCGAGAATCATCTGGTCGCCAGTGTAAGCGTGGATAGTGCTCATGATACCGCTAGCGATGGGAGCGTATGCGTTCAGAGCAGCAGCCATAGGAGCCAAGCAGTTAGTTGTACAAGAAGCAGCAGAGATAACCTTGTCATCAGCTGTCAGAGTCTTGTGGTTTACGTTGTAAACGATAGTAGGCAGATCGTTACCAGCGGGAGCAGAGATAACAACCTTCTTAGCACCAGCTACGAGGTGAGCAGAAGCCTTCTCCTTAGATGTATAGAAACCTGTGCACTCCAAAACAACGTCTACGTTGTTTGCAGCCCAAGGACACTTTGTAGCATCAGCTTCCTTAGAGATCTTAATCTCCTTGCCGTCTACGATGATAGAATCATCAGTAGCCTCTACAGTGTGCTTACCCTCGCCGAACTTGCCAGCGAAACCACCCTGAGCAGTATCATACTTCAAAAGGTGAGCCAACATCTTGGGGCTAGTCAAATCGTTGATAGCAACTACTTCATAACCCTCTGCCTCAAACATCTGACGGAAAGCCAGACGACCGATACGGCCGAAACCGTTAATAGCAACTTTTGTCATTTTTGTTAAATTTAAAATTGATTTATAGTAAAACTAATATTCGTTGGTTTGTTATCCGCAATTACAGTAATGAGCCGACTTACACGCCAC
The DNA here is from genome assembly GCA_017619585.1 of Bacteroidaceae bacterium. The sequence goes on from JAFZSA010000011.1 coordinate 107,631, forward strand.
AACAATAAAGGCCAAAAGCGTAATTATAGATACGTAAATAACTCTTTTCATTACTTTTTCTTGAAATTCGGTGCAAAATTACAATTTTCTTTTTAATTTAGCACCCGAAAACCAATAAATTTTCAAGTTTTATGTCATTTATTCAAGATTTCAAGGCCTTTGCACTTAAAGGCAATGTTGTAGACATGGCAGTCGGTGTTATCATCGGCGGTGCTTTTGGTAAGATTGTAACCAGTATTGTAAACAACATCATTATGCCTCCTATTGGTGTCCTTACAGGCGGTGTGGATTTCACAGACCTGAAGGTTACCCTGAAGGATGCTGTTGTTGAAGGAGAAAATGTGGTTTCCGAAGCAGTTACCCTGAACTATGGCCAGTTCATTCAGGACGTAGTAGATTTCCTGATTATTGCCTTCTGTATCTTCTTGATGATTAAGGGAATTGCCAAGCTGTCCCGCAAGAAGGAAGAGGCTCCTGCAGAACCAGCTCCAGAGCCAGAACCTAGTGCAGAGGAGAAGCTGCTCACAGAAATCCGCGATTTGCTCAAAAATAAATAACCAACCATATTTGATGAAGAAATTATTAACCATACTAGCCCTGCTGACCATTACATCGGCAGGGCTTGCTCAAGGTGAGTCCACACTTTACAGAACCATTAAGGAGAATTACGAAACGAAGGCAGATTCTATGACCAGAGCCTTCATAGAGTCTTTCATGATAAAAGAAAAAGGCGTCTTCAACGACAAGTATCAGACTTATGCCTTCAATGCCTACTGGACACAGGCACACGCGATAGACGTTGTAGTGTACAGCTACGAACGTCATAAGCAAGATGACAACAAGACCCTGGCCAACGAATTCCTCAAATACATCAGGCTTTGGTACAAGAACAAGGCCAACAACTATGCCGTAACAGCAGCCAGTTCCTCTACTACACCCAATACCAGCACTGGCTACAAGATGTTCGAGAACCCCTTTACCGATGATATGTGCTGGATTACCCTTACCCTTCTGCATATCGGCGAGGCAACGGGCACTGCCGCCTACTCTACCATTGCCAGACAAATATTCGACAATTACATCATCAAGCGTGCCAACGAGGATGAAGAGACTGGTGGACTGTGGCTTCCTTGGAATACAGATGCCGGTAGCGGACCTAATGCCTGTACACAGTCACCTGCCACGCTGATTGCAGCCAAACTTTATCAGAAATACGGCACAGAAAAGTATTTGGATTATGCAAAGAAACTCTACACCTATACCAACAAGAAAATTGTAAAGGCCGACTATCGCGTAGAGGAGCCTCCCCTGACCTACACTCAAGGCACATTTGCCGAGGCCTGTCGCATACTCTATCACGTAACTGACGAATCAGCCACTACCAAGGGCAAATACAAGAACTTTGCCTACCAGTACCTCAACTACGCCTTCACCAGCACACGATGCACTAGCGGCAGCAATATCCTGCGTGACGAGGGTTCAAGCGGTGACCAGAGCATATTCAAGGCTGTGCTGATTCCCTATGCAGTAAACTTTGTTTTGGATACAGAAATGACAACACAATACCGCAAGAACATTGCGGATTATATTCAGAAGAACGCAGCGGAAATGTATTCCCACCTCAACTGGGACCGCTACCCTATTGTATTCTGTAATTTCAACTGGAAGACCCCTTGGACGGGAGAAGACAAAGACGCATCTATGGGCGCCATGTGCAGCGGTGCCTCGCTGTTGGAGAATACTGCCCGTATGCAGAAAGCTATCATTGAGAACTATCAGGATTATCAGGATGGCATAGAAACTATTCCTACAGCAGAAGAGCCCAAGAACATCTATGCTGTCTATACCTTGGACGGGCGTATGGTTCGTGCCCCATGGCAGGGAGCAGAAGGCCTACCCAAGGGAATGTATGTGATAAACAGACGTAAGGTTCTTATTAAATAAGGTTCAGAAAGGAACCAACACCTTAGTTCCATTAAGGATGTAAATGCCCCTTGCGGGATGGGACACTCTCCTGCCCTGCAAATCATAGAGTTCAGAAATGATGCCGGCATTTACATCCTTAATGCGTGTAATATCCGTAAGCTCTACGTCCACCGTATTGCTCCACTCTCCGAAGATATCGCCCAATACAGCCCTTACCTTATACGAATAGCTGCCTCCGCATTCCAAATCCTTAAAGACGTAACACACATCCTCTGTATCATAGACCTGCCCCTGTAACATCACCTGATAATAGTCGGCATACTCCACAGCGGTCCACTTGGCAGTAAAGCCCGTATCAGTAACATTGTCTGGTTCCAAAGCCGTTGGCGTTCCCACAAACGAGCCGCCATCATAGGTAAAGCCTATCAGGCCGTCCTGTTCCGTAATATCCGTAACGGGATGCCCCATCAGGTTTCTGCCCATCACACTGTGATACAGTGTAGCCGCTGGTACAGAGGTATCCGTCAGCATTGTATTACCCGTTGTGCCCGGATAGGGATCTCCTGCAAAATCCGCCAGCGTAAGACTGTTGTCTGCAGGAATGATTGTCAGACGTGGATGTCCGTTCACGGCATTTACCCTATTCCCCTTCCACGCTTCTGCGTCATAGTCAACATGCAGCACCAGCATCCCATGTCCGGGCAGATATGTATCCCACAAAGTGTTCTGGCGATTCTCTAACAGATAGTATTCATCCCAATGACTGTCATTATATAGAATATATGCCCTGGAAGAATCAGACAAGGCCGGCATATCCGCAACCACACAAGGGTCTGTCAGATTCTCTGGTTTCAACCACCCGCAGTACATACGCTCGTAACTTGTATATCCCGTTGGAGTTGTCCCATTATAATCCTCACCGCCATACGCCCCTTGGTCCATCACGCTCCACAGACTCATGCCAAAGTTCTTTCCGTCCGTCAGATCCGTATCATACAAATCAGGCAAGCCCAGACAATGACTGAACTCATGACAAGCCGTGCCTATCCCATCCAGGTTCGTTCCAACGGAATCCCTTAACTCCGAGGAGCACGCATACGTATCAACCCACACTCCGTCCTTCTGCAGCATCCCTTCCCCGTCTCCATACCCACAGGCAGAAGAGAGCCTCCACTCGTGCGGCCAGAGACAGGAAGGCATACCCGGGGCTTGCGCCTCGCTGTATCCGGCGTACAGTACAACAACCTGGTCTGCAAAACCGTCATTGTCCCAGTCATAATCTGCATAGTTTACCCAAGGATCTGCCAAGGCTATTGCCTCAGCTATCATCTCGGCAGGATGCTGGTCGCGTCCTCCCACCTCATCTATATTACTGCCATAATATGACATTTCCTTGCTTACGGTAACAGGCCCTACAACATCAAAAGTCAGATTAAAGGTCTTGTAGCTCTGATTCAGAAAGTAATCATGTACAGACCCGCTCATGCCAAAGTTTGCATACCCTTCCTTGTTGAAGAAGTTGTTGTATTCCTCTTTTCCGTAAAGCATTTCCCTGCCAGGGAAGTTTACCAGTATCACCAATCCTTTTCTGTCACCCGTAAAAAGACTGGCATTCACTGCAGACGGTGCCTTGGCAGCAAGGTTCCTACGCCTCAGTCCCCTCTCCCTGATACTCTCCTGCCATCTGCTTTGTAACTTTTGGCTACTCACCTCCTGCACTTCCCCCTTATCAGTAAGGCAGAAAGTGCGCCCGTCCTCCGTTATATAAAAATGGAGGTTCTCGTCGCCACAGAATGTAGCTGTCACCTTAGAGCCGTCAGCCAACGTCAAAGTCGTTTTCTGACGTTTAGCCGGTACCGCTCCTACATGAAGGGATAAGAGAAATGCCAACAAGGCCAAAAGGACTTTCCTCATGAAAGACTATTTTCTGATTAAAGCCTTTCTGGCCAATCCGTTCCTGAACTTTATAACATAAATGCCATCAGGTATGCCCTGCAGGTCTATCTGGCTTGCCTTGCATTCCTTCAGCACAATACCGTTCATGTCACAGACCTTTACTGTCTCTGCAGTCTCGGCAAGGTTATCCGATAATCCGTCCACAAAGTCTGCCGGACAGAGCCACATAACATCCGTCCATTCACTGTTGCGGTATCTGTCTGATATAGCCTGAATACTGAAGCCGTAGGTTTTCCTGGGCTCCAGTCCTTTTACATTATAACTGAAAAGGCTAATACTGTCTGATTGCATTACCAATTGCCCCAGCTCGTCCGTTACCTTTATATTATAGGCCTCAGCCCCCTCCACAGATTCCCACTTAAGGGTTAACTCCGCCTCCGTTGCATCTATAGGAGTCAGATCCTGCACTTTAGGCAATATTCCCAAGGGGCTGTATTTCAGCACTATCAATCCATCCTTCGTTTCCTCAATGTCATAGACAGGCTTACCCATATACCCACCCGTAAAGACCACGCTTGAAGGTGTAGAACTATCCGTCAGCTCATGATTTCCCGTTGTACCCGGGTACAGATTGCCCTGCAGGCTCTGCTTCCATTCCTCAGATGTTATACCGGGGGTATTACCACCAAGCAGACTATTATTTGCAGGAATGATTGTCAGGCACTGGTGTTTTGTGTCCGTATTAACCCTATTGCTTATCCACGTGGTACGGTCATAGTCAACGTGGGTCACCATCAGCCCGTGGCCCCTTGTATGACACACCCTGTCCCATCCGTAATCCTGACGGTTCTCCAGCACATAGTATTCGTTAGGGCTCTTATCATTTACTATCTTGTAGCCGTGTCCGCCCTTGGCAAAACAGGGAATGCGCAGTGTACAGGGCTCTTTCAGTTCCTCCAGTATCTGCCACTTCATAAAGTCGCGTTCATAGGCCGTATACCCCACAGGAGTACAACCATTGGCGTAATATTGGCCATAATCCATCAGAGACCAGAAATCCATTCCGAAGGCTACGTTGTTGGTATCATAGAAATCCGGCAAGCCCAGGGCATGACTGAACTCGTGGCAGAAAACGCCAATGCCATCAGGAGCCGTTGATGTTATCACGTTACCTGAGGCTCCCGTAGGTCGTAACTCACAAGTGGAACTGCAACCGGCAAAATACACATTCCCTATCCTGTAAGACGAGGGGCGCTCCTGAGGCCAGATTGTATTCTTGTCGCCATAGGAATTGGTATAGTTCTGTCCCAAACCGGCATAGAGCAGGAATACCATGTCCACCTTACCGTCCCCGTTATTGTCAAGCTCGCTCCAGTCCTTCTTTGCCATACAGGCCTTCTGCAGACTTTCAGAGACAAACTCATCATACTTTACATCCTTTACAGACCCGTTATCCTTTCCGTAATATGCATAGCCATTGTCCAACGTCACAGGACCTACCACATCAAAGACAGGGATAAACTGCCCATTGCTTTGATCCCGGAAGTACTCACTGACGGCTCCTGAACTGCCATGTCCCGTATAAGGCGATACGCCTGGCATTCCATTACAGTAACGCTGATAATATGTATTTACCGATGCTGAGTCCGAAGCCACCGTGAAAGCTCTGTCCTGAAACTGAACCAGCAGCACAGCCACATGCTTAGTACCCATCTGACCCAGCAATGCAGATTCCAGCGTTCCTATCTTGCGCCTTACCTTTCTCCTGGCAACCTGGGGGGCTTGCAGAGCCAGGTACTCATCGCGGTTATAGGGTGTCAGGCAGAAACCGCTGTCCGTCAGCTCCACAACCTTCCCCTCATCAGTCAGGAAATAAGAGAGGTGCTCATCGCCATAACTGGTCAGAACAGTCCGGCTTCCGTCTGCCAATGTAGCCACGAATCTTCTATGCTCCACAGGAATGGCAAATAGCGCCGAAAACGTCAGCACACAAAATATAAAAGTCAGCAGATATCTCTTTCCCAACATTGTTTCTACGTATATTCTGCTGACAAAATTACAATATTTTTTCAGAATTATGTAAAAAAGGCTGTTCAAATTTGCCTGTTTCAGAAAAAAACTCTAATTTTGCACTCGCAAAACAAAGCAAGGGGGATTAGCTCAGCTGGCTAGAGCGCTTGCATGGCATGCAAGAGGTCATCGGTTCGAGCCCGATATTCTCCACAAAACAAGAGTAAGAGGTTTGTCTTTCAGAATAAGATGAATCTCTTTTTTTGTTTTATAACATTGGCAAATAACCCAAAACTACATAAACACTATGAGCGAGAACATTAAAGACACATTGGCAGAGAATGCATTCAGAGAACTGAAAGAAGGAGAAGAATACACTCCATTGATGCCAAAAGACACTAATCCACGTGAGGTAACAGCATGGTCTGTGTGCTGGGGAATCCTAATGGCAGTAATCTTCAGTGCGGCAGCCGCCTATCTGGGACTCAAGGTCGGCCAGGTCTTTGAGGCCGCCATCCCCATTGCCATTATTGCCGTTGGCCTGAGCAGCGCCACAAAGCGCAAGAACGCCCTGGGCGAGAATGTAATGATTCAGAGCATAGGTGCCTGCTCTGGCGTAATAGTAGCCGGAGCCATCTTCACCCTACCCGCCCTGTACATTCTGCAGGCCAAGTACCCTGAGATGACAGTCAACTTCATGGAGGTCTTTCTTTCCAGCCTTCTGGGCGGCATCCTGGGCATTCTGTTCCTGATACCTTTCCGCAAGTATTTTGTCAAGGATATGCACGGCAAATATCCCTTCCCCGAGGCCACTGCCAGCACCCAGGTACTGGTAAGCGGTGCCAAGGGCGGAGATCAGGCAAAGCCCCTGCTGATAGCCGGCCTGATAGGTGGTCTGTATGACTTTGTTGTAGCCACCTTCGGACTCTGGAACGAGAACTTCACCAGCCGAGCCCTCCTCTGGGGCGACACCATAGCCGAGAAGACCAAGCTGGTTTTCAAGTGCAACACAGGTGCAGCCGTTCTGGGCCTCGGATATATAGTCGGACTGAAATACGCCTTCATCATCTGCTGCGGCAGTATGCTGGTATGGTGGGTTATTGTTCCATGTATAGGCCTGTTCTTCCCTGACATCCAGGTGCAGGAAGGCATTACCGCTGCAGCTGCTTCTGCCGAGCAGATCTTCAAGTACGCCAAGAGCATTGGCATTGGCGGCATTGCCATGGCAGGTATCATCGGTATTGTCAAGAGCCGCAAGCTCATCTCTGGCGCCGTTTCATTAGCAGCCAGGGAGATGGGCGGAAAGAAAAGCACGCAGGTTTCCGAGGAACGTACGCAGAAAGACCTGCCCATGACCTTCATTTCCATTGCTATTCTTGTCACATTCTTCGCCGTAGGTATCTTCTACTACTGGGATGTCATGAACGGAATAGCCAAGTTTGCCTGCGTAGCCCTTCTGGTAACAGCTATCATCACCTTCCTCTTCACCACCGTTGCCGCCAACGCCATTGCCATCGTAGGTACCAACCCCGTCAGCGGCATGACGCTGATGACCCTCATCCTGGCGTCCGTCATCATGGTTGCCATAGGTCTGAGCGGCACAGAGGGAATGGTGGCCGCCCTTATCATGGGTGGCGTGGTATGTACGGCACTCAGTATGGCAGGCGGTTTCATCACCGACCTTAAGATAGGCTATTGGCTGGGCTCCACCCCACGCAAACAGGAGACCTGGAAGTTCCTGGGCACCTTGGTAAGTGCAGCAACCGTAGCAGGCGTCATCATGATTCTGAACAAGACATACGGCTTCACCAGCGGACAGCTCTCAGCTCCGCAGGCCAACGCTATGGCAGCCGTCATAGAACCTCTGATGCAAGGCAACGGAGCCCCCTGGCTGCTTTACGGAATAGGCGCTGTATTGGCTCTGATTCTCAATGCTTTGGGCATTCCCGCCTTAGCTTTTGCTTTAGGTATGTTCATCCCCCTGGAACTGAACCTTCCCCTTCTGGCAGGCGGAGCAGTCAACTGGTTTGTAACCACCCGCAGCAAGCAGAAAGAAGTGAATACGGCACGTGGCGAACGGGGCACTCTCATAGCCAGCGGATTTATTGCCGGCGGAGCCCTGATGGGTGTAGTCAGTGTGGCACTGCGCTTTGCAGGAATAGAGTTCCAGTACGAGCAATGGTGGAACAACTCACTCAGCGAAATCCTCTCCTTAGGCATGTATTGCATCCTCATTGTTTACTTCGTAAAGGCCAGTATGAAGGCAAAACATACATTATAAATAAAAAAGTTGACCGTTTTTGCATTCCAATCCAACTAATTGTTGTACATTTGCGCGCCGTTACGTGTTGACGGCATATTTCAAACCTATAAATAAAGTTTAATTAAAATTATGGCAACAAAAATTAGATTGCAGCGTCACGGTCGTAAAAGCTACGCTTTCTACAGTATCGTAATCGCTGATGTAAGAGCTCCACGCGATGGTAAGTTTACAGAGAAGATTGGTACCTACAATCCCAACACCAATCCTGCCACTGTAGATTTGAAATTCGACCGTGCCCTCTATTGGGTAGAGTGTGGCGCACAGCCCACTGACACGGTTCGTAACATTCTATCTGGCGAGGGTGTTTATCTCATGAAGCACCTGCGCGGTGGTGTAAAGAAGGGCGCTTTTGACGAGGCTACCTGTGAGGCAAAATTTGCAGCATGGAAGGCTGACAAGCAGAAGGGTCTGGAGGCATTCGAGGCTAAGAAGGCTGCTGAGAAGAAGGCTGCTGATGCAGCTCGCTTGGACGCAGAGAAGAAGGCCAATGAAGAGATCGCAAAGAAAGTAGCTGACAAGAAGGCTGCTGAGGCTGCTGCTAAGGCTGAAGCTGAGGCTGCTGCCAACGCTGAGGCTGAGGCTGAGACTGCACAGGCTACTGAGGGTGAAACAACTGAAACTCCCGCAGAGGCTTAAAAAAATCAATCACAAACCATTATTTCAATTAGACTTTTTCCAAACAAACAAACAGAAGGGCGCTACCGTGAGGCAGTGCCCTTCATATTTTTAACGACAAATAAGACTCAAAGTACTCAACTAAAATCGTTAAAGTACACTTGAACGTCGCCATTCACTTCTACAACAACGAGCGTCCTCACATGAGTCTTGACTGGAAGACACCAGCAGAGGCAGCTCATTGTACAGGAGAAATAAAGAAAAAATGGACCAGCTATAGAGAAAAGGCCATCAAAGACTTGGCTGCATAAGAAAAATCATGTAGTTTTGCAGATGACTTTGGGACACAACCATACTTGTGAATAAGCAAAACAAACATCAACTTTAATAAAAAGTAAACAACTATCAATTCAACTGAAAGTAAAAGTAAGTATTAACCCAAGTCAACCACAGCTACAAATAAGACTCAAAGTACTCAACGAAAATCGTTAAAGTACAAGGATAAAAACATACTAATACGGCATTTAAATTTATTTTCAAGGCATGAAAATATATTCTCAAGGCTTGATAATAGTTTTGTCCTTAGGATTACAGGGTTTTATGTGCCAAGAGAAATTGTTTTTATTCCCAGGAAAGAAAACTTTTTCTCCCTGAGAATTAATCCGAGAAAAAACACACCACGTGTCAAAAGATGCAACATAAGTACCTCTCACCAACTACCCTGATATCTCTGAACTGAAAATATGAGACAATAGCTGAGATTAGAGATTTTTCTACACGCAAAGAATTGCAGATAATAAAGAAAATGTATACCTTTGCACAACGAAAAGAAACAACAAGGAAAACCCTATAAAAACAATGGAAGAGAAGAAAAAATTCAAGGTATTCTCAGGCACAAAAAGCCGCTATCTTGCAGAAAAAATCTGCGCCAATCTGGGTTGCGAACTGGGCAATCTGTCTATAACAAAATTCTCGGATGGCGAGTTTGAAGTGTGCTTCGAAGAAAGTATCCGTGGCGTTGACGTGTTCCTGGTACAGAGCACATTCCCCAATGCTGACAATCTGATGGAACTGCTGCTTATGATTGACGCAGCAAAGCGCGCATCAGCACGTACTATCAACGCCGTTGTACCCTACTTTGGCTGGGCACGTCAGGACCGCAAGAGCAAGCCACGTGTCAGCATTGCTGCCAAACTGGTTGCAGATATGCTTTCAGTAGCAGGCATCAACCGTCTGATTACTATGGACTTGCATGCCGACCAGGAACAGGGATTCTTTAACGTACCCGTTGACCACCTGTATGCCAGCAGTGTTCTGCTGCCCTACATACAGAGCCTGAACCTTGAAAACCTGATTATAGCTACTCCAGATGTAGGCGGTACCAAGCGTGCCAGCACATACAGCAAATACCTGAACTGCCCCATGGTGCTCTGTAACAAGACACGCAAGAAGGCTAACGAGGTTGCCCACATGGAGATCATTGGTGACGTAGAAGGTGCAGATGTAATCTTGGTAGATGATATGGTTGATACTGCCGGTACCATCACTAAGGCTGCAGACCTGATGAAGCAGAACGGTGCACGCAGCGTCCGTGCCATTGCCAGTCACTGCGTAATGAGCGGTCCTGCCAGCGAACGTCTGGCTGCCTCATCAATCGAGGAAATGGTATTTACTGACAGCATCCCCTACTCTGGCAACTGCAGCAAGGTTAAGCAGCTTTCTATTGCCGAACTGCTTGCTACTACCATCCGCTGCGTAGAGGACAACGAGAGCATCAGCAAGCAATACTTGACCTAATCTTAAAAGCCCCACCCCGTCCCTCCCCGAAGGAGAGGGGGGTGACTCTGGATTAGAGATTAGGAATGTAAAAAAAATATTGGAGGTTCGTCTCTCGACGGACCTCCAATTTTGATATTAGCCTTTTAAGGTAAAAAGATTATTTGTCAGAATAACTCATTTGTTTTGTTATCGCAAAGTTAAAACTTTTAAACGTTCTGTGCAAACACTTAATATATGTTTAATAACACATTACGGACAATAACCACTTTTTTTTGCCCCTATACATTATATATTTAAAGCAAAAGTATTACCTTTGTCTTATCAAATAGCGGTTAGTGGTTAGAGGTTAGGGGTTAGAGGTTAGCGGTTAGCGGTTAGCGAAATAGTTTACGTTTACGTTATCGTTGACGTTGTTAGAGGTTAGAGGTTAGCGGTTAGAAAAACAAAGAATAAGAATAAATCTGAAACAGATATATTATGACAGACATCAGCATAAACGAACAGGACGAGAAAAAATGCCTGAACTTTATAGAGCAGAAAGTTAAGAGTGATTTGGCTGAAGGCAAAAACGGAGGAAGACTACAGACCCGTTTCCCACCTGAGCCCAACGGATACCTGCACATAGGACACGCCAAGGCCATTGCCATGGACTTTGGAATAGCCAAGAAATTTGGCGGCGTATGTAACCTGCGTATGGACGACACAAACCCTCAGAAGGAGGATACGGAATACGTTGAGGCTATTGAACGCGACATCAAATGGCTGGGGTTTGAGTGGGGAAAAGTATGCTACGCCAGCGACTATTTCCAGGATCTGTGGGACTTTGCAGAGTGGTGCATCCTGCAGGGACGTGCCTATGTGGACGAGCAGACCAGCGAGGAGATTGCCGCTCAGAAAGGTACGCCAACAGAACCGGGAACCAACTCGCCCTACCGTGACCGTCCTGCAGAGGAGAGCCTGAGACTGTTCCGCGAGATGAACTCCGGCAACGTAGAACCGGGCAAGATGATTCTGCGTGCAAAGATTGACATGGCCAGCCCTAACATGCACTTCCGTGACCCTATCATGTACCGCGTACTGAACATGGAACACTGGCGTACGGGCAACAAGTGGAATGCATACCCCATGTATGACTTCACACATGGTCAGAGCGACTATCTGGAAGGCGTTACACACAGTATCTGTACACTAGAGTTTGTTCCCCACCACGAGTTGTACGACCTGTTTGTTACCTGGATAAAGGAATGGAGAGGCGATGAGGGCGACATAGAGGACAACCGTCCACGTCAGTTTGAGTTCAACAAGCTGAACCTGAACTACACACTGATGTCTAAGCGTAACCTGCTCATCCTGACAAAGGAAGGCGTGGTAAACGGATGGGACGACCCACGTATGCCAACTATCTGCGGCATCCGCAGAAGAGGATACAGCCCAGAGGCCGTGCTGAACTTCATAGACAAGATAGGCTATACCACCTTTGACGCTTTGAACGACATCAAACTGATGGAAGCTGCCTGCCGCGAGGACCTGAACACACGATCCATACGTGTGAGTGCAGTAGTTGACCCCCTGAAGTTAGTTATAGACAACTACCCCGAGGACTTGGTGGAAGAGATGACTGCCATCAACAATCCCGAGATACGCGATGCCGAGGGCAACACTATCACAGAAGGCAATACGCACACTATCCACTTCTCTCGCGAACTGTTCATAGAGCGTGAGGACTTTATGGAAGACGGCGGCAAGAAGTTCATGCGACTTGGCCCTGGCAAGGAAGTGCGCCTGAAAAACGGATACATCATTGCCTGCAGCGACGAGAAAGACGAACAGGGCAACTACAAGTGCATAGAGAAGGACAGCGAAGGCAACATCACCTGCGTACATGCTACATACGACCCCGAAAGCAAGAGCGGCATGCCCGGTGCAGACCGCAAGATAAAGGGCAAGACTCTGCACTGGGTCAGCAGTAAGCACTGCCTCCCCTGTGAGGTCAGGAACTACGAGTGCCTGTGGACCTGCGAGAACCCACGTGATGCCATCAAGCAATACGAGAAGGAAAACGGAGTCAGAGGTATTGATGCCATGCGTCCCTTCCTGAATCCGGAATCACTGACCATCAACAAGAATGCTCTGATAGAGGAGTTTGCCAAGACCCTGCCAGCCCTGAGCTACTTACAGTTCCAGCGCATAGGCTATTACAACATAGACCCAGACAGCACGCCCGACCACATGATTTTCAACAAGACGGTCGGACTGAAAGATACTTGGCAGAAAGGCAACAAATAAAACACGCCTATGCGAGAAGAAGACGAGGCATACTTCAACGATTCCGAATTTCTGGAAAACCTTGAGAAATACGGACAGGCACGCAAGGACGGAAAGCCTGTATACATGGATGCAGAAGACCTGACAGACATAGCGGAGTTCTTCATGACACAAAACAAGGAGGAGGAGGCTAACCGAGCCATATCATTGGCACTTAGCCTACACCCCAACAGTGTAGATCCGCTGATATTCCTGGCCAGGCAACAGATGTTCCATGACAATCTGGAGGAAGCCATAAAGATAGCCGAATCCATCCCCGACCAGAACGACCGGGAGACGATATTCCTGTGGACAGAGCTGCTGATTCGCTCGAACAAGCCCATTGATGCCCTTCAGCTTATTATATCAAAACTGAAGGAACTGGATGAAGACAAGGCGATGTTCCTGTATGATGCCGCCTGCATCTTTATGGATTATCAGGACTACCAGATTGCCCAGAAACTGACAGCAAAGCTGGAGAAGGACTTCCCAGAGTACAAGAAACTCAAGAAACTGAAAACAGACCTGCTGATGGCCACCGAGAAATATGACGATGCCATTGCCATGCTGCAGGACATCCTGGAGGAACAGCCATTCAGCACACTGGCCTGGAAGACAATAGCCGAGGCTCAGGTAGGGAAAAGCAACTTTGAGGAAGCACTGGACAGCGTGGAATATTGCCTTGCCCTGAATCCCGATCATACGCAGGCGCTGATGATAAAGGCTCATTGCCTATTCCATCTGAACCATCTTTCCCAGGCTCACGACATATATCAAAGACTGAAGGATATTATGCCGGAGGACGGCAGGCTTTACTACATGGATGCCGTCACACTGGCTAACATGGAACGTTTCGACGAGGCCAAGGAGGCATTGGCCATGGGATTGAAGTACATCCCTGAATATGACGAGGACCGCATCCAGCTGCTGATGCACAAGGCTTACCTTGAAAGCAAAAGCCATCATATAGACGAGGCGCTGAAGGCGCTGGAGGATGCCATGCAACTCTCAAAGGACGATAAGGGTGTATTGGAATATCACCTGCTGATGGGCGAGATTCTGTTGGAGAACGACAGGGAGAAAGAGGCTGCAGAACACTTTGAGATTGCCTATAACGAAAGCGAGAACAAACAAGAGACGCTGCTGACAATAGGAATAGCATACGCCGAGACAAAGCATTTCGGCACGGCACTATCGCTATTAGAAGCCTTTATGGAGGAATACAAGGGAAAGGAGGGGGCTGTAGCTATACCCTATCTGGCTTACTGCTACAAGAAGCTACACGATCAGGAGAACTACCTGAAATACCTGCGTAAAGCTGTCTCCGCCGACCGTGAGATAACGGAATTCCTGTTTTCAGACGACTACCCCAGCATCCAGCCGGAAGAGTATTACCTATACGCCTTCAAGAATGCATACGGGCGATTCCCTGAAGAGTGGGAATAGATAGCGGTAGAAGCCTCACCCCGACCCTCTCCAAAGGAGAGGGGGAATTGGTTAGCGGTTAGAGGTTAGCGGTTAGCGAAAACTATGAACTATGAACTATGAACTATGAACTATGAACTGAAAAAGCTAATCACTCGCTGAACTCTCTGATTCTCTGCTCCTCGCTAAGCTTACAGATTAGCAGGGAATCATCTTTTTCTGCTACAATATAACCATCCAATCCCTGAATGACTACACGCTTCTCCTGGGTAGTGTGAATCATGCAGTTGGTGGTCTCATACACCTTGATATTGGGACCGATGCAGGAATTGCCGTAGATATCACGCTCAGTATTCAGCAAAAGGGAACCCCATGTTCCCAAATCACTCCATCCGAAGTCTGCGGGGAACACGAATATCTCCTCAGCCTTTTCCAGAATAGCATAATCCACCGAGATGTTCTCGCACTGAGGGAACTTCTCGTTAATAGCCTCCTGTTCCTTGTCAGTTCCATACAAGGGCAACAACTCCTCGAAGATATCAGACATGGCAGGCTGGTAAACACGGAAAGCGTTTACAATAGTGCTTACATTCCAGATGAAGATGCCGGAATTCCAGAAGAAATTGTTTTTGGAGATATACTTGGTAGCTGTTTCAATATCGGGTTTCTCGCGGAATGAATCTACGCGGAACATTTCCTTGTTTCTGGCAGAAGAGTATGACAAATCAGCCTGAATATAGCCGTAACCTGTCTCGGGACGGGTTGCTTTCATACCCAAGGTGACAATGGAATCTGTTTCAGCAACAAACTTCAGCGTAGAATTGATAACACGATGGAACTCATTGATATCCATGACTATATGGTCGCTGGGCGATACAACAATGTTGGCATGAGGATCTATAGCCTTGATGCGCCAGCTAACATAGGCAATACAGGGAGCTGTTCCACGTCGGCAGGGTTCGTAAAGAATGTTCCCTGCAGGTACCTCGGGCAACTGACGACGAACCTCATCGGCATAATTAACAGAGGTTACCACCCATACTTTGTCTGGCGATACTACTCCACGGAACCTGTCTAATGTCAGTTGAATCAAAGTCCTTCCGCATCCCAAGACATCAACAAACTGCTTGGGGGTATCTGTAGTACTCATTGGCCAGAATCTGCTACCTACGCCACCGGCCATAATCACAAGGTGGTTACTGTTCTCCATATGTCACACAATCTTCAGAAAAAATATCCGCAAAGATAAAAATAAAAACAAGTTGAATCTATATTAGAAGAAAAATTTTTCTTCAATTCTTGAATAATCACACAAAACCGTTTGAAAGCCGCATCTTTATGCACCGATTTTGAATACGCAACCGCCCAATGCAGGCACAGTGGCACTGAACTGTTTCTCTGAACAGAAGTCAATCCCGACCTTTTGCCCCGTAAGAAGTTCTATGGCAGAGCAACCGGATTTCTCCTTTATATTCCACAAATCAAACATGTGCTGGGGAATGTTAATCTGCATCCGTTGCTCTACTTCAGAGAAGTTGGCAACTACAAGCATCACATTCCCTTTGCCTCTACGGGCAAACACATACTGCTGATGAAGTTCGGGGTTCTGATACATCAAGTCGAAGAACTCGCCTTCCGCAAAAGCATGCTCCTGCTCCTTAATCCTCAATACACTGGCATAGAAACGCCGTAGAGACTGTTCATCCGGTGTCAACAAGCTGCCGTTGAATGTGCCTTTGTTGCGCCAACGACGGATGGTATCTACCGTCCAATAATCAAAAATAGTAGTCCTTCCATCCAAACCGCTGAACCCTTCCTGGTCCATCCCCTTCTCGCCCAGTTCCTGACCAAAATACAACATGAAGGGATTATTGCACATCAGCGCACTTACCAGCAACGGTGCCCTACCCTTGCGGGCATCTGCAACAAAGAAATCGCTGGCTATACGCTGCTCATCATGATTCTCGAGGAAGTTAAGCATGTGAGGACGGATATCATCTGTCTGCTGCCAACAGGATGTAATACTCTGAGAGCTGGCATTACCTTGGGCAACAGCCTTTAGCGTATCATAGAGTCCTACCTTGTCATATAGGTAGTCAAAATGTCCGCGACGGATGTAATTACGGTATTCGGCAGGGTTGTAAACTTCTGCAATGAAGACAACAGCGGGGAAGGCTTCCTTTACCTGTGGGATTACCCACTCCCAGAACTCTACGGGCACCATCTCGGCCATATCACAACGGAAGCCGTCAATGCCCTTAGCTGCCCAGAACAGCAGTATCTGCAGCATCTTATGCCAGGTGGCAGGAACAGGCGAGAAATGCCCCACTCTACCACCACAGTAATCAATGCCGTAATTCAGCTTAACGGTCTCATACCAGTCGGTACAACCAGGCCATGCACTGAAGACATCATTGCCGGTTGCCTTGGCAGGAACTTCAAGGTAGGAACTGTCTGGCTTGATATTATCAAGATGCAGGGTCTCGCCTGGCAGGTAATAGAAGTTGTTCTGATTGGAAAAGGACTGTGTAGTATCATCGCCAGCGCCCAGATCCTGCGTTCCGTCAGGACATACATCAGAATGATACTGACGTGCCACATGATTAGGCACAAAATCAATGATTACCTTCAGCCCTGCCTTATGGGAGCGTTTCACCAGGTTCTGAAACTCCTTCATACGGGAAGGAACCTTGTCTGCCAAATCAGGATCCACATCATAGTAATCCTTGATGGCATAGGCACTGCCTGCAAGGCCCTTTACCACATCGGGATTATCAAGGCTAATCCCGTAAGCCGTGTAATCTGTCTGGGTGGCATGCTCTATGATGCCAGTGTACCAGATATGAGTAGCACCAAGGCTCCGGATTTCCTCCAGAGCCTTGTGTGTAAAATCAGACATCTTTCCGCACCCGTTCTGTGCCTTTGTTCCGTTGGGAAGGCACTGGGTCTTGTCGTTACCGAAAAGACGTGTAAGTACTTGATATATTATCATTCAATACCCTTAATGGTAACATCGGCATTGCCCTTGGCAATCTTGCCAATCATACCCTGAAGAGCACGACCAGGACCACACTCCATGAAGTCTGTTGCACCTGCGGCAATCATGTTCTGAACCTCCTGAGTCCAACGGACACTGGCGGTAAGCTGGGCAATAAGGTTCTGCTTGATTTCTGCTGCATCAGTATGAGCCTTGGCATCTACATTCTGATAAACGGGGCACTTAGGAGTCTGGAACTCTGTCTTCTCAATAGCAGCCTGGAGTTCATCCTTTGCAGGCTGCATAAGGGGGCTGTGGAAGGCACCGCCTACAGGGAGAACCAAAGCACGACGTGCACCTGCCTCTGTAAGCTTCTCGCAAGCTGCGTTTACAGCCTCGATGTTACCACTGATAACCAACTGACCGGGGCAGTTATAGTTGGCAGGAACAACCACGCCGTTACCCTGTGCAGTAACCTCGGCGCAGATATTCTCTACTACCTGATCCTCCAGACCAATGATAGCAGCCATTGTACTGGGAGCAGCCTCGCAAGCCTTCTGCATAGCCAAGGCACGAGCGTGAACCAACTTCAGGGCATCCTCGAACTTGAGGGCACCTGCAGCTGCCAATGCACTGAACTCGCCAAGGCTGTGACCGCCTACCATATCAGGATTGAACTCATCACCCATACAGATGGCGTTGATAACACTGTGCAGGAATACGGCAGGCTGTGTAACCTTGGTCTGCTTCAATTCCTCTGCAGTGCCTTCAAACATAATATCGGTAATGCGGAAGCCTAAGATCTCATTAGCCTTCTCGAAAAGTTCCTTTGCTGTCTCATTGTTTTCGTACAGGTCTTTACCCATACCACTGTACTGTGCTCCCTGACCGGGAAAAACAAATGCTTTCATATCTTTTATTATTCTATTAATAATAACTTTATCTCTTTTGGGCGCAAAATTACTGCTTTTTGTATAATTATGCAAATTAATCACTCAGAGAATAGGGCTTACCCGTCTTAACGCCTCTGCTCTTGTTGGGAGTAGATGCCATCTGGAACTCGAGCTTACCACCTGCAAGAATATCGGCATGAGTGATGTAAAGCTTATCGTATGCCTTTCCGTTCAGTTTGACTGACTTCACATAGCGGTTCTTATCGCTGACGCCAGGAGCCACAACCTCGAATATCTTGCCATTAGGCAAAGATACCTTGCAGTAAGGAATGTAGGGAGCACCCAGGACATACTGGTCTGTACCAGGACAAACAGGATAGAAGCCCATAGCCGAGAAGATGTACCAAGCAGACATCTGACCACAGTCATCGTTTCCATGCAGACCGTCTATGTTATTCACATACATACGGTTCATAATCTCACGCAGCCAGTACTGAGACTTCCAAGGCTGAGAAGTCCAGGCATACAGATAAGGAACATGGTGACTGGGCTCATTGCCATGAACATAACCACCAAGGAGGCATTCCTCCTCAATATCCTCGTTATCCTCGTAATACTTCTTGTCCAGAGGATGAGCAAACAAATCGTCCAGTGCAGCCACAAACTTCTTGTCACCACCAAAGCAGGCTATCATACCCTTTACATCATGGGGAACGTGGAAGGAGTAGTTGGCGCTGTTACCCTCGATGAAACCCTCGCCATAGGTCTGCAGAGGAGAGAAATCCTTTTTCCAGCTGCCATCTTTGTAACGTGGACAAGCCAGACCAATAGCAGGATTGAAGACATTACGATAGTTGAGGGCACGCTGCTTGTAAGTCTCGGCCATCTCCTTGTCTCCTGCATCCAAAGCTGCCTGATAGATAGTCCAGTCGTCATAGGCATACTCCAAAGTATTGCTGGCACTGGTACCGCAACGGTCATAAGGCACATAACCATACTTCATGTAATCTGTAAGGCCCTCCATCCAATCAGATGTAGAGGTTGCCTTCATAGCCTCCAACATAGCCTTCTTATCCTTAACGCCTAACTTCTTTGCCACATCAGAGAGAACAGAAACAGCGTGGTAACCACTCATACACCAACCCTCGTTGGCCATCAGGTACCAAATGGGCAGCAAATGCAAGGCACTCTGCTGCTGGATGGCAATCATGCTCTGTGCCATATCAGCACCCTGCTTAGGTTTGAGCAGGTTGAGCAAGGGATGCTCTGCCCTGTAGGTATCCCAAAGAGAGAATACGGTATAATTGGTGAAACCGTCTGCCTTGTGAATCTCCATATCATTACCACGATACTGGCCATCTACGTCCATATAGACAGAAGGGTTGATCATAGTGTGATACATAGAGGTATAGAAAAGAGTCTTCTGATCCTCCGTTCCCTGGATATCTACAGTACGAAGTTCCTTCTCCCACTTGCTGGCTGTCTCCTGGCGAATCTGGTCGAAGGTCTTACCCTTTGTCTCAGCCTCCAAGTTAGCCAGGGCACCACTCATACTGACAGGTGAGAGAGCCACCTTGACAGTAAGTTTCTTGCTGGCGGGCAGCTTGAACTTGAAATAGCTTACAATCTCCTTGCCTGCCATGTCGGGGAAGTTATGCTGGATATCCATCTTACGCCAGAAACCAGTGTACAGCATGCGCTGCTTGTTGTTATAACCGTACTGACTGATAGGCTCTGACAACTTAATGGCAAAGTACGTATAGTTCTGACGGGCCCAGCCACAGGTAATGCGGTAGCCAACCAGTGTTGTCTCATCCACAACACGCAGGTAGCTCCAGAGTGTCTTGCCTTCATAATTGTAGATACCACTGCCAAGGTCCAGAATAAACTGACCCTCCGTCTCGGGGAAGGTATACTGATGAATACCCACACGCTGGGTAGCGGTAAGCTGAGCCAGCACATTATAGTCGTCCAACTTCACCTCGTAATAACCGGCTGTACACTTCTCTGTATCATGAGAGAAACGTGAACGGTAACCGCCATCAGGATTCTCGGCAGTGCCAGGGTTGGTACGTATCTTACCTGTTGTAGGCATAATCAGGATATCGCCCAAATCAGAATGGCCTGTACCACTGAGGTGAGTGTGGCTGAAGCCGACTATCGTCTTGTCGCGATGCTGATAACCGGCACAATACTCATAGACTTTTCCCTGATAATGTCCGTCCACATTATGGGGGACGGTATCTGTTTCAGGACTTAACTGAACGATGCCGAAAGGTGAGCAGGCACCAGGGAAGGTATGTCCCATACCGTTGGTTCCGATGATGGGGTTAACATATTCCAGAACTGATTTCTGGGCATTTGCCTGCAATGCCATCAGCAAAAGGGGAAATGCAATGTAACGTGAAAAGAATTTCATATTCAGATATTATGTATTAAACAGAAAGACGGGGAGCAAAAGCCTGAAGGCCCCACTTCCCCGTCAACTTGTATATTACTTACCAAATAAATTTACTTAGATGCTGCAACATTGTCCATAAACTCCTTGCAAGGCTTGAAGTAAGGAATATCATGAGCCTCAATAACAAGGGTTGTATTCTTAGAGATGTTACGGGCAGTCTTCTGAGCACGATGCTTCAGAGTCCAAGTTCCCCAGCCACGGATATAAACGTTCTCTTTCTCCACCAAAGCCTGCTTGATAGTATCTACGATACCCTCAACGGCCGCCAACACAGTAAGCTGGTCAATACCAGTCTTCTGTGACACAATCTTTACTAATTCAATCTTGGTCATTTTTATATTTCTTTTTTTATTATTATTGTCTGATGTGTGTCTTGAAAACGACCACAAAGTTACACAAAGATTTCACTTCCCCAAAATTTAGACCTCATATTTTTGTGGAAAATAATGATTTTCTTCTACTTACGACATGAAAGTCATAAGGATTCATTTTCAGCATCAACAAAAAGGATGTTTTCGCTGATGATAAAAATGAGCTTTTTATTCCGAAAGAAACATGTTTTTTACAAGCGCTCGTAGCCCCATGCATCAAGGATGTCACCCCAGGCTTCATTAACCATCCTGACAGTGCGAGGGTCGTACTGATACTGATTCTTCTTGTAGCCTTTCTTCCTACCAATATAAGCCTCAATAGCAGGACGAGCCTCATCCCATCCGGGAATGTTCAGTTCACGATATATGCGTTCCGTAATCTCAAGGGCATTGTTCTCGAATTCCTCAAACTTTACCTCGAACAGATTACCTTCAGGGATGTACTTCTTCTGTTCCTGATAGGCCTCATACAGTTCTTTATAACCATAAAGGATATTCTGCTCCATCTCTTCCAACGGAATGGTATTCAGCTGCAAGGGGGCAATGGTCTGGGTAAAGAAGGAACGGCTGCTCTCGAATACCGTATAAGGGTCACGAATAAGGTAAATGAACTTGGCATTGGGAAACATCTCCACCAATGTCTTCACCTTGCCTGTATGCGGTGGATTCTTGCTAAGGTACTGCGCATCCTTGACCTCACGTCGTGAATTCCACATACTTACCTTTACTATCTTCATGAACTTGTCCTTGAAGTCGGCAATTTCCTCCTCCGTTGCCTTCTTCATGGTCAGGAAACGGTCGCAATACTCACGCATGCCCTGTGGAAAGAACCAGAAAAGATAAAAAGAAACAGGACAGGTGTTCTGCAGAGCGAATTCCTCTTCCTGAGGCAGGTCGGGGCTGAGCTCCATCTTGTCAGTAGGACGATGGCTGGGCATCAGCACCTTCATAATCGGCTTCAGCAGCCATTGCATGGACATCATATGATGCGGGAAGACCGTCTGGTATGTTGTGGTGTATCCGAATCGAGGGTCCTGGGCAAAGATATTATGGACAAATGTCGTCCCGCTTCGCCAATGACCCAGAATAAACAGGGGATCATGCAGCAAAGGTTCGTTTGCCAACTGTTTCTTGTATTTCCGTTCCTGCAAGGGGACAAACAGGCTCAGCAAACGGCATATACATTTGGTAAGGATGTATTTTACACGTTTCTCTGGTGCAACATAACGTCCCTTGGTTACAGCCTTGAAGGTCTTCCAGTCAGCACCTACCAATGTATTAACTGGCAAGTCGGAAAAATTAATCAAGCCCATGCTTATTTACGATTTGACTGTTTACTATTTACGATATGGCCTTTCACTTTACAACCTTAATCTCCAATCCTTGTCGGCTAAGTTCCTTTACAGCCTTTTCTATTGCCTCATAGCACTCCTCTCCTATTCCCAGTTTCTTCAGGTCCAAGGTAGGAACGTCAGCCTTGTTGATATCCTCCATCTCGAGAGGACGGATAATCATACCCACTGCCGAAGTGTTGTTGGTAATGGGGTCTATAAGGATAAAGGCACCTGTAGCCTTGTTCTGCTTGTAGGCATCAAAGAAAAGTGTCTTAGCCGTGGTGATACGTACACAACCTATCTCGTTCAGTTTGAAGTCCTCGCCAGGTAATTGCTCCATAGTATTTACATCAACACAGTAGAGCACCTCATCTATTGTTACACGGGTTGTGTTTGTATTGTGTTTCAGGAAGAACTGCTTGCCACGATTCATGGGTTCCTCGTCCATCCACACCAACATTGTCTGGAAGTAGCGGCCAATGTTAGGCAGGTTGTCAGGATGCACTATCATCTCTCCACGGCTGATATCTATCTCGTCCTCCAAAGTAATGCAGATACACTGGGGACAAAAGGCAACCCCTTCTGAACCTCCCCGAGGGGAGGCTTTCTTTTTCTCCCCCTCGGGGGAGTTAGAGAGGGGTTGTTGGTTTGGTCCGTAGATGCCCTTTACCCTACTCTTCTTCATACTAGGCAAAGCCATCACTTCATCGCCCTTATGGATAACACCACTGGCGACTTTTCCACAGAAGCCACGGAAATCACGATTCGGACGAAGAACATACTGGACGGGGAAACGGAAGTCATCCATGTTGCGGTCACGATCTATGGGCACTGTTTCCAGGAACTGAAGCAAAGAAGTTCCTTCAAACCATGGAGTACGGTCGCTCTTCTCCACCACATTGTCGCCTTCAAGAGCCGACAAGGGGAAGCACGTAACATCCTCAATGCCCAACTGGTTGGTCAGCGTCAGATACTCGTTCTTAATCTTAGTAAAGACCTCCTCAGAGAAATCCACCAAGTCCATCTTGTTAACAGCCAGCACAATATGCTTGATGCCGAGCAAAGAAACCAGGAACGTATGTCTACGTGTCTGGGTAATGATTCCTGTACGGGCATCCACCAAAATGATAGCCAGGTTAGCCGTGCTGCCACCTGTAATCATATTACGGGTGTATTGCTCGTGTCCAGGGGTATCGGCAATGATGAACTTACGCTGGTTGGTAGAGAAATAACGGTAGGCTACATCTATGGTAATACCTTCCTCTCGCTCTGCCTTCAAGCCATCCAGCAACAAGGCATAATCTATCTGACCTGCTCCGGCATTACCCACACGCTTGGAGTCACGCTCCAGAGCCTGCAGTTGGTCTTCATACAATTTCTTGCTATCGAAAAGCAGTCGGCCTATGAGGGTTGACTTTCCGTCATCAAC
This sequence comes from Bacteroidaceae bacterium, assembly GCA_017619585.1. Next base: position 131,374 of record JAFZSA010000011.1, read on the forward strand.
AGAACCTGCCGTTAAAAGCCTGAGCAAATCCTTTTTCTCATCTGCATCAAGGTAAGCCCTTATATCTAATTTCTTGTCTTCCACGTTGTTTTCGTTTATTTCGTTATTTCGTTTGGCCGCCTTTTCGTTATTACGACATTACGTTATAACGTTATTACGACACATTTAGGGCGGCCATTAAAAATACCCCTCTCTCTTCTTCTGCTCCATACTGGCTTCCTGGTCGAAGTCTATGACACGGGTGGTACGCTCACTCTTTGTGGTAGTCATCATCTCCTCCACTATCTCTTCTATTGTAGTGGCATTTGACTCCACAGCGCCTGTCAGCGGCCAGCAGCCCAAGGTACGGAATCTGACCATACGGTTATGTATCTTTGGCACCAGTTCCTTGGGCAGACGATCATCATCAGCCATGATAATGTTGCCGTCTATCTCTACGCAAGGACGCTCCTTGGCATAGTATAGCGGCACTATGGGGATGTTCTCCAGACGGATATACTGCCAGATATCCAGTTCTGTCCAGTTGCTCAGCGGAAAGACACGAATACTCTCGCCCTTGTGAACACGGCTGTTATAGATATCCCACAGTTCAGGACGCTGGTTCTTAGGGTCCCACTGATTAAACTGGTCACGGAAGCTGAAGATACGTTCCTTGGCCCTGCTCTTCTCCTCGTCCCTACGGGCACCTCCGAAGGCTGCATCAAACTTATATTTATTCAGGGCATCCAGCAGTGCCTTAGTCTTCATCAGGTCTGTATGAACCTTACTTCCATGTGTAAAAGGTCCTACGCCTGCATTGAACGCCTCCATATTGCTTTCCACAATCAGATTCCATCCATGTTCCTTGGCATACTGATCACGAAACTCTATCATCTCGCGAAACTTCCATTTCGAGTCGATATGCATCAAGGGGAAAGGCACCTTGCCAGGCGCAAAGGCTTTCTCGGCAAGACGTACCATCACGCTGGAATCCTTACCTATACTATACAACATTACAGGATTCTGGAACTCGGCAGCCACCTCACGAATGATGTGAATGCTCTCTGCTTCCAGTTCCTGCAAATGCGACAGACTGTATTCTTCCATATCTATATTTGTTTTATTTCCATTCTGAACAAGAGGCCACCATATCTACCACCCTCCTTACAGACTCCTCCAGAGAAAGGCAACTGGTATCAACCTCTAATGTAGGATTCTCTGGAATCTCGAAGGGGGCTGATATACCAGTGAAGTCCTTCACTTCTCCCTTTCGGGCCCTTGCATAAAGTCCCTTTACATCACGACGTTCACATTCCGCCAAAGGAGTAGAAACGTAAACCTCCTTGAAGTCCTGCTCGCCTATAATATCCCTTGCTAAACGTCGCACATCATTAGTGGGACTGACAAAGCAGGCCAGTGTAACAACACCTGTCTGAACAAAGAGTTTCCCTATTTCTGCTATACGGCGGATATTCTCCCTCCTATCCTCTGCCGAGAAACCCAGATTGCTATTGATGCCGGCACGGATATTGTCGCCGTCCAGAATCCTGCAGAGTATGCCACGCTTGTGCAACTCACGTTCCACGCCCATAGCTATGGTACTCTTGCCACTTCCGCTCAGGCCTGTGAACCAAACCATCAAACCACGCTGACAAAGCATAGCCTCCTTGTCGGCACGGGACATCATCTGTTCGTATATGGGATATATGTTTTCTGCCATGATGCTAAGTCTTGTTTATAAATAGAAGAGTGGTATCAGGAATACGCTCAACAAGAACACTATGATATTGAGCGGCAGACCCACTTTTACAAAATCATTGAACCTGTAACCTCCTATACCTTGTACAATCAAGTTGGTCTGATAACCGATAGGTGTACTGAATGACGAGCTGGCAGCAAAGCAAACACATACCACAAAGGGCATGGGGTTCATACCCAACCTTTCTGACACAGCCAATGCCAAGGGGAAAGCCAGAGCAGCTGCAGCATTGTTGGTAATCAGTTCGGTAAAGATATTGGTAATGAGGAACAGAGCCGCCAAAATGATGTATATTCCATACGAGCTGTCACCTACAGCATCCGTCAACGAGATAATGTATCTGGCTACAAAGTCGGCAAAACCCGACTTGGTCATTGCCGCACTGATGGCAAAGGCGCAGGCAATGGTAATGAGCACATCCCACGAGAAGTACTTAGTGTACTTGCGCGGATTAAACATCTTGGTCCATGCCATGATGATGGTAGTCACGCAGGCAAAGAAGAACATATCCAGCTTTATGAACTTGAAGTGATCCGTTACAATGGGCAGTTCACCCACAGTAGCTCCGATAATCATCATCACCAGCAAGCCCAAGGCAAACCAACGTTTCTTAGTACCCATAGGAGGCTCATAATCTCCAACACGGTTTATCATCCAGAATACCCTACTGTCACCCCATGCCTTCATAAAACCTTCCTCAGCATCTATAATCAGTGTATCCTCATGTGTAAGGGGCGAGTGCATATAATCACCCTGCACAATAGCACCGTTTCTGCGAATGGCACGTACATGAGCTCCGTAATGCAGGAAGAAATCAAATTCGTGAAGTGTCTTGCCCAATCCGGGGAAACGGTTACTGAGCATTACCTCGAAGCGGTTCATACCTGGAGCTATATTCAAATCCTCGGCATCTTCCTCGGACTTACGCTCATCCGGCAACAGGTATTTAGAGAAGAATATCAGATAGACCAGACCTGCCAAGGCTATGAAAACACCCACCTTGGTCAACTCGAACATATGCATACCGTCAACACCGTTCTGCACAAGGATGCCTTTAACCTTTCCGGCTGACTCCTCAAAGGTGGTCATCTCGTCCTTATACTCCTGCAGAAGCATTCCATGCAGCACCAGATTGGTAGTGGTACCTATCAGCGTACAGATACCGCCCAAAACGGTAGCGTAGCTCAAGGGAATAAGGAATTTTGTGGATGGCAGCTTCATCTTATGCGCCCAGTTCTTAATCATTGGGGCAAAGATAACCACCACTGGAGTATTGTTAAAGAAGGCTGAAATAAACGAGACAATGGGAAAGAAACGCATGTTCACCTTCGTAATGGAAACACTCTTGGTAGGTAGCATTCTGAATACCATGCGCTCCAGCAGACCACTCTTACGAACACCCTCACTGACCAGATATAGCAGAGCCACCGTTATCATTCCCTTATTAGAGAAGCCCTTCAGCGCCTCCTCCGGATTGATGATGCCGGCACAAAGCAACAAAACCACAGCCGTAAACAATATCAAGCCGGGGCGAAGCATCTCCCTCATCAGTGCCATCAGCATCAGCACAATGACACACGCCATAAATATCAGTTCGAATGTCATAACGTGGACAAAGATATCAAGAAAAATGGTATCTCCCAAGAAAAACCGAGGGAAATACCATTTTTAGAACTCAGAAGTTTTTCTTCTAAGCTATGTAGAAGAATTCCTTAATACTCGTTCCAGCTCTTGATTGCCAAATCATCCTGACTGAGTGTGCAGAATGCCTCAATGAAAGCACTTGCCAGACGGGCGTTTGTAATCAGAGGAATATTGTGGTCGATGGCACCACGACGAATCTTATAACCGTTTGTCAACTCACGCTCAGTGTGGTTCTTAGGAATGTTGACAACCAAGTCGAACTTGTGGTCAGCAATCATCTTCATCACATTCTCACGACCGTTGCTGTTATCCTCATCAGGCCAGTTTACAGGGATAGCCTTGGCACCGTTATCGTTCAGGAACTTAGCAGTACCCTCGCTGGCATAGATGGTATAACCTGCCTTGGTAAGCATACGTGCGCCATCCAGCAGAGCTACCTTCTCCTTAGCCTCACCACTTGAAATCATGATGCCCTTGTCCTTGCTAGGAATCTTATAGCCTGTAGCAATGAGTGAGTTCATCAAAGCCTCCTCGAAGGTGTCGCCCAAGCAACCAACCTCACCGGTACTGCTCATGTCAACGCCCAAGATGGGGTCAGTGTTCTGCAGACGGTTGAAGCTGAACTGGCTGGCCTTCACACCAATGCGGTCAATATCGAAGGCGCTCTTGTCAGGCTGTGTATAAGGAGCATCCAACATGATGCGGGTTGCTGTATCAATGAAGTTACGCTTCAGCACCTTGCTGACAAATGGGAATGAACGGCTGGCACGCAGGTTACACTCAATAACCTTCACATCACGACCCTTAGCCAGATACTGGATGTTGAAGGGACCACTGATGTTCAGTTCCTTGGCAATGGCACGTGAAATCTTCTTGATCTGACGTGCTGTAGCAAAGCTGATCTGCTGAGCGGGGAATGTCATGGTAGCATCACCAGAGTGTACACCGGCAAACTCTACATGCTCTGAGATAGCATACTCAACTACCTCACCGCACTTGGCAACAGCATCAAACTCTATCTCATTGGTATCCTGCATGAACTGGCTGATAACAACAGGGTATTCCTTGCTGACCTCGCTAGCCAACTCCAGGAAGCGCTTCAGCTCCTCATCGTTATGGCAAACGTTCATGGCAGCACCAGAGAGTACGTAAGAAGGACGAACCAATACGGGGTATCCAACCTCATCAACGAACTTCTTCACGTCGTCCATAGATGTCAGGGCACTCCACTTAGGCTGGTCAATGCCCAGCTGGTCAAGCATAGCAGAGAACTTGTTACGGTTCTCAGCGCGGTCAATGCTGACAGGACTTGTACCCAGGATGGGCACGCTCTGACGATAGAGCTTCATAGCCAGGTTGTTAGGAATCTGACCACCCACGCTGACGATTACACCGTTGGGGTTCTCCAAGTCGATAACATCCAATACACGCTCGAAAGACAACTCATCAAAGTACAGACGGTCGCACATATCGTAGTCGGTACTTACGGTCTCGGGGTTGTAGTTAATCATGATTGACTTGTAACCCAACTTGCGAGCAGTCTGGATAGCATTTACTGAACACCAGTCGAACTCAACACTTGAACCAATACGGTATGCACCTGATCCCAGTACGATTACTGACTTCTCGTTCTTGTAGTAGTTTACATCATAACCTTCTGTAGCATAGGTCATGTACAGGTAGTTGGTCAGGTCGGGATGCTCGCTGGCAACAGTGGGGATACGCTTAACGGCGGGAACAACGCCCTCCTTAATACGACGTGCACGTACTGCCAGATTCTCCTTCTCCATATTACCGGTTGTGGGCTTCAGAACGAAGCGGGCAATCTGGAAGTCAGAGAAGCCCAATACCTTGGCCTTCTTCAATACCTCTGTAGGAAGTTCCTCCAATGAGTTATAGCCTTCCAGAACAGCCTTGAAGTCCACAATATTCTTCATACGCTCTATGAACCAAGGATCAATCTTGGTCAACTCATAGATACGTTCTACGGTATATCCTTCTTCCAAAGCCTGAGCAATGGCAAAGATACGCAGGTCAGTGGGGTTAGCCAACTCCTCGTCCAAATCCTGGAACTTCACATGGTCGTTACCCACGAATCCGTGCATACCCTGACCTATCATACGCAAGCCCTTCTGAATCATCTCCTCGAAGCTGCGACCGATACTCATAATCTCACCTACAGACTTCATGCTGGAACCAATCTTACGGCTTACACCGGCGAACTTGGTGAGGTCCCAACGGGGAATCTTACAAATCAGGTAGTCCAGTGAGGGAGCTACGTATGCAGAGTTGGTTGTACCCATCTCGCCAATCTGGTCAAGGGTGTAACCCAATGCTATCTTAGCAGCAACGAAGGCCAAAGGATAACCGGTAGCCTTAGAAGCCAGGGCAGAAGAACGACTCAGACGAGCGTTGATCTCAATGATACGGTAGTCGTTGGTCTCAGCATTGAAGGCATACTGGATGTTACACTCACCAACGATGTTCAAGTGGCGGACACACTTAACGGCTATATCCTGCAGCATCTTCACCTGCTCGTCAGTCAAAGAACAAGTAGGAGCTACTACGATAGACTCACCGGTGTGGATACCCAGGGGATCAAAGTTCTCCATTGAAGCAACGGTGAAGCAGTGGTCGTTAGCATCACGGATTACCTCGAACTCAATCTCCTTCCAACCCTTCAGGCACTCTTCAACCAGAACCTGAGGTGCAAAGGTGAAGGCACTCTCTGCAATCTCACGGAAAGTCTTCTCGTCAGGGCAAACACCACTACCCAGACCGCCCAGTGCATAAGCAGAACGGATCATGATGGGGAAGCCAATCTTACGTGCTGCAGCAACAGCTGAATCCATATCCTCGCAAGCCTCAGATACGGGCACCTTCAGGTCAACCTTTTTCAACTCCTTTACGAAGAGGTCGCGGTCCTCTGTATTCATGATAGCCTCAACTGAAGTACCCAGTACCTGAACGCCGTACTCCTTCAGCACACCGCTCTGATAAAGTTCTGTACCTACATTCAGACCTGTCTGTCCGCCCCATGCCAGCATAATGCCATCAGGACGCTCCTTCTTGATAATCTCAGTAATAAAATGAGGAGTGATGGGAAGGAAATAAACCTTGTCGGCAATACCTTCGCTTGTCTGTATGGTTGCTACATTGGGATTCACCAGCACAGAGTAGATGCCTTCTTCTCTCAGTGCTTTCAATGCCTGACTACCAGAGTAGTCAAACTCACCGGCCTGACCAATCTTCAACGCGCCAGAACCCAGTACAAGTACTTTCTTCAGTTTCAGTTTCATATTCTTTTTCTATATCGTTAAATGTATAATTTCCTATAAAAAAAAGACCACCTAACCGATTTTAACATCGGAGGTGGTCTATATTTCTTTTACTTTTTATGTGATGTTCTTGGTTGTCCCATAAACGCTCTTTTCATTTTCGGGTGCAAAATTACAACATAATTTTTGACCCGCAAAATAATCCGTTCTTTTTTTTCTTTACAACCTTTATTTTTTGTTCATCAGCACCTTCATCCAGTAGCCGCCGATTACAGAACGGGCCTTAAAGCCTGTCATTCTACCCGTTTTGGTATCGTGCCAGTCAGAGATGGGAACACGGCTCTCGGTCTCGTTGATATACTTGTACAACGGGTCTACAAACTTCTGGAAGTCCTTGTCTGTCTGCGCCATAGCGGCAGTCCACATAATCCAGTCGCTCTTAGTGTAGTCCTTGCGGCAGTCAAGGGGCAGACCATATTCATTCTGCTTGGTCAGGTAGTACTTGATTTCTGTCTGCATGGCATTGTTGGGAATTATGCCTGTATTCCACAGTTTATCCCATACCATATTATATTTCTGACTCCAGGTATCCTTGCCAGCGCCGTAAGCCAACTCGTAGTGGTCACCCACCTTGGTCTCTTTCTCCCAGGCAGCAGCCATCTCCTTAGCCTTGGCATTATACTTCTGGTAAACATCGTCCAGTCCCTTCATCTTGGCAATCTCTGCATATCCTGCAACACCCATGATTGCCTTGATAGCCAGGTTACAGTTGCCTGCCCAATGACCGGCAAAGTCATCGGTACAAAGCTGGTTGGCAGGATGCAGACCATTCTCAACCAAGTAGTCTGCCCACGTGGTGATGATATTCCAATACTTATCTATATATAAGGTATTACCTTCCTGCTTACAGATCTGTGCAGCCAGGGTTATCATGTTACCTGCTTCCTCAAGGGGCATATCGCCACCATAAACCTGCTTGTTGGCCTTGGGATACTGACCCAGGTCATGAGCAGCAAAGGGCTTTGTCCAACGACCTGTATAACTGTACTCGAAGATAGAAGTCATCATACCCTTCTGCAGCTCAGGATTGTAGCAGAGGTACAAGGGAGCCTCGGGGTATGTCAGGTCAACGGTATTCACACAACCGTTGGAATTATTCTCCTTAGAGAAGAAGAGCACATTACCGTCACAATCCTTGAAGAGCTTGTGGGCAGCATTCACATGACGGTAAGAGCCGCTCAGAATCTCGGCAAACTTCACACCGCCTGCAGCCAAAGCATCATCATAGATGGTCTTGTCCATCTGACGGCAGCGCTGCATAATGCTGGTATAGTTACCTGACATGCGGTCGAACATATCAAAGATGCTGACGTTACCCTCATGGGCCCAGTAGCCCTTGTAGCGCTTGTAGAAGTATTCTATATCCCAAATCTCATCGTAACCTATCATGGCAAAGCTGCTGCCCTGAGTGGTAGAACCGAAGTCGTGTACGTATGCCAGTGTAGGCAGCGAAACCTGTTTCTGACAAACTACCTCGCGCTCACCACGAGGCAGACGGCCATCTGCCAGGAATTGTGTCTTGACATCGTTGTCAGAAGCCAGTGCCAGACGTCCGTTTACACCAGACAGATAAACATAACCCCAGTCTATGCAGATGCCGTCACCCGTCTTTGCCAGAATGGGCTGCTCTATGGTACCGGCCTTCAGATACTGCTTACCATTCTTGAAGACCCTGTTTGAGATAGTGGGCTGATGAACCTTATTAACAGCCATCTGAGGTGTAGTGGAAACATAGAACTGAACGTTGTGCTTCTGTCCGTCTGTTGAACGTACCTGATAAGAGATATAGTTGATGGGAGCAGATAGCAGGTCATAGTCGTCTATGATATGGGGAGCTGTAAAGACCACATCCAGTTCAACAGGTCCGCACGCGAAAGTATAATAGGTATTACAAGCCAGCACATCCACGCTCTTCTGCTGGGCAGTCTTGATGCTCTCGTTACCTTTGGCAATGTTACGGAAAACGCCAAAGTCAACCAATGCGCCACCCGTCTTATTATAACAATGTACAGCAAAGACGTTCTTTCCCTGCTTCAGAAGACTGCGCTTCTCTCCATCCAGACGGACAACCACGCCATCAACATAATCCATAATACCTGTAGCGGCTTTCTTGCCATTGATATAGATTTCGCATGCATCATCATGCGAGAAGATCAGATACAGGTCGCCTTCAAGCTGGCTGGAAGTCAGTTCCACAGTACGGCGTACCCATATATGGTCATCCTCCTTGGTCCAAGGGGTGCGTATATTATCATAATTGTCAGAACCGAAGGCACCCTTGCCTGTCTTCCATGCCGAGGAGTTGAAGTCGGGCTTCATCCAATCGTCTGATGGCTTCTCTGAGGTATACAGGGCTTCCCATTCTGCTTCGTTGGACATAGGTATCACACTCTCCATCAGCGTACGCTGGGCAGCTCCCATCCAACGGTAGGTTGTACCATCCACGCGTAGCAGACCCTCCAGGGGCTTCTCGTCGTTGGTCCAGTGGCGTGTAGAACCGTCAGTCAGATTGTCATACGGACTCCAAATTGAAAAGTATGGGTCGCTGACTATCAGAGGTACACTGGGTAATCTCAGGTTTGTCTGCTTGTAAGGTTTAAAGAACTCTGCACTCTGGGCCCATCCCATCATGCATACTGCCGCAAGGGCAAAGGTTAGAAAATTTCTTTTCATTACTGAATTTTATTTGGTTAATTTGTTGATTTGTTCAAATTCCTCGGTTGTAAAGGGAGCCGACTCCATAGCCTTCAGATTGCTTCGTAACTGCTCTGGCGAACTGGCACCAACAATTACACTTGTTACGCCCTTCTGCTGCAATACCCATGCAAGTGCCATGGTAGCTAAGCTCTCACCACGCTGAGCGGCTATTTCATTCAGCGCCCTGATCTGGGCGAGACGTTCAGGCGTCAGGGCATCAGCATTCAGGAAACGTGGATCATGAGCTATACGGCTGTCCTCGGGAATACCATTCAGGTAACGGTCTGTGAGCAAACCCTGCGCCAATGGCGAGAAGGATATGAATCCTACCCCATTCTCCTGACATTGCTTCACTATCCCTTCCTGCTGGGGTACTCTATCCAGAAGATTCAGCCTGCCCTGATAAATCAGACAAGGCACATCTCTGTCTTTCAGATATTTGTACCCGAAACATGCTGCCGTCAGAGGCCAGCGACTCAGACCTACATACAACGCCTTTCCCTGACGCACCACATCCACCAGCGTTTGCAGTGTCTCTTCAAGCGGAGTATTGGGGTCGTAACGATGACAATAGAAAAGGTCAACATACTCCAGATTCATACGTTTCAGGCTTTGGTTCAGGCTGGCAACAAGGTGTTTCCTTGACGCCCACGAACCATAAGGACCTTTCCACATATCGTATGCCGCCTTGGTAGAGATAAACAATTCATCCCTATGAGCACAGAAGTCACTACGCATCATACTGCCCATGAAATATTCTGCTGCTCCAGGTTCCGGACCGTAGTTGTTAGCAAGATCAAAGTGGGTAATACCGCATTCAAAGGCCGTCAGCGCAATTGCCCTGGACGTTTCATAAGGTGTGAGGCATCCAAAGTTATGCCACATACCCAGGCTAATCTCAGGCAGCAGCACACCGCTCTGCCCGCATCTACGGTACATCATTTTCGTTATTTCAGTGGTTAATTCGCGGCAAAGGTACTGAAAGAAACCCGCTTTTGCAAGTTTGCGAGCAAGAAATCTCACTTTCAGCGACACGGCGTTTCTCTATTGGTAATACGGCATGTCTCTGACAGCAAAACGGCATATCTCTCATAACGAGACTATTTGATGCATAAAGTCCGTAGGCTTCGGACTCGCAGTCCGCCACGTACGGACTCACTGTCCGTAAGGTACGGACAAATCGCTAAAACGAGGGAACAAAATTACAAATGTTAGCGTTATAACAAAAAAAGGCCCCCGCCATCACGACGGGAGCCTAAGAAGTAAAACTAACATTAAATATTCTTGTCTACAATTTAGAACTCGTAGTTAATACCTACACCAAGTACATCATTCTTACGGATGTACAGATCGTTCTTGACACCCACAGCAGTAGCCGTCTGAATGGAACGGTCATGATAGAAGGTGTGCATGAAACCGAGGTCAAAGCTCAGGTGCTGGGTGGCCTTAATACGAGCACCCGCGGCAAACATATTGTTGGTGTTGTTGAAACTAAGGTCAGACATACCATGTGACGAAATACCATAAACAGTACGCTGCCAAGAAGCTGACAAAGTTACATACTTGTTGAGGTCGTACTCAACACCAATGTTGAGTTCCCATGTGTTGTCATCGATGTCTCTGACCATAAAATCAGGATTGTCAAGACTAGGTCTGTATTCACCAGCCTTGTGAAGAGACAAACCAGGAACCTCAACACCATTCTGATCGGTAACACACTTTCTTACACCTCTGTCGAAATACACATTCCAACCAGTCATCAGACGAAGACCCTCGAAAGGAGTAGCCATGGCACCCATAGAGAGAATGGCGGGAAGGTCCTCGCGAACCTTATAACCGTCTCTGAACTTAACTATAGATGGGTCTTCCAATAGCTGAGCAGCGGGGCTAAGAGTACTAGAGTTCTTGTAAACCATCTTGGTGGGAGCCTCGAACTTAATACCCAGATTCAAGTAATCACTTGCTTTCCAGTCAACGCCAATAATAGGAGTTACGCCCCAGCCCTTCTGAGTACAATCCAACTCGATAGCGGGAAATTCGCCAGGACCAGCAGCTGTCTCATAGCTAATATTCTTGATATAACCGTCATAGCCATTAGTACCGTAAACAACACGTACACCGCCAAAGACTGACAGACTGGGAAGAACCTTATAGGTTGCGCCAAACTGACCACCGAATACATAAGAGTGACCCTCCATCTGAGAATCTAGGGTGTAGCCTTTAAACGCACTTGCAGCATAGGCTGCTGCCTGATCTTGTGTCATACCTGCAGCCATTGCCTGTTGGGCAATACCTTTGAAAATTGTCCCTGACACCAAAGACTCGAAACTACCCAGACCATTAGAGAATGAGCACTTACCACCACCACCGGTTACAGCAAAATGAGCATTCAGACTCCACTTGTCATGGTTGTAAGATGCAGAAATAGAGGGTACAACAGGAGCCTTGGCAGTACCCTTAAACTTATGGGTAGTCTCTCCAGGCTGTGCTGCGTTATAAGCAAACAAGGGGAATGTGGTAGTAATATTACGCTGCTGCCATACGCTCATGTGAGAATAAGAAAGATGCCAACCGTTAGCAAGGAAAGCAGTACCTGCAGGGTTGGCATAGAGACCAGCCAGGTCGATAATACCATTCTGAGACATCTGGCGCTCGAAAGACGCATTCTGATTAGAGTTAGTGTTCAAGCCACCTGCCAAAACTGAGGCAGAGAAGCACATCGCTAATGTTGAAATAAGTAACTTCTTCATTCTTTTTACCTTTGGTTTAACTTAAATTTCGGGTGCAAAGGTAACATAAGAATCTGAAGTGTGCAAATTTTTGGAATAAAAATGCACACAAAAATCCAAAATGTGCAATCTACACAGCTAAAGCATAACATTTTTTAACCACAAACGACCTCGTTCATGGCTACATCATGTTCTTCTGACGGCACATCTGTCAGGAATTGGAAGGGGAAGCAGACACCAATCTTATACGCCTGAGACAATTGGGGCAAGAGACGGTCATAATAACCCTTTCCCCTACCCAATCGTTGGCCGCTGGCACTGAATGCCATACCAGGCACAATGGCCATCTGTATCTGGCAATACTGCTCAGGAGGGAAAAGCGGACCTACAGGTTCCATAATATTATACGCACCCGCGCGTAAGGAATCCTCTCCCTGATAAAGACGCAACTCCAGATCCTGCCCCACCACTACAGGCAACAGCACCCTATGCCCTGCCTGATGAGCCATTTGTATTAGGGGACGCACATCAACCTCGTCCTGTAATGGGTAATATAACAACACCGTATTACATAGGCGCCACTGACCGTCACATACAATACTGTTACAAACAGCCTCAGACATAGACGCTAACTGTTCCTGAGTATGAAGATTCTTCTGCTGACGTATAAAAGTGCGGATATCGTTCTTCTCTTCCATATAAAAAGCCCCTCCCGCCAAGGGGAGGGGTTATAAGTAAAAGGTTATAGGATGTAAATTTATTTCTTGGCCTTAGCCAGAGCTTTCTGCTTATCCTTGTCATACTTCTCCCACAGTTTCTTCTTAACTGTAAGTTCCTTCTGATTCTCTGTGCTGGCTTTGGCAAGTGCCTCGGCAGCAGCCTCATCAGCAGGAGAAGCATAAGCATGACGGTAACCCTTATTCACGTTCCAGTAACCACGTGTGAAATCAGGGAATTCAACAGCGGCGCAGTTATGATCCATACTGATGGAACCCAACTCTGCCAGGCAGCACCACTCTGCCAGGTCATAAACGTCCATATCAAGGGGCAAGCCATTCTGCAGGCAGTAAACCATACGGGCATCCATGATGAAATCCATACCACCATGACCACCTACCTGCTTAGCCATCTCGCCATACTTCTTCAGGATAGGATGCTGGTATTTCTCTACCAAGGCCTTCTGCTGATCGGCACTCATAAAGTTGTGAGTATCAAGCTTATCCACCTGTGGAATACCAGATTCCTTAACAGCACCGCCATCCAAAGCGAAGCGTGCCTCTGGGTACTTGGTAGCATAGCCGTTAACACCAATCAACTTGTACAAACGGTTGTAGGGCTGATAGGTCATTACGTTGTGCTGAATCATCACCACCTTGCCATTCTCAGTACGCATAAGGGTGGTCGTCTGGTCGCCATTGCGGAAGTTAGCAGGCTCCTTACCTGTCTTAGCCTTCACATACTCCTTACCATGGGCACTCTTGGTATCCATAGCTACCAAAGTCTTGAAGCGGTCACCACGATGGATATCCAATGCCTGGGCAACGGGACCAAGGCCGTGAGTAGCATAAAGGTCGCCACGGTTCTCCATGTTGTACTTCATACGCCAACCCAACTTGTCAGGATCCGAACCGTCAGGATTTTTCCAATAAGCATCCCAGAAAGGATCCAAGTTATGGATATAGGCACCCTCGGCACTGACAATCTCGCCAAAGACTCCATGCTGAGCCATATTCAAAGCGTTCATCTCGTACCAGTCATAGCAGCAGTTCTCCAGAATCATACAATGCTTACGGGTCTGCTCAGAAAGATTGATAAGATCCCAACACTGCTCCAAATTCATGGCGCAGGGCACCTCAATAGCTGCATGCTTGCCACTCAGCATGGCACACTTGGCAACAGGGAAGTGGTGATCCCAGTCAGTAGCAATGTAAACAAGGTCTATATCAGAACGCTTGCATACCTCTTCATACCCCTTCTCGCCACTATAAATGGCTGCTGGTGGAAGACCGGCATCACGCAAGTATTTCTGACACTTCTCTGCACGCTCCTCTTCATAATCACAAAGGGCAACAATCTGCACTCCAGGAATGTGAGTAAAGCGCTGCACAGCACCCGGGCCACGCATACCCAATCCCACAAAAGCTACACGAACGGTAGACAACTTGGGAGTTGTAAGACCTAACACATGCTGCTGACCTGCAGGACGCTGCGGTGTATCTATGACAATGGTACCTTCCTGGAAATGATACTTGGTACTCGGACTAAGGCTTTGTGCCCATACGGTAACACTGGCAGAAATGACCGCCAGAGTCAAAAAAATGTTTCTCTTAAGGTTCATAACGTGTAATTCACAATGTTGTTATGGAGCAAAGATAGAAATTATTTGCGAAAGTCAACACTTTACGAGTGAAAATTATGCTTAAATTTCAACTTTCCACCCTTGGAAGCACGTTTTTTCTAATAAATAATGTATATTTGCACTTCGTAAAGTAACCACATGGAGAAGAAAAGCCTTTTAGGAATGAATCTTGACGAGCTGAAAGCCGCCGTCACAGAAGTCGGTCTGCCCGCCTTTGCCGCCAAACAGGTGGCACGATGGATTTATGTGCAACACGTAAGCAGCATTGACGATATGACAAACATCTCGCTGAAAAACCGTGAGGCCCTGAAAGAGCATTACACAATAGGCTGTGCCCAACACACTGACTGCCAGTGCAGCATAGACGGAACCCGTAAATACCTCTTCCCCACCCGAGACGGACAACTGGTAGAATCTGTTTACATCCCTGATGGCGAAAGAGCCACCCTGTGTGTAAGCAGTCAGGCTGGATGCCGCATGGGATGCCGTTTCTGCATGACGGGACGGCAAGGGTTCTGCGGAAACCTGACAACAACAGACATACTGAATCAGATTTACTCGCTGCCGGAAAGAGACACACTCACCAACGTGGTCTTCATGGGACAGGGAGAGCCCTTCGACAACATAGATGCAGTGCTGAAGGCTACCCAACTGCTAACTGCCGACTACGGCTATGCCTGGAGTCCTAAGCGCATCACAGTATCTACAGTGGGCGTACGCAAAGGTTTGACACGCTTTCTGGAGGAGAGCGACTGTCACCTGGCCATCAGCCTGCACAACCCCTTCCCTGCAGAACGCCTGGAGATGATGCCTGCAGAGAATGCCTACAGCCTGACAGAGTTTCTGACCCTGCTGAAGCAATACGACTGGACACACCAGCGCCGTCTGAGCTTTGAGTATATTGTCTTTGGCGGATTGAACGATATGCCACGCCACGCAAAAGAACTGGTAAAACTGCTGGCCCCCATAGAATGCCGTGTGAACCTGATAAGATTCCATCAGATTCCGGATACGTCATTCAAGGGAGCCTCAGAAGAAACCATGATATGGCTGCGCGACTACCTTACTCAGCACGGAGTAACAACAACCATACGTGCCAGCCGCGGACAAGACATCTATGCTGCCTGCGGACTGCTACACAACAAGAAAACAACAGAAGCATGAAAAGATACAAGTTTTACCTACTGATGATACTGGCATGCTGCATCCTTGCCAGCTGTACCAAGAATATGGTTCTGCCCGTTGCCAGCGGTCGCCCCTATGAAGTGCTAGTGGTATTGGAAGACGATATATGGGAGGCACCGGCAGGAAGAGCATTGTTCGATATCCTGGATACCGACGTTCCCTGTCTGCCGCAGAGCGAACGGTCATTCCGCATCTCACATACAGATCCCAAGCACTACGACCATCTGATGCAGCTCTTCCGCAACATCATATTGGTAAACATAGACAAGACTCAGTATAGTCAGACCCGTATGCGTTTTGCACGCGACAAGTATGCCACAGAACAGATTGTACTGACCATCAACACTCCCAGCCAGGAAAGCCTGAAGGAATTCTGCGAGCAGCACAGACAAGAAGTGGTGGACTTTCTGACCCGCACGGAGATGAACCGACTGATCAAGAAACTGGAGAAGAAATTCTCCAAGACCACAGACGACTTGGCGTGGCTGACTTTCGGTTGTCACCTGAATGCGCCTGATGAGCTGAAGAGCTACAAGAAAGGCGAGAACTTCTTCTGGACCAGCAACAACACAGCCTCAGGACTGGAGAACATCTGTATGTACAGCTATGAATACGAGGGTCCGGAAACCTTCAATAAGGAATATCTGCTGCACAAGCGCGATTCTATCATGGAAAAGAACCTGCCCGGAGAAAAGGAAGGTATGTATATGCAGACAGATACGCTGTGCACCCTGATTAAACCCATTGTGGTTCACAAAGCCTACGCCATGGAGATACGCGGACTATGGTACATGAAGAACGACTGCATGGGCGGTCCCTTTGTCAGCCACAGCAGAGTGGACGCAGAAAGCAACCGCGTAATAGTGGTAGAGGCCTTTGTATATGCACCCGAGAAGAAGAAAC
Source organism: Bacteroidaceae bacterium (assembly GCA_017619585.1). The sequence continues at coordinate 147,967 of JAFZSA010000011.1, forward strand.
GCGACCTCATCAGACGTCTTGAGGCCTCGCTCTATACATTACAACTACCTCTGGAACAGAAATCATTGATTGAGATTAGTGTCGAAGAGGAGAAAAAGGACACAAAATAAGATTATGGAAAAGATTAAAATAGGAATCACACAAGGCAAAGCTGACAGAACAGGCTACAACCTTATACTGACAGCATTCGAGGAACCTGTTTCGCTGGAGCTATGCCACCCCATCATATATGGTGATAAGGAAGTTGCCATACAGCAGCGCAAGGTTATGAACCTGAACACCAACTTCGTCACCATTAACAATACCGATGATGTGCAAGACGGACGCCTTTCGCTGCTGCAATGCGAGGAAAGCGAGAAGAAAGCTATAGAGGACTGTCTGGCAAACAACATAGACGCCCTGGTGATAAACCCACAGGAAACGCCCTTCACATGCCCTGCCGGCAGCACAGAGATGCTCATAAACGAAGACATACGCATGGCACTGGTTCAGAAGGTTGACAAGAACACCATCGAGTCATTCCGCCAGACCCTGGAACGCGACTTCGACTGCCAGCACCCGCGTATCGCTATCCTCAGCGACGAGGCACCGCAGGAGAACACCAGCGAAGAACCAATAGAGGAGAAACACATGCACGTGTATGGTCCCTATGCCATAAAAGAATTCTTCGAGGAGGAGAAATACATGTACTACGACGGCATTATCACCAGCGAGAAGAAGAAGGCTACAGAAGCCTTCGGCTCCCTTGCATATGAATATGGCATAAAGTTCTATGCCGGAACGGACCTCATCATCACCTCGCCCTTCCTCTCTGACACGATGTGTCTGAACCACGCCACATACATTGCAACCGACGTGTATCGCAACAGAAAATCATACGACGAGGAACGCGAGAACCCGCTGCCAAAGCTTTTCCACGACAAGCGAGAGGATCGAAACAGCAATAATCAGGTGGAATAAAAGAGCGTTATGAAGAAACTGGACATAGACCTACAGAAGCTAAAGAACCAGTATAACATTGTCGGAAAGAACAAGGCACTGGATACCGCCTTGCTGACAGCAGTTCAGGTGGCACCCACAGACTTGTCCGTACTCATAGAAGGCGAAAACGGCGTAGGAAAGGAAATCATCCCACGCATCATTCATGATTTAAGTCCGTGCAAGAACAAGAAGTACCTGGCCATCAACTGCGGCTCTATACCTGAAGGTACCATAGACAGCGAACTCTTCGGTCACGAGAAAGGCGCTTTTACAAACGCCATCAGCGAACACGAGGGTTACTTTGGAGCAGCCGACGGCGGTACACTCTTTCTGGACGAAATAGGCGAGCTGCCCCTGAGCACTCAGGCCAGACTGCTTCGTGTGCTGGAGACTGGCGAATACATACGTGTTGGCAGCAACTCCATACGCAAGACCACAGCCCGTATCATAGCAGCCACCAACATCAACATCCCCAATGCCATCCGAGAGGGGAAGTTCCGTCAGGACCTGTACTACAGACTCTGTCGCGTGAACATTACCATGCCGCCATTGAGGGAGAGAGACGATGATGCCGTGCTGCTGTTCAAGAAGTTTGCCATGGATATGGCTACCAAGTACCAGATGCCTGAATACATCCATCTGACACCAGCTGCCGAGCAGGTAGTGAAATCCTACAAATGGCCAGGCAACATTCGTCAGCTTAAGAATGTGGTGGAACAGATGAGCGTACTTTCCGAGGAACGCAGCATCACCCCGGAGATACTGGCAAAATTCGGCATTGTACCCAACTCAGACAGCGAGATGGGCATCACCATAACAGGCAACAGAAGTTCTGAATCGCAGCACGACTACGAGAAGGAAATCAAGATGCTGGCCCATGCCGTACTACAACTCAGGAACGAGGTAGAAGACCTGAAACAGAAAATTCAGGGCGGAGAGCCCTCGAATCTTCCTGCCACTACCTCCGTCCCCGCCACAGCAGCACCATCCTTCACGCATCAGGTGCCTAACATCCCACAGTCTCCTATCCCTGCAACAGACATGGACTTCCAGACGGCCGAAGAGGTGTTGGAGGACGATACGCTGAACATCAACGACATGGAGAAGCGCAACATCATAAAATCACTCCAGCGCAACCACTACAGAAGAAAAGATGCTGCCGACGAACTTGGCATAAGCGTCAGAACACTATATAGAAAACTGAAAGCATATGGTATTGAGGAATAAAAAGCGGATGAGCATATTGCTGGCTTGCTGCATGTGCATAATACTCTGTGCATGCAGAATTGAGTACAAGTTCAATGGTGCAAGCATCGACTACCAATTAACAAAAACTATACAGATTGACAACTTTCCCATCCGTAGTGCATACGTATGGGCACCCATGCAGGCTATTTTTCAGAACAAGCTGACTGACATATATGCCAGCCAGACCAGATTGCGTCAGGTAAAGAAGAACGGTGACCTGCAACTATCTGGCGAGATTACACATTTCGACCAGTACAACAAAGGTATCTCCAGCGACGGCTACAGCAGTCAGGTACAGCTGAAGATGACGGTAAACGTGCGTTTTGTCAACAACAAGAAACACGAGGAGGATTTCGAACGTCAGTTCACAGCCACCACAGAGTATGATGCCAGCCAGCAGCTGACAGCCGTACAGGAAGAACTGGTGACCCAGATGTCAAAGGACATCGTAGATCAGATATTCAACGCAACAGTAGCTAACTGGTAACATGAAACAAGCATCAACCCTATGCCAAGACATTTGATAGATTTCATCAGAAGGCCCAACAGCATGGATCAGCAGGCTATATCCATGCTAAGGAATATGAAAGACGAGCATCCGTATTTTCACTCTGCCCGCATACTGTTGCTGCAAGCACTTTACAAGCACCACTCCCCTCAATTCGATGAGGAGCTGCGCATCAGTGCGCCATTGTTGCCAGACAGACAGGCTATATTCAGTCTGATTGAAGAGCCTAACTACCAGAAAAAAGAGGAACGCAGGAAATTCAATATAGAAGAGACGGATACAGACAAATCCGAAAGAACAGACCTACTGATCTCCGACTTCCTGGAGAGCCAGCCCAAGGAGCAACCACAGACTGTGCGCTACCCCATCGATGCCACGCAAGACTACATTGGCTTCCTGCTGCAAAACGAGGCACAGGAAGAGGAAACACCAGACGTTCCAATGAACGGTGGCGGTGTGGTTGAGGACTTCCTAAGCCAGGAACCCAAGAGAATTGTCCTGAAAGATAATGATGCCAATACAGAAGTTCCTGAAGAAAAGGAAGAAAAAGAAGAAGAGAATGAGATTTTGACAGAAACTTTGGCAGGAATTTATATAAAACAAGGTAAATTTGAGAATGCAATTAAAATTATACGTCAATTATCCTTGAAATATCCGAAAAAAAATCGTTACTTTGCAGACCAAATCCGATTTTTGGAAAAACTGATAATAAATAATAAAAACAAATAACAAATAAAACATGTACACTTCAATCGTAATTTTGGTTGTCTTGGCATCTGTCCTGATGTGCCTTATCGTACTGATTCAGGAGTCTAAAGGCGGTGGCTTGGCAGCTGACTATTCAAACAACAATCAAATTCTGGGTGCTCCCAAAACAACAAATTTCATTGAGAAGGCAACATGGGGTTTGGCAGCAGCAATGATCGTACTGAGCGTTATCAGCGTTGCTTTCCTGAACGAGGGTGCTAATAACGATTCTGTTATCCAGCAGAACGCTATTGAGCAGGCTCCCACCAATCCCAACAACGTTCCCGGTATGGCTCAGCCTTCAGCTGAGACTCCCGCAGAAACTCCTGCAGAAGCACCCGCTCAGCAGTAATAATCCGGCTCTATGGTAAACTGCATCCTTATAGCAGATAGCGGTTCAACCAAAACAGACTGGATACTAACTACAGCAGAGAATAGCATCCTGGAAGTCGAGACAATGGGCATAAACCCCGTCAGAGACTCTCAGGATGCTATTTTTGACGTCATCAAAAACAGCCTGGCACCTAAGATTCCGCAGAAATACCAAATCCAAGAGGTTTACTTCTACGGAGCAGGTTGTATAGATCCGTACAAAAAGAATGTCAGGGAAGTATTGGTGGAGGTCTTTGGCTCTGAAACCGGAATTGCAGTCGAAAGCGATCTTCTTGGAGCAGCCAGGGCACTCTGCGGCAACAGGGCTGGAATAGCCTGCATACTGGGAACCGGTTCCAACAGTTGCCTGTATGACGGCAAGGAGATTGTCAGCAACACATCACCTTTAGGTTTTATCCTTGGCGATGAGGGAAGTGGCGCTTTTCTGGGCAAAACATTAGTGGGCAATGTCCTGAAGAAAATCTTCAGCCCGGAGATTCAGCAGCTTTTCCTGCAGAGGTTTAACCTCACCCCCTCTATTATTATTAATAAGGTATATAGGGAACCTATGCCCAACAGATTCTTGGCTTCGTTGGTTCCGTTCCTGGCAGAAAACAGGGAAAAGGCAGAAATTCACGACATGCTTGTGTGGGCTTTCCGTCAGTTCTTTATCAGGAATGTAAAAGCCTATAACCACCCTGAAATGGAAATTAACATAGTAGGAAGCATTGCTTTTTACTTTGAAAGCGAAATAATGGATGCAGCAGCAAAAGAAAGGCTTAAAATTGGTAAAATTCTGAAAAAACCTGCTCAAGAAATAGCCGATTTTCACAGAAAAAGCCTGTTTTTAGGCGAAAAATGTTAAAAAATGCCGAAATATGTTATTTAACATATAACAAACTCTTGCATGATATTATCAAACCGCCTAAATTTGCAACTGTTATCCTGAAAACAATCTTTTTACCTTAAACAAAACTAATACCTAAAAGATGGAGGGCAGCTGTGAAGCCGCCCTCTATTTTATTTTATACGCTTAGACTGTAAAATACTATATCCCACAGTCTTGTATGGTTCTTACTGAACCAGCGTTTTATTTATCTCCTCTATGTAATTCAGAATTTCATCGCGACCCATTTTTGTTTCCGAACTGGTAACAAAATAAGGTGGCAGTTCCTCCCACTGTTTCTTAAGCTCAGTAAGGTAATGCTCCACATTACCCTTCAGTTTACCCTTGGAAACCTTGTCGCCCTTGGTAAAGACAATGCTGAAGGGCACACCGTTCTCGCCTAACCATTCCATGAACTCCATATCTATCTGCTGAGGCTCATGGCGCACGTCTATAAGCAAGAACAGATTGGTCATCTGCTCGCGGTCCAGGATATAAGTGGTTATCATGTGCTCAAACTTCTCGGCATCCTTCTTGCTACGCTTGGCATAGCCATAGCCTGGCAGATCCACCAGATACCAGGTATTCTCTTGCCCCTTGCCCCCTACTCCTTGCTCCTTAATAACAAAGTGGTTAATAAGGATGGTCTTACCCGGTGTAGCAGAAGTCTTTGCCAGTTTACCGTTTCCGGTAAGCATATTGATAAGGCTGGACTTGCCCACGTTACTGCGCCCAATAAAGGCGTACTCAGGCAGATTACTCTTAGGACACTGGTCTATACGGGCACTACTTATCAGGAATTCTGCAGACTTTATTTGCATGATTCTATAATTAAGGGATGGTTAGAAATTATAATCTATACTTATACCCAGGTCTTCCTTGAACATCAAGTATTTACCGTTTGAATTCCTATACTTTGAACTGGAGTCATCAATCTTGGGATTCAGAATCAACTTGGCATTGATGATCTTGGTAACCTTGAAGTTTATCTCGTTGAACCAGTCAATAGAAGTATAATGGTAGTTGCTCTTCCAACTCAAGGTACTGCGCCATGAAATCTGGTCGCAGATATTGTAATTGGTATTCAGCGTTGCCGTAGGACCGAATGTATGCTTGAAATGTTTTCCCGCATCCAAACCATATTGTCCAATCAATTCATCAACGCCTACATACTTAAGTTGGTATGCAACAAACGCCACGTTGAAGTCTCCTCTGAAACGCTTTTTCTTACCCCACTGGAAATCATACTTCATACCAGGTCCCACGAAGATTTCCAAAGGAGAGAACATCTTGGTGGTCAGATCATCGGTATTAGGCTTGTAATTAGGAAGCACGGGCGTCTTAGCTTCAATTTGCAAAGAATAATACAACGACTTATATGCTTGATAACCAATGCTGGTGAAATAACGCAACTGGTTCTGTGTGGGACGGAATGATCTCTTGGTATCACTAGGTGATGTCTGTGCACCGATTCTCAGCTCCAGCGTATTATCCCACCTGAATTTCTTCTGGTTATTGTAATTGGCCTGCAAGGTCAAGGATAGGTTTCCTGAGAAACTATTCTCACCGCCTTGCCACCAGTTATCAGAGAAGTGAGCCTGAGACAACTGTACGTAAGACCTTCCTGAGGTTTTCCAGAAGTTAGGACGACGTGTCACCACCTGTACACCCTCGTCAAGCGTGGGAGAAAGACTGGCCTCTGCCACCTTTTCAGAGAGTTTTTCCTTTACGTTTATCTTCTCGTTGATATCATCCCTGAACTTTCCCTTGTCCTTGACGTTTTCCTCTGTCTGCTGCACCAGTTCGGGATGCTTGGCATACAGCTTGGCCAGCATATTATTAATGTAATACAGGGTCTGCAACTGCTTGTCAGAGAAGATGGAATCCGTATTGTTCATCATCTGATGCAGAGGAGATGAATACAAGGTGGGTGCCGAGAGTATCTGGTAGTAATAGGCATTCGGACCGGGATAAGACATAACAATGCTCATCGAATCACGCTGCTCAACCAGCCTTTGCAGCTTCTGCAGGTAACTGTTGACAATAGAGAAAGTATCTACCTTAGCCTCAATATCTTTGACAGCTTTTACCCTGGCATTAGCACCAGTAATTGTACCTAAAACAAAGAAAAATATTACTAAAGACCTCATTCGTTCTAATTTTGCGCAAAGATAGCTATTTTAGAGACAAAACGAAGAACGTTTTCGGTTTTTTTTTGTAATTTTGCGCCCTAACAATAGTTCTTTAAGATAATTCAACAAATTTTTATATATGGATAAAAATACTATTACTGGTTTCGTCCTGATGGCACTCGTTGTTATTGGCTTCAGCTGGTACAGCCAGCCATCAGAGGAAGAACGTCGCCTCATGCAGGCTAAACAAGACAGCATCGCTGCAGTAGAAAAACAGAAAGCAGAATTAGCAGCTAATGAGAAAAAGCAGATTCAGACCAAGCAGGCAGCAGAACAGGTGGCAGACAGCAACGCCATCTTCTTTGCACAGCGCCAAGGTCAGGAACAGGAGATTGTACTCAAGAACAATAAGGTTAAGGTAACACTCAGCACCTTGGGCGGTACCATTCAGAACGCCGAGATTCTGGGCTATAAGAGCCGCAACCATGATGGCGATGTGTTGCTCATGACCCGCAAGGATGCCCAGATGACATTCTCACTGGCTGGCAAGCAGGACAACATCATCAGCAGTGACCTTTTCTTCACCCCCACAGAACAAACAGACAGCAGCGTTATCATGACTGCCGAGCAGGATGGCAAGCAATTGGCCATCAGCTACCGCCTGCTGCCCAATTCTTATATGGTCGACATCTCTATTCAGGCTACGGGTATGAGCGGTTTCTTTGCCCCTAACATGAAGACTCTGGACATCAGTTGGACCGATCGCATCATGCAGCAGGAAAAGGGTGCAGACTTCGAAAACCGCTATAGTGCACTGACCTACATGCGTCAGGGCAAGGGCGTTAAGAAGCTCAGCGAGACAGGCGATGAGACAAAGCAGCCCGAGGAAGCCCTCAGTTGGATTGCCTTCAAGAACCAGTTCTTCAGTGCCGTGCTTATTGCCCCGCAGAACTTCACGGATGCAAGTCTTGCCAGCACTCAGGAAACGGAAAAGAAGAATGGCTACCTGAAAACATACGAGGCAGAGATGAAGACTTTCTTCGACCCCACCGGCAACAAGCCTACTGAACTGCAGATGTATTTGGGCCCCAATGACTTCCACACCTTGCAAGCTCACAACAAGTTGAGCAAGACCAACGAGGACCCCGAATTGGAAGAACTCGTTTATCTGGGATGGTCATTCTTCCGTTTCATCAACCGTTGGTCCATCCTTTACATCTTCGATTGGCTCAAAGCTATGGGATTGCCCATGGGCATCGTCCTGCTACTATTGACAGTCATTATCAAGGTTCTTGTCTATCCTACGCAGAAGAAGAGCTATCTGAGCGGTGCCAAGATGCGCGTGCTCAGACCCAAGCTCGACGAACTTGCCAAGCAATACCCCAATCCCGACCAGGCCATGCAGAAGCAGCAGGCCACTATGCAGCTCTACAGCCAGTATGGTGTAAGCCCTATGGGCGGTTGTTTGCCAATGCTGATTCAGATGCCAATTTGGTTGGCCCTCTTCAACTTCATCCCCAACGCTATCGACCTTCGCGGCGAGAGTTTCCTCTGGGCTGATGACCTCAGTGCCTACGATGACATTATTCGTTGGAACACAGATCTATGGCTCATAGGCGACCATCTCAGTTTATTCTGCCTTCTGTTTACTATTACCAACATGATTAACACTTGGATTAGTATGCGTCAGCAGCAGAATCAAATGGTTGGCGATCAGGCCCAGCAGATGAAGATGATGCAGTACATGATGTTCCTCATGCCCCTGATGTTCTTCTTCTGGTTCAACGGCTATAGCAGCGGTCTGAGCTATTATTACTTCATCTCCGGCCTTATCAGCATTATTACCATGTGGTATCTGCGCTGGTCAACCGACGAGAAGAAACTTCTTGCCAACCTTGAGGCTTATCACGAGCAGCACAAGAACGACCCCAAGAAAGTCAGCAACTTAGCCGCTCGTCTGGAAGCGCTGCAGAAGATGCAAGCAGAACAACAGGCCAACAGAAAGAAATGACAGACATTATAAATATATCAAGGACTAATTATGAAACGCAGCAATCTTTCATTCTTTCATTTTTTCATTCTTTCATTCTTGTTTATGGCTTGCGGAACACAAAAAGATAATGACCAGGTGAATATCCAGAAGCAAACCGTGCAGTTGGAGAGTGACCAGATGACTCCCGAGGCCCTTTGGGCCATGAGTCGTATCAACGGCTATCAGGCTTCGCCCGACGGTAAGCACATCGTCTTCCAGCAGGGTTACTATAGTGTAGAAGAGAACAAGAGCCATCAGGTGCTCTGGATGATGAACGCCGACGGCACCGAGCAGAAACAGCTTACTACAGAAGCCGGTAACGAGACAGATGCCCAGTGGCTGGACAATGAGACCATAGCCTTCCTGAAAGGCGGAGAGGTCTGGAAAATGAACCTTGAAGGCAAGGGACGCAAGCAGTTGTCTGAGACTGAGGGTAAGGTAGAGGGCTTTATGTTCTCTCCTGACGGTAAGAAGGTTATCCTGCTGCAGAGCATAGACTTCAACGAGATTATCCAGAAGAACCCCGACGACCTGCCAAAGGCTACCGGTCGTGTCATTACTGACCTCATGTACCGCCATTGGGACCACTACGTGGAAAGCATCCAGCATCCCTTCCTGGCAGAAGTCAGTGCAAATGGCATTTCAGATGCCATTGATATCCTCGAAGGCTATCCCTACGAATGCCCCATGGAACCCTTCGGTGGCATAGAGCAGTTGGCTTGGAGTCCCGACTCTAAGTCTGTTGCCTTTACCTGCCGCTGCAAGACCGGCATTGATTACAGCATCAGCACAGACTCCGACATCTTCCTCTACGATGTAGAGAGCAAAGACATGAACAAGACCAAGAACCTCTGCAAGAACGGTGGCGAGTTTGGCGTTGTGCCCGATGGCGGCTTTGTTGGCAGTCCTGATAACAGTTGCAATCCCACCAAATCTCTCAAGAACCAGTACATCAATACAGGCTTGAAGGATTACAATGTAGGCTACGATACCAACCCCAAGTTCTCACCCGACGGACGCTACGTGGCATGGCTCTCTATGGAACGCGACGGCTATGAGAGTGACCGTCAGCGCCTCTGCATCTGCGACCTGCAGACATTGCAGAAGACCTATGTAACAGAGAGCTTTGATTCCAGCGTTGACGACTTCTGCTGGGCACCAGACTCACGTACCTTATATTATATAGGTGTTTGGCACGCCACAGAGAACCTCTACCGTACCAACCTGAAGGGCGAAGTGACACAACTCACCAAAGATTGGGCTGACTTCGGTTCTTTGCAGATGCTGAACGGCAAACAGGTTCTGGCAGAACGCCATTCGTTTGTGACTCCCGCCGACCTCTATGTGGTAAATCCTGGCGACAGCATTGCCGACACCAAGGTTACACAGATTACCAATGTCAACAAGGAAATCCTGGACCAGCTGGCAAAACCAACTGTCGAGCAGCGCTGGGTGAAGACCACAGACGACAAGGATTTGCTCTACTGGGTTATCCTACCGCCTCACTTCGATCCCAACAAGAAGTACCCCACCCTGCTCTTCTGCGAGGGCGGTCCTCAGAGTGCCGTCTCTCAGTTCTGGAGCTACCGTTGGAACTTCTTCATCATGGCATCACAGGGCTATGTCGTTATTGCTCCTAACCGCAGAGGCGTTCCCGGATTCGGTCAGGAATGGCTCGAGGAAATCTCTGGCGACTGGACAGGCCAGTGTATGAAGGACTATCTCTCTGCCATTGATGATGCTGCAGAGAACCTTCCCTATGTCGACCGTGACCGTATGGGTGCCGTAGGTGCCTCTTTCGGCGGCTTCTCTGTTTACTATTTGGCTGGTCATCACGACAAGCGCTTCAAGTGCTTCATTGCCCACGACGGTGCCTTCAACCTGGAGGCTATGTACACAGAGACCGAGGAGAACTGGTTCTCTAACTGGGAGTATGATGATGCTTACTGGAACAAAGACCAGACAGAACGTGCCCGCAAGACTTACGAGAATTCACCCCACCGCTTTGTTGACAAGTGGGATACTCCCATCCTCTGCATCCACGGCGAGAAGGATTACCGCATCAATGCCACACAGGGCATGAGCGCCTTCAATGCAGCCCGTATGAGAGGTATTGAGGCTGAGTTGCTCATCTTCCCCGACGAGAACCACTGGGTACTGAAACCCCAGAATGGCATTCTCTGGCAGCGTACCTACTTCGAGTGGCTGGACCGCTGGCTGAAATAAAAAAAGGCGGCCCATTAAATGTCGATATAACGTTATAACGTCATAACGATATAACGAAAAGGCCGCCCCTCGAAATAACGTAATAACGTAATAACGAAATATACTATGAATCAGATTCAAAAAACCCTTCGCGACAGCGCTGCTATGCGCTGGACCGCACTGCTGCTCTTGGCCCTGGCCATGTTCTGCAGCTACATTTTCATGGACATCCTTTCACCCATCAAGGACCTCATGCAGGAGACCCGTGGATGGGACAGCGCTGCATTCGGTCGTATGCAGGGTGCCGAGGTATTCCTGAACGTTTACGTCTTCTTCCTTATCTTTGCCGGTATTATCCTGGACAAGATGGGAGTCCGCTTCACAGCCGTACTCTCAGGTGCAGTAATGCTGGTAGGTGGTGTTATTAAGTGGTACGCTGTCAGCGATGCCTTTGTAGGCACTGGCCTGGAGCAGTGGTTCACCAACAACCTGAACTGGAACGGTGACCTGCCTATCATTGGCGCTATCCTACCCTTCTGCGATGGTATGCCCGCCTCTGCTAAACTGGCAGCCTGCGGCTTCATGATCTTCGGTAGTGGTGTAGAGATGGCAGGTATCACTGTCAGTCGTGGTATTGTCAAGTGGTTCAAGGGTCGCGAGACCGCCTTGGCTATGGGTTCAGAGATGGCTCTGGCTCGCTTGGGTGTTGCCACCTGTATGATATTCTCTCCCTACTTTGCCAAGTTGGGCAGCGAGGTCAGCGTCAGTCGTTCTGTAGCCTTTGGCGTAGTGCTGCTGTGCATTGCCCTCATCATGACCATTGTTTACTTCTTCATGGATCAGAAGTTGGATGCACAAACAGGCGAGGCAGAAGAGAAGGATGACCCCTTCAAGATTGCCGACTTGGGCAAGATTTTCTCCAGCCTGGGCTTCTGGCTTGTTGCCCTGCTGTGTGTACTCTACTACAGCGCCATCTTCCCCTTCCAGAAGTATGCCGTTAACATGCTGCAGTGTAACCTGACCCTGAACCCTGCCGAGGAAGGCACCTTCTGGGCCGACAGCTCAGTAACCATTGTTCAGTACATCATTATGCTGGTTGTAGCCATCTGCGCCTTTGCCAGCAACTTCTCTAAGAAGAAAGGCATGAAGTACGGTCTGATGAGCTTTGCCGTTGTAGCACTGGTAGTTTACTGCTATATGGGTTATATGCGTGGTACAGCCGAGACCATCTTTGCCGTATTCCCCCTGTTGGCTGTTGCCATCACACCTATCTTGGGTAGCTATGTAGACCACAAGGGCAAGGCTGCTTCTATGCTTATGCTGGGTAGCATCCTGCTGGTTATCTGCCACCTCACCTTCGCCTTTATCCTGCCTGCCTTCGAGGGCAATGCCGTAGGCGGAACCATTGTGGCATACGTCACCATCCTTGTGCTGGGTGCCAGTTTCTCACTGGTTCCTGCTGCTTTGTGGCCATCAGTACCCAAGTTGGTAGATGAGAAGATTATCGGCTCAGCCTATGCAGCTATCTTCTGGATTCAGAACATTGGTCTTGGACTTCTCCCTGCTCTCATCGGTATGGTCTTGAACAACACCAACCCCGAAGGAACATCTGCCCATGATCTTGACTACACCTGGGCACTTGTCATGCTGGCAACCCTTGGTATTGCCGCTCTTCTGATTTCTGTTTATTTGAAAGCAGTAGATAAGAAGAAGGGATACGGTCTGGAGGAGCCAAACATCAAAGAATAAAAAGAAACCAAAACCTCTTGATTAGCTGTCAAAATGGCGGCAAAATCATCCAGAAACCGCTTTGTAATGTTAAATGGTGTTAAATTACATTACAAAGCGGCTTTTTTATTGTCGAATCATTTGCAGGTTTCAAAAATCTGCGTACCTTTGCATGTGTGTTTTTCATAGTATTAGATTTAAGGTTAACAAAGGTTGGGCTACAGCGGTAGCCCTTTTTTTTTGTTTTAACCCAATTTTTAACTTCTATAGCATACATTTTTTCGGGTATTTATTGTACTTTTGTCATTGTAATCAAGAATTAATGTCATGAAGCAGCAAGAGACAAACCATATTACAGAGCAGGACAAGATGTTCATGCGCGAAGCTATCCGTCTGGCAGACGAGAGTGTCAAGAACGGAGGAGGTCCCTTTGGCGCCGTTATTGTCAGGGACGGAAAGATTATTGCCGGTCGCAGCAACAGCGTAACCCTGAATAACGACCCTACAGCACATGCCGAAGTAAACACCATACGCGAGGCCTGCCATCTGCTGGGCACCTTCGACCTCTCAGACTGTGTCATCTACACATCCTGCGAGCCCTGCCCCATGTGTCTGGGAGCTATTTACTGGGCACGCATCGGTCGCATTTACTACGGCAACACCCGCTATGATGCCCGCGACATCAATTTCTCAGATGATTTTATCTACGAAGAGTTGGCACGCCCCATCCCCCAACGTGCCGTTCCCCTCATTCCCCTATTGCACGAAGAGGCCATCCATACCTTCCGCCTCTGGACAGAGAAGGCAGACAAGACAGAGTATTAAGGTAAGCGGAAGTGCGAAATACACAGCCTAAGACTAACAATCTCATTAATCTTTCAGTATCCTTGCTTCACCATTGAAAGAACAGATTTCTGCTGCCAGTTTATTCAGGTTGTGAAAGCGGCTATAGTCGCTATCCGAAGGAACGCCATTTACACAACCCATCATATCAAGGTCCCATGGTGCCAGAATAAGTAAGGAGCCATTGACACAAGCATCAAAACGCTTTCGCTCTGGTTTCCAAAAGGCGTCAATGGGTTCCTTTTGCAAATGTATTAGCGGAAAGCCCTTGTCCAGGCATTCGTTTTTCATTAGCAGTTCACCACCAGAGATACCCGGAGTAACAATAACGGTGCAGCCCTCTTGGATAGCCACCTCCTATAGCTGACGCTCACTGGCATAATCGGCAGTTTCCTCGTAGGGTTGACCAGTGACGGGATGGCGGCGGTGACATTGTACCTGTATCTTTCGCGCCCATCTCAGCAGAAACAGATTGCCAAAGGCACCATAGCTACGGTTACCGATACGCACATGCAGACAACGGCGCATCACATCCGGTAACATCTTACGCAACAAGGCACGGCGTGGATTATCATGCATATAGGCTATCATAGCCTCACGGTGGCGATCATCTAGGCAAACGGTATCATCATAGTTATCATCAAAAAGCGGTTGCAGATTCCTGCCAATCAGGGCATAGTACTCCTGCCGCTGTTTCTGAGAAAGGTTCCGTATCAAGGCACCCTCGTTATCGTAGCGCAAGGCCTTCTCACGCAGCCATGCCGGTGCCCCCCTCCAAATCGGCCGATATCGGTCGATTAACAGACGCTTCCATCCCCTGCAGGCGTTGCCATTGGCTGGTACAAACAGCCTTAAAAGCCTGAATGATGGCCCCAAGGCTCCACTCCATAGGTTCCAACACCTCTATTACAGGCATACACACATAGGCATGCACCACTACACGGTTACCATGGATAGCCTGCGCCTCAGGAATCCTCAACCACGCCTGTTCCGCAGCCTCTCCTAATGGGGTAAGCGTAAGTGCTGGGTGCCCCTTTAACGCATCACTACCTGTGGCAGAGAAACTAGAAAGCAACTGTTCACGACCACTTACCACCAAAGTAATAAGGTAAGTGCCACGACCATAGTAATCATGCCCTGGGTTATGTGGACGGTAAGCTGAAATCTTCATTTCACAAAGATAGCCATTATTCCTCAGAATCGGGGCAGATAACAAAGAAAAACTGCTTAGCACATTCAAAAGCGGCCATTCTCGGTTGGGAAAACAGCTTAGTACATTCAAAAACAGCCATTCTCGGCTGGGAAAACTGCTTAGTACATTCAAAAGCAGCCATTCTCGGCTGGGATAACTGCTTAGTACATTCAAAAGCAGCCGTTCTCGGCTGGGAAAACTGCTTAGTACATTCAAAAACAGCCATTCTCGGAATTAGTTTATTCAAACAGCCATTCTCGGCTGGGGTAACCCGCTTAGTTTATCCAAAAACAGCCGTTCTCGGCTGGGACAGCCACAAACTATTGTATACATCTTATCTCATCATTAAGCCTACCCATTTCAGAAACAGTTTATTTCCAAGGAAAAATCAACCTACAAAAAAATTATTTAAGTTGTAATGAGAATATTTTCATGTTGTCTTAAATTTAGCAACCCATGTTGTACAATTTAGCAATCCACCTTCCTGCGCAACCTCGTTATAATTGATAGTTTCAATAGTTTTCGCAGGGAAGGTTTCTTTTAGGATACTAAGAACCTGTTCATCCTCTTCCTTCCCGAAAACAGGCAGAACTATCAGATTCTTGAGTTCCAAATAATTAACGTATATTCCAACTGCGCTTAAGGGATGCTGGGGATCTTTAGCTTCAAAAAATGGGATATCTATGTATTTCAGTCCATATTCCTTGATTACCTTTTGCATACCCTCGCGCCAATACTTATATTCATCTGCCAGATTATTACCAATTATAGTATTTCTATCGACAAATCTTACCATACCATCTGCATGACCCGTCATATCACTTTTCTGAGCAGGGATAACAATAATTTCTGCCTCTAATAAGTCTGAAAGTTCTCTGACCAGTTGTTCTTTGTCTGGATACTCGGGATTCTCTGTGTAAATCCTATCTGAAACAATAGCACGGTCTGAGCAAAGTAACACGTTACCTCCATCAAGGTTTATATTAGAATTTATTGTTACCAATCCATTCTGCATACAGACCTCTCTCGTATCAGAGCGCGACACCTCCCACTCTTTTTTTCCTTTCAGATACGACGGATCATAACGAAACTGAATCAACTTGCCACTTCTTGTTTGGATTGGCATATAATCCTTGCACCAGATATCCTTTGTGCCCTTTAGCAGACGATAATCTACATCATGCTTTTTGAAGATTGACATCAAACGGTTAAAAGAATCTGGGAAGCGTTCTTCAAGCAAAGCTGACAAATATACAACCTCATGGCTCTCTGCCTTTTCTTCTGCAACAGCAAACTCTGCTCCTTTATCCTCATTGCTTCCTGTTAGGTTTTGACGACTATTATTCATATTCAAATACTTCCCCCGAATAGTTGGATAATCAGCATTCATGAACATAAGGCACAACTCCTTGGTAGGTTCCCAGCCATTTTTTATGCACAAGTCAGCAAAGACCTCTTCTTTGCCCCTCGTATTTAACACAAAACTATTGATGTATTCAGAAGAAATATGCTTGCCAACAGGCAGGAGTTTACGGTTCATTTTCCTAAGAACTCTCCTATGAGCTTTAGTTGACAGACTTTTATCAACCAATCTCTTCATCAAATCACTGAGTTTAGGTTTCCTAATCCAATGGAAAAACTGGATAACAACAGGCACAAGACCAATTAATCCAATAATTGTTCCGATAATAAATTCTGTACTCATATGCTTATTCCTTTATATATAAACCTTCAGCAAAGCCTTCACCCTTAATGGTATCCTCTGAAATAATCTCAAATAACAAATCTGACTTGTCAGTCTTAACACGCAGGAATTCTTCGTCTCTATCATACTCCGAAGGAAAATCCATTCCAAAGATAGCGTCGCGGACGACAACAGTTCTTTTTCCTTTAAACGTCAACGATTTGTAGAATGTATTGTCTTCTGCTACAAAAGTTCCTTCGGGCTGAATATCTTTAGGGCTCTTTTCGAAGATGGCCTCTGCATCCTCCAAAAGACTATCACTTTGATCTTGTTTGTCGTCCGTATTGTACGAACAAGCAAAAGTAAGCAAGGGCAGTAATGAATACAATAAGACTGATTTCTTCATATACATGTTATTGTTTAGAGGTTAATAATACAGAAAAGGCGCAGACCTTCGCCATACGCCACACGGTTCGCCACAAACCATACACATATACGGGAGAAATCTGCGCCCATATGGGGCAGCTCCTATAATGTGTATTTGCTCGCTTCCTACGGTGGTGATTGTGTGGCTATAGAGCAAATATGTCTGTATTCCTAGCGGAACACATTGCAAAAATACGAATAGAATCCGAGAACGCAAAAGGTTTTATGAAAAAAGTGCTTCTTGACACCTTTTCATCTACCTATAGCTCCACGATATCTGAACGCCTATGCTCCCTCTACGCTACGCCTTTGCTACAAAAGGGAATAAAGGAGGAGCAAAGGAGCACTCCCAGACCCTACATCTGTTACCTCCTGGAGCCTGCATGTGCAGACTCCTGGGTATAACACGTGCAGACTCCGGAGGCTACAAAGTCCCCAAGGAGTACCTCAGATTTACCTCAGATTTACCTCAGGGTTTCCTCAAGGTTCAAATGCATGAAGTAAACAGGGAGCAGAACACGTGTTTGCAGGGAGAAAGACTAGGGTTTGCAGGGAGCGAAACGGCATCTTGTCAGATTCGGGCGCCCGCCCTTACATATTGGGGCGGCCGCCCGTATATCTGCGGGCGGGCGGCCTGATATGTGCGAGCGCCCGCCCGAATCCGTTTTTTATACTACCCAATACCCACTAACCATTACAGCACCCTATTTCCGTAAGCAGGAAATCATCTGATTAGGGTATTTCGGGAACGACGGAATAGCCGTACCTTTGCAGCCGAAAATTTAAACCATAAATAATTGTGATACAGGTAAAAAGATTATTAACCATGACGCTGCTGACAACGGCAGCAGGTGTCGTTCTGGCAGAGCAGGATTCAATCAGGACAACAACGTTAGAGAATGTAACAGTAACGGCCAAGTCTAAGGCAAGAGAGCAAAGTGAGCAAGCCTTTGCCGTGAATGTGGTGAACATGAAGGGCGAGTACACCAAGCAGAAATCCCTGAACAGGATACTGGAGAATGTATCGAGTGTGAAGATACGCCAGACGGGCGGAATGGGAAGCGACTTCAATTTTGCACTGAACGGCTTTAGCGGCAATCAGGTGAAGTTCTTCATAGACGGTGTGCCGATGGACAACTTCGGGAGCAGCTTCAACCTTTCTACGCTGACGGCAAACATGGCGGACTACGTGGAGGTGTACAAGGGCTCACTGCCCGTGAACCTGTCGGCAGATGCGCTGGGCGGAGCGGTGAACATTGTCACACGCAGGAAAGCCAACTATCTGGATGCTGCCTACAGCTACGGCTCCTTCAACACGCACAGAGCAAGCGTGAACGGTGCATTCACCGACCAGAAGACGGGATTCACCCTGAAGGCTAATGCATTCCTGAACTACTCGGATAATAATTATAAGGTATATGCCCCCATTGTTGACCTCTCCACAGGATTACTGAAGGGAGAGGAATGGGTGAAGCGTTTCAACGACGGATACCTGGGCGGTGGCATCAGAATGGAAACGGGCTTGGTTGGGAAGTCGTGGGCTGACTATGCATTGGTGACCCTTATTGCCAGCGGCGACAGCCACGAGAACCAGACGGGTGCCACAATGGATGCCGTGTACGGAAAGCCCAAGACAAGCAGCCTGACCCTTGTGCCGGGAGTGAAATACAAGAAGAGGGACTTGCTGACAGCAGGTCTGGACCTGGAGGCATACCTGAACTATGCCTACGTGAATACGCACAATGTGGATACGGCTGCGCTGCGCTACAACTGGCTGGGCGAATGCGTGCCTGCAGGCAGCAGGGGCGAAGGCTACCTGACGGATGCAAAGATACGTATGCACCAATGGCAGGGAGATGTATCACTGAGCTATCTGCTGGGCGAGCACAACCGTTTCCTGCTGAGCCATCTGGTAAGCTCGAATAAGCGCGTCAGCGACGACCGCGAACACAGGGACAATCCCATGAACGATGTGCCACAATACCTGACAAAGAACATTACGGGTCTCTCCTACCAGTTGAGATACAACCGTTGGAACATGAATGTGTTTGGCAAGCTGTACAACCTGAACACACAGAGCAACAAGCTGCTGGACCAGTTCCTGGCAACGGAGCGCTGGGAAACGGTCAAGGCAGCGCAGACCAACTGGGGCTATGGGGCAGCAGGAACATACTTCTTCCAGCCCTGGCTGCAAGGTAAGGTAAGCTTTGAGCAGGCATACCGTATGCCGGAGGCAGTGGAGATGTTTGGCGACGGCTTCATCCAGAAGAGCAACACCGACCTGCGCCCTGAGATGTCCAGGAACCTGAACATTGGTCTGATGATGAACAGGCAGGTGGGCCGTCACAGCATTGCCGCAGAGGTGAACTACATCTACCGCAACACCAGGGATTTCATCCTGAAGGGCGTGAACCTGACCAGCGACCCCACGACCTCGTACGAGAACATCGGCAAGGCTGTTACACACGGCGTGGAGGGCTCGCTGCGATACGACTACAAGAAGACCATCCACGTGGGTGGAAGCATAACGTATCAGGATATACGCGACAAGGAGGAGTTCATCACCAACAAGGACAGCTATGTGGGGACGGAGCCTACAGCCAACGTATCCTACGGTCAGCGCATGCCCAACATCCCCTACTTCTTCCTGAATGCCAATGCGGGCTATGACTGGCACAATGCCTTCCACGAAGGCAACACCCTGAGCGTGGAGTACTCGATGAACTACACATACGAGTACTACCTGGGCTTCCCCGGCCTTGGCCGCCCCAGCAGCAAGAAGATGATTCCCACGCAGACGGTGCACAACATATCCGTGGGCTACACAATGGCAGATGGCAAATACAGCATCTCTGCCGAGTGTAACAACATCGCCAACGAACTGCTCTACGACAACTACCGCCTGCAGAAACCTGGCAGAAACTTTAACGTAACCTTCCGTGTTTATCTTCCTAAAATGTAAATCAGACAATGAAAAATAGATTCAATCCAATACTGACAATGTGCCTGAGTGTGGCACTTCTGACTTCTTGTGACAAGGATATGGGCAGCATGGAGGTGCCCTTCCAACCTTACGTACTCTCGCTGGGCATCACATCAGCAGGCACCACTACCTATTATGTGGTAACAGCTGACGACCTGATGAGCAGTGAGACGATAAACGCTTACGCCAAGGGCCTGGAGCAGAACGGCTATCGCGACTATCAGAAGGCTGAAGGAACGGTATTCTCGATAGGCGGAATGGGTGTGACAAATGCTACGGGAATACGCAGGGATGCCAACGGATACCTGCAAGAGACGGGGGACTTTGTGTTCAACAACACGCCAACAGGCTTCTGTCAGGTGGACGGGAACACCATGGCAGCACTGGAACTGCCCAGCACACCCGCAAAGGGGCAGAACCTGACCTTCTATACCGTAAACATCCGTACAATGGCAATAGAGAGAAGGGTGGAGACAACCCCCGTGGCTCCGATGGACGACATAGACTGGCCCAGCATAACGGGCATGGAATACACAGGCGGCAACATCTACGTGAGCTATGTACCCATGAACCAGAATACATTTGCCACACCGGAGGTAAAGACCGCCTACGTGGCGGTGTTCGGCTATCCTGATTTCCAGTTCAAGGGACTGATAACAGACACCAGAACGGGCAACATCGGTAGTTGGAATGCCTTTAACGGCTTCCTGAAGGACGAGAGCGGCAACTTGTACTGTATGTCTAACACATCCTTGACAAACGGCTTCTCAGAGACAGCAGGGCACAGCGGCTTCCTTCGCATAAAAGCAGGTGAGATGGAGTTCGACGAGGATTACTTCTTCGACTACGAAGCACTTACAGGATATAAGGTGGCGCACTGGCTCTACCTGGGAGGCGGCAAAGTATATGCCGAGGTCTCTACCAACCAGAATGCCGGTGCATGGAGCGATGCGGAAGACAGATGTGTGATAATCGACCTGAACAGTAAGACAAGCCGGATGATAGAGGAGATTCCCCTGCACAGCGGAATGGGCGGACGCCGCTTTGTTGCCCTATGCGAGGGTGACTATATCTATGCTCCCGTCTCTACAGCAGACGGCCTGTGGATATACCGTACGGAGATTGCTACGGGCAAAGCCGTACGTGGAGCCAAGATTGACGCCACGTTCGTAGGGGGATTGTTCAGACTACAATAGTAAGGACGGCCAGGAAGTGGGCCATAGCACCCAAGAGGACAAAGACATGCCAGATGGCATGAAAATTGGGCTTGCTATCGTGCGCAAAGAAATAGGTACCCGAGGTGTAGAAGATACCCTCGGCTACCAACATGGCCATAGAAACGGGCTCCAGCCTGTCCATAACGGGCTTGAAGATAAGCACTACACTCCACCCCATCAGCAGATACAGAGCCAAAGAAAGACGGGGCCACTTGCCTATGGCATAGATCTTATAGAATGTGCCGCCAAGGACTACTGCCCAAAGGAAACCGAAGACGGTCCAGCCCAACCAGCCACCTACCACACCCAGACAGATGGGAGCATAGCTGCAGGCTATCATGACGTAGATGCTGATATGGTCCAGCTTGCGCATGACCTGCTTAACCCTGCCAGGACTAAGCCAATGGTATATGGTACTGCTGAGGAACATCAGAAACATTCCTACAATAAAAAAGATGACACCCATAGTCATCTGCCATCCTGCATTGACGGCGGGCCAGATAACCCACATAGAAGTGAGCGCAAAAACTGCACCTATCAGGTGCGTCCATGTATTTCCTTTTTCTCCTTTACACATTCTTCTGAACAACGATAACGTTAACGATAACGATAACTATTTTCAGCGTAAACGTAAACTTTTTATCTCTAAACTTTATAACTGACTCTAAACTCTACACTCTCAACTCTTAACTTCCCTCACCCAAAGGGGGAGACGGAGGGGGCTTTTAATCGCCTTTCTTCCCCACACCACCACGAGGGCAAAGAACATGCGGGTGCCCAGAATCCACAAGGCGGAAACACCCGTCATGGCCAGTACGATGGTATCCTCGAGCATGGAATGATTCATGATGAGATGGTAGTTGACGGCATTGGCATCAGCGCGTGTAATCTGACCTTTCTCTTCCAGATCCAGCATAACGGCAGAGCCGTAGCTCAAGCCCAGCACATTACCCACCAGCCACATATAGGCAGCATTACGCGGAAGACCCAGCAGCCTCATCAACGGAGCCAGGAAGCGCGACAATGGGGCCAGCAATGAATAGGCCTCTATCAGGCACTGCAACACCATCAGCGAATAGATGATGAGGAACACCATGATGGAAATCTTAATCTGCGAAACAGCCCACGTGAGCAAAACCTCGGCCAGAGAACTCTCTGCCGCTGCCCCAATATATAAATAAGGTGTTGACATTTCAGGCAACACCAGATTCAGGCACATAGCAGCCACAAAGGCCATGAGAATACGTATCAGACCCATCTTCCAGAAGTTGGAGCCGGTCTTATGGTTTACCGTACACTCCATGGGCAGAGCATGGCAAAGTAGAATCATAATGCCAACTATGGTAGCCTGCCTGAGCGTAAGATGAACAGACATCATAGCAGCTACTCCGGCATAAGTGCCGGCAGCGGCTCCGCTGATGAAAAGGACAGCCGATTCGCCCGGCAGTCCCATCATAGAGAACAGGGGATTCAGATACCCGGCTATCCAAGCCAATATGCCCCAATGCTGCAGCAAAGCTACAGTAAGGGAGATGGGTATCATAAGTTTCAGCAACCAAGAAGCACTCTTCCAGGTACCAGGAAGGGCGCTTCTGAGCGATTGCATGAACTTATCAAGCAAATCACTGCTTACTTGCATGCACTAATCTTTAGTCTTTGAATACACGATGACGGATGAGCGGATCTCCCTGACGTGTAGGAAGAACAGCAACTCCTTCAGGAATCTTCTCGATAACCTTTCCGTCCTGTGCAAATACAAGAACCTGCTGGTCAAAGCGAGCACGGGCGAGCAGACGCTTATGAGCCAGCTGGATGCCGTCGTCTATCAGACGCTGCATCTCACGAACCTCATAATCCGTCATTTCTTATTGCCCTCCTCCGGCGCACTGTATTTTTTCTTCAATTCAACAAAACGATCCCTTTCAAAGACCTCTATCTTCTCTGTACCAAAACCACTGGCAATACGCACAGCAGGACAGTTGCTATTGTCATAGAGGGTCCAGTAGTCACAAACAGGCATGTAAAGCTGGAAAAGGTTCTGCAAACCTGCCTCGTACCTACGTATAATAACATCGGTAGGGATATTATGACCTCCCATGCTGACACGCTGAGCTACACGACGCTGAGCCTGCTCGGCACTGCTCAGAGAGAAGAAGAGCAGCGTTACGAAGTAGCCACGCTTCTTGGCCTGCTGAATCAACTTGACGTATGAACGGGTGGCAAGGGTTGTCTCGAAGGCAAAGGTCTCTCCGTCCTTGAGCAACTGGATGATACGGTCTATCATCAGTCGGCCTGCCTGAATAGCCACCCCTTCGGGATTGAAGGGTGAGATGCCGGCAGCAATCTCATCGGCATTCACAAACTCCCTGCACTTCAGCATCTCGGGCAGCACGGTAAAAGAGGCCGTGGTCTTTCCGGCTCCGTTACAACCCGCTATGACGTACAGGTTCATTTTCTTTTTCTGATGTTCCATAACTCTTACTTTTTATTCAAAAGGTCTGGACGTAATCTTTTTGTTCTCTCAAGGCTCTGCTGCAACTCCCATTCCTTAATCTTGGCCTCATGGCCGGAAAGAAGTACATCAGGCACACGGCCCCAGTCTTTGTACTCGGCGGGACGTGTATAAACAGGTGCTGCCAGCAGATTATCCTGGAAGCTGTCAGAGAGGGCACTCTGCTCGTCTCCGATGACTCCTGGGATAATGCGCACTATGGCATCCGTCATCACAGCAGCAGCTAACTCACCACCTGTCAGCACATAGTCGCCAATGGATACTTCCTTGGTGATAAGATGCTCGCGGATGCGGTAATCGATACCCTTGTAGTGGCCGCATAATATAATAATGTTCTCACAGAGCGAGAGACTGTTGGCCATAGGCTGCGAGAACTGCTCACCATCTGGTGTGGTGAAGATTATCTCGTCGTAATGACGCTCGCTCTTGAGCTTGCTGATACAGCGGTCTATAGGCTCGCACTGCATAACCATACCGGCAAAGCCGCCAAAGGGGTAGTCATCGACACGGCGCCACTTATCCAGTGTGTAATCACGCAGGTTATGGACGTGAATCTCGACCAGCCCTTTCTTCTGTGCTCTGCCCAAAATACTCTCCTGAGTAAAGTTCTGCAGCAGCTCGGGCAATACTGTTATGATGTCTATTCGCATATACCTATTATATCTTTTACGCTCTTGAAGCCATGACGGTCCAGATAGGCATTAATTCCCTGTGCGACCTTTACTGTAATAGCAGGATCAAGGAAGTTGGCTGTGCCTATCTCTATGGCAGAAGCACCGGCAAGTAGGAATTCCACTGCATCCGTTGCGCTACTGATGCCTCCCAAGCCGATGACAGGAATCTGAACGGCATGAGCCACCTGATAGACCATCCTCAGTGCCACAGGCTTGACACATGGACCGCTGAGACCTCCCGTACCTATGCTGAGGATACGCTTGCGCTTCTCTACGTCTATAGCCATTCCCATAAGGGTATTGATAAGGCTGACGGCATCAGCACCGGCATCCTGGACTGCCAAAGCAATATCCGTAATGCTGGTTACGTTAGGGGAAAGCTTCACTATCAGCGTCTTCTTATAAGCCTCCCTGACAGCCTTCACCACACTGGCAGCACCCTCTGTAGTTGTTCCGAATGCCATTCCGCCGTGCTTGACGTTGGGACAAGAGATATTCAACTCTATGGCAGGGATGTTATCCAGCTCGCCAATACGGGCTGCACACTCGGCATAATCCTCAGGACTGTTGCCTGAGACGTTCACAATCATATTGGTGCGGATATCCTTTATCTGAGGATAGATATGCTCGCAGAAATAATCTACGCCCTTGTTCTGAAGGCCCACACAGTTGAGCATTCCCTGGGCAGTCTCTGCCATACGGGGGTAGGGATTACCCTGACGGGGCTGCAAGGTTGTACCTTTTACTATTATACCGCCAATCTCTTCCAGGTTAACGAAATCCTGAAACTCCAGTCCGTAGCCGAAGGTTCCGCTGGCGGTCATTACGGGGTTGCAGAGCTGAAGGCCTGCTATGTTAGTTCTTAAATCTGCCATTTCAGTTTCTTTATGTCAAATACCGGACCTTCCTTGCAAACACATACATTGCCCATCTCTGTGTCTTCTACACAACACAGACAGGCACCCAGTCCGCAAGCCATCATATTCTCAAGACTCACTTCGCAGGGGGTATCCACGCTCTTTGCATAACGGGCCACAGCCACCATCATGGGCTTAGGACCGCATACACTGATCTGAGTGAACTTCTCCTGCTGCAAGAGGCTATGCTGGGTAACATACCCTTTCTCGCCCTCAGAACCGTCTTCTGTAGTAACAAAGACACGGCCCAGGGCCTTGAACTTATCCAACTGCAACAGATCGCCGGCACTACGAGCACCCAACAGGAAAGTAGGCTCCAGGCCTTTCTCTTTCATCACAGCACCCATGTACAACAGGGGAGCAACGCCAACACCACCACCAACCAGCAAAACACGGGCTGTGGCATCTGTAGGCATAGTAAAGCCATTACCTAAAGGAAGAACCACATTCAATGTGTCCCCAACCTGCATCTTTGCAAGCTGGCGGGTACCGTCTCCTACTGTCTGAACCAGGAACCAGACCTGATTCTGCTCTCTGTCTACATTATGTATGCTAATAGGGCGACGCAAGAATGTATCCTTGCTGCCTTTTATCTCTAATTGGGCAAACTGACCGGGCATCATCTCTGGTAAAGGCTTGGCTGTATCAGTAGCCTTTAGCAGCACGTAGCGCTCATGCAAACGCTCTACGGCGGTCAGGGTGAGGTCTAATATATACTTCTTCATTAAATACCTTATAAATTTTATGCAAAGGTACGAATAAGTGGAATATAAATAAAATAAAAGACACTTTTATTTGTATATCCGATTGAAAGAGCTACCGAGACAATACACTAGAAGAGATAAAAAAAACCTGAAACACATGGCATGGTTTCAGGATTTAAATTCACTTAAGCCGAGAAAGTTTCGAACGTTCCATCGTCATAAAAGACACGAATCTCTGTTATCTTTCGTTGAGGTTTGTCAATATATTTTACCACCTCTTGAATTTGCGGTGCAGGAGAGGGGGTAGGATTTACCTCAGAAGAAGGGGGGATAGCACCGGCAAACAAATCCGACTGTCCGGAAGCAGCTTCCGCATTCTGGGAAGAAGCCCCATCCAAAAGCATATCACCTTCACCAAACATTAGCCAGTTAATACTAATATGTGGGAAGCATTCATGTATGGCGTTGACGATATTGTTAGTGGGACGTGTTCTTCCAGTGAAGATACCGGAAAGGGTGCCCTCAGCAACACATAGTGTAGCTGCAAACTCTTTTTGCGACATACCCTGATATTTCATCAACTGATAAATCCTGTCTTTCATCCTTTTTATATCTAGTTAGTAGGGGTGATCCCCCTGATTTCAAACTCTAAACTAAGTGCAAAGGTAGAAAAATGGATTTAAACTTCCAAACTTTCAGATTTAAAATTCAAAATTTAACTTTGTGGCAATATTCACCCTTTTGAACTTTCACGATTCTAAATCGAAACAGAATCAAGAATGTGAATTCAGCCAAAAACATGCAGAAATGCAAATTTTCAATATTAAAGTAAGTCGTAAAGGTGATAAAATATACAAGTCTGGCTTTCTTTGAATTATAGCACTTATAAGTAACAAAAAACGGCCATTAAGCCCCAAAATGGAGCGATTTTCAAAAGTATTTACATTTCACTGAAGTGCAATACAAAGATATTTACATTAAATTACTGAATTATAGTTCTTTATGATTAGAATAGAATAATGCATATTATTCAGTTTTACAAATAAAATTGCATAATTCAAAACTGTAAACGTGATGTGTGAATTGCGAATTCACATTTGTACATTTAAATTCAGATTACAAATTCAGTTTTCTGAAGCACATAAGTGTGCTATTGTTGTAAATTCGATTTACAAATACAAATCACAATTTTAAACTGGAAAATCGTAAAAATGGCCGATTTTTGCCATTTTTTGAATGCTTAAAGAATACACGTACAGCACTGAAATCACGCGATTTTACGCGATTCTCAGCGCATAGAAAAAGGCCCTAACTTGCTATTTTTCAGAAGAGAGGGCCTTATTTTTCGTGTAAGCCTACGCTTACAATCTAGACAAAAATCAGTGCAAAATAAAGTATATAAGCTCTTGTAAAAGCTCCTCTTTTGGGGTTTTACATCCCCCTACCCCTTTACCTTTGGCGTCAGTTTTGCGTATTTCAGAAAGAATCTGCAAAACCTTCACTCCTCTGTAGTTTCGGTAGGCGGGAATAATGTCTTTTCTGGCTTGCCATTCCGGCATGCCTAACCAGGCTGCAACTCCCCTATCACTTTTATCGGGTGCATAATATGCCAGCAAAACTGCAGAAAAAAATGTAAATAAATTGGAAAGTGTCTGCGGTAAAGCAAATTTCTGCTGTTGGCCTTGATAGTACTTTACTATCTGCATGCTCTTGAAAACATCTTTCACGGCCAAAGCAGAACGCAATTCAAAATCATTGAATTCCTTGCTCATTCCCGTAAGCTCCTCTACCCTGCTTGCCGTTACGCAATTCTCAGACTCTGTAAGCGAGAGCAAGAGTTTGTCCATTTCAGCAGAAAGACGGCACAAATCAGCGCCTACATGCCCTGCCAGCATCTGCACAGCCTGAGTCTCTATCTTTACCTTCTTACGGTTAAAATACTGCGTGATAAACGTGGGCAGCTGGCTATCATACAGTCTCTTGCTCTCATAAATGACGCCTATCTGATCAATCTGCTTTGTTACAGCCTTGCGTTTATCCAGCACTCCGTGCTTATAGCAGATAATAAGCACCGTAGTGGGTGTATAATGCTGCATATAAGCCTCTAGAGCGTCTAACGAGCGCATAGCCTGAGCTTCGCGTACCAGAACTATGCGACGGTCAGCCATCATAGGATATGCCCTGGCCAGTTCCACAACCTTATCGGCCGTAACTTCCAGACCATAGACAACATCCAGGTTAAAATCGCGTTCCTCTGGCTTCAACAACGTTTCCGTCAGGAAATCGCTCAGTTTATCTATATAGTAATCCTCGGCACCCATCAACAGATAGACGGGCTTCACCTCTCCTGCACGCACAGAACGTATAATATCCTCGTGCGTGATTCCTCCTTTTGCCTGAGCTGCCATTAATAGTCGAATTTCAAGTGACGAACAGTCTTCTTCTCCTGTTTAATCATCTCCAAAGCCTGAATACCTATGCCAACATGGTCTTCGACGTATTTGCTTGTCACAATCCTGTCACTCTCATCTGTCTTAACACCTTCAGGAATCATAGGATTGTCACTTACCAGCAAAAGAGCCCCCGTAGGAATATGGTTGGCAAATCCGCAAGTAAAGAGCGTTGCCGTCTCCATATCCACAGCCATAGCACGTGTAGAACGCAGATACTCCTTGAACTTGTCATCATGCTCCCAAACACGTCGGTTGGTGGTATAGACCGTGCCTGTCCAATAGTCAAAACCATTATCTCGGATGGTACTGGAGATGGCACGCTGCAGCATAAATGCAGGCAAAGCCGGCACCTCTGGCGGGAAGTAGTCGTTACTGGTACCTTCGCCCCTGATACCGGCAATAGGCAGAATAAGATCACCACGCTGCGTCTTGCTGGAGATACCGCCACACTTACCCAGGAACAGGCAAGCCTTGGGCTTTATGGCACTCAGAAGGTCCATAATAATAGCCGCATTGGGACTTCCCATACCGAAGTTGATGATACTGATACCATCCGCTGTTGCCGAACGCATATTAGAAGTGTAATCAGGTGCTTCTATACCGAACCTGTTGCAGAAAATATCCACATAATTATTGAAATTGGTTAGCAAAACATATTCGCCAAACTCCTCCAGCTTCTTATGTGTGTATCTGGGCAACCAATTTTCTACAATCTCTTGCTTGGTTTTCATAATTTATATAATTTTGTAGGCAAAGATACAAATTATTCTCATTATTCTTCAAATGGAAGTGCTGAATTTACCAAAAACGGACCTAAAGTTACAAAGAAAGGGAAACAGACTGATGGTTTTTGACATTTTACGCAAAAAAATGATTACCCTTACGCCAGAAGAGTGGGTTCGCCAGCACTTTATTCACTTTCTCATTAACCAAAAAGGCTACAATGCCTCATGCATTGCCAACGAGGTATCTCTTTGCCTGAACAATACACAAAAGCGTTGCGACACCGTCGTCTATGGTTCGCAAGCCCAACCAATCATGATTATAGAATACAAGGCACCTCACATCCCAATCAGTCAAAAGGTTTTCAACCAAATAAGCAGATACAATATAAAAATGCGCGTACGTTGGTTTATTGTTAGCAACGGAATGCAACATTATTGTTGTAGAATCAACTATGAGAACGAGACATACGAATTCCTCCCGGACATCCCCTCGTGGAAAGAGCTTTGCCCATAAATGAAATACGCCCACCCTTATCCAGGATGAGCGTATTTGCTTTTTATTGAAAGACTGTTTCCTTAATCTTCTGCCTTTTCGTCTGCCTTCTTGCGAGTAGCTCTTCTGCGCTTTGGCTTCTCCTCTTTTCCTACCAGTTCTACACCAGCCAGTTCGGGGTCAACCATAATACGACCGCAGTACTCGCAAACAATGATTTTCTTGCGCATACGGATATCCAACTGACGCTGAGGTGGAATCTTATTGAAGCAACCGCCACAAGCATCACGCTGTACATATACAACGCCCAGACCATTACGGCTGTTTCTACGGATACGCTTGAATGCGCCAAGCAAACGGGGCTCGATGGTCAGCTCCAGATTCTTAGCCTTCTCACGCAGTTTATCCTCGTCAGCCTTGGTCTCAGCAATAATCTCTTCCAATTCACCACGCTTAACATCCAGGTCAGCACGTCTGTCGTTAGCCAACAGGTTGCAACGGGTAATCTCAGCAGTCTTGCTCTCAACCAATGACTTTGCCTCGGCTATCTTCTTCTCGTTCAGTACATTATCCAACTCAGCATACTCAATCTGCTTGCTCAGAGTATCATACTCGCGATTGTTTCTCACGCTGTCCATCTGAGTCTTATAGCGCTCGATGTTGCTGTTGTTAACCTCTATGTCACCGTTACGCTGGTTGATTTCACGCTTCAGCTCAGCCACCTCTGCAGTAATCTTATCTACACGGGTAGCCAAACCTTCTATCTCGTCCTCCAAGTCCTGAACCTCAAGAGGCAACTCACCACGAAGAGTTTTGATCTTGTCAATCTCCGTCAGCAGCTTCTGCAGTTCATACAAGTTCTTCAGTTTTTCCTCCACGCTCAAATCAGCGGGATCCTTAGCTTTTTCTCTTGCCATAATTATTATTATCGATTTGAAAATATACTCTAAACTCTAAACTAAATCAAAGGTACTTTATCGGATTCGTACAAACGGTTGTCTTAAAGACAGCCAGATTGGGGAACCTATCCTCTATCACATTACGGAATATATCCGTTGTATACTGCTCGCTCTGGTAATGGCCCAATACACCAATCTGTATCTGTTGGGCATGTCCAAAGTATTGATGGTAATGCATTTCACCCGTCAAGAAAGCATCAGCCTTCTGTTTGATAGCCTCATCCAACAGGAAATCGCCCGCTCCACCACAGATAGCCACACATTGGATGGGACGCTGCAGCAACTCATTATGCAACAGGCATTCCACACCAAAGGCTTGCTTCACTCTTTGCAGGAAAACCAGTGAGTCTTCACCCTCTGTCAGATAACCTATCACGCCGTTACCTCCCAGCACCATACGTTCTTTGGCCTCAGTCTGTACAGGGACTCTTCTCTGCTGCATCAGTTCCACGTCAACTAGGCCCAAGCGTTCTGCTATGGCGTAGTTCACGCCGTCAATAGCGCTGTCCAGATTGGTATGTGCAGAATAGATATTAATATCGTTCTGTACAGCCATCCTAACACAACGCTGTACCATATCTGTATCAGAAAGTACTTTCAGGCCACGGAACAATAAAGGATGATGGGATACAATCAAATTGCACCCCAAATCTATGGCCTCTGAAATGACCTCTTCAGTCACGTCAAGACACAATAAAACCCCTGAGACTTCCGCCTCTGTCAGTCCAACCTGCAAGCCAGCATTATCATAACTTTCCTGCAAGGGCAGAGGCGCGAAATTTTCAAGGGCGTTCATCACTTCCCGAACTGTCACGCTCATAGTAAGTACGTTTCTTGGGCGCAAAGGTACGCCAAAAGAAGATAAATACCAAATATATTTTGTTTTTTCTACCAATTAGCGCTATCTTTGCAACCACTTTATATATATATAATAGGTAAGAGAAAGATGGCTATACACTTCCAACGACCCACCACATCAATCACCGACCTGCTTCTGCAACTCAGATACGATGAGGAAAATGGTCCTGAACTCACAGAGATTCGGTCAACCCAACTGCCACCCGAATGGTATCCGCAATGCGCTGTTCAGCTTACATGGCCCCATGCCGGTACAGACTGGGCTCCCGTTCTGAAGGAAGTGACACGATGCTATATCCAGATGGCCATGCAGATTGCCTCTCGCGAGAAGCTTATCATAGTCACCCCAGAGCCCGATCAGGTTAAGGCACTACTTACAGAACAACTCCCCAAGGACATCTGTGAGCAGATAACATACTGTGCCATGCCTACCAACGACACATGGGCTCGTGACCACGGCTTCATAACTCTGCTTACCGAAACAGGTACACGCCTATTAGACTTCAGATTCAATGGCTGGGGCGAGAAGTTCCCTGCAGAACTGGACAACCAGATAAACCGTAACCTTCTGCAACAAGGTATCTTCAAGGGCGAATACGAGGAGCATCTTGATTTCGTCCTGGAGGGCGGAAGCATAGAGAGTGACGGCCGAGGTACTATCATGACCACCAGTCATTGCCTGCTGGCGCCTCATAGAAACCAGCCACTTACGCAGGCTGATATAGAGAAACGCCTACTCTCCTTCCTACATGCCGAACGAATCCTATGGCTAGACCATGGCTATCTGGCAGGTGATGACACAGACAGCCACATAGACACGCTGGCACGTTTCTGTCCCAATGATACCATCGCCTATGTACAATGTACCGATACAGAGGACGAGCACTACACCGAACTGCATCTGATGGAAGAACAGCTACGCACCTTCCAAACACTCAGCGGTGAGCCTTATACGTTAGTACCCCTTCCTATGGCACCCAAGCGTTTTGACGAAGAAGGTAACCGATTACCTGCCACCTATGCCAACTTCCTTGTCATCAACAAGGCGGTGCTGATGCCCACGTACGGTGATTACGAACTGGACCGTCAGGCACACAACCAATTGGCCAAGGCATTTCCCAAGCATGAGATTGTGGACATCGACAGCCAAACGCTCATCCTTCAGCACGGCTCCCTGCATTGCAGCGCCATGCAGTTCCCCGTAGGGGCCTTGAAAGTGAAGAGTGAAGAATGAAGAGTGAAGAATTAATCTATCGGAGTACTCAGATTAATCAGAATAATCAGAGAAAAATGAAAATAGGAATCATACAACAAAGCTGTACAGCTGACGTAGAAAGCAACAAGCAGAAACTGGCTCAAGGCATTGCCCAGGCAGCCAAGCAAGGAGCACAGTTAGTTGTTTTGCAGGAGCTGCACAACAGCCTTTATTTCTGCCAGGTGGAAAATGTTGACAACTTCTCTTTGGCAGAACCGATACCCGGTCCCAGTACCGAGTTCTACGGCAATCTGGCCCGTCAGTACAAGGTAGTACTGGTAACAAGCCTTTTCGAACGCAGAGCTGCCGGTTTGTATCACAATACGGCTGTGGTCTTTGAGAAAGACGGTTCCATTGCCGGAAAGTATCGTAAGATGCACATACCTGACGACCCAGCATATTATGAGAAGTTCTACTTCACCCCAGGCGACCTTGGGTTCCATCCCATTCGCACCAGTTTAGGTGTGTTAGGCGTGCAGGTCTGCTGGGATCAGTGGTATCCAGAAGGTGCCCGTCTGATGGCCCTGCAGGGAGCCGAGTTGCTCATCTACCCCACCGCCATCGGCTATGAGAGCAGCGATACGCCCGAGGAGCAGGAACGTCAGCGCGAAGCATGGACAACCGTTCAACGTGGGCATGCCGTAGCAAACGGACTGCCTGTGATTGCCGTCAACCGTGTAGGTCACGAACCCGACCCAAGCGGTCAAACCAATGGCATCCAGTTCTGGGGCAGTAGCTTTGTAGCTGGTCCACAGGGAGAGATACTATACCGTGCCCCAAAAGATGAAGAAGCCATCACCGTGGTAGAGATTGATATGAAGCGCTCGGAGAATGTCCGCCGTTGGTGGCCCTTCCTGCGCGACAGAAGAATAGAAGAATTTGCGCCCTTAGCGCAACGATTTCTCGATGAGAAATAACCCGTAATACCGTGATAACGTTATAACGTAACAACAAGGATAATAACGAAATAACGAAAAACGATAATAAAGAACATGTCAAGTACACTCAGATTTCAAGTAGTAAGAGGAGCTTTCAATAAGAAACCCATTTCTGTTCCCAATCGTACAGAACGCCCAAGCGAATTCTTTGGCAAATACGTTTTCAACCGCGAGAAAATGTACCAGTATCTTCCTGCCAAGGTTTACAAGAAGATGTGCGATGTGATGGACAATGGAGAGACACTGGATTTGGCAACTGCCAACATCGTGGCAGAGGGCATGAAGAAGTGGGCTATGCAACTGGGCGCCACCCATTGTACACACTGGTTCCAACCCCTCACCGAAGGAACAGCCGAGAAGCACGACGGCTTTGTGGAACACGATGGCAAGGGAGGATTGGTAGAGGAATTCACCGGCAAGCAATTGGTTCAGCAGGAACCTGATGCCAGTTCATTCCCCAGCGGTGGTATCCGCTCTACCTTCGAAGCCCGTGGCTATAGTGCCTGGGACCCTGCCAGCCCTGTCTTTGTGGTAGGTGACACGCTGATGATCCCCACCGTATTCATTTCTTATACTGGTGAGGCTCTGGATTACAAGGCTCCGCTGAAGAAATCTTTGATGGCCGTTGATAAGGCTGCGACCGCCGTTGCACGCTATTTCTACCCCGAAACTAAGAAAGTTATCACCAATCTGGGCTGGGAACAGGAATATTTCCTTGTAGACGAAGACCTCTATGCAGCCCGTCCTGACTTGGTAATGACCGGTCGTACCCTGATGGGCCATGACAGCGCCAAGAACCAGCAGATGGACGACCATTACTTTGGTTCTATTCCCGGTCGTGTAGCGGCCTTCATGAAGGATCTGGAGATAAAGGCTCTTGAGTTGGGCATCCCCTGCAAGACCCGACATAACGAGGTTGCACCCAACCAGTTTGAGCTGGCTCCTATCTTCGAAGAGTGTAACTTGGCCGTAGACCACAATATGCTACTGATGATGCTTATGCGCAAGGTAGCCCGCAAGCATGGCTTCCGCTGTCTCCTGCACGAGAAGCCCTTTGGTGGTGTGAACGGAAGCGGAAAGCACAACAACTGGAGTCTTTCTACAGACACCGGTGTGCTGCTGCATGTTCCCGGCAAGACCCCGCTGGACAACCTGCGCTTTGTCACCTTCTTGGTGGAGAGCCTGATGGCTGTATACCGTCACAACGGACTCTTGAAGGCCAGCATCATCTCGGCTACCAATGCACACCGTTTGGGCGCCAACGAGGCACCACCAGCTATCATCTCCAGTTTCCTGGGCAAGCAGCTCTCTGAATTACTGGACCATCTGGAGAACGCCACCGACGAGGAGATTATCAACCTCAAGGGGAAGCGTTCACTTACCTTGGATATTCCTCAGATTCCGGAATTACTGCTTGATAATACCGACCGCAACCGCACCTCTCCCTTTGCCTTCACTGGCAATCGTTTCGAGTTCCGTGCCGCAGGTTCACAAGCCAACTGCGCAGCATCCATGATAGTACTCAATACTGCAATGGCAGAGGCATTGACAAACTTCCAGCAGCGAGTTGACAAGCTCATCAAGGCTGGTACCGAGCCTATGAAGGCAGTTTTGAAGACTGTCCGTGAAGATATCAAGGCCTGCAAACCCATCCGTTTCGACGGCAATGGCTATAGCGAGGAATGGAAGCAGGAAGCTGCCCGCCGTGGTTTAGACGTAGAGAACAGCGCACCTTTGATGCTGGACAACTACCTGAAGCCCGAGACCAT
This sequence comes from Bacteroidaceae bacterium, assembly GCA_017619585.1. Next base: position 183,408 of record JAFZSA010000011.1, read on the forward strand.
CAAGATGTTTGGCGACATGCATGTCCTCACGGAGGCAGAACTTGAGGCCCGTACTGAAATCAAGCAAGAGACCTACACCAAGAAGATTCAGATTGAGGCCCGCATTTTCGGAGACCTTTGCCTGAACCATATTATCCCTGTTGCCACCAAGTACCAAAGTCAGCTGATAGACAATGTACACAAGGTTAAGGAGATCTTCCCCGAGCAAACTGCCCTGAAGGTCAGTGCCAACAATCTGGCCCTCATAGAGCGTATCAGCGAGCACAGCAGCTTCATTACAGAGAATGTGGAAGCACTGGTAGAAGCCCGTCGTGTTGCCAATAAGATTGAGAGCGTAAGAGAGAAAGCCATTGCCTATCATGATACCGTAGCGCCACTCTTAGAGAGCATCCGCTACCACATTGACGAGCTGGAACTTATTGTTGATGACGAGTTGTGGCCACTACCCAAGTACCGCGAGATGCTTTTCATCCGATAACCTGTAATACTAATCATTAAACGTCACATTTCATCATGAATTCCAAATACAGCAACTACCAGCTGCATGCCAAGATGCAGAAAATGGAAAGGCTCATCAACCTGGACAAGTTTACAAAAGGCGAGAAGAACTCCCTGAAACAGATACGTTCTTATTACAAGATAAACGAATGGGCATACAAGCACTATCATTCGCAAGACGGCTTTATGCATTTCAGGATCAGTTCCAACGGATGCTTTACCGATGAAGACATCTACTACCAGCCCGACACTGTTTCTGCCTACATTAAGCCAGGCGACGTAGTAATGGAACTGGGATTCGGACAGGGAGCAAACCTGCTTTACCTGGCACACAGCCATCCGGAAGCAAGTTTTATCGGCGTAGATTTGGCTCCGTTGAACAAGAAGGATATCCCCCAGAACGTCACCACATACCAGCAGGACTATAGCAGTCTTGCACAGTTCGAGGACAACTCCGTAGACGTTCTGTATGCCTTTGAGACCGTGGTACACAATACAGACAAGGAGAAGATTTACCGCGAAGTCTGCCGAGTTCTGAAGCCAGGAGGCGTGGTAATCGTCTTCGACTATGCACTGACCGACAAGCTCGAGACTTACGACCCTGTTGTACAGAAGGCTATAATAGTGACATCAAAGGGCGGTGCTGCTGCAATATTTGAATCATTACAGGAACTGAATGCACACTATGAAAACAGTGGGCTGAAACTTGAAAAATGCACAGATCACACACGTGCCATATTACCTGACCTAAAGCGTCTGGAGCGCAAGGCAACCAAGATACTGAAGCGTCCCCTTCTGACAAAACTCCTATTCTGGCTTATGCCCGATGCTTTCGTTGCCAACATTGCCATTGGATACATAGCCTATGATTCGGCTAGTGCCGGAATCGGATCGTATAGAGAATGGATACTACGTAAACCTTGATAATCTCCACAAGCCCCTCCCCAACAGGAGGGGTTTTCTTTTCCTCATACAGAAAAGCCCCTCTCTTTTTTTTGAGGGAGGGGCTTAGAGCTGGGAACACACCCGCTCTACAACAATCTTTTACCTTAGCAAATATAATTATGGCTTACCACTCCTCATCCCAGACATTGCGGGATTCTTTGGTGCGGGCATCAATGTAGGCACCGCCACCGAACTGGAATTCGGTGCTGTTTATACTAGACACTTCACTTGTTGTCAGCAATGCACGCTGCTGCTGCAACTTTATTACTATTGTTTGAGGTTTGATGTACTTCATTGGAATTATGAATTATGAGTTAAGAATTATGATTAGGCTTGTTATTTTACATAAATTTTCTTCCCTCCGTAGATGTAAATCCCCTTCGGTAATTGAGAATTGAGAATTGAGAATTGGGAATTGATTTTTCTTCCGCTCAAATCATACACGGCATCATCAGATTGACTTTCCCCTTCGGGCCGTCGAGCTAAACCTTCTTCACTCTTCATTCTTAACTCTTCACTCAGCGAAGTCTCGCTGTCTTCTCCGAAGTCGATGTTGTAGGCCCTGACATTACTGCTGCCACTACCTACGGTCAGGCCATCGTTCAGTTGGAAGTAGGCACGGCAGGAAGGTACACGGCCGTAATCATTACTACTTCGGTACTCAGGGTAGTAGAGGTAGGCGTAGTATTTGTCGTCGGTGAGGTTGCTTGGAGTATTGTTGTCGTCAATTTTTGTGCCGAGGAAGAGGACGCTCTTGTCTTCCTGGCCATAACTATAAACGAATCGAGTTAATGAATAGGTGCCCTTGAAGCTTACCTTGCCGTCAGCACTGGTGACGGTCATTCGGGCCTGTGCTTCGGCGCTGTTATCAATCAGGACACTTGGGAACTCAGGATTCATGATGTCGTCGCTCTGTCTGGTTTTATAATCATAACTTACATAACCGTTAGGCTTCTCCCACTTGATAAGGTAGGGTGTGCCGGCCACAATGCTGGTGGCATCCTTGAAGTTGATGTTGAGGGTGCCTGTCGTGGCATCGAAGTTGGTATTTAGTCTGTCAAATTCCTTGAGGATGGCACCTGCCAGAGGCGATGCATCAATCTCTGCGGCGGTGAGGTTGAAGGGCAGACAGAGGGTGTTCCAGCAACCGTCCATGTAGAGGACTCGGCCTGGGAGGACGACACGGGAGGTCTTTCCGTCCATGGCGCTGATGCGGTCAGTGTTCTTGTCGCCAGCGGGGTTGTCCAAGTCTTTATTATTGATGGCAATCTGGTAGGGAGTGGTGACAGTTGTTGTTGTATCTTTAAAAATGGTGTTGGCGTCATAGCTGCCCACAACATAGCCTACGTTCTCATTTGCGCGGACATAGCAGTAGGCGTTGTTGCAGTTGATGATCTTCGAGTACTCAGCCCTGCCGACGAGTGTACCCACATGATTGTTTCCCCTTATCGTGGGGATGAATACCGTTGAGTCAGATTGGGCGGTGGAGCAACCGTCGATGGTGCCGTGACAGTATCCGGCGATGGCACCCACGTAGTCGTGTCCGTCTATTAAGATGTCGTCGTTCTGCATAGAGACTGTCATCTTGACGTTCTTGACACGTCCCTCAAAATATCCGAAGAGACCTAAATAGTCTTCTGTGGGACGTTTACACTTGATGGTCACCTTTTTGCCATCGCCGTCGAGATAGCCGCGGAAGCGGTTGGGATACGAAATTTCGATCTTGGCTATGGGTCTCCAACAGATATCCCAAAGTTCCTCTGCAACCATCCACATGTCTTCCTTCAGTTTGAAGTAGTAGCCTTCGGCATAGTGTGGAATGGTATGGTAGGCTCCTAATATGTCATTAGTTGGAAGGAAACGATACTCATTATCTGTACTATAACCAAATTCTTGGTCTGTGTTAATACAATCGCGAAGTTGTCTGAACTGCAGGGTGTCTTCAATTAAGATAGGTTGCTCTGCAGAGATGCCGATGTTTACTTCGATGTTGCGCATCGTGCGTCTTGTTTTGTTTGTCTTGTCGTAGTATTCGACATTCATGTTATAGATTCCTCTTTGATCAGTATACAAATATGTCTTCCCGCTTATTTGATGAAGGAAGTCATCAAAACTAGTTGTCTTCCAATTCAAAGCATAAGCATCATTATCAACATCGGGAATCTCGATACAGTCGCCTGTAGGATTAGATGAGTAGTCCGTTCGAACGTGCAGGTTAGTGGTGTTCTGAGTGTCAGTAAGCGGGAAGATAATGGTGGAGGCCATGCTGGCATCTGAAGCAGCAAGATAGAAACAATTCAGCTGAGGATAGTGGTTGGCGGAGTAGGTCCAGTCAGTATCCCCCAGTCCGAAGCCGGAGCCGGAACCTACCATGCTGGCATGGGTCTTCGCTGTGATGCCTGTGACATCTTGGTCGTCATCCATAGCCTTGTAGGAAACCATCTGGCTGTCGTAGTAGCAGTTACTGAATTTGGCTGCAGGAGTGGAGGTGGAGGTGGCGTATCCGCAGACAGCACCTGTCATACTGGAGCCTTGTACCTTTCCTGCGGAGTAGCAGTTGGTAGTTGCGGCGGAAGCATTCTTTTGCAGACCTATCAGACCGCCCACCTGCGCGATGCCCTTCACCACGCCGGTGTTGTAGCATCGGGTAAGTGTTGCATTGCCTTCCAATGTTCCGACTATGCCACCTACACAGTTGATGCCGTAGATTTCATAGCTGTTGAAGCAGTCCTCTACAATGCATTGGTCGCCTGTGTGTGAAGCGTCGATATAGCCTACGATGCCACCGGTGTGATGGCATATTTTATAACGCTCGTTTATGCTGATTGCTCCTGTGTTAAAGCATTTTATGATAGAGCTTTTCCCCGTCATCTTACCTACGATGCCGCCAAGGTAATTCTCATCACAATTATTAGCGCAATAGTTGTAGCAGATAGCCACTCGGCAGTTGTTGGCATAGCCTGCTATGCCTCCCACATATTGTTTGCCATCTGCAGAAGAGGTGTTTTCGCAGTTCCTGATCAAGCACTGGCTGGAATTCTTGGGATTGCCGTTGAACCAGCCCACTATGCCTCCAGCGTAGTTTTCGGTGACATAGATTATCTCTCTGGAACCAGTTGAGTAAGGCGTGCGGCAGCTTTCAATACGACAGTTGGGATGATCCACCTTGCCCACGATGCCTCCAGCGTAACTGAAGCAGGATATCCTGCTGTCCTCAAAAGTGCAGTTGGTTATGGCTGTTGACAGTTGGGAGTTGAGAGTTGAGAGTGTGGCTACTTCTCCCACAAAGCCGCCAACATATTGGCTGTTTTGGTAATTAAGGTTTAATATGGTACTCGTCATTGTGCTGTTGCTTACAGTTCCGCCTGTAGCCTTGCCCACAAGACCACCGATGTCGTTGATGCACGGACGCTTGTAAAGGGTGCCAAGAACGGTGGCCCTCAGATTGTCTACCGTGCAGTTCGTGATGGTGCCGCCATTGAGGTTGGCACAGATGCCGCCTATGTTGTTCACTACCGTCTGCTCACCCTGCGTGCTGATGGTGCAGTTTTGTACAGTTACATGCTGGATGGTGCCTGCCTTGTGGTTGCGGCAAACGAAACCGTAGTTGTCCTTTGCAATGCCGTAGATGGTAGCATTCTTGATGGTCAGGTCCTTAATGGTTCCGCCGTTGAGGTCGCCGAAGATGCTGTAGTCTGTATCGCCGGTGGGGCAGATGGTGATACCGCTTATGTACTTGCCGTTGCCATTGAAGATGCCCTTGAAATCTCGGCTCGCGGTGCCGTCGTCGTTGAGGTCAGCCTGATTGTAGTCACTGCCATAGGAGAGGTTGTGCATTAACTTGAAGTGTTTGCCTTCGAAGCTTTTTTGTGTGGCTCCGTGATAGCCGTTTATCTTAACAATCAGCTGTGTGAATTCGTTCTCGTCCTTGATGAGGTACGGTTCCTCCTCTGTACCTTTGCCATCCCAAAGCTCATCGGTAGTGCTGACGCTGACATCATAGCCGGGCAGCATAAATGTAGAAGCGGTTTTGAGGACGGTGCTCTGGTCACTGGTCTTTTTAATGATGTATGCGACGTCTTGTGCCTGACCACCCTGCGTCAGCGTAATGGTGGTACCTGAATAGTAGTAGGTCTTGTTGTTGTGAATTAAGGTCGGAGCGTTAGTGCTGACACCTTCACCCAGCGTGATTTGTGCTACACCCATGGCGCCATCCACGTCTGTGGAAGTGTAATTTTTATTAGGATCAGCCTTGCCGATATTTGTCATTTCGCCTCTCACACTGCAGTTATTATAGTAGTTGTTGGTAAAGGTGGCATGGGTTGAGGCTGTAGAGTAGATGGCACCTGCCATTGGAGGATTGTCATTAATCTGGACACGTTCAGCGAAGCAGTTCTGGACGATGGCATAGTTATAAGCCACAATACCGCCTTTGGAACTGCCACGCCATTTAATGGTAACGGAGCTGGTGCAATCCTTGACTTTTGCATCGTAAACAGGGTCTATGCTAAAACCGTCAATACCGTTAACACCGCAAATACCGGCTACGTCATTACCGTTGGAAACCAGACATACGCTGTCAGAAGCGTGACAGTTTTCTATAGTTCCCAGGTTAAGACCTGCAATAGAGCCGACATAGCGGTGGTTAGTCACTTGCAGTCGTGTATTGTTGATGGTCACGTTTTTTACAGTACCATTCTTTTTGATGTAGCCAAACAGACCTATATAGTCCCTGATTTTAGACACTCTGATACCTCTGATGGTCATGCCGTTGCCGTCGAAGGTGCCATCGAAACCATGAGTCCCGTCGCCAATGACGGCAAAGTTGTTCTCTCTTTCGGAAGTATCACTATTGTCCCATTTGCAAGAACAGGAATAGGTGATATTGTTTCCCAGCTTGAAGAAGTAGCCGTTGGGGTGAGTGTCATCAGTGCCATAGGTATTTCCATTGTTTACCAATTCAGCCAGCAGATTTAGACCGCTGGTTGTGGTGATGATGTAGGATTTCTCTGCCGAGGTTCCGTCGTGATCGTCGTCTGCGTTCCAAAGGGTGTAATCGGGTGTCCATTGGGCATAGAGGGTCACAGTCTCACCTGAACCAGCAAGGTTGCTGACGATTTGTCCATCGCTATATGGAGTTCCTGTGCCGTCAGCCTTGGTGTTCCAACCGGTGAAGATGAAGTTGGTGTGGGTGAAGGTGTTGGTGGTGAGTGCCTTTTCCTCGCCAATGTTGAAGTCCTGCTGCTGCTTTACGCCACTGCCGCCATTGGAATAGAAGAAGACTGAATAGCCCTGAGTCCAGTGGGCGGTGTAGCTGAGGGCACCATGTGTGTACTGAGGGATGGTGACCGTCTTCTGTGGCTCATCGCCGTTGCTGCCCGTCCAGCCAGCAAAATAGTAGTTACCATCCTTGGTGGGGGCGTTCAGCGTGATGGTGGAAGTTATGTATTTGTAAGAGGTAGGGTTGTCCGCAGTGCCGCCATCCAGATCGTAAGTGATGGGATAGTCATAATCGGGAGTGAGGCTGGTGCCGAAGTTGTGGCTGATGGAGCCGGAGAACGCATTACCCTTCAGGTCCTTGATGGTGCCGCCATTAAGGTTCAAACTGCTAATGCTAAAGGTGCTGCTAGCGTTGTTGCCGATGGTGCCGCAGAAGGTAAGCACGTTGGTGCCGCTGCCGGCAATATAGGTGAGTGTGCCCCAGTTGTTGTTGGTATTCAACTTCGGCGTACCCGTCACCTTCACAATCTCGCTGAATGCCACGCTGACGTAGATGGTGTTGCCCTTGCAGTGGAGACCGCTGTTCATGTAGTAGCCGATTACCGTTGGTGCAGTGTTATCCACAGCCGTAATCTTGGCTTTGAGGTCTTGAACCGTCCAGTCGTCTTCATCGTCGCCGGAGGCATCGAAACGGACAGCGAGGGTCTGGAAGTCCGTAGGCAGGATGAGCTTTCCATTGCTGGCGCGGCAGTTGGGGCTGGTATTGAACTTCTGATTCGAGAGGGGGAACTTTTTGTTCTTCGGGTCAATTCCCCATGGGTCGGCGGCACTAGCATCGTTGCCTACACTGGTAACGGGGAAGGTAAAGGTTTTGTAGTCAGTCTTGTACAACTTTCCGGAATAAATCTCGAAGCCTGCCATATAGCGTGAGAGGCTGGGTGTGCCTGGATTACCTTTGCTGGCATCTTTTTCATTGTCACAGCCCGTAGTGTTGTCGGTAAGGATCTGCAAGTACTGGTAGCCGTCGTTCACCTCCTTGGCCTGAAACTCCAGCGTCATCTGTAGCTGGGCGCCAGCGGTAGCGAGATACTCCTGTTGGGCAGTAGTGTAGAAGGATGAACTGCGTGTCGTTTTGGGGAGACCTGACTGCTTATAACCTTTGTCTGTGACTGTGAATGTGCCGGACTGGATGGTACCCGTCTTTTCGTTAAACAAGCCCAGGGAGGTGGTGTTGATACTGCTACCCGTGGTGATGATGCGGTCGCAGTCGGCCAACAGGAAGCCGCCCTGATCCGTAACCTCGAAACGGTACTCACGCGTCGAGCCGTCCTGGAATTTGTAGGAGTTATGAGAAGGTGTCAACTCTGAGACTGTCACATCCTTGCTATCTTGGTTAGCATCAAACGTCAACTGACCGCTGGCATCGTTGAAGTGATAGCCCGCGACGGCCGTGAGGCTCACGGTACGGTAATAGACCGTTTCGGATTTTGATAAGTCGCCGCTACGGGTGATGGTAAACTTGCTGCCGGATGGGTTCTCCACCGTCCATGTGTTCTCTGCCCATGCACTCTGTCCCACTGCCAGTGCCATCAGGGATAGCAGCAGCATCAGTACATTGGTTCTGTTTTTCAACTTAGCTTCCATTCTATTTTTATTGTTTTGTTTACTCGTTTTCTTTTTCTTCCCTGCGCACAGCCTGCCCCGCACGCCATAGGAAAAAGGCGAGGCAAGCTGCGCAGATGGCAATACCAATAATGGCAATGATACTGAATGCATCCATTCCGAATATATATATAGAAATAAGTGTGTGTGGCTACGAAGTTACGTAGAAACGCACAAAGAGACTTTCCTCTCAGTGTAAATACACCAATGGGAAAGAAAAATACACTTATTGTAAAGTTTTACACTAAACGGAAAGCGGTTTACGGAAAGTAGAGGGCGCTGCTTTTCCCTGCGACTGGAAAGCCTTGGCCATTGAGGCAGGCGAGGAGAATCCGCACCTGTCGGCAATGTCACTCATGCGGCAGTCAGGCTGCTGGTGTATCAGGGCAATGGCGTAGCGTACACGGTGTTGGCAAATCATATCATAGAAGGATGCATATCCACTGCGTTTGATAACCTCGGCTATATAATTGGCATTGGTGCCCAGGCGCTGCATCAGCAGGTCGCGTGTGATGTGCTGCTCGGTAAAGATCCTTTCCTCTGTAAGCAAAACCTCCAACCTGCCAGCCAGTTCATCCATACGGTCGTCCGTAAGGCGACGCGCAGTAGAATCCGTATTATCTGCATTATCAGCCTCTTCAGAGTATTCAGACACCACGCTCTTGCGCCACGGGTTAAGGGTATAGATGCAGAACCACACGTTGGCTCCTATAAAGACAATATCACGTACAAACTTCACCCAGGGGTCGTTAGCGTAGAAGTTGATAGCCAGCATCACCAATATGATGGTAGGCACCCACTGAATGTATTGGGCAAAACGCACAGGGAAGTCATCAATATCAGCATACCTGTCCTCGTTTACCCGTCTAATAGTACTGCCAATCTTCAGCGCCATAGAGAGAGTCTGCATGAAGTATCCGGCAAAAACCACGCTTACCCACACAAAGGCCCACAGGTGCCAGCCGTCCGGCAGTGAAATCAGCCCCAGAGCCTGCAGGAACAGAGGAAGCAAAGCCAGAAATGTGGGAATGAACAAAGTCCACTTAGCCCCGCCAAGTGGCAGCAGGCGCAGCCCGAACAGATCTATGCCCCTACCCTTCCCCGGGAAGAAATAGCACTCGCACATAATCAGCATCTGTGGCGGGAAAAACAGCAGCGAGAAAGCATTCACATACAGCAGTGCATCAGCATTGCCTATCTGCAGCAGGTAAGGCAACTCCAGCAGCTGCAGCAGGTAGATCACACCCACAGCCCGCTGGGCGGGAAAGAGCTCATGAAACTTCTCCCTGTAAGCCCTTGGGCGGTAGAACCACTTCAGTACCCATCCGTACAGATGAGTCAGTATAAACGCCAGGTTGGCACTGAATAACAGTTGGTAGGTTACAGAACCAGACATATATGTGTGTGTTGTTATTTTAGCATACACTTTTTCCGTCTGCAAAGATAATACATTATTTATATATAAATCATAAATTATGTGAATTTCGTGACTTGTTATTGTTCTTTTCTTTTATTTCCCTATCTTTGCACCCTAATATGTGACACCGCATTTATACATGGCAAGAAGAGTTGTTATAACAGGCATGGGCATCTGGTCGTGCATAGGAACCAGCATCGAGCAGGTGAGGGAAGCTCTGTACCAGGGACGATCCGGAATTATCATGGACCCCAAACGCCTTGAATACGGATTCCGTTCTGCGCTGACCGGTGCTGTAGAAACACCTGTGCTGAAAGGACTACTCGACAGACGTCAGCGAGCCAATATGTCTGAAGAGGCCGAATATGCCTTCATGGCAACAAGGCAGGCTTTTGAACAAGCCGGAATAGATGAGGACTTCCTGCACGGGAACGAGGTGGGATGCATCTTCGGCAACGACTCTTCGGCAAAGGCCGTCATAGAGGGCTACCGCGTGATGGAAGAGAAACACGACACGGAGCTTGTCGGAGCCGGCTCGGTATTCCAGTCCATGAATTCCACCGTCAACATGAACCTATGCTCCGTCTTCAACCTACGCGGCATAAACTTCAGTGTAAGTGCCGCCTGTGCCAGCAGCAGCCATGCCATAGGCTTAGGTTGTATGATGATCAGGCAAGGCCTGCAAGATATGGTGCTGTGCGGCGGAGCCCAAGAGACCAATATGTACGGTATATCATCGTTCGATGCCATCCGAACCTTCTCAATGCGTATGAATGAGCCAACGAAAGCCAGCCGCCCCTTCGACCGTGACCGAGACGGCCTTGTCCCCTCTGGCGGAGCTGCAGCCCTTATCTTAGAGGACTATGACCATGCCATGGCCAGGGGTGCCAACATCCTTTGCGAGGTTTGCGGCTACGGATTCTCCAGCAACGGTGGTGCAATCTCCGACCCCAGCGACAACGGCAGTGCCCTGGCAATCCGTTGTGCTATGGCGGATGCCGGCATCAAGGCTGCCGACGTAGATTATATCAACGCACACGCCACCTCTACCCCACAGGGTGATATGGTAGAAGCCATGGCACTCAATAGTCTGTTTGCCGGAGAGCATGCCCTTATCAGTAGCACCAAGTCAATGACCGGACACGAATGCTGGATGGCAGGAGCATCAGAGATTGTATATAGCATCATCATGATGCAGAATAACTTTGTGGCACCCAACATCAACTTCGAGAACCCCGACGAGTTTTCTGCCAAGCTGAACATTGCGTCCAAAACTATAGAAACAGAGGTCAGGACAGTGCTGAGCAACTCCTTTGGGTTTGGCGGCACAAACAGTGCCCTAGTAATAAAGAAACCTTAAGAACAAGACAACAATATGAGCCTACACCCAGCATTAAAGAAGAAATACACAACCGAGCAACTGCCGGCACCTGATGCTCAACGCCTGGCCGAGTTCATAGCTTGGGGACCTGCCGTTTTCCAGGCATCAAGGCTAATGATTAAATTCGGAATTCTGGACATGCTCAGGGATTCCGACAACGGCCTCTCCCGTCAGGAGATTGCAAAAAAGACCGGCCTCTCAGATTACGCTGTGAAATGTCTGCTTGAAGCCTCGTTGACCATAGGTACCGTACTTATAGACGAAGAAACAGAGAAATATACCATCAGCAAAACCGGATGGTTCCTGCTGACAGACAAAGCCACACGAGTGAACATCGACTTCAATCACGATGTAAACTACCTAGGGTGGTTCCGCTTGGAGGAATCTCTGCTGAACGGAAAACCAGAGGGGCTGAAGCACTTCGGCCCTTGGCCCACCATATATGAAGGGCTGAGTTCTCTGCCCCTGCAAGTACAGCAGTCGTGGTTCGCCTTCGACCATTTTTATAGCGACTCTGCCTTCCCTGAGGCTCTCCAGATTATCTTCAGGGAGCATCGCACCCGCTCGCTCTATGATGTAGGCGGCAATACCGGCAAATGGGCGTTAGAGTGCGTAGGATTCGACAAGGACGTACTGGTAACCGTTCTGGACCTTCCCCAGCAGATTGGTATGATGCAGCAGAACATAGCAGGCAAACCTGGTGCCGAACGTATCAAAGGAATCGGTATCAACCTGCTACAGGAGGATGCTGCCTTCCCAGCACGTGAGGGAGGCCTTGATGCCATTTGGATGAGTCAGTTCCTGGATTGCTTCAGTATGCAGGAGATTGTCAGCATACTCAAAAGGGCTAAAGCCGTTATGACGCCCACCACCCGACTCTATATCATGGAGACATTGTGGGACCGGCAGCGGTTTGAACCGGCAGCCATGTGCCTAACAATGACAAGCCTCTATTTTACGGCACTGGCCAACGGCAACAGCAAGATGTACAATACCGCCGATATGCAACAGTGCATCACGGCTGCAGGCTTGCAGATAGAGAAGATTTATGACGGCCTAGGACAAGGGCATAGCATTATTAAAGTGAAGAATGAAGAATGAAGAATGAAGAGTGAAGAATTTGCTACCGCTGTGCTCGCTAACCGCTAACCACTAACCGATTATTTAATATACGGATGACAAGAACAGAAATTGAAGAGAAAGTAAGAGACTTCATGATTGAAGAAATGGAGATAGCAGAAGAAAAGGTTCATGCCAACGCCCTGCTGAAAGAAGATATGGGCATTGACAGCCTTGATTATGTTGACATTATTGTTATTGTCAACAGAATCTTTGGCTTCAAGATTAAGCCTGAAGAGATGAAAGAAGTCAAGACCTTAGGTGATTTCTGCGACTATATAGAACAGAAAATAGCATAAGTATATGGAGAAGGCTTGGGCAGGCACGACATACGGCAACGCATGGATGCACCGTTGGCTCATACGTATGCTACGGTACATTGACATCAGGGTGCTGTATGCCTTTACGGCCATATTTGTCATCCCCGTCTGCATGCTTATCAACCCCAGCGCAGGAATCATATACCGCTATTTCAGAAGGCAGCATGGGTATAGCCCTTTGAAGTCGGCTCTCAAAACCTATCAGAACCACTGCCAGTTCAGTCAGGTGGTGATAGACAAATTTGCCATGTATGCAGGCAAAAAGTTCCGCATGGAGATAGAAGGCTATGAGCACTTTCAACAGCTTGCCAAAGAGCCGGAAAGCTTTATCATGCTAAGCTCACACGTGGGCAACTACGAGATTGCCGGATATACTCTCTCATCGGAACAAAAAACCATAAATGCACTGGTTTTCTTCGGCGAGAAAGCTTCCGTAATGGATAACCGCACCAAACTCTTTGCCGATACAAACACCAAGATGATAGCTATCAGACCTGATATGGGACACCTGTTCGAGATTGACCATGCCTTGCAGAACGGAGAGATTGTAAGCATGCCTGCCGACCGTCTCTTCGGGTCGCAGAAGAAACTACAGTTACCCTTTCTGAACGGCACGGCTGCATTTCCGTACGGTCCGTTCTGCATAGCTACCCTAAGAGAGCTTAATGTCATTGCCGTCCATGTAATGAAGAAGTCGGCACGCACCTACAGAATATATGTAACGCCCCTCTGCTACGACAGGGAGGCACCCCGTCAGCAGCAGATACACGAGCTCGCCCATCAATATGTGGCAGAAGTTCAGCAAATGGTAGAACACTACCCAACCCAATGGTATAACTACTTTGAATTCTGGAAAAACGATGAGTGTTAAAGACTATACCTGCCCACCTGACAGCTTTGTACAAAGCATCAACATCCATACACTCCTGCCACAGCAGGAACCGTTTGTGATGATAGATGCCCTAAAGCATTTTAGCATGAGCGTTGTGGAAACAACATTGCATATAAGACCTAAGAATCTGTTTGTTGAGCAGGAGAGCCTTGCCGCCAGCGGTATGTTGGAGAATATTGCCCAGACATGTGCCGCTCGGATAGGATATATCAACAAGTATATCCTCAAGAAAGACATACAAGTAGGCTTCATAGGTGCGGTACGCAATATGGAAATAGCATGCCTGCCAAAGATTGGGGATATTATCACAACAACAGTTGCCATTGTGGAAGAGGCTTTTGGCATATCACTGGCTACAGCCACCATCAAATCAGGGGACAAGACACTGGCTACTACGGAAATCAAGATAGCCGTCAAGGAGGAATAGATACATGGCAGCAATAATAGCAGATAACATCATATCGCCTCTTGGTTTCTCCACCCAAGCCAATTACCAGGCAGTAAAAGCTGGTAAGACTGCATTGCAACATTACGAAGATGACTTGGGAATACCCTTTCCCTTTACCGCATCATTATTCTCAGAAGAACAGAAGGAGAAATTCACGATAGACGGCCTTACCCTATTCGAAAGCTTAGCCGTAACATCTATCAGGAAAGCCCTGGAGGGTTGTCAGATTCCTTTGGACAAGAGGACTTGTCTGGTGATAAGTTCCACCAAACAGAACATCAGCCTTCTGACAACTGACGAAAATCCCTCCGAGAATATAACCTGCCCAGGACTCTCTGCCGAAAGGATTGCCCAAACCGTTGGCATAACAACAACTCCCATTATCGTCTGCAATGCCTGTATCTCAGGTGTTTCGGCATTGATATTAGGGAACCGACTGATAGATATGCAGGAATATGACCACGTAATAGTATGCGGTATCGACCTGCAAAGTCCCTTTATCATCTCTGGCTTCTACTCACTGAAAGCCTTGTCAGAAAACCCATGCCGTCCCTTTGATATAGAAAGAACAGGACTCAACCTGGGCGAAGCAGCCGCAACCATTATATTAGGTAAGGAAACGCAGACAGAAGGATGGAACATCGCAGGAGCAGCCATCAGGAACGATGCCTATCACATCAGCAGCCCTGCTCCAAAAGCCGATGGATGCCTTCTGGCACTGGAAACCGCTATGAAAGGACAAGATGCCAACAAGCTGTCCGTTATCAATGCACACGGTACTGCCACGCTGTACAACGACCAGATGGAGGCACGCGGTATTAGCAGAGCCAATCTATCAGACATCCCTGTAAATGCCCTAAAAGGTTACTATGGCCACACCATGGGAGCAGCAGGCATCCTGGAAACCATCATTACCCTACATGCCGTAGAAGACGGCACAATCATTGGTACCAAAGGCTATGACGAGGTGGGAGTAAGCGGTAATCTGAATATTGTCCGTAGCAACACCACGACAGAGAAGAAAGATTTTCTGAAGCTTATCTCGGGCTTTGGCGGATGCAATGCAGCGATATATGGGACCCCCCAGCCCCCTTTAGGGGGAGATAAAGAAGCAAGAAACAAGAAGCTGGTGACCTTGCATAGTATTACCATTACGCCCCATTCGGTGCAGATAAATGGTGAAATAATAGATACTGGGCAGCAAAAGGGAAAGGCACTGCTAACATATCTATACAAGACATACATTCAAGACTACCCCAAGTTCTACAAAATGGATGTGCTGGCACGTCTGGGCTTTGTGGCAACAGAGTTACTGATTCAGAAAGAAAAAGGGGCAAGGGGCAAGGAGCAAGGAGAAAGTGAAAGAGCCGTCATCTTCTTTGGCCAGTCGTCCTCTATCAATGCCGACAAGGAGTTCCTCAGATCCATTGCTGATCCCGAGAATTTCTTCCCCTCCCCTGCCGCGTTTGTCTATACGTTGCCAAATATCGTAAACGGGGAAGTCGCCATTCGCAACAACTACCACGGAGAAACGGCTTTCTACATCCTGCCCCGCAAAGATGATAGTATCATGCGCATGATAACCCAAGCTACAATGCTTGACAGCTACCACAAAAGTATCATCACTGGATGGCTGGATTGCAAATCAGAAGACGAGTTCTATGCAGAACTGTCAATTATGAATTATGAATTAAACATTATGAATTAAATAAAATGGAAGATTTAATTTTAGAACTGAAGGAAAAAATCATTGAAGTACTCAATTTAGAGGAACTGACCCCAGAGGATATTGATGCCAAGGCTCCGTTGTTTGGAGCAGGCGGATTGGGCTTGGACTCTATTGATGCACTGGAACTGATTGTCCTGTTAGAGAAGAGCTACGGCATCCGTCTGGCAAGCGCTGCTGAAGGTAAAAACATCTTCACCAGCGTAGAGAATATTGCCCAGTACGTAAGTCAGAACCGTAAAAAGTGAAGAGTGTTCTAAGGTTAGCGGTTAGCGGTTAGCGGTTAGCGAAAACCAGTAATTGTATATAACCAATAAACGAACCTCAAACTACTCCCTCCCTTTTGGGGAGGGCGGGGGGAGAGGCTGATAAACATTAAACATTCATGACCGACAGTATTGCTATAACAGGAAGCGGCATCATCTGTGCCCTGGGAACCGATAAGGATAAGGTGAGAGATTCCCTGTTGGAGAACAAAACAGGCATTGGCGAGTTGCGCTATTTGGAATCATGCCACAAGGAGCTGCCCGTCGGAGAGGTCAAGATGTCCGATGCAGAACTCAAGCAAGCCCTTGCCGTACCTACAACAGAAGAGGTTAGCAGGACAGCCTTGCTGGGTGCCTACGCATTGCGTCAGGCATTGGATGATGCACATCTTTCCACCCAATCGCTACAGGGGAAACGCATAACCCTTATCTCAGGCACCACCGTAGGCGGAACAGATGCTACCGAACAATACTCCTGCGCCAACAATACACAAGCCATTGCCCGCATTGTGGGTATCGACTGCCAGCAGAGCACCATCTCTACCGCCTGTTCATCGGCCCTGAATGCCATCATTTTAGGAACAAGGATGCTGCAAGGTGATGAGACCGACATTGTTCTGGCTGGCGGAACAGAGGCATTGTCTCTGTTCCATCTGAACGGGTTCAATAGCCTGATGATACTGGATCATGATGTATGTCGGCCGTTTGATGCCACCCGTCAGGGCCTTAACTTAGGAGAAGGGGCAGCATATCTGGTATTGCAACGTACCCCAGAAGCTCGTCAGCAAGGAAGTAATATCCAAGCTTTCATCACGGGATGGGGCAACAGATGCGATGCTTACCACCAGACAGCAACCTCCGAGAACGGAGAAGGGGCTTTTCTGGCAATGACAGATGCCTTGCAGATGGCAAGCCTGAAGCCCAATGAGATTGATTACGTAAACGCTCACGGAACAGGAACGCCAGACAACGACAAATCGGAAAGCACAGCCCTGCGTCGGGTATTCGGTGAGGATATGCCATCGGTATCAAGCACCAAGTCGTTCACGGGTCATACTACATCAGCATCAGGCAGCATAGAGGCAGTCATCTGCCTTATTGCTATGCATAACCGTTTTGTACCCGCCAACTATGGATGGAAAAACAGCACACCAGAATGCATCACGCCTATAGCACTGACTACACAGAAAGAGCTGCACCATGTACTGTGCAACTCGTTCGGCTTCGGAGGCAACGATTCCTCACTGGTCATCTCAGACAGGGAACAGCCTTTCTGCAGCATCCCAACCTGCGAGTGCACCTTTGTGGGCGAGAATGAAGTTACCCAGGAAGAGGAGTTGAAGGAACTGCGGACATACATCTCACCTATGGAATCCAGAAGGATGTGCAAGATAATGAAAGCCGCCTTTCTGACTTCCATGCGTGCCTTGGAGAAAGCAGGCATCACAGCGCCTGATGCTATTATCATAGCTACCAAATACGGCATGCTGGAGAACGGACAGAAGATATTGTCCGCCATCCATGAACAGGGCGAGGAGAGCATCAGCCCTACCCTCTTCATGCAAAGCACACATAACACGCTGGCAGGGGCGCTGGCAATACATTTAGGTTGTCACGGCTACAATATCACCTATTCGCAAGGTGAGGAATCCCTCCAATGGGCTTTGCGGGATGCCCAGAGGCTTATCTGCGAGGGGAAAGCCAACAATGTGCTGGTGGGCTTACACAACGAGATGCCGCCCCAGCTGTTATTCTCAAAAAGCATAATCGTTAAAAAGGTATGAATATCAGTCTCTTGTCATTAGCTCTGATACAGAGTGCCCTGTTGGCTATGGGGCAGGTAATGCTGAAGTTCGGACTTCTCAAGATGGAGCCCTTCGGGTGGAATCTTGCCTTCTGGCGCTCAGCCTTGGTGAACTGGCAGTTTGCCCTTTGCGGTATCTGCTTCGGTGCTGCCAGCCTGCTATGGATGTACATCATCAAGCACTACCCTATCAGCACGGCATACCCGCTGGTAAGCCTGAGTTATGTGTTTGGCATGATTGCAGCCACAGTGTTCTTCCACGAGCATGTTGACATGGGGAAATGGATAGGTGTCCTGCTGATAATGGCGGGATGCTACTTTATAACGAAGTAAAAGCCCCCTCCAACTCCCCCAAAGGAGGAGTGAAAAGGTTTTTGACCTTTGAATTTTGAATTTTGAATTATGAAATATATTATCCTTACGATACTATTTAGTCTTTGTACGGCATTGACAGCTGTGGCACAGACGGATGCTATAGATGAGATTAGCAAGGCGTCTCAGGCCGTCAGTACGGTACAGGCCGACTTCACACAAACCAAACGTCTGAAGATGCTGAATGACGCTATGGTGTCAAAGGGCAAGATGTGGTGCACGCAACCCAACCGTTTGAGATGGGAATACCTTACGCCCTACTCCTCTCTTTTTGTTCTCAATGGCGAAAAAGTTTTGTTTCAAAACGACAAACGCAGCACTACCCTCAATGCCAACCGACACAAGAGAATCAGAGAGATGATTCGCATCATGATTCCTAGCAATCTTGGCAAGGTACTGACAGAGAAGAAAGACTTTCACACATCCATAGAAACAACTGAGAATCAATACGTTTTAACTATGATTCCACAGAGTAAAGAGATGAAGCAGATGTTCACGCGGATTGTTCTTTACTACAACCGCAAACAGGCTGTTGTAACCCAAATAGAGATGTATGAGAAGAGCGGAGACAGCACTACCATAGAGCTCTCCTCCATAAAGAAAAACACAACCATCAACCCTTCCGTTTACAACACACAGAAATGAAACTCAGAGATAATCTATATAGCATATCAGATGTACAGCAAGCCCCAGAAAGCGTTACATACAGCATCCTGCTGAACAAGGATTGCATCATCTATCAGGCGCACTTCCCCGGTATGCCCATAACACCCGGCGTGTGCATAGTTCAGATAGCCGAGGAGCTGCTTTCAGATTATTTGCAGAAGCCCTTGCAGCTCACCAGCATCAGGAATGCCAAGTTCCTGTCTATCCTCAAACCCACAGATCATGCTGTACTGGTGCATCTGAAGGCCATAAAACAAGCCAAAGGAACGGTTTCCGCACAGGCAGTGATAGACGATGGCGAAGATACCGTATACGCAAAAATCTCTTTCACTTGTAATGACATCTGAACAGAAGCATATAACTGATACGGCCGGAATGCTGCACGACAGGAAGATCTGCGCCATAATACCTACCTACAACAATGTAGGAACCATTGCCGATGTGGTACAGAGAACCCTGCTGCAGTGTCAGGACGTTATTGTGGTGAACGACGGCAGTACCGACGGCACCCGTGAGCTACTTCTGCAGACGGAGGGTATCACCCTGGTGGATTACGCCCCAAACAAGGGTAAGGGTACGGCACTGAA
The DNA here is from genome assembly GCA_017619585.1 of Bacteroidaceae bacterium. Next base: position 202,731 of record JAFZSA010000011.1, read on the forward strand.
ACACGGATTGCAGAAGGCCCTGCAGATGGGCTTTGACTACGCCATTACTTTGGATGCCGACGGACAGCATTACCCCGAGGACATCCCCCTGCTCCTCCAGGCTAACTTACGCCATCCGGGAGCCCTGCTCTTAGGTCAGCGCAAGCTGGATGGTGTAGAACGTTCGGGAGGCAGTAAGTTTGCCAACGCCTTCGGTAATTTCTGGTTCTGTGTGCAAACCCTGCATTATGTTCCTGATACCCAGACGGGCTTCAGACTTTATCCTCTGCACAAACTGCATGGTCTTTCCTTGCTGACATCACGATACGAGGCAGAGCTGGAGCTGTTGGTTTCATCGGCTTGGAACGGAGTAAAGATTGTCTCCGTGCCCGTGAACGTCTATTATCCGCCCCGTCAGGAGCGTGTTTCGCACTTCCGTCCAGGTCCTGATTTTACACGTATATTCATCCTGAACACCTTCCTGTGCCTGCTGGCACTGGTATGGGGTTATCCTATGCTATTGCTCAGAGCTCTGGATACCGTAGTACGTACCGCCTTTGCCCTGATGGTTTATCTGCTGGGGCTCTGTATCATCATACCGCTATCTGTGATTTACGTGCCCATAGCCAAGGTTTTCAAATTAGGCAGCCAACCTCTGCATACATTGCTGTACGTTACTGGCAAGGTGGTATCAAAGCTGCTGTATCTGGCCAGCGGAAAGGTGAGCATCTACAACACTACCAACGAGACGTTCAGTAAGCCTGCCATCATCATCTGCAACCACCAGAGCCATCTGGATCTGATGGTGCTGCTGGGGCTGACTCGTAAGATGGTGTTCCTGACCAACGACTGGGTTTACAACAGCCCGTTCTTTGGCTATATCCTGCGTCATGCCGAATACTACCCCGTCTCTATGGGATATGAACAGCTAAAGCCTAAGATAAAGGCGCTGACGGACAGAGGATACTCCGTGGCTATCTTCCCCGAGGGAACCCGGTCGGAGGATTGTCAGGTGGGCAGATTCCACAAGGGGGCCTTCCAACTGGCCAACGACTTGCAGATTGATTTGCTGCCATTGGTTCTGGACGGTGCCTGCAGAGCTTTGCCTAAGCATAGCAAGTACATGCACAGAAGCCCCATCACCCTGCACATAGAGAAAAGGATAAGCCCGGACGAACAGGAGCACATAGGGGCCACCATTCAGGAACGTGCCAAGTGGTTCCGGAGATTCTATATAGAAAGGTTAAAAGCCCCCCTCCGACTCCCCCCGAAGGAGGGAGGGAAGCTTTGGATAGTAATAGCCCTATTGTTTATGGCATTCGCAACATCCGTTTCTGCCCGGATAAACATCTGGGAAGGAACCGACTGTAAGAAGAAAGTGTGGATGATGCCCTATCTTGCCAAGGGAGGGACGGACATTGCCGTTATTGTCTGCCCTGGCGGCAGCTATTTCTGGCACGATATGAATGCCGAGGGACGCTGTGTGGCCGAATGGCTGCAGGCAAACGGCATATCGGCCTTCCTGCTGAAATACCGCACGGCACAAACACCTGCCTTTGTGCTCAGGTACAGATACCTGTTCAGAGGCGTCAGATACCCCGATGCACAGAACGACCTCAAACAGGCTCTGTCGGTAGTACGGAGCCATGCAGCAGAATATGGCATAAACCCAGAGAAAGTGGGAGCAATGGGATTCTCGGCAGGCGGACACCTTGTTATGTCGGGTGCCGAACTGTTCTCAAGCTCTGAACGCCCATCGTTTGTGGCATCTATATACCCTGTTGTAACGATGGTGGAAGATTGCACACACAAACGCTCCAGAAGGGCTTTGCTGGGCGACGACAAGAAGAACAACAGGGAACTGAAAGAACTGCTGTCGTTGGAGAGGAATGTTCCTGCCGACTGTCCGCCCGTCTTTCTGGCTAATTGCAAAGACGACCCCATAGTGCCATTCCAGAATGCCCCATTGCTCCACGCAGCTTTGAGAAGACAACATATACCTTGCTCCTACGCCCAGTACCAGAGAGGAGGGCACGGATTCGGGGCTTCTGAAACCAAGGGAACGCCCGAGTGCAGGCAATGGAAGAATGCATTCCTAACATGGCTAAAATGGTTATACAAGAATGACTGACATCATCCTGAGGATATACGACTTTATGCACCGTCATGCGCTGATGGGCGTGACGCTGTTCTGCCTTGCCACGGTACTATTGGTGGGGTTGGTCAGCCGTATCCGTTTCACAGAGGATATATCGGCCTTCCTGCCGCTGGAGGAGCAGCACAAAGAGTCGTTGCAGGTCTATCAGGACATCTCGGGTGCCAGTAAGCTGCTGGCCATATTCCAGAACAAGGGCACCACACAGACGGATGCAGAAGAGCTAATCTGCGCCGTGAACGACTTTGAGCACTACCTTTCCGAAACCGACACATCAGGCATCATCCGCGAGGTTACGGCACAGGTGGATTATGACGGAATAGCCGCTGTTGCCGATTTCGTCTATCAGAATATCCCGTACTTCCTGACGGAACCCGACTACCAGCGCATAGACAGCCTGCTCAGCATCCCTGGATACGTAGAAAGGCAGTTGCAGGACGACCTGAAGATGCTGATGTTCCCTACCTCGGGCATGATGGTACAGAACATCCAGCACGACCCGCTGAACCTGTTCTCGCCCGTTATGCAGCAACTGAGCAACAGTAATCCCGTGGCGGGCAGCTTCGAACTGTATGACGGCTATATCTTTACCCGCGACATGAAGCGGAGCCTGGTTACCCTGACATCGCCTTACGGCAATAGCGAGACGCATAACAACGCCCAACTCATGCAGATGCTGAACTGCGTGGCAGACAGCGTACAGGCGCATAACCCATCGGTATCCGTCCATTACATAGGAGGCCCCAGCATAGCCGTCGGCAACAGCACACAAATCAGGCAAGACAGCATGCTGTCCATCACCCTGGCCGTGGTACTGATTCTGGCCCTGCTGTACTATGCCTTCCGCAGTTTGCGTAACATCCTGCTGGTTATGCTATCCATATCATGGGGGTGGCTCTTTGCATTAGGACTGCTGTCCCTGTTCCGTCAGGACATTTCCCTGATTGTTGTGGGCATATCCAGCATTATCGTCGGCATTGCCGTCAACTACCCGCTGCATCTGATAGCTCACGCCTCGCATACCCGCAATATGAGGCAGGCACTCTCCGAGATTATCTCGCCCCTGCTTATCGGCAACATCACCACCGTAGGAGCTTTCTGCGCGCTCATCCCCCTGCAAGCTGCCGCGCTAAGGGATTTGGGCATCTTCAGCGCCCTGCTGCTGATAGGCACCATCCTGTTTGTAATACTGTGGCTGCCGCATATCGTCAAGATGAGGGCTCCCCAGCAGAGCCACAGCACAGCTCTTCTGGATTGGATAGGAAGCCTGAGCCTGGAGCGACACAGATGGGCAGTAGTACTGATAGGCATACTGACGCTTGTCTTTGGGTGGTTCAGTCTTAGAACCGGCTTTGATGCCAATATGAACCACATCAACTACATGACTGCCCAGCAACGCTCTGACATGGAGTTCCTGCAGCAGCTGACGCAGGGAACAGAAGCCGACCGCCAAAGCATTTATGTGGTCACAGGCGGAGGCAGCATCAATGAGGCATTGGAGCGTTCACAACAGATACAAGACACCCTCTGCAGCATTGCAGGCAGATACAAAGGCTGTACCATACGTTCCTGCAACCGCTTCCTCTGTTCAGCGGAGGAACAGGCACGTAGAATAGATAGATGGAAACGTTTTACCGCCCAATACGCTCAACTTTTAGGGCCACAGCTGACGGAGCAGGCAGTTGCACAGGGCTTCAGTTCTGATGCCTTTGAGCCCTTCAGCCAGACAGTAAGCCGGCAGTACCAGGCGCAGGATTTGTCCTACTTCAAGCCCCTGCAGAGCATCTATGAGGCACACCTCAGCACCGACTCGCTATCGGGCCGTTACCGCATCGTTACCGCCCTTTCAGTACCCAGTGCCGCCACGGATTCTGTCCGTAAGGAGATTGCAGCTGTTCTGCCGTCCACAGCGTTCTGCTTTGATATAGAAAGCCTGAACAGCACCTTAGCAGGCAACCTGACGGACAATTTCAACTATGTGGGATGGGCCTGTGCCCTCATAGTCTTCCTGTTCCTGTGGTTCTCTTTCAGAAACATCAAACTGGCCCTGCTGACATTCCTGCCTATGACCGTCAGCTGGATATGGATTCTGGGCATCATGGCAATACTGGGCATACAGTTCAATCTGGTGAATGTGATACTGGCAACGTTCATCTTCGGTCAGGGTGACGACTATACCATCTTTGTCACCGAGGGCTGCCTCTACGAACGCAAGCATGGCCGTAAGATGCTGGCGGCACACAAACGCTCCATTGCCCTGTCGGCGCTGATTATGTTCATAGGCATCGGCTCTCTGATATTTGCCCAACATCCAGCCCTCCGCTCGCTGGCAGAGGTAACCATTGTGGGTATGTTCTCTGTAGTCCTTATGGCTTACGTCATACCACCGCTGTTTTTAAAGACCCCCTGGCCCCCTTTAGGGGGAACAAAGGTGGCCCCCAAAAGAATGTCGTAATAACGTTATAACGATATATCGAAATAACGAAAAAGGCCGCCCATCGTAATAACGATATAACGAAAGAAACTAAAATAAAAATGAAAGAAAGAATAAAACAATTATTGGAAGATATGCTGCCCTTGGTAGACGTGGAATCCGACTTCCTGTTTAGCGACCTCGACTCACTGGGTGTCACCACCATTCTGATGACCCTCTCGGCAGAGTACGGCATAGAATTGGAAGCCAAAGATGCCACCCCCAAGAACCTCAGAAACCTTGATAGCATCGTGGCTATGGTGGAAGAGAAGATAAGAGGTTAGTGGTTAGCGGTTAGTGGTTAGTGGTTAGCGAAAATTTTTGAATCTTGAATTTTGAATTTTGAATTCTATTGAATCATATCTCTGCCTGTGGGCAGAAAAAAGTCCAACTAAGCCGGCTGTTATCTGTGATGAGGAAACCATCACTTACGGACAGTTGTGGCAGCAGGTTACGGAACGCAGCAGGGAGTACCAGCAGGCGAAAGGCAGCGCTGTGCTTGTCCGCAACACCCAGAGCACAGACTTCCTGATTCAGTACTTTGCCACACATCTGGCAGGGAAAGCCGCTGTGCCCGTAGAGGAGGACTGTACCCCCGAGCGCCTCGGCACCATACAGCAGCAAATCAGCGCCTGCACCATACCCGTGGGCGTGGCTGATATCCTCTACACCACAGGCACTACAGGGCAGCAGAAGGGCATCATGATTAGCCACAAAGCCATCATAGCCGATGCCGAGAACCTGATCTCAGCCATGCAGTTCACAGAGGACTTGCTGTTCGTTATCAGCGGCCCCCTCAACCACATAGGCAGCCTTAGCAAGATATGGCCCACCGTCATGGTAGGTGCCACACTATGCATCACCTCTGGCATGAAGGACATGAACCGCTTCCTGCAGGCACTCAGCCTTCCCTACCCTAAGGTCGCCACATTCCTGGTTCCTACCAGCATACGCATGCTTCTGCAGTTTGCCCGGAAGGAGTTCTCCGGCATCGCCGACAAGATAGATTTCATAGAGACAGGAGCCGCTCCCATGTCGCAAGCAGATATGGAAGCCCTCTGCCAACTCCTGCCCCGCACAAGGCTGTACAACACCTACGCCTCCACCGAGACGGGAATCATCTGCACGCACAACTACAACTCTGATTACTGCATGGCAGGCTGTCTGGGACGCCCCATGCGCCACTCTTCCGTCTTTATCACCCCTGATGGAAATGTGGCATGCAAGGGAGACACCCTGATGGAGGGCTATGTTGGCGATGAAGAACTGACCCGCAAGGTACTGCACGACGGCGTACTCTACACCTCCGACTGCGGACGTATCGACCAACAGGGCCGCCTGCATCTGACTGGTCGCATGGGTGACATCATCAACATTGGCGGCTACAAAGTCAACCCCATTGAGGTTGAAGATGCCACCCTATCCTTCCCCGCCGTTGCCGACTGCATCTGTGCTCCCAGTCCCCACCCCGTTCTGGGAACTGTTCTGAGGCTGTATGTAGTACCAAAGAATGACACCGTCATCAACAAGAAAGAGCTGGCCGCCTATCTGATGCAAAAGCTGGAACATTACAAGGTCCCTCAGCTCTTCAGCATTGTAGATCACATAGAAAGAACATACAACGGCAAACTGAACCGCAAGTTTTATCTTAACTCCCCTGTTAGCCAGTAAAAATTCTCCAGTTGGAGCGTAAATTCCTGTTCCCCAATTACCTCGGCAAGTATTTCGCCGTCAATACCCACCGACACGCTAAACATGGTGTAAAGGTACAACACTTTCATTGCGGTTAACGAATACTACGGTGGAGAAAAAATGTCTTATACTGAAATAGGTTGACACATTTAGGAAACTTAATAAATGTGTTAAACTTTATGAGCAGATTGGCGAGCAGAAAAAGATGTGGAAGACGAAATTTTACGGCAGCAGTGAGCATACTATGCGGATAAACACTTAAATTTGCCGGCGTTTTCGAGTGGCTGTCAACCGTATTCAGGAAAAGACACACCCAAACATGCATGTCATGATTGTCATTGTCATGATTGTCATTAAGGATTTTGGAAGGGAAGGGGGATTTTATGCCCATAAGTATATAAATAATATTTATATTACTTATGAGGATTGTTGCACTCTGTTTTCGTTAATGACAGTCATGACAATGACAATCGTGACCACGGCTTAGAAGTGAAGAGTGAAGAGTGAAGAGTTAGAAAAAAGTTTGTCATTTATTCGTGAACCGCAATGCCGTTGCCGTACCTTGCAGTGTCAAAAGAAAGAGATAGAAAAATGCTCCCACACGAGGCCGTAAAAATTCCCACGTGCACTAAGAAATTTCCCCTCACGAGAGCCCAACCGGACAACTTTCTGCGACAAAGGAATTTTATTTACAAACCATTAAAAAAACATTTATTTGCCTTTCATTCGAGAACCGCAATGCCGATGTCGTACCTTTGAATTGCAATTAAGATGCAGCGGCATCACACTTGCAAAACGCCGTATCGCTGAGAGCAGCACGCCGTATCGCTCGCAGAGAAAGGCCGTACCGCCAAAGCCCCCTCTTCCCCGAGGGGGAGACCTCACGTGCCGCTAACCGCTAAACTATTATGTTAAAAGAAATTAAAAATGTTTGCAGCACCGTTATATTTACTAACTTTGTGCGTATAATAAGTAAAAGACAGTAATAACGATAACGTAAACGATAACGTAAACTAAAAACAACACAACACACCAAACGTATGAAAAAAACATTCATCGTTGCCCTATTCTCCCTGATAGCTATGGGTGGGCAGGCAAAAGAGAAAGCAACGGTATGGGAACAGCCCTGCACCGAAGTGAACACAGAGATTGAAGGTTTCTTCAGCCCGCTGCTGGAAATCAGACGAGTGGAATTTGACGAGGACGAGACGCGTGTCTTTATGCACATCGCTGACCGTCCTGAGAACTGGGTAAGAATCAGTTCGCAGTCGTTCCTGCGTGCCGATGGCAAGAAGTACGCCCTGAAGAGCCTGGACGGAATGGAAACGGACAAGGAAACTTACCTGATTGACCACGGATACGTGGATGTGGTGATGCACTTTGAACCTCTGCCCACGAACACCCAGCGCTTCGACTTTACGGAAGGTGACGACAAAGGTGCTTGGCAACTGCTAGGCATTGAGCAGCCCTCTACCCGCGCCGGCAAGCTGTTCCCCTCTAACTGGCGCAACACCGAGACGGGCGACTGGGACATCAGCTTCTATGATGAATGTGCCATCTACGACTGTCAGTTCTGGAACTACAAGCAGAAAGAGCAGAAGGGCGACAAGTACACCATCGTGCTGGAAAACAATGGCAAGGAGATAACCGTCAATGTAGATAAGAACAAGAACGGAGTGCGCAACATCACCATCGATGGCAAGACGAAGGAGTACAACCTGATCAGCAGCATCGCCCTACCCGACTATCCTCAGAAGGACACAAGAGCAGATTTCAAGGATACCAATTACAAGACAGACACCGTAACCTTCATAGGCTGGCTGAAGGATATGCCAGAGAAAATGAAGAAAAAGGGTAACGAGTACCATATAACGGTATGCGATAATATTTTTGATGAGCACAGCAACAGGAACGTCAACTACGCCAAGATGGATGAGCAGGGCCGCTTTGTAATGAAGATTCCCGTACTGAATAGTTCAGAGGTATTCTTCGACTGGGACCGTACCTTTATCCGCACTTTGCTGGAGCCGGGCGAGACCTACCTGATGCTGTACGACTTCAAGGGCGGACACAAGCTCTTCATGGGCAAGAACTGCCGCCTGCAGAACGAGACGCTGGCAAATCCCATCCAATGGGGATTCCGTTATCCAGAAGATAAAGATATGGACAAGAAGAAGGCACTGGCCTTCATGCAGGGATTGAAGGATGATAAGGCCGATGCTCTGAACGAGCTGGATAAGGTGATTGCTGCACGCCCCAACACCTCTGACCGCTACATCAACTACCTAAGGGGACATTACGATGCAGACATGTTCCGCAACCTGATGCAGGGGCAGTTCTATATGAAAGACAGACAGGTTCCTGCAGAAATCATGGACTGTGTAAACCAGTACTGGAAGCAACAGCCCCAACCCTACACGCTCTACCGCGAGCTCGGCACATTCATAAGAGACTATGTCTACCATTTTGTAAGTGATCGCTACATCCATAATTACATAAATATGGATTGTTTGTTATACCCGTCTATTCTCCGAAAATACAGAGAGGCAGGAAAGGTGAAGATTACTGACGAGGAGCTGGACATGGTGGAACGCTATGCCGACGGATTCAGCAAGTATTCCTCTTACAAGACTGGCGATGAAGAGGCAAGGAAAGCCAGCGATAAATTCTTCAAATCAGAACTGTGCAAGCAATTCCATGACTTATACGTTCGGGATAATATCGGGAATGTCCTCACAGAGGAAAGAAATTTGTTTGACACCTACCGTGCCCTCAGCATACTAGATTCCATTGGCTGCACACAGGATATACGCGACATTGTCATTGTCAACAAGATATCCAATCTCCTGGAACAACGTCGCGAGCCTCTGCCAGATTTAGTGATGCAATTCGTGGAGGAGAACGTGAAGATGCCTGCCGCCAAGGCTTACCTGAATGCTCAGAACGATAAGTATCTGGCCATTCAGCGCAGAGACATATCTAAGTCACCCAGCCTGAAGTCGGCCGAGGATGTGGCAAACATGAGCGATGGCGAGCAGATACTGCGCAAACTTACAGAACCCTACAGGGGTAAGATTATCCTACTGGACATCTGGGGAACATGGTGCGGTCCCTGCAAGGAAGGCCTCAAGCATAGTCAGGAGGAATACGAGCGCCTGAAGGACTATGACCTTGTCTATCTCTACCTGGCCAACCGCAGCCCCGAAGATACCTGGCAGAACATCATCAAGGAATACGAAGTGCTGGGAGACAACGTCGTCCACTACAACCTGCCCGATGCTCAGCAACAGGCTATCCAAAATTTCATTGGAATAACAGGCTACCCAACCTACAAGCTGATAGACAGAGAGGGTAATGTCTTAGATGTAAATGCCGACCCCCGCTACGATATAGACGGTTTAGCCCGCCTGCTGGATAAGATGAAGTAAAGGCCCCCTCCTTCTCCCCCTTTGGGGGAGTGAAAGAAAAAAGCCTCTGAGCGTGTGCTCAGGGG